>JAPKBG010000015.1 GCA_028823485.1 Methylophilaceae bacterium | reverse complement strand
GGCTTAGTGATTGCGATGTATATGCCAATCTTCAAACTAGGTGAAGTTGTTGGAGGGTAAATTAAAAAGGCTGGCTGGCCCAAGACCAAGGGCCTGCCTTTTTAATTACTACTGACTGGCAGCAGCCTTCATTGCAGCTTCAATCGCCTTATGTGGTTGTGCACCCATCATCCGTTTGCCATCTGCAAAAAAAAGTGTCGGCGTGCTTGCCACACCAATTTTTCTCGCTAGTGCACCAACCTCTTCCAAAGGTACTTTACAAGCTCCTGTAGATTTAGGTAACTGATTATTGAATACCCAGTCATTCCATGCACCTACACGATCGTCAGCACACCAAATTAACTTTGATTTTGTGGCGGCATTGGGGTGTAATTGTGCCAACGGATACAAGAATGTATAGATCGTCACATTACTAATTTGGCTCAATTCATCTTGCTCTAAACGTTTGCAAAATGGACAGTCCACATCAGAGAACACTGCAATTTTTCGGCTGCCATTCCCTTTAACCACTTTAATTGCTTTATCTAAAGGCAGCTTATCGAAGTCAATTCTAGCCAACTTTTCTAGGCGCTCACCAGTAATATCTTTTTTTGTTTTCGGGTCAACTAAACGCCCTTCAGCAATGATAAACGTCAGCTTCTCATTTGTATAAATAATCTGCCCGCCCATAAACACTTCATACAAGCCTTCATAAGGTGTTTTAGTCACACTCTCTACTTTAAACTTAGGATAGGCAGCCTCCATCCTTTCCTTCAAACTGTTCTCGTCTGCACAGGCAACCTGACTGAGCATAATCAATGTGGCTAATACTACATGTTTAAATTTCATCTATTTTCTTTCTAATGCATCACTTTATGCAACCGCTTGTTTAATTAAGATATTCTTCATACTAAGGCGCTTCTCTAACTGTTCCATGCTCGATGTTGCTAGCCTTTTCATCAACTGATTGTTGCTAGAAAAAAAATAATCAAGTCCTGATGTAAGCGTATTCATACTCACAACATCCGCTTTTCTGTCGCGTTCATACCGCCGCAAAAATGTTGCGTCACCAATATCCTGTAAGGCATGGCTGCTCGTCATTAGTTTCGCCAAGCTCATTACATCTCTAAACCCTAAGTTAGCCCCTTGCCCTGCCATAGGGTGCACTTGATGCGCTGAATCACCAATTAAAACGACTCGCTCAGCAATTAATTTGCTTGCAGTGATTTGGTGCAGTGGAAATGAATAAGTTTTGCTAGCCGCTTTCAGCTGCCCTAACTGCCCCCTTGCTTGCACCTCAACCTGCTCCGCTAAACTTTCCTCGGATAAGCTTAATAGCTGCTTGGCACGTTCCGTTTCCAATGCCCACACCATTGATACCTGCTGTTGTGGTAGTGGCAATAAAGCCAAGGTTTCATGCGGTGAAAACCATTGCCTTGCAATATTACCATGCGCTTTTTCCACAACATAATTCGCGACCAATGCTACCTGGTCAAAGTCCTTATCATTCGTCGCAAGGCCAAGCTGCTGCCTTACAAAAGAATTAACGCCATCCGCCGCGACTAATAAGCTAGCTGATATCTGCTGCCCATTCACTAAATCTACGACAACCGTATCATCTTGATACTCAATATCAGTACATGGGGAACCCAGTACCATCGTCACATCTAGAGCATCCACTCTTTCCCATAGCGCGTGCATCAATTGATTATTTTCGACAATACAGGCCAGCTTATCGAGGTTAGCGTCATCGGCAAGTAAATTCAGTGAGTCACTCGCTCCTTCATGCCACAAGTCCATAGCTTTAACAGGGTTGATTCGTGCAGCATTAACGAACGCCCACACACCCAAGGCCTTTAAAAAGGCTTCAGTTGACGGTGTGATTGCATAAATACGCGCATCCCATGTTGATGATGTATAGCCTGCTCTTTCTTTCGCATCCACCAGCACAATGCGCTTACCCTGTTCAGCCAAGGCAATGGCTGCAGCCAAACCCACCAAACCAGCACCAACGACAGCGACGTCAAAAACAGACTGCGTCTTATTTGCCATAACTCATCTTGCTCACCAATACGCGCTTGATGGGTTTAAATACATCCAATAAACCTAACCCCATGCTACGCATGGCCGACAGCCCAATCAGATCATTACTAAATAAGCTGACTAAAAAGTCAGTAAAAAGCAGCCCACCTTTAGTATCTCGCGTGCGTGTTTTGGCATAGCCAGCTAGCATGACTGGGTTACCCCAATCAGCCTGAGGCGTTGCTACCAGTTGTTTTATCAATGCGGCTGCATCACGCAAACCAACGTTAAACCCTTGGCCTGCGACTGGGTGCATGGTTTGCGCAGAATTACCGATAACGACCATATGTGGCGTTGCATTGTTTGTTAATTGTGCTTTAACCAGAGGAAAGCTCAGGCGCTTTTGTATGGATAAAAATCGTCCAACTCTATCCCCGAATGCGGCATGTAGTTCTGCTAAAAATTCCGCATCACCTAAGGTTAACAAGCGATCAATCCCAGCCTTTTCACCAGTCCATACCAGTGAAAAATCACGGTCGCCATTGGGCAATAAAGCCATTGGCCCTGCCGGTGTAAAACGCTCATACGCAATATTGCCATGTGGCAACTCGCTACTCACTTTACTCACTAGCGCATCATGCCCATAAACTTTCTCATCCCGCTTCAAGCTTGGAATGTTATCTAAACCACGCCCGCCTTCAGCAATCACCAACAACGAACTGGCAAGCGTCATTTCTTCGCCAGCGAATGTAAAGCCAACGGTTGCCATTTGCTCATTTTGACTAATGCTATTGGCTGGCGCTTCATACATCACATACTTTGCATCAAGGCCAGCATCTAAGACTTGCATCAGTGCACCGTAAGAAACAACATAGCCTAGCGCTGGCAAGTCATGTTCCTCTGCCTGTAACTTGGAGCGGCCGACACTACCACGTTGAGAAACATGAATGGTGTTAATCGCCGTTGCATTAACTGCAACATCAGACCAAACACCCAACTTTTCCAAGATAATTTTAGAGCCATATGAAAGTGCCAGTGCACGCTTATCTTGGTACGCTGCGCCTTGCTTTCTGGCCTCTAATACTTTCACAGGTAAGCCTTGTTGCTGCATCGACAATGCCAATACCAAACCAACAGGGCCACCACCAACAATGACCAATGGCGTATTCTCTTGAAGCTTGTTCACCTACTTACTTCCTGCCATCTGCGCTTCAATATCTGCAACCGTTTTGATTGCACCCTTACTTAACACCTCATTGCCTTGCGCTGTAATCAACACATCATCTTCAATCCGAATACCGATATTCCAAAAGGCTTCTGGCACATTGTCTGCTGGCCGTACGTAGCAACCTGGCTCTACGGTTAACACGTGACCTGCTTCAAGCGCAGCCCAATCGCCTTGTTTATTTTTATAATCACCGACATCATGCACATCCAAACCTAACCAATGTCCGGTACGGTGCATATAAAATTGACGATAGTCGCCATTTTCTAGCACTTGCTCTTTCGTCCCTTTACATAAGCCAATATCAATAAACCCTTGCACCAGCACATCCAATGCCGCTTCATGTGGGCTGTTCCAATGATGGTTGGGGGTTGCCACTTCAATCGCCGCCAACTGTGACGCCAGCACGATTTCATATAAGTCTTTTTGTGGGCCACTAAATTTCCCACTCACAGGGAATGTACGCGTGATGTCGGAAGCATAGCCATCCAGTTCACATCCAGCATCAATCAATAACAAATCACCATCATTCAGCTTAGTATTATTCGCATTGTAATGTAGTGTACAAGCATTGGCTCCACCTGCCACGATACTGGTATAAGCAGGTGCTTGCGCGCCTTTGCGGTAGAACTCATGTAAGAATTCCGCTTCAATTTCATTTTCCATTTTGCCGGGTGCTGTTTTTTGCATCGCACGGTTATGTGCAACAGCCGCAATATCAGCAGAACGGCGCATCAAATCAATTTCAAATGGTGTTTTGATCAAGCGTTGTTGGTCAACTAGTTGACGCACATCTCGCACCGCTTCAGGTGCTGATACGCCAGTACGCGCTAAATCTTTGACTAGGTTTAGCCACTTAGTGACTTTCACATCCCACACGGCATCAGCACCCAAGCTATAAAACAACTGTGCTTGATTAGACAGCAGCTTAGGCATCATCTCACCTAGCTGACTAAACGTGTAAACCTCATCAAACCCGAACGTCTCTTTTGCTGCATCCGGCCCATAACGAAAGCCATCCCAAATCTCGCGCTCCATGTCTTTTTCACGGCAGAACAAAATGCTTTTAGGTGCCTCGCCAGCGATTAAAATCAGCACTGCGTCAGGCTCTTTAAAACCCGTTAAATAGTAAAAATAACTATCGAAGCGATAAGGGAAATGACTATCACGATTGCGCACCATTTCTGCGGCAGTCGGCACGATGGCAACACCCTTAACCATACTGGCTAATAATTGATCACGCCTTGCGCTAAACTCTTCTATGGAAAAACTCAAATAAACCCTTTAACTTTCGCACTTAATTGCTAACGACATTTTAGCTTATTTGGTCCTTGATTGCGCATTAGGTTCAAATCGTTTTTTTAAGTGACTTCTTAATTTATTCGGTTAGCCTACTTAATATCGATAAACAGGATAATCACATGCCTAAAAACATCAAAATTTTATAAGTGATTGCATTGCTAGTAGTTGGCTTAACCAGCCTATACATATTCAAGTCAACTGCCCCAGACAAAAGCATGCAGGTATTTAGTTGTGACTTAGTCAAATCAACAATCAAGGTAAGTGCCGAAGGCGAGGAAATAAGTTTTGCTTATGGGAGCACTAAAATTGTTGGTAGCCGCAAGCGTGGCAACATTGCTTACCATCACGAAATGTTGCCGCATGCTGAAGACAAGCAACTCAGATTCAATGAAGGCGATAACAGTTATGTTATTTTTAATCGCTGACTTTCACCCAACGATGAAGGCAAGGGTGCTGCCGATTACGGCTGGGCTATTGATTCTAAAGGATCAAGACAAAATTGAACTTCAATTCTGCCATGATAGCGGGGAATTTTCACCCGACGTTGATTTAACTTATTTACCTGACAATGGTAAAAATTTAATTCCAAAGATGGATCCTTTAGAACCATCATATTTAGAGCCCTCAATAGAGAACATAATTGAAGGGCTTGATGATGACGAAATGTTACCAGGCGCCTATCGAGATGAACATGATTGCATTCCTTCTGCTGGTTACGAATGGTTAGAAACCAAGTAAGAATGTGTTCGGCTATGGTTGCAAGAGGAAAATATCAGTCAAATTACTGATGAGGCTTTACACGAAACTGGCTTAATCAAAGCGGTTGAAGGTGGCGTATATCCTATACACTCGGTCACCATAGAACTCCCCCATAGCACACTTGACGCAAACGTTTTCTCTGAATGTAGAAGCTGCCGATATTAATCAAGCCGCCTTAGGTAAGGCAGTTGGTCAGCATATGTCATTCAATTACGCCAGCGAGTTAGTGCCTAACTTAATTGAAATTGAATTGAATGCTAAGCCACTATTAAACGACAATACGGTTGATGGCTTAAATAAAGTAACTGGCACTTTGTCGGGTGCTGAATCAGTCACTGCAAGTGACTTACTAGGATTGGTAACGGTCACCGATAATGCAGGAAAGCAAACCAACTTTCCTTACTATGTCGAGCCTATAATGATTCCTCCCAACAGCAAATAAGTGACCGTTTATTACAAGATGCGTACTGAAAATAACATTTTGAGCATAGGATTACCATCATCATGATTAACGCTATACCGTCTAAAACCGCTGCCTTCCGTTATTGGTAACGCTTCTTTTGACGGTGACGGTATACAAGCAAGATCACGATACCAGCCACATTCGGCCACCAAATATACCAGTGCGACCATGCAATACCATCGACACTGAAGTCTGAAAGTGGCCAAAAAATTGGCGTGGAAAAATAGGCTTTGGTGTGAAATGGAAAGTCTAAAACGATATGAAAAGGCCAAGCCAACATTGCAAAAGCAATCCCTTTTCGCCAGAGAGCGACCAAAGCAATAATAGGCAATGCAATCACAAAACTATGCCCAACCGCGTAATGTGTAAATAACCATAGTGGCAATGTTTCCAAAGCTGGTTTACCAAATTGCATGGTGCCATCAATCACATTCATCGCCATTAATGCACCAAATGAGATTAAATCCGGCATCGCGCCAAAAAATATGGCCAATAAAGCATAACGCTTATACCCAAATAAACCATATCCCCATATTGCATGACTAAAGGTATCCACTTATCCCGACTTCAATTGCCTATCAATTTCACGCAAACGCTCAGGCGTTCCAATATCATGCCAAACGCCTTGGTGATGCCCCCCTGTCACCAACCCATCTGCCATGGCCGCCGTTAACAACGGTGCGAGCCTTGCAGCTTCGCCTTGGACAACAGTGTCAAACAACGCTGGCGAATACACGCCAACACCTGAAAAAGTGAGTTGATTTTCACCAGTAGCTTTCAGCTTGCCAGCCTGAAGCACAAAGTCGCCTTTGGGATGCTCTGGTGGGTTATCCACCATCACGAGGTGCGCTAAATTCGGCTTAGGCAAGGCTGTTACCAAAGTCATATAATCAATATCACAAAACACATCACCGTTTACGACCAAGAACGAATCAGTTCCTAATAAAGGCAAAGCGTTAGCAATACCGCCGGCCGTTTCCAGGGCCGTACTTTCTGGGCTGTAAGTAATTTGAGCGTCCCACTGCTGACCATCTCCAAGAGTATCTTCCACTTGTTGACCTAAATAAGCATGGTTAATGACAATCTCTTTAACGCCTGCAGCAACAAGCCGCTCAATATGCCACACAATTAATGCCTTACCGCCGACTTTCAGCAGTGGCTTTGGCGTATCGTCAGTGAGTGTCGCCATGCGCGTTCCTCGCCCTGCCGCTAAAATCATCGCTTTCATTAGAACGTATATCCTGCTTTCTCTTCTTGCCCTTCTAACGTATTCAGCAATTTTAACATTGGGCGTAATTCAAGATAACGGCCGCAAACACGACGTAAATAATCCATCACTAATGGCATATCTTTTAAATAAGCATCCTTGCCATCACGATGCGACAATCTTGCAAAAATGCCGAGCACTTTAATATGACGTTGCGCGCCCATCCATTCAAAGTTTCGATAAAACTCACTAAAGTCACTTGGCACTAACAAGCCAGCTTTACGCGCAGCATCCCAATAACGCACAACCCAGTCCATCATATCCGCCTCTTCCCAACTAATATAAGCGTCCTTAAGCAACGAAACCAAGTCATAAGTAATCGGTCCGTAAACCGCATCCTGAAAATCTAAAATCCCTGGATTGTTTTCGCACACCATCAAATTACGGGAGTGATAATCTCGATGCACATAGACTTGCGTTTGACTTAAGATGTTTTGCGTCAATATCGTAAAGGTTTTATCCAGCACACTCTGCTGCGCAGCATCCAAATTAACATTCAAATGTTTTGCAAGATACCATTCAGGGAACAATTGCATCTCTCGCATGAGCAATGCCGCATCGTAAGCGGGCAGCACGTTAGGCTTGCTAGCCAATTGCAGATTAATCAGCGCATTCGTGGCATCTCCGTATAGTGGCTGTGCAGTGTCTTTATTCAACTGGGATAAATAAGTGTCATTACCTAAATCACTTAACAGCAAAAAGCCTTGCTCCATATCTTGTACAATCACTTCAGGCACATGCAAGCCACAGTCCAAAAATAGCTTGGCGATATCAATAAATGATGTGCAGCTTTCCTGTTCTGGTGGCGCATCCATCGCAATTAACGTTTTATCTTGCAAATGCACACGGAAGTAGCGCCTAAAGCTTGCATCTGCAGATGCAACACTGAGTGTAAACGCCTTGTCAGTCAACACAACACCCAACCATTGTTCTAATTGTCTTTTTCTATCCACAAAACACCTTCTTTAATGTAATATTACCATTTTGTAATGTAGCGAACGTATTACGAAAAAGCTACATTTTTTTGGTAAAAGCATCATTTCAATCATGAGACTTTTATCATTCGCGGAGATAATACTAGATTCAACCTTTTTTTCACTAACAATTATCACTTTAAATTTCATTTGACAACCCACAACACAAACATAAAGCGTTCTCATAAAAAACGTTCTAAGCAACTGATTGCTAATGCCGTCACCATCTATTTAATGAGTTACTGTGTTGCTTCACAGGCTGGAACCCTGACGCGCGAGCTTTTTAAAGTGCCAGAAACAGTGCAGCCCACCGCGCTTCCTGGCGCTGTTAAAATTGAAGCCATCAACCTAGCTTTGCATCTGGATAGAAAAATCATTGCTTCCGGTCATGCTGTCATCACTAGAGATGACCAAACAATATATGGAGATACAGTAGAATTCAATACCTTTAATGATGAGTTAATAGCAACAGGTAATGTTCGTGTCGACTTAGCCGATAGTGAAATCAAAGGCCCTGCATTAAACATGCATTTAACAGAGATGATTGGCAGAATAAACAATGCAGATATTACGTTAAAAAAACAAGCCCGTCGAAACGGAGGCAGCAAAAGCCAATCATATAACTCTAACGTTTATGCGCAATCAAAACTACTCAATACACAAACCGCATTGACTGACGACCCCAGGCTATATCAAGACAACTATCGCAACCCTCCCACTGCGGCTGACCAGCATATTGACCCTAAATTCAACTCGTCCAGAGCTCATGCTAAAGCTATATTATTTGAAGGCGCATCTAAAAAGCGTTTAAAAAAAGTACGCTACACCACATGTGAAGCAGGTGTTGATGACTGGTATATTAAAGCCAATGAAATTGAGCTAGACACTTTCGCAGAGTCAGGGTCTGCAAAAAATGCTTATATTGAGTTCAAAGGCGTACCATTGCTTTATGCTCCTTATATGAATTTCTCTTTAAGCAAAGAGCGAAAATCTGGTTTTCTTGCGCCAACATTTGGCTCGACCAGTCGAAGCGGCTTTGAAACATCAATTCCATACTACTGGAATATTGCACCGAACAAAGATGCAACATTAGGTTTGCGATATTTGAGTCGCCGTGGCGTGCAAATGCGCGGCACTTTCCAATACCTAGATCCGAGCTACTCGGGTACAAGCAGTATTGAATACCTAAACAATGACAGCCTATCTGGCCAACAACGTTACTTTGCCAATCTTAGCCACACACACTCGTTCGGCAATGGCTGGTACGGCGGCTATAATATTGAAAAAGTATCTGATGACGAATACTTCTCGGATATGTCCACCCGTATCATTACCACCAGTCAAGTGAATTTAGGTCAGGGTGGCCGAGTGGATTATATTGGTGACGTATGGAGATTTAGCGGCTTAGTGCAAAAATACCAAACACTGGATAAACTCAGCTATCCGTATGAACGACTTCCTCAGTTAACACTAACTGCTGAAAAGGACTGGGATAATGTACAAACAAATTTTTATAGTCAATATACCTACTTTGATCGAAACAAAGACGCCCCTACAGCGGCAACAGGTAACCGCCTAACCGTTTACCCAAGTATTAGCGCCCCGTTTACAACATCATATGGCTTCATCACACCGAAATTTGGCGTGCACTCGACCTACTATGGATTAAATGATAATAACTTTAGCGTTAATGGGCAAAGTATTAGCAACAACTCGACTACGCGCACCTTGCCAATTTTTAGCTTGGATAGCGGTTTGTATTTTGAACGCAATTTAAATGTTGTTGAAAACAGTTATATTCAAACCATAGAGCCACGTTTGTTTTATGTCAACATTCCCAATAAAAATCAAGACCTGCTACCCGTCTTCGACACAGGTGTTGCTACGTTAAACATGACCACTTTGTTCAGCGAGAATCAATTCACTGGTGGCGATAGAGTCAACAACGCCAATCAGCTCACTTTAGCCATGACATCAAGAATAATCGGTAGCAATACAGGTGTTGAACGTTTTTCTACAACCATTGGTCAACGTTACTACTTTGACGATCAAGAAGTCACTCTGCCAGGATCCCTTATATCTGAAGATAACTCTTCAGATATTATTGCAGCGATGACAGCACGCCTTAATAACAAATGGAACCTAGATGCTTTTTGGCAATACAACACTGATAAAAGCGGCATGGTAAGGACAAATTTACTGGCCCGTTACAACTCAGAACCTGGTAAGTTGATTAATGCTGGCTATCGCTATACAGAAGCATTTTTAGAGCAAATAAATGCATCAGGACAATGGCCATTAGGCCGCGGATGGTATGGCGTTGGTCGACTCAATTACTCAATTCGTGATAAAACACTCATTGAAAGCTTAGCAGGACTAGAATATGATGCAGGCTGTTGGCAGGCTAGGGCAGTGATGCAACGCGTAGAAACAGCAACAGCAGATGCCAACTATGGCTTCTTCTTCCAACTTGAATTAGGTGGGCTCAGTTCTATTGGCTCCAACCCATTAAACTTACTAAGACGTGACATTCCTGGATACTTAAGCTCCAGCGAACTTCCAGACATTTATAGGCAACAAAACTACAAACGATGAAACTATTCAGCACAACAACCCCATTAGCAAAACTTCTTATTACCATTAGCTTGTCGATAGCAAGCGGCTTATTTTCATACAATGCCTACGCCCTTAATGACATCGTCAAATTAGACCGCATTGTCGCGATCGTGGATAAAGATGCTATTACTGAGCAAGAGTTGGTCAATAAAGTGCTGTCCGTTTCTAGCCAACTTCAAAAAAAAGGCGCGCAACTACCACCAGAACGCGTGCTTCAAAAACAAATTCTAGAAAGGCTTATCGTTGATAGCATACAACTACAATTAGCTAAAGAAAATGGTATCAAAGTCAATGATACGCAGCTAGATAAAACAATCGTGCGTATTGCAGATCAAAATCAGCTTAGCCTAGAAGCGTTTAAAGCGGCACTGGAGAATGATGGCATTGCTTACCACCAGTTCCGTGAAGACATGCGTGATGAAATCACCATTGCCAGACTCAAGGAGTCCAAAGTCAATAGGGTCGTCAATGTGAGTGAAGGCGAAGTTGACAATTACTTAACCACGCAAGAAAACAGCGCCGGTGGGCAACTAGAAGAATTTGAACTTGCTCACATTCTTATTCGAACGCCAGAAGAAAGCACACCAGACGATTTAGAGAAGGCGCGCGTTAAAGTAGAGGAAGTTTTAAACCTACTTAACAAAAAAGAACCTTTTGAACAGGTTTCTGCCAGCTTTTCAGATGCGCAAAATGCACTTGAGGGTGGCAATATGGGCTGGCGAAATAGCAGCCAAATTCCACCAGCATTTCTAAATTTATTGAAAGACTTAACGGTTGGTGAGATTTCAAAACCTATCCGAAGCCCTATCGGCTTTCATATCGTTAAAATAATCGACAAACGCAGTGCTGACTCAACATTGATAGTAGAACAAACGAATACACGTCACATTTTAATTAAACTGAATGAGGTCGTTTCCGAGCAAGAAGCAAAACAAAAAATGGATGCGCTTAAAGAGCGTCTAGATAATGGTGAAGACTTTGCTGAACTGGCTCGCCAATACTCTGAAGATGGTTCTGCAAACGAGGGCGGCACCCTCGGCTGGGTTAACCCAGGAGATACAGTATCTGAATTTGAGAAAGCCATGAACAATCTTGCGCCAGAAGAGATCAGCGAGCCTACCCGCACTCCTTTTGGCTGGCATATTATTCAAGTTATGGAGCGCCGTAAACAAGACATGACTGACCAAGCTGCTCGCATTAAAGCGCGTAGAGACATTCATGTGCGTAAAACAGAAGAGGCCTATGAAGATTGGCTACATGAAATCCGCGACCGTGCTTTTGTTGAGCTACGACTTGAAGATAATTTTTAAGTAAGCATTTGTTAAACTGAACCTTGAATTAAACCCACATTTTGAAAAAAGTCACACCACGCATTGCCATTACTTCCGGCGAGCCTGCGGGCATAGGCCCTGATCTATGCTTAATGTTGGCGCAGCAAAATATTAATGCTGACATTATTATTATCGGCGATAAAGATGCACTAGCGGCTAGAGCAAAACAGCTTAATATTGATATCAATTTATTGCCATATGATCCAAAAAATACACAACGCAGCCAATCAATATCGGTCTTGCATGTACCAACCACAGAAAAAGTTATTGCTGGCAAGCTGAATGTTAATAATAGCCAATATGTATTAAACACCCTGAATACTGCCATCGATGGTTGTCAGAACAACGATTTTGATGCCATTGTGACTGCACCGGTTCACAAAGGTATCATTAACGAAGCCGATATTGACTTCACTGGCCACACCGAATACTTAGCTGATAGAACCAATACACAACAGGTGGTCATGATGTTAGTAGGTGGCGGCCTGCGCGTAGCACTTGCCACCACACACCTGCCTTTATCGAAGGTGGCTAAAGCCATTACTAAAAAATCATTAGAAAAAACCATTCGTATTTTACATGCCGATTTGATAGGCAAGTTCAACATCAAGAATCCACGCATTCTGATTGCAGGGCTAAACCCACACGCTGGAGAAGATGGTTACTTAGGTGGTGAAGAAATCACAACCATTAATCCTGTACTGGTATCTTTACGCAAAGAAGGCATGGAGCTCATTGGCGCCCTTCCCGCTGATACTTTATTCACTGAGCATCATTTAAAAAATGCAGATGCAGTATTAGCGATGTACCACGACCAAGGCTTACCTGTGCTCAAGCATGCAACCTTTGGCAAGGGCATCAACATCACATTAGGCTTACCTATCATTCGCACTTCGGTCGATCATGGCACTGCGCTAGATTTAGCTGGCACAGGTAACATCAACATCGGCAGCATGTTAGCCGCCGCCGACCTGGCGATTAAATTAGCTAACAACAAAATAAGTACGAAATGAAACACCAAGCAAAAAAAAGATTCGGGCAAAACTTCCTGACTGATCAAGGCATTATTAACAGCCTAGTAGATGCCATCGCCCCCCAAGAAGGACAAACACTGATTGAAATTGGTCCCGGACTCGGCGCACTGACAAAACCATTGCTAGGTCACGTAACAGAACTACACGTGGTAGAAATTGATCGAGATATCGTCAGTTGGATGAATGTTGAATACAAAATGCCTTCGTATGAAAAGAACAACCTGATCATCCACAATGTTGATGCGCTGAAATTCGATTTTTCTGAGCTAGGCGAACAACTTCGCATTACAGGCAATTTGCCTTATAACATTTCAACGCCAATTCTTTTCCACTTACTTAAGAACTTGTCCAGCATACAAGACATGCATTTTATGCTGCAAAAAGAAGTGGTTGAGCGCATGGTTGCCGAGCCCTCAACATCTGCTTATGGTCGACTTAGTGTGATGTTGCAATATTATTTGCACATGGAATATCTCATCACCGTTCCGCCAGAAGCGTTCAATCCAGCACCAAAAGTAGAGTCTGCTTTTGTACGTTGTATTCCGCATGCAAAGCTACCTTTTGTCGCAAAAGATACCGACTTACTGTCAAAAGTAGTTTTAGCCGCTTTTTCACAGCGCCGTAAAACCATTCGCAACACGCTAAAGCCCTTTTTAAATGATGATGATTTTAACCAACTAGACATTGATGCTCAGCAAAGAGCAGAAAACTTAAGCGTTGCTGACTTTGTCGCCATCACTAACTATCTCTAACGTAGACTGCTATAATTTCAGTTGAATAATTAAACCTTCTTGACTAAATACTCTTTAGAAAGCACAGCATGAGAATTATTTTATTAGGTGCGCCTGGCGCAGGCAAAGGCACACAAGCCACTTTCATCAAAGAACACTTTGATATCCCACAAATCTCAACTGGCGACATGCTGCGTGCCGCAGTGAAAGCGGCCACACCGCTAGGGCTAGAGGCAAAAAGCTTCATGGATAGCGGCGGTCTGGTACCAGATGCTGTCATTATCGGTCTTGTGACTGAGCGCATTAAAGAAGCTGATTGCAAAAATGGCTTCTTGTTCGACGGCTTCCCACGCACTATTCCACAAGCGGATGCCATGAAAAATGCTAGTGTTGACATTGATTATGTGGTCGAAATTGACGTGCCAGATAGCGCCATCGTAGAGCGCATGAGTGGTCGCCGTAGTCATGCACCAAGTGGACGTACTTACCACGTGACATTTAACCCACCAAAAGTAGCGGGTAAAGATGATGTCACTGGTGAAGACTTAGTCCAGCGTGTTGACGACCAAGAAGAAACGGTCAAAAAACGTCTTGACGTCTATCACGATCAAACCAAACCACTCATTGACTATTATGTGAACTGGGCAAGCAGCGGTGAAGAAAAATCACCCAAGCATGTTAAAGTGAATGGCATGGGCGACATGAATAACATTTGCGACAGTATTTTTGCTGCGCTTGCATAAGCAATTCATCCCCCTGTATAAATAAACCTTATTAAATAAAAGGCTTTGTTGATACAGGGATTAACTAATGAGCGAAAATAAAATACTGGGTAGTGAGAGCCTAGCGCATGGCTTTCCCATTATTCGCACCATTAAACCTCGCGACATCATCGATTGGTTAAAACATAGCTTAGCGGACTTACGTCAAGCCAAGTTTGCCAGTCTATTCTATGGGTTGGTTTTTGCCTCTGCTGGCATCATGATGAATGCCGCCCTATTTGAAGCCAGCTGGCTTTTACCATCACTGTCTACAGGCTTTCTGCTACTAGGCCCATTCCTAGCCATGGGGCTTTACGACTTAAGCCGCCGTATGGAGCGGGAAGAAAACCCAACGCTTATCCCCAGCTTAACGGCATGGCGTACTAACCTCATGAATGTGGGCATCTTTGCTGGCATCCTTGTTGTACTTTTATTGATTTGGGCACGTGCATCATTGGTCATTTTTACCTTGTTTTTCCAAGGTGGGCTCCCTACTTTTTTAGAAATAGTTAAAGCAGTGATTGCTTTCGAATAACCTATTTTCGCCGCTGTTTACTTTGCGGTCGGTGGCTTTTTCGCTGCTTTTGTCTATGCCGTCAGCGTCATTACTATTCCACTCATGGCCGACCGGCAAACAGATGCGGTCACCGCGGCCATTGCCAGTCTACTCGCTGTCACAAGAAACTTTTTTCCAATGTTGCTATGGGCTTTCACGATTGTACTATTGGTTGCGA
The DNA here is from genome assembly GCA_028823485.1 of Methylophilaceae bacterium. GTDB lineage: Bacteria > Pseudomonadota > Gammaproteobacteria > Burkholderiales > Methylophilaceae. The sequence continues at coordinate 41,209 of JAPKBG010000015.1, read as the reverse complement.
TTGGCTTTGCCACACACTTTGTTGGGCTCATCATCACCATGCCAATTATTGGGCACGCCAGTTGGCATGCTTACCGCAACTTAGTCGCACCGGTTTAAAATCAAGTCGATTAAGATTTTGAGCGCTTGCTATTAGCAATGTTAAAGGGGTGGCCTTGAAGTATAATATCGCTTTTACTAAAAACGCTCTCATATCACCATGCAACAGCAATATCCTTTCAAAGAAATCGAACAAAACGCCCAACAACATTGGAATGAACAGGAGTCGTTTAAAGCGAATGCTGATAGCGACAAGCCAAAGTATTACTGCCTTTCCATGTTCCCCTACCCTAGCGGCAAGCTGCATATGGGTCACGTGCGTAACTACACGATTGGTGATGTCCTAAGCCGTTATCACCATATGAAAGGGTTTAATGTATTGCAACCGATGGGTTGGGATGCGTTTGGCTTACCTGCTGAGAATGCAGCGATTAAAAACAGCGTGCCGCCTGCCAAATGGACGTATGAAAACATTGACTACATGCGTACGCAACTTAAGTCACTAGGCTTCGGCATTGATTGGTCACGTGAGTTTGCGACTTGTCAGCCTGAGTATTACAAATGGAACCAGTGGCTGTTCTTACGCATGCTAGAAAAAGGCATCGCTTATAAAAAAACACAAACTGTAAACTGGGATCCTGTTGACCAAACAGTCCTAGCAAACGAACAAGTCATTGACGGCAAAGGCTGGCGCACAGGCGCGCCAGTAGAAAAACGTGAAATTCCTGGCTACTACCTCAATATCACCAGCTATGCTGAGCAATTACTTTGTGATTTAGACCAACTCACAGGCTGGCCTGAGCGCGTTAAAACCATGCAAGCCAATTGGATTGGTAAAAGTATTGGTGTTCGCTTTGCCTTTACGCACGATATTAAAGACGAGAATGATGCACTGATTGATAATGGAAAAATGTGGGTATTTACCACCCGTGCTGACACCATTATGGGGGTGACGTTCTGCGCGGTCGCGCCAGAGCACCCACTGGCCACACTCGCTGCAAAAAACAAACCCAAACTCACTGCTTTTATTGAAAAATGTAAAACAGGCTCTATGTCAGAAGCCGATATGGCAACCATGGAAAAAGAAGGCATGGATACTGGCCTAACGGTCACACACCCACTCACTGGTGAACAAGTGTCAGTATGGGTTGGTAATTACGTGCTGATGACGTATGGCGATGGTGCTGTCATGGCCGTACCTGCACATGATGAACGTGACTTTGGTTTTGCTAAAAAATATGACTTAGCCATTAAACAAGTGATTGCGGCTGATGATACTGAATTCTCAGATGCAGCTTGGCAAGCATGGTATGGCGAAAAAGCAAAAGCCACCTGTATCCACTCAGGCAAATACGATGGCTTAGCTTACGAAGCGGCTGTTGATGCCATTGCTGCTGATTTAACCGCAAAAGACTTGGGCGAAAAACAAACCAACTGGCGTTTACGCGACTGGGGTGTTTCACGCCAACGTTTCTGGGGCTGCCCTATTCCTATCATTCATTGTGACGACTGTGGCGATGTGCCAGTGCCTGATGATCAATTACCAGTTAAGTTACCAGAAGACTGTGTGCCAGACGGTTCAGGCAATCCACTTAAAACACTAGACAGCTTTATCAATTGTGCATGCCCTAGCTGTGGCAAACCAGCGAAACGTGAAACCGATACCATGGATACCTTTGTGGACTCTAGCTGGTATTACGCACGTTATGCTAGTGGACATGATGATAACGCCATGGTCAATGCTGAAACCAATCACTGGATGCAAGTCGATCAATATATCGGCGGTATTGAGCACGCCATTCTGCATTTACTTTACTCACGATTCTGGAGCAAAGTGATGCGTGACTTAGGCTTGGTCGATTACGACGAGCCATTTGCGAACCTATTAACGCAAGGTATGGTGCTAAACCATATCTTCTCTCGTCGCACGGATAAAGGCGGCATTGAATACTACGCACCTGATGAAGTTGAACTCATCCATGATGAACAAGGCAAAACTACTGGTGCAACTTTATTCGCTGATGGCAAGCCTGTTGATTTCCAAGGCATGGGTACCATGTCGAAATCAAAACGTAATGGTGTTGACCCTCAGTCGCTGATTGAGCAATACGGTGCAGATACCGCCCGTTTCTTTATGATGTTTGCTGCACCTCCAGAACAAACCTTAGAGTGGTCTGATAGTGCAGTTGAAGGCTCTCATCGTTACTTAAAACGCGTATGGAACTTTGGTTACGCACTTTCAACAGAAGCCAAAACTGGAGTGTCAACGAAACTCAGCAGCAAGTTAGCTGAAGCAAGACGCGAGATTCACTTAGGCTTGAAACAAGCCAGCTACGATTTAGAGCGCCAGCAGTTTAATACCGTTGCCTCTGGCGGCATGAAGCTATTAAACACTTTAGAAAAAATGCAAAAAGAAGCAGAAGAGAACTGGCAAAGTGTTGCCCACGAAGGCTTCTCTATTCTGTTGCGTTTACTCTCGCCATTAGCGCCACATATTGCACAAACATTATGGAATGAACTTGGCTATGGTGATGACATTCTTAATGCTAGCTGGCCTGCAGCACTAGCCTCTGCTATGGTGCAAGATGAAGTCAAACTCATGATTCAAGTGAATGGTAAATTACGTGGTGACCTTGTTGTGTCACCAGACACCAGCAAAGCAGAAATCGAAGCATTAGTCGTGACACAAGAATGCGTCACGAAATTCTTGGTAGATGGCAAAAGTGTGCGTAAAATCATTGTTGTACCCAAAAAACTCATTAATGTCGTGATTGGATAAACCTTGCGGTCAATAACTCATTTCTGCTTCATATCGCTCATCGTAGTTGGTTTAACCGCTTGCGGCTTTCATTTGCGTGGACCAAGTGATATCCCGTTCGAATCCATTTTCATTAGCGGCAATACATTGATCATTTCTAAAGACCTTAAAAAATATTTAAAAGCCAGTGATATTAAATTATTGCCATCTACTGAAGGTGCTGAACTACAGCTTGAGTTAATCGGAGAAGAAAATGAGAAACGCATTCTATCGTTAGCGGGCACTGGTACTGTTAACGAATACGAACTGTTCTACCGCGTACATTACCGAACAAAACTATTAGGCCAAGCGACATGGAGCCAAGTTAACACCATTGAATCAAGAAGAGATTACACCTTTGACAATGCTAACCTTTTAGCAAAAAATACAGAAGAGTTAAAATTAAATCAAGGCATGGAAAAAGATGTCACTATTGGTGTGATGCGTAGACTGTCTGCTTTAAAAGGCCGTACGCAATAATACGATTTAAATAATTAGAGTGTGATCAGACAAACCCCATGCAGTTAGCTCAAGCGCAACTACAGCAACACTTAAACAAAACTCTATCACCTATTTACGTATTAATGGGCGACGAACCTTTAGGGAAAAGTGAATGTTTAGATGCCATTAGGCAAGCTGCCAGAAAAGATGGTGCAGAAGAGCGCACTAACTTTATTATCGAGCGTAATTTCAACTGGCAATCGATTCAACAGTTCGGGCAAGCTTTATCGCTTTTCGCATCCAAACGCATGTTAGAAATTTCAATTCCCAATGGTAAACCCGGTGTTGAGGGTGGTAAAGCGCTAGCAGCGCTAGCCGAGAACATCATACCTGATACCACCACGATCATTATTCTACCGACCTTAGCGCGCGAAGTGAAGAAAAGCATTTGGTTTAGCAAACTACAAAGTGCGGCAACCGTCATCGAGCTAAATGATATTGCACCTACACAGTTACCGCAGTGGATAGCAAAGCGGTTAGCGCAACAAAACCAAAGTGCAGATAACGCCTCATTGGAGTTCATGGCACATCAAGTCGAGGGCAATTTACTCGCTGCCCACCAAGAAATTCAAAAGCTAGGCTTACTCTACCCTGAAGGTGAAATCAGCGCTGAAGACATTCAAGCTGGCGTGCTGAATGTATCACGTTATGATGCGTTCAAACTTGGTGAAGCCGTCTTAGCGGGCAACCCAGAACGCACTTCTCGCATCCTGCAAGGTTTGCAAGATGAAGGTGAACAGCCAGTGGCTGTGATGAATCCATTAATCTGGGTGTTACGCCCTTTGGTGCGCGTCAAACGAGCGCAAGCCAATGGGGAAAGTATCAATAGCGCGATGACCAGTGCGCGTATTTATGGTAACCGGCAACAGCAAACCAAAGACGCATTATCACGTTTAAGTTTGCCGCAATTGGAAGCCGCCTTACAAAAGCTATGTGATATTGATAGAATCGCTAAAGGCATTATGGTTGGTGATGCATGGCTAGAACTTTCAAGGCTCTGTTTTGGACTCGCTAGAATACGCAGCAGACGTTAACTCGCCTTATTAAACAAGCATGTTAAATAGATAAAGAAAACAAACGATATGACAGACCTAAACGTTAAAGACTATATGGATGCACTTGGCAAGAGTGCCAGACAAGCATCACGCCACATTGCGAATGCAGACTCCAATGCCAAGAATCAAGCACTCACGTTCATTGCTCATGCGATACTTCGTGAGAAAGCGGCCTTAATTGAAGCAAATGGTAAAGACCTAGCAGCAGCAAAAGAAAACGGCTTAGAAAGCGCCTTATTAGATCGCTTAACGCTAACAGAGAAAACCGTCGGCAGCATGGCACAAGGCTTAATCCAAATTGCCGGCTTGGCTGACCCTATCGGTCAAATGAATGACTTCAAATATATGCCAAGCGGCATTCAAGTCGGTCAAATGCGCGTACCTTTAGGCGTTATCGGCATTATTTACGAAGCCCGTCCAAACGTGACGGCAGATGCCGCTGGCTTATGCATTAAATCAGGTAATGCTGTGATTCTTCGTGGTGGTTCAGAAGCGATTCACTGTAACCAGGCATTAGCCAAATTGGTGCATGAAGGTTTAGAAAAAGCAGGCCTACCAAAAGAAGTCGTGCAAGTGGTTGAAACCACTGACCGTACTGCGGTAGGCGAACTAATCACTATGAAAGACTATGTCGACGTCATTGTGCCACGTGGCGGCAAAGGCCTCATCGAACGCATCTCAAATGATGCGCGCATCCCAGTGATTAAACATTTAGACGGCAACTGCCATGTCTATGTCGATCAAGATGCCGATCTTGATAAAGCACTAGCCATTGTAGAGAACAGCAAAACACAACGTTTAGGCACGTGTAACACGGCTGAGTCTTTACTCATTGATAGTGTGATTGCACAAGATGTTTTGCCACAAATTGCAGCAAGGCTCTTGGGAAAAGGCGTCGAGATTCGCGGCTGTGCTGAAACCTGCAAAATCATCAAAGAAGCTAAACCAGCGACCGATGAAGATTATTACACTGAGTATTTAGACAGCATTATTTCTTGTAAAGTTGTCGATGGCATCGATGCTGCGATTGCCCACATCAATGAGCACTCATCACAACATACCGAAAGCATCGTCACCGAGAACTATACGATTGCACGTCAGTTCTTACGTCAAGTTGATTCTAGTAGTGTAATGGTCAATGCCTCAACACGCTTTGCCGATGGTTTTGAATATGGCTTAGGTGCTGAAATCGGCATCTCTACAGATAAGCTACATGCGCGAGGCCCTGTTGGTTTAAACGGTTTAACTTCATTGAAATACATCGTGTTCGGCGATGGCCACATCAGAACCTAATCCAGCATCAATATGCGTCTAGTTGGCATTTTTGGTGGTACGTTTAACCCCATTCATTTTGGTCATCTACGCATGGCACAAGAACTGGCTAGCATACTAGCGATGGATGAAGTGAAGTTTATTCTATCGGCTAATCCTCCGCATAAAGATAATGTCATGGTCTCCGCAGAACACCGCTCTGCTATGGTGAAACTAGCCATTGCTGACAATCCGTTATTCTCACTTGATGAACTAGAGCTCAATAGAGAAGGACCTTCTTATACCATTGATACGCTGGTTAGTTTGCGCGAATCATTAGGCCAAGACACTTCGCTTTGCTTGATGATGGGTAGTGATGCGTTTGTTAATCTGAACACTTGGTGTCGTTGGCAGGAGTTGCTGGATTATGCGCATATTGTGTTGGTGCAGCGACCTAGCGCTCAGCCGCAGGAAGCGTTTCCTACTGAGGTTAAGGCGTTATTACGGGATCATTATACGGATCAGCATGCGGACTTAGCTAATGAGAATTCGGGGGGGATTATCATGCAGTCGATTACGGGGCAGGATATTAGTGCTACTGGGGTTCGGGGGATGTTTGGGCGTGGGGAGTCGGTGCGGTATTTGGTTCATGATGAGGTGGGTTCATATGTTCAACAACATCATTTATATCGTCAATAAAGAATAATAGAAAATGGGAATATATATGTACGAAGATGACCCAATAAAAACCACGAAAGACGAGTTGTTTATAGATACTGAAATAATTAAAGCAGCTGGTGATGACCCGAAAGTCAAAGGGGCTGCTGGAAACCTGGGTGAAAAAGCAGTCACCCTTACAAAAACAATAAACAATATAATCTTACCGCTAGCGGCTGTAAACTTCGCATTTGATAAAGCGCGCGTATATTTTTCTAAAGATTTTCAGTAAGAAATTTCTAAAAAGGCTGAAAGTACTCCACCTAAACATCTTGCTGTGCCTAAAGCATCTATTGCTGGGCCAACTCTACAAGGGCTTGCATTTACACACAAAGAGATAAACCTTAAAGAAGTGTTTCTGAATCTTCTGGCAACATCGATGGATAATCGTAAAGCTAACGTTGCACACCCTGCATTTGTAGAAATCGTTAAACAACTTAACTCAGAAGAAGCAGGCTTAGTAAGAGGTATTCTTCAATCACAAGTGCCTATGCCTATTGTTGAAATTTATATTAAACAAAATATCAACACGATGAAAACTCTAAACTCCTACACTTACTTAACCTAAAAGATATAGAAACAGCAGCCTTTGTTGAGAATTAAAACCAGCCTGCAATGGTGGATAATTGGATTACGTTAGATTTAGTTACAGTAGATTATGGAAGGTACTTAGCTGATAAACAACATTATTAATGGGTAGAGAAAATGCCAGAATACGTGAATCTTTGTGAAAAATTAAATGATGAACATAGAAAAATTGGAGTGCGGAGCGGAGTCATTTACAGTATGGAATTAGGCAAAAAATTTGCAGCGGCGACCGAGCCGCTCTAACGTCTCACACCTTTCTCATTTGAACGGAAGTCGCAAACCGCGCATGGCGGGTTAACGCTACGTTATCCGCAGTATGCAACATATACCAACCATTCCCCAAGTCGCTTTCGAGCGACAGCGACTTGAGGAGTAGTGAGTAAAAGTTACATGCATTGGAGAATGTTACAGACCACCCTCATCCTCAGGGGAAGACCCCCTTACCTAAGCGTTATTAACCCATTCAGACTCAAACAACGGTGCCAAATCCAACTGCTCTGTAATCGTCCGAACATTCTCTTCCCTAAATTCCATCTCAGGATCAACATGATTCGCCACCCAACCATGCAATATCAAACCACGTGCTTTAATCGATTCCACGCTCAACAAACTATGATTAATACAACCCAAACGCATGCCGACTACCAATACCACAGGAATCGCCAAGGCTTGCGCTAAGTCCGCTAGCCCGACTCTGCTATTCAACGGTACTAAAAAGCCACCAGCGCCCTCAACAACAACCACATCGGCCATGGTAGTCAGTTGTTGATACGCGGCTAATATCGTCTCCAGCTCAATCACAGCCCCTGCTTTTTCGGCTGCCAAATGTGGTGCGATATATTCTTTAAAGCAATAAGGATTGACCAACTCAGCTGGCGCATCAACATTACTCGCAGCTGTCAGCTTTTGTACATCTTCATTAAACCATTCACTATCAACCAATTCACACCCTGCGGCCACTGGTTTCATGCCAACTACTTTCAAGCCTTGGGCGACATATTGCTGAATGATTTGGCAGGCGACATGGGTTTTACCTACATCGGTATCGGTGCCTGTAATGAAGAGTGCTTTTTGCATAATAAGATTTAGAGGCTCTAGCTTCTTGGCCTAAAACTAATTGGTGAAACGCCCTCACCTAAACCATGTTCATCTTGTTTGGCTTCTGGTGTCCAAGCATGGCCGTAAACCACTTCGAATGTGGCAGGCAATTTACCGTCAAGTCGGAACTGTTCGTATTGTTCAGCGAGGTTATTTAAAAAGCCTCTACCTGATAAGCCACGACTTCGACCTTGTGTAGCATTATTCGCGCCTATGGACTTTAAATCTTGCATCACGCCGCGCACATTATCATAGGTCAAAGTGTAGCGCTCAACGTCCAATACGGGGGCATTGAAGCCATTACGAGTTAAGGCATCACCAATGTCATGCATATCGATAAAGCGGCTCACATGCGTCTTCCCGTTACTACTGGCGGCGCGTAGTTCTTTTAATGTATCAGGTCCAAAGGTACTGAAGATAAATAAGCTATTGGGTTTTAATAATCGTGAAATTTCCGTGAAACTTTTATCTAGATCATTGCACCACTGTATAGCCAAATTCGACCACACTACATCCATGCTGTTATCTGCAATGGGGAGGTTTTCAATATCAGCGCAAATTAAACGTTTTTGACGCAACAGTTTATTAATGAAAGATTGTTGAGCATGGGTTTTTTCTAACATGCCCATGGCTAAATCTAAGGAAAAGACTTGCGCCGTTTTAAATCGCTTTTGTAGTTGAAAGCTGCCATGGCCAGTGCCACAACCTGCGTCTAATATTTTCTTGGGCGAGACGTTGATTAAGTCTAAGCGATCAAACATTTCATCGCGGACTAGTTTTTGCAATATAGCAGCAGCATCATACGTTTTTGCAGCACGGTCGAAAGAAGCACGCACGCGTGCTTTATCCATATGATACTCATCATCAATTACGTCATCCATGATGTCTGCCATTTCGCGCTTGGATCAGGCTCTAAAAACTGATCAAGCGCCTCAACAAACTGTTCACTATGCGATAAAAATGGTGCGTGTCCTGCACCAGCGATCACGCGCAAAACACTTTTTGACATATGCTGCATCATCCAATGTGCCGCTTGTACTGGCACTAGCGTATCTCTATCGCCATGAATCAATAGTGTCGGCTTACGGATATTGATGCTTTCTGCACGCAAATCAGCCTCTAATAAAATATGTAGGGCATCTTTCAACGTTTTTTCTGTTGGCGCAGGCTTTGCATCAAAACTATTACGTAATTGCTTAATGGTATCTCTTGCATCTTTTGCTTTCATGCATTGCAACGTCAGAAATTTGATAATCGTTTTCTTATAGTCTTCATCTAAACTTTGAGAAAAATCGGTAAAGTAATCGCGTTGGATACCCGCATCCCAACCTGGCATTTTCGTAATAGCAGGCTCATTTACAAAACAAGGTGTAGAGCCGACTAAAACCAGTTTTTTAACACGCTCTGGTTGATTAGTAGCAAGGCTTTGCGCAACCAGGCCGCCGAGTGACCAGCCTAAAATATCGGAAACGCCAGGAATCACTTCTGCGACTTCTTCCGCTAAGCGATATAAATGGTAAGGCTCGACGCTGCGGCTTTGACCCATGCCAGGCAAGTCGACGAGGTAGAGCATATATTTTTTTGATAATCGTTTAACTAATGGTTGCCATACACCACTGTGCATACCCCAACCATGAATCATGACCAACGGATGGCCTTGACCAACCACATCTACATGACACGACATGCTAATTCTCTTTCTGCTTCATTAATCGCCTGCGCTAATTTTATAACATCTGCTTCTGAATGCGCAGCTGATAATGAAATACGTAACCTTGCTGTGTTTTTTGGTACTGTTGGTGGGCGGATGGCAGGTACTAGAATACCTTTTGCCTGCAAGTATTCACTCAACTGAAGCACAGCTTGATTACTACCAACTAACAATGGTTGCACAGATGTTTCTGATGGCATTAATTGCCACGTGTTTAGATCCAAATGCTTTTTTAATGTTGCAATCGAATGTTGCAACCGTTTTCGTAACGCATCACCTTGTTCAATTAATGTAACAGACGCAGATAATGTCGCCGACAATGCAGGTGGCGCGGGGGTGCTATAAATATAGCTTTTTGCGGCTTGAATTAAGTAATCAACCACCACTTGCTCACCTGCTATAAATGCACCTGCAATGCCTGCCGCTTTACTTAAGGTTGCCATCATAATGATGCGAGGTGATTTTAATTGCAGATGATTCAATGAGCCTTGCCCATGCTCACCCAAAACACCAAAACCATGTGCATCATCAACATACAAATAAGCATCATATTGTTCACATAAGGCTAAATACGCTTTTAGTGGTGCAAGGTCGCCATCCATACTAAACACGGCATCTGCTGCGATGAGCTTACGCCTTGCTTTGCTGGCTTTAAGTAATTTTTCTAAGGCTTCAGTATCATTATGTGGAAAGCGATGAAAATCAGCTAAGGAATAATAACTGCCATCATTCAAACAAGCGTGATTTAACTTATCTGCAAAAATCGCATCACCACGTCCAGCTAAAGCACCTAAAGCGCCAATGTTAGCCATATAGCCCGTTGAAAAAAGCAATGCCGCTGGCATGTTGACGAACTGCGCCAATTGTTTTTCTAAATCATCATGGTAGCGGTGATGCCCCGTAATTAAATTAGAAGCGCCACTGCCTACGCCTGCTTTGCCTGTGGCTTCTTGCATGGTGGCAATCAGCGTAGGATGGTTAGCCAAGCCTAAATAATCATTACTACAAAATGATAAAAACTGCTGACTATTCATTTCGATATGCTCAGCTTGTGGCGAATCTAACAGACGCCGTTGACGTAACAAACCATCAGCTTGGCGTTGATCTAAGGCCTTTTGTAAATCGGCTAGCACTTAAATACTGTGAAGACCCAGTTTTGCAAATAATGCTTTATCTGTTTCCGCATCTGGATTACCTGTTGTGAGTAGCTTTTCACCATAGAAAATACTATTGGCACCTGCCATAAAGCACATCGCTTGAATGCCTTCATGCATGCTTTGGCGGCCTGCAGATAAGCGCACAAAACTCTTTGGCATGGTGATACGTGCTGCAGCAATCGTACGTACAAATTCAAATAGATCGAGTTCATCTGTACCATGCATTGGCGTACCCTCTACTTGCGTCAACAAGTTAATCGGTACACTCTCTGGTGGTCGTTCCATATTGGCAAATTGCGCCAATAAACCAGCACGCTGTTTACGTGTTTCACCCATGCCGATAATACCTCCACTACACACATTAATATCAGCCTCACGGACACTGTCTAAAGTGTCCAAGCGGTCTTCATAAGTGCGCGTACTAATGACATCTTCGTAAAACTCTGGTGCAGTATCCAAGTTATGGTTGTAATAATCCAAACCAGCATCTTTTAGCTGTTCTGCCATGCCTTCTTTTAGCATACCCAAAGTGGCGCAGGTTTCTAAACCCATCGCTTTTACTTCAGCAACCATTTTCAGAACCGGCTCTAAATCGCGCTGTTTTGGGCTACGCCATGCTGCACCCATACAAAAGCGACTAGCGCCGCTGTCTTTTGCGGCTTGCGCCGCCTTCAGCACCTCATCAATTGGCATCAACGGTTCACTACCCACTTCGGTATTGTAACGCGCAGCCTGGGGGCAATAACCACAATCCTCACTACAGCCACCTGTTTTAATTGATAGCAAGGTGCTTACTTGTACCGCATTAGGGTCGAAGTTTTCACGATGCACAGTTTGAGCTTTAAACATCAAATCGTTTAAAGGCATTTCATATAAAGCAGCAATATCATCTACAGTCCAGCGCTGGACAGTTTTTCTTTCAACCTTATTTTCAACTGCTGTTGTATTCAGTTTTAACTCATCTACATTTATAATAGTTTCTTGTGTGCTGGTTTGAGTTTTCTCAAGCATATCGTGCCTTTATTGATGATTTTCATGATACTAATTAATAAATTAACCGTTGTAAAGAATAATCAATAACAATGATAAACAACTGGTTAAAAATTAATCAAAAGTTAAATTTAAGTCGCTTTCTGCGCTTTCCTTTTAAACAAAATTGTTTAATGTGTGCCGCATCAACTAGCGAAATCAGCTTGTGTGAGCGTTGTATTGACAGCCTCAATCTCGCACCCAGCCCCAGCTGCCCTCAGTGTAGATTAACAACGCAAGGTGAGCATTGCGGTCAATGTCTAAAATCTACACCAGCTTACGACACAACAAAGCACTGTTTTCTTACACTTTTTCAACCAGCGCCATTTTGCAACATTACAAATACAACAACGCGCTATTCTTAAGCCAAAATTTTGGTGCCTTATTCTCTGAGCAACAGCAACTATCAATCAGTATAAAAGTTAGACCTCATCATCGCCATGCCTTTGCATTCAGATAGAATAAAAGAGCGTGGCTTTAATCAATCATTAGAAATAGCTAAAACAATGGAGAAACAACTGAGCATTCCTTTAGATAAACCAAGCTGCATGGGAATAAAAAAACACCTCACCACAAGCGAGCTTACCATTGAAGGCACGACTAAAAAATATGCGGGGTGCTTTCCAAATCAATATGCGTAACAATATCAAAGGGAAACGTATTGCGATTGTTGATGATGTGATGGCAACAGGGGCAAGCTTAAATGAGCTAGCAAAAATACTTAAAAAAAAGTAGGTCCAGCACACGTAGAGTGCTGGGAAGTCGCACGTGCACTACAGAAATAAATAATACATCACCAAGTAATAACAAACACGATGCCTGCGGTAAAATATCAACCATGTTCCATATTGTCTTATTCGAACCCGAAATCCCACCAAATACAGGCAACATTATTCGCCTATGTGCCAATACTGGCGCAAAACTACATTTAGTTGAGCCGCTTGGCTTTAAGCTAGAAGACAAGAAAATGCGACGAGCTGGGCTTGATTATCATGAATTCTCAAGCATGCAAGTACATAAGAGCTGGGATGACTGCAAAACCTTATTAGATGGTAAGCGCTTATTTGCAATTACCACTAAGGGTAGCACACACCATAGTGACATTAAGTTTCAGGCGGAGGATGTCTTTGTATTTGGGCCAGAAACGCGAGGCTTACCAGATGATATCCGTAATGCTTTTCCACCTCACCGCCGTGTACGCCTGCCGATGTTGCCTGAGAGTAGGAGTTTGAATTTATCAAACTCTGCGGCAGTGTTGTTATATGAAGCTTGGCGGCAGATCGATTTTGAAGGTGGTGTTTAAGTAGTTAAAAAACCCATTAATTGGGATGGTAAGTAATCAGGCGATATTGACGCAATTTATTGTTATCACAGAAATGACAGTTCTTTTGTATCCCAAACAATTGAATTAACTCAGCAACAAGGACTACAAAAAGGCACTACTTGGCTGCTTAAACGTCATGCCGAAAGTGGTGGGGAGATTGAAGAAAGCCAAATCGCTAAAATATTTATGTTATTGCCGCATCTAAAGTGCTGTGAAAAAAGCTTCATATTTTTGAATCTCTCCCATATATGAAAATAGCTAATTCCGAAAAGAAAAAAGTCGAGCAATTATTGAGGAAGTGTTTAACTGTTGAAAACAAGTTTATAAAGGCGTGGGCATACAATCGGCTTTGCACCCTATCAAAGCAGCACTCTGAATATGAAGAGGAGACCAAACAGTTTCTCGAAGTGGCAATGAAAGATGAAGCGCCTTCAGTAAAGGCTAAAATCAGGAACATAATGAAAAAAGCTTCCAATAACCAAACCATGAACTTGGTTTGGTTTGTTCTCAACAGCGGTTAAACGCCTTCTGGCTTCTGCTCCCGACCTAATAAATCCATTACCGCTTCTTTAGCAGATTTTCCGTCTGATAATGCTTGATCCACTTCATAGGTAATCGGCATATCAACACCAATTTTTTCAGCGCGGCGCATCACTTCACGTGCCGTATTCACGCCTTCAGCCACATGCCCTAAGCCATTTAATACATCTTCCAAGGACTTTCCTGAAGCCAACTGCAAGCCAACCTCTCTATTACGGGAGTACTGCCCTGTACAGGTTAAGATTAAATCTCCTGCACCAGCCAAGCCCATGAAGGTTTCAGGTTTTGCGCCTAATGCTACCCCAAAGCGCGTAATTTCAGCCAAACCACGTGTGATCATTGCGGCACGTGCATTATTACCAAAGCCCATACCGTCAGAAATGCCTGCTGCAATGGCCATGACATTTTTGACTGCCCCGCCAACTGAAACACCAATCACATCGGCGCTGCTGTAAACACGCAAACCACCTCCATGCAATAACTCTGAAGCTTCTAAAGCAAATGTCGTGTCGTGTGCCGCCAATGTGACTGCTGTTGGTAAACCCCGCACCAACTCTGCTGCGAAGCTAGGGCCCGATAACACACCCCATTGCTGACCCATACCCAGCTCTTCAATCGCCACTTCATGCGGCAATAATGCGGATATAGGCTCCAAGCCTTTATGCGCCCAAATTAGTGGCTGTTTAGAACCGAGCTTTTTCAATTCTTTTAACAACAGGCGGAAACCAGCAGTAGGTACAACCGATAGAATCAAGTCTGCGCCTTCAATTGCCGTCCCTAAATCTTCTTCCACGTCTAAATTATCATTGAATGCAAAGTCGCCAAGGTAGAGTGGGTTAGCTCGTGCTTTACGCATGCCCGAAACATGGCCTGCATTACGCCCCCATAAAGTCACTTTATGTTGGTTACTAATATGAATCGCCAGTGCCGTACCCCATGCACCAGCGCCTAATACTACTATTTTTTTCAATATAGGCCCCAAATCGCACTGCTTTGAATATATCCAACAATGCCACCCCTATGCTTGACCTTAACCCAGCCTTTATTAATACTCGGAGACAATAGCTCGAGCACAACATCTTTTTCTACCGTACCAAGCAATTTCGCATCAGCACTTTCTTTTTCTTTAATTTCGGTACTATCTGTTACTAAAACAGTTCGCTGAGCATCTAAGTCTTTACCTGCCACCCAACTTAAGCCACTCCGTTGGTCTCGCACTTTCACCCAAGTGCCTAAGTTCACGATTACCTCTACTGGGTAACCTTTCGCCATGATGTAAAGCTTAACAGCCTCGGCAGAAGGCGCATCATAAGTAATGGCCTTCCCTGCCAAGATTGAACGGAAATCAGCTGCTTGCACTGGTGTCGACATGCATAAAGAAAAACCCAAACTCAGCAGGACTAAGCTTGGGTTTAACGGTAATGAGAATGTCTTTAATTGTAAAAGTAAAGATTTCATGGTTGTGTGTCTAATCGTTACGCTATCTAAAATCAATTATCTGATGATTAGCTAGGCGTTTGAGATGTATTTTGTTCCGCTTGTTGCTGCGCATACAACGCTTCAAAATTAATTGGATTTAACAATACCGGCATAAATCCAGCTCTAGTTACCATGTCAGAAACCGCTTCTCTTGCATATGGGAACAAGATGTTTGGGCAGGTGATTGCCAACACTGCTTCTAAATTCTCATCAGGAATGCCCTTAATAGCAAAAATGCCGCATTGTGTTACTTCAACTAAAAATGCAGTTGTCTCTTCAATTTTTGCAGTCACAGTCACTTTGATTGAAACTTCAAACACACCATCGTCTAATTTAGTTGCACTGTTACCAAGCTCAACATTAATTTGTGGTGCTGTTCTATTTGTGAAGACTTGTGGTGCGCCTGGCACTTCAATAGAAGCGTCTTTTACATAGAGCTTTTCAATTGCAAATCCTGGTTGTGCTGCTTCATTTTTTTGAGGTGCTGCTTTTGGTGATTTTGGTGCTTTTGCCATTTTCAATTCCTATTATTTGATTGATAGCCGCCGAATAACAATGACTCAGGGTCGGTTAAATTTTATCACTTTAAACCAAGTCTCTATTTTAGCGTTTTATCGAATATTAATCACCTTAATATTTCGAACTAATCACGAACCTATTGCTAACAACGGATCCAAATCACCAGCTAAATCTAACGCACGCAAGTCATCAAAGCCGCCTATATGCTGCTCGTTAATGTAAATTTGCGGCACAGTGCGGCGCCCCGTTTTCTCCATCATCGCCACCATCAGCTCAGGCGAATCATCGACTCGAATTTTATTAATGTCAGTCACGCCCTTACTTTCCAACAAACGCTCTGCATTGATGCAAAATGGGCAGTAGCCCGTTGTATACATTGTAATGTCAGCCATCACTTACCCTTTACTAAAGGCATCTTAGCCTCTACCCACTTATCTAAACCACCTTGCAAACTACTGACTTGCTCGAACTCATGTGTTGCCAATACTCTACAAGCTGCATTCGCACGCATACCGCGTTGACAAACCACCAGTATCGGCTTGCTTT
This sequence comes from Methylophilaceae bacterium, assembly GCA_028823485.1. Classification (GTDB taxonomy): domain Bacteria; phylum Pseudomonadota; class Gammaproteobacteria; order Burkholderiales; family Methylophilaceae. The sequence goes on along the minus strand of JAPKBG010000015.1, from coordinate 24,859 downwards.
TCTGCTTAGCAAGCTCTTTAATCCGCCCTTCCAAGCTAGCAACAGGAATATGCTTCGCTCCCTTAATATGTCCGCCTGCAAATTCAGCCTCATCACGCACATCCAATACTAGCAACTTGGTACGATTCATCACAAGCACAGCCTCTGATGGCGAAATACTCGGCACACCTCCACCTGTATTCGTGAGCATCGGCCAAAGAAAAACTAAAGCAGATCCTAGTGCTAGTCCAATATAGATTGCATTATCAATAATAAATTCCACAGTGTTTCTTCACGCTTTCTTTTAAGTTTCAAATGTTGTATGCCGCCGTTTTTCATAATTCAAGGCATCAGCACAATTTTCAAGTTAAATTTCTCGATGAATGATTTCATTTAGACACCCAAGCATTATAATGGAAGTACTACTATGATCCATGTGAAATATTAAATATGTCCACCACACCAGTAATTTTACTTATTTTAGATGGTTTTGGTTATCGTGAAGATAGCCAAGACAATGCCATATCCCTCGCAAAAACACCGCATTTAGACGCGCTCAAACGGGATTATCCCAATACGCTAATCAATGCTTCTGAGCAACATGTTGGATTGCCTGCGGGTCAAATGGGCAACTCTGAAGTCGGGCATTTAAACATTGGTGCAGGTCGAGTTGTTTTTCAAGATTTCGAACGCATTAACAACAGCATTAAAGCGGGTGAGTTTTTTGAGTTACCTGCTCTAATGGACGCCATTGAAACACTAAAAACAAACGATAAAGGGCTTCATATTTTTGGCTTGCTTTCTGACGGTGGTGTACACAGTCACCAAGACCATATTCACGCCATGATTGAAATGGCTGCTAAGCAAGGTCTCAGCAAAGTATATGTGCATGCCTTTTTAGATGGTCGCGATACGCCACCAGTGAGTGCAGCACCTTACATTGAAGCACTTGAAAGCAAAATAGAATCACTTGGTGTTGGAAAAATTGTCAGCGTGTGTGGTCGTTTTTATGTGATGGACCGCGATAAGCGCTGGGAGCGCATAGCGCCAGCTTACAACGCTATTGTTGAAGGTGAAGGTGAGTTTTCAGAAACTTCTGCTAGCCAAGCATTGAAGAATGCTTATGCACGTGATGAGAATGATGAATTCGTCAAATGCACGACAATTCACCAAACTAACGAAGCACCAATCAAGATGGAAGATGGCGATAGCGTGGTGTTCATGAATTTCCGTGGTGACCGTGCAAGAGAAATTACTAATGCCATTCTCGATAGTCATTTTGATGGCTTTACACGCAAACGTATGCCGCAACTATCGCACTTCTTCGTACTGACTCAACACGATCAGAGCCAGAAAAAAGCAACTCCAATTTTTGAACCATTTGCTTTAAAAAACACACTTGGTGAGCACTTGCAAAACCAAGGCTTAACCCAGCTGCGTATTGCAGAAACAGAAAAATACCCGCATGTGACCTTTTTCTTTAATGGCGGTGATGAAGATATATTTAAGGGGGAAGATAGAATATTAGTGCCCTCACCTAAAGTCGCCACCTATGATTTGCAGCCAGAAATGAATGCGCCTGCACTCGCTGACAAGCTCGTAGAAGCCATAGCAGCAAAAAAATATAACGCCATTATTTGCAATTTCGCTAACTGTGACATGGTTGGTCACACTGGCTTTTTAGATGCCGCTATTAAAGCAGTCGAAACCTTGGACACCTGCGTTGGCCGGGTTATTGAAGCGGCGCAAGCGATTGATGCTGAAGTGATTATTACAGCAGACCATGGCAATGCTGAACTCATGCAAGACTACCAAAATAACCAACCACATACGCAACACACAACCAACTTGGTGCCTATGATTTATATTGGGCGCACAGCAACACTGTCAGAAGGTGGTGCGTTGTCAGACCTTGCTCCTTCATTACTTAATATGATGGGGGTTTCACAACCCGCAGAAATGACAGGTAAAAACCTCATTACCTTTACACCTAATACTTGATGATTAATGATCGACTCACACATAAACGCCTAACAACAGCCTTAGCTTGGTTAGTCACACTGTGTTTGTTATCGTCGATACACCTGAGCTTTGCAGCCGATAAAGTAGATGCCGCAAAAAAAGATATTAGTGGCATCCAAAAACAAATTAATAAAATTAAGAAGGAACTGAGCAAAACGAAGCAGCAGCAACATGATGTAACTGATGCATTAAAAGAATCAGAAACGGCCATTAGCCAAGCCAACAAAACACTGCATAAGATTGACCGGGATCAAAAACAAAACAAATCCAAGCTCAGCAAACTAAAAGAACAATCGCTCACGATTAGCGAAAAGCTATCTCGCCAGCAAAAGGAGTTGAGCAAACTACTTTATCAGCGTTACGCCTTAGGTAACCAAAGCTATACACGACTTATCTTACAAAGCAAAAATCCAAGCCAAATCTCACGCGATCTTAAGTATCAATCTTATATTGCCAAGGCGCACACTAAGCTAATTAATGATATGCAAAGTAATCTCAGTGAGATTAAACAGCTTGATACCAAAACAACACAGGTATTACAAAAAGCAGCAAAACTAAAAGAAAAACATGAAGATGAGCGTAAAAACTTACAAAAACAAAAATTTGAGAAAGCACTTGTATTAAAAAAAATATCTAAAGAAATTGCGGCTCAGCATGGACAAATCAGTAAACTCAAGCGTGATGAGAAACGCCTTTCTCGCCTAGTCGTTAAATTATCAATAAGTGCTAAAAACGAGTCGCAAAAAAAACCTAAAAATAAAACCGCCTCTAAGGCTATCCCTATAAATCAACAATCCCCAGACAATCGTTATGCCGGCAAAAAATTCTCATCCCTTAAAGGAAAGTTAAAACTTCCCGTAAAAGGCGAGGTCACCAATCTCTTTGGCCGAAAGCGCCAGGATGGCGGCATTTCTTGGAAAGGCTTATTTATTCGAGCAAAAGAAGGGGCGTCAGTCAAATCTGTCGCTGGTGGACAAGTGGTTTTTGCCGAGTGGATGCGTGGATTTGGTAATTTAATTATTGTCGACCATGGTAGTGGCTATATGAGCTTATATGGTAATAACCAAACAATACTCAAAAATGTCGGTGAAGATGTTAACGGCGGGGATGTTATCGCCGCTGTTGGTAATACGGGTGGAAACAAAAGTAATGGTTTGTATTACGAACTCAGAAAAAAGAGTGTTCCCTTTGATCCTTTACAATGGAGCTTATTACGCTAAGTATTTAATAACCGTTGCACCATTTAATTTGGTTTTCAATTAATTCAAGCCTAAAAAAACGCACTTAAAAGTGCGTTTTTCTAACATTACTTTAGTAAACTAAAGCAATGTTTTTATCTAGTTTCACCTGGGATAAGCTCGTCAGCTGAAGGCACATAACCACCTGGCCCGTTTGAAGAAGCCTCTTCAGTAGCTTCTGCTGCTACTTCTTCAGTTGCCATTTCTTCAACAGCTACTGCTTCTTCTGGCATAGCCGCTTCTTTTTCTGCACAAGCGCCTAGTAAAAACCCCGCTAATAAAGCAGGAACTAATAATTTATATGTTACTTTCATCCATCTTCTCCCAATAACTATTTTTAAAAAAATCAGACTCCACATATGACAATACCAAATCTAAAGTCACTTTACAACGCCCAGTAAACAATTTTAAAAATTCCGCATAAGAGGCCGCACTATTTGTTGGTAATTTGCAGCAATTAGCTTCCCTTTTGCATAAACGTCTATTTTAATATCGACTTTTACGGCACCCTCGCCGACATAACCAACAATATGTCACCCAATTCATACCATATAAAAACTGAGAAACATGCATGAGTTCATGACTTAACAAGTCTACTCTACATTTTCTGTTTGGACGATAAATGCCACACCTTAAATAGATACGATGTTTTAAAACCTCGGCCTTCATATCTTTACGTAGCCAAAACGACACATGCCCATCGATAATTCTGGCTTGTTCTATTACATTTTTTGCAAAATAAGGCTTGAAAATTCACTTTTCTCCGACTGTTAATGGCTCCTCTTTATGACTCATCACGCTATTCGCCAATCAAGTGCATTGTAATACGCCGTGTCGCGGGCATATGCCGATGCTCAAACAAAAACAAGCCTTGCCATTTACCGAGCGCCACTTCCCCCTCAATCATTGGAATAGATAGACTCGTTTGCGTCAAGGCGGTTCGCACATGAGCAGGCATATCATCGGGCCCTTCCACTGTATGCGTAAACAGCGGGTCACCATCGGGCACCAGCCGATTAAAGAAAGCCTCGATATCAACCAACACATCACTATCGTAATTTTCATTGATTAACAAACTAGCAGAGGTGTGCTGAATATAAAGGGTTAACAACCCTGTATTCAAGCCTTGTTGATTTGCCCAGCTAAGCACTTGGGGCGTAATATCGTAAAGCTTGCGTCCATTAGCGCTAATCGCTAAGGTTTGCGTAAATTGTTGCATAAAACAATACCAACATTAAATAGCTATTCTATAACAGTGCTTAATTGATTGGGCTTAAAAACTACCAGCCAAATGGACCTCCATAAGATAAACCCCAACCAAATCTTGGGCCTCTTAAAACCGACTTGCTGGACCAATAGGAATGTGATTTTGATAGTATCCATATGGCCGCCAGAATGGGTCATAGTAGCGATTCATTTGCAGCAAACGCTCATTATTTAATGCTTTTAATGCTTTTAATGCTTTTTCTTTTTCGTGCTCTCTTTTATTAATTTCTTCGGCAAGGTAGTTCTGCTTAGCCAATGCATTACTTTCCTGCATGTAATCCAACACTTCAACATCAACGCCCTGCTGGTTCAACCTCAACACGTCACTTGCTTTCAAATCATAAAGTGATTCACTCGATTTTAATTTTGCAATTATCTCACCTGATGTTTTGCCGCTTTTAGCATCTGTGACAATTGCTTCTAACGTGTAGGTTGCCTCAGGCTGCAGCATAAGCTTTGCCAACTCATCTGATGTGATACGCTTAACTTCTGATTGCGTCATGCCTGCGCCAGTTGCGCAAGCACTAAGGAAAAAAGCTATGATAACGACTAAAACAGTCCGGTTCATTTTTACCTTATATTTTTAAGCATAGGTGATGCATGCGTAATATTTTCATCGTACCCATGGCGCTTTAATTGGCACAAAATAAGCACTTTTTTCACATATGCCTGTGTTTCTTTATAAGGTGGTATACCATCATATTTATCCACTGCACGCTCTCCTGCATTATAAGCAGCAATAGCCAGTATGACATCACCTCTAAAATAAGACAGGAACCAACGTAAATACGCGACGCCGCCTTTAATATTCTGACTGGCACTATAAGCATTTTTCACATTGAAACGCTCTGCTGTCGCAGGAATCAACTGCATAAACCCATGTGCTTATTTTTAAGACATCGCAGAAACTTTAAAGTTTGATTCAGAAGTAATAATAGACAGCACCAACTTCTCATCCACGTTGTACCAATCAGCAATCGTGCCGACTAAATTAACAACCCACCGTTTATTTTTCGGAAAATTATCAACATAACGATCAATGGCAGGCGTCCCTTTGTAATCCCCATAATACAAATCTAGTGCTCGCTTCGGTTCAACTTCAGCCAATACACACGGCGGCGTATCTAAGGTGCGGATTTGAATGATTTCCAACATCTTTTGCGCTTCAAAGTGGCCTTGCATGGCCGCTAGGCTAAATAAGTTTGCCGCGTAATTTTACTCTTTTTGACATCATTACTAAAAGCATACAACATGCCCAAACGACACATACCTTCAGCACTACCATAGCGTGATGCTTTACAGTATAAATTAGCCGCTTTCCAAGTAGATTTATTATCATATTCACCACGGTCTAGCTCGCTTGCTTCTAACAGTACCCCTTTAATAATAGGCGCTTCTTGGCTAAACGTTTCGTCCTCAGTTGTGTTTTTTAAGGCGTAGACAGGTATGCTCAATACCGCGAACAACATAATACCTACGCTATTAACCCACTTTTTCATATTTCTGTTGCTATTAAACCCTTATTTTTCAAGCTTTATCCATTTAAAGCTTAGCTTTTATTAAACACGATTTTACCCGCTTCCACATCGGCTATAATGGTATCTTTTGCCACGAAGTTGCCAGCCAAAATCTCCTTCGATAATGGATTTTCAATTTCACTTTGTATTGCACGTTTCAGTTGCCTTGCTCCATAAATCGGATCAAAACCCGCACTAGCAATTTCTGCCACGGCTGCATCCGTGAGCTTGAATGTCATTTCCATACGTTGCAAACGTTGTGCTAAATATTGCAACTGTATGCTGGCAATGTCACGAATATTACCTTCAGCCAGCGCATGGAACACCACCACTTCATCAATACGATTAACGAACTCTGGCCTAAAGTGTGTTTTTACTTCACCCATCACCGTCAACTTCACAACTTGATAATCTTGGTCACTCATACTTTGTATCATCTGGCTACCAAGGTTACTGGTCATAATAATCACTGTGTTCTTAAAGTCGACTGTGCGCCCTTGCCCATCAGTCAATCGCCCATCATCCAAGACCTGCAACAATACATTAAACACATCTGGATGCGCTTTTTCCACCTCATCCAACAAGATAACTGAGTATGGTTTACGGCGTACAGCTTCGGTTAAGGTTCCACCTTCTTCATAACCCACATAACCTGGAGGCGCGCCAATCATACGAGAGACTGAGTGTTTTTCCATGAACTCACTCATGTCAATACGGATTAAATGATCTTCAGAATCAAACAAGAAGCTAGCTAAAGATTTACATAACTCTGTTTTACCTACACCTGTAGGGCCTAAGAATAGGAAACTACCGTAAGGTCGATTCGGATCACTTAACCCAGACCGTGAACGGCGAATAGCATCCGCAACTAAGCGCACTGCTTCATTTTGTCCCACCACACGCTCATGCAACTTACCTTCCATCGCGAGTAATTTATCACGCTCACCTGTCATCATTTTACTCACAGGAATACCAGTTGCACGGCTCACCACCTCTGCAATTTCTTCCGTATTAACTTCAGTACGTAACATGCTAGGTTTAACGTAAGTTTTTTTACTTTCTGAAGTTGCTGCCTGTTTTAATTGTGCTTCCAGTTGCGGTAACTTTCCATATTGCAGCTCAGAGACTTGCTGCCAATCACCTTTTCGTGTGGCCTCTTCCATCTCATGCTTTACTTTTTCGACCGCCTCTTTAATATACGCAGAGCCTTGTACTTGCGCCTTTTCCGCTTTCCAAACCTCTTCTAAATCAGCAAACTCTTTTTCTAGGCTACCAATCTCATTCTCAATTAATTCAAAGCGCTTTTTACTGCCTTCATCTTTTTCACGACGCACCGCCTCGCGCTCAATTTTCAATTGAATTAAGCGACGCTCTAATTTATCCATTACTTCTGGTTTAGAATCGATTTCCATTTTGATCCGACTAGCCGCCTCATCAATCAAATCAATCGCTTTATCTGGCAAAAACCGATCCGTAATATAGCGATGTGATAACTCTGCCGCTGCAATAATCGCAGGGTCAGTAATCTCTACGCCATGATGCAATTCATACTTCTCTTGCAGCCCACGCAATATAGCAATCGTCGCTTCAACACTCGGCTCATCAACGATGACTTTTTGAAAACGGCGTTCTAAAGCCGCATCTTTTTCAACATACTTGCGATACTCATTGAGTGTCGTAGCGCCTACACAGTGTAGCTCTCCGCGCGCTAAAGCTGGCTTAAGCATATTGCCAGCATCCATCGCACCATCTGAGCCGCCTGCGCCAACCATGGTGTGAATCTCATCAATAAAGACGATGGTTTGGCCTTCATCTTTTGTCAACTCTTTCAGCACTGACTTTAGGCGCTCTTCAAACTCTCCACGGTATTTAGCACCCGCTAATAAAGCCGCCATATCAAGCGACAATACTTTTTTGTTTTTCAGTGAATCTGGCACCTCACCATCCACGATGCGTTGCGCCAACCCTTCGACTATGGCGGTCTTACCGACACCAGGTTCACCAATCAACACAGGGTTATTTTTTGTACGTCGCCCGAGAATTTGAATCGCACGACGAATCTCATCATCGCGGCCAATCACAGGATCTAACTTACCCGCTCGCGCCCGCTCTGTTAAATCCATGGTATATTTTTTCAATGCTTCACGTTGGCCTTCAGCACCTGGATCATCTACATTATCATTACCGCGCACGGCCATCACAGCAGCTTCAAGTGCTTTTTTCGTCAAGCCATTCTTTTTAAGTAGCTTGCCTGTCTCGCCTTTATCGTCAGCCAAAGCTAGTAGAAACATTTCGCTTGCAATGTAAGTGTCATCTCTTTTTTGCGCGAGCTTATCCGTCACATTAAGTAAGTTACTCAAATCACGCGATATCGCTATTTCTCCGTTAGGTTCAGCTGGCTTGGGAAAAGCATCAACTGCATTGGTTAATGCCGTTTTAAGTGCATTTAATTGCACACCCGCACGGGCAAGCAAAGAAGCCGTGCTACTCTCTTCTTGATTTAATAAAGTGAGCAATAAATGTTGCGGCTCTATTGTTGCGTTGTCCGCACCTAACGCGATGCTTTGTGCATCAGCCAGTGCCTGCTGGAATTTGGTTGTGAGCTTATCAAACCGCATGTAATATCTCCTTTAATAATACATATTGTGTTATCAATTATATGCGGGTGACTTGATGATTTTCAATAGTGATGCTAACAATATGGTTATTGTCAGAAGCTGGTAGCTGCCTAAGCGCAAGCGAGTGTTTCACCTTACATTGTTTTAAGCTAAGTCATTTTCAGCACTTGTGCATCGGCACTTGCTCGATGGCGGTGAATTTGCAGCTCGTTTAAGATGGATTATTTGGTTTTATGCCAAGCGGATTGTTGATAAGGCGTAAGTACAGTGCGCAAATCTTCAAGTTTAAAATGTGGCGAAGATTCAGCCATTTCAAACAGACAATTCAGCCATGTAAAGTCTTGCAATCAGCCATCTGTGTAAATGACTAGATCGTGAAAAGTCTCGTTTAGCTGTGTTATCACCATTTTAATGCTTTTGCCATGTGCCAGCAGCGTATCGCGAGAGATATGATGTAGCCGTCAAACAACTGAGTTCCAATGCTGCCAATCATCACAGAGGGTAATCAGAGAGCACCAACGCTTCCCTTGATGAGTCACATAGCCAACCTCAATCGGATAACTTCCCGCCCCAAAACCAGAAGTCTCTATATCAATAACACTAGGTGGCATCATTATCTGCTCACATCCATCTTTCGACACTACAGCTTAGGTTAAATCAGGTTCCAACCTCATGACATTAACCTACATCACAAAATCAAGGCTGAACTAAGGTCACTTTTAGCCCCTTGTCAGTATTAACGACTAGATAAGCCTTATTTTTAAGTTGAAGTAACTGCGGATGGTCAGCTTTACCTTCAACACTTAATAATAATTCTGCATCTGACCACGTTCTTCCACCATCGTTAGATGACATGCCCATCACTGCTTTCGTATGGTTGGGACTCGTTTCTAACCAAGCAAGCCATACATTATTATCAACACTCAACAAAGCAGGATGCCTTGCTTGCTTGGTATTATCGCCAAACTTTTTAGCAGGGAATCCCACCCAAGCCTCACCATCCATACGGCTATAATAAAGTCCGGGCTTCTTTTCTTTACCGTCAAAATAAGCTAAGTGGTAACCCCACCAGTCAGCGCCTTCGGCACCACGTGCAAGCGCAGCTCCCTGATGTGGGCAGCCATCTAGCTTCCAATGGCCAAATGTTGTGCGATGCAGTTGAACAGCTTCCCCAGCCTTAGGTATCTCAGCCATCATATGGTCGCGCTCACCGCCCTCAAACACATGCCGCCACAATACTGCCACGGTTCCATCTGGCTTAGTTGTTGTCGCAATGCGGCAACACTCACATGAGTAGTCTGCTAACTTTTGTTCTGAAGAAAAGCTTTCGCCTTTATTGCTGGAAGTGGTGTAATAAATCGAACTGCTATTGCGGCTCTTACCTGCCGCTTTATCCGCCTCTAAATCTCGCGCATCCAGCCAAACGATGGTTAATTCTCCATTAGGTGAAACGGAGAGCTCTTCAAAAGCATGTTCGATTTCAGTGCGGTCTTGATGAACGATATGTGGCTTTTCAAAACTTTTCCCACCATCGGTAGAGCGTGAAAACCAAATGTAGCCTGTGAGGTGTTTAGACAAGTTTTGCATCCAGGTGACATAGATTTCACCATCGCTACCGATGGCAATGTCGGGTCGCATTTCACCTCGCCCGGTAATGCTTTGCTTTCCTGTATTAACACGAATAGCCTTGGAGAAAGTTTGTCCGACATCATCACTAACAGAAACTTCCACAAATCCCTGATTGACACCAACACGCCATAGCTGCCCATGTATATCCACTGCAACACTCACCGCCAGCTGGGATTTTTCAGCAACTGTAGAGGCTTCATGTGCGTGCGATTGCACCACCATTAATAAGCATAAAACTATATAAAAATACCGCATCTAATCATCTCGAATTAAGGTTGACTGTTAATACGCTAACTTAACAGGTTTTTATTTATTTAGCATACCGTCTATAAAACAATACAAACCCCATTAGTGCAACGATGATATTACCTAGGGCAAATAATGTCACTAGAATATCGCGTACGTCTTTATTCAAGAATGCAAAGCTCCACTTATGCAAGTAGGCAAATACAAACCCTTCTAAACCATCAATATCACGCACTTTTGCAGCGAGCGCGCCAGTCACTGGCTCAATGTAATAACGCGTATTTTCTGCGTCTTTCATTTGCACTTTAATGACAGGTAAGCGTTTAAAAATAAAACCGTATTCATCTTTAAACTGTGTAATCCAAGTAACATTTACAATTTCCCGCTCCTTAACAGAAGCGAGGCTCATTACTTTCGCTTTAGCGAAGCCCTCAACTGTATTGATATTGTTTTTTGCACGATTACCTTCTGCCGGCAATAAGTAAGGCGCTACTTTCTTTGCCTCAGCATGCGAATGATGATTGTGCTCAGCATGTTCTGCTTCTTTAGCTAGTGCGGCTACCTGTGATACTGGCATCTGATTCCCCCCATCACCAGATATAGGTAATATGTGCCAATACAACTGTTGTGCATGGCTAATTAAATCTAGCTTCGCTAATGGTTTGGCCGTCATTTCGTGCCACACGCCATCATCAAGGTAGTTAACCGAAGTTTTTTCTACAGCAAGTGTTACAGCTGCCTTATGTTGCTGATAACTCATGATTAAATGGAACAAACCACTAGATGCGAAAATCAACGCTGCTAGCGAAACAGTCAATCCTAAACGCCGGTGCCAGCATCGCATCGGCTTACTCGCTAAGCGCTGCTTAGCACTCCCTAATTTAAAGTAGAGGTACAAACCAGAGAAGGCAGAAATAAGTACAGCACATAAGACAATGGCTGCAATCATGACTTGCAAGACAGGCGCTCCATCCAGAAAAGACCAGTTATGGCCAAACTGAAAAACTTGCGTTAACCAATAACGTGTATCATTAACCAAAGTGCTAAGCCTAGACTGCTCGGTATCAATGTAAGCTCGTAGGTGCTGTCCACTTGAAAACTCAACTCGCCACACTGGTAACAAACGGCTTACTTCATGGTAATCATCATTAAATGTGGTCACCAATCGTACATCTACAACACTATCAGCACCCTTCCCTGTGAAGTGCTGTGCTAAATAGGTCGCATACTGAATATCCGCATCTGCCAATTCTTCACCAGAGGTCACTTCGAAGTAACGTGCAGGCTGGTCACGGTCAACACTCACGCGATAATAACTATGCCCTAAAAACTGAGCAAGACTAACGTGTTGAACCTCAGTAATGCCATGTTGTTTTAATACAGGCTTTATAAATAATGCCTGACTTAAATCAAACTGCGCACTAGGCGCTAAAAAGGCAACAGGCTTTACTTGCAAACGCGACATAATCGGGTGCGAAATGCCAGATACAGCCCATAGTAAGATACCGAGACAAGTGAGCACCCCTAACCAGCGATGCCAAAACATCCAGTTAAACTTAAAGTAATCGTGTTTAATGTGCATGATGTTGTGGCGCTTTCAATAAACCAACAATTCCTTTAAAGCCATTCACGAGCCCTTTATCCTCTCTACTTAAGTTCAATTCTGCTTGCATTGAGTGACTTTTCTTTGTTGAGTTAACATCACCGCAAAGTAATATTTGCCACTCGTTCTCACCACCTTTTGATAAGGCACCGCCACCACGTGGCTCCTGTACCCAATCTGCAATTGCGCAATGCCCCCGAACGACAATCGCTAGTACTCGTAATGGGTGTTTTGGCTTATCCCATTGTTTTTTAAGCGCGACTTTAATGCTTTTAGATTCAATATGACTCGCTTGACTGCTTATCGAAAAAATCGTTAAACAAACAAAGGCAGCCGATAAAACAGTTTGTATCTTTTTCACATTCAACATCATATTTAGCCTTTCAAAAAAGGAGCATAGACAATGGCCATACTCCTTTTATTAATTTAGTATGTCCAAGTCACGCCCATATAGGCTGTACGGCCGTCACCAGGGTTAAACTGTGCAGAAGAAGTGCCAGGTCTCGTCGCATCAGAAATAACGCCTGTTGTAGCAGCATATTTTTGGTTGGCTAAATTTCGGCCTTCTAAGAACCAAGACCAATGATCATTCACCTTTTGACCTGCTTTTAAACCCCAGGTGAAATAGTTATCCGCATATAGGTTTTCTGCAAAATCAACGTTATAGCGTTCAGGGGACCATTCAAAAGTTGGCCCAAAGTAAAGTCCGTTTAAGAGGTGGTTACCACGGTAAAGTAGTTCAGAGCGCAGCAACTGACGTTGAATACCTGGCAAGCGTTTGCTGCCATAAGTCACGTCATCATCCATTTTAAAATTATTGAGCAAGTAACTGCTACGCAACTCTAAGCTAAGTGGTAAGCGTGCCGTAAAACCCAACTCCAAACCTTGGTGCGTTGTCTTCTCTGCATTAACAGTTTTGCTGGCAACTACTGTGCCAGGAATACCAACTTGCAGCAGCTCATTATTCAAGCGTGCCTGATAAACCGCTACATCCCAATCAACAAACTGACTATTTCCTCTTGAGCCAATTTCAAACGTTGTCCCTTTTTGTGCCTAAATAAAATTAGCAACGTCGTTATCTAACTCGCCTAACGTCGGTGGCTCAAAACTACGCGACACGTTTCCAAATAGCTGCACTTGTGGTTGTAGTTGATATAGCACACCTAATTTTGGGCTATAAGCGTTATAACGCGTATCAAAACTTTGGTCTCCAGAGAAGCTAATTAATTTATCATTCGTTTTTCGTCTTGCATTGGTATACTGCAAACCTGCAATAACAGTCAAATCTGCTGTCAGATTTAATCGGTCCTCAATGAACACTTCATGATTACTAGATAGCTGTTTTCTATAATTAGTTAAAGCGCCTCTGTGCGCATCAACATTACGGAAATTCTTATAAACAGCTTCACCGTAAGTTAGTGCATAACCAGCAGTAATTGTATTATCTAAATCATAAATTTTACCTTGCTGCTCAAGCTTAACTGATAAACCGTAGTCATCTGTTTCTTGATCAATCACCCCAATCGTATCAAGAAACGTTAAATCAACAATCGGGTGGAATAAGCTCTTAGTTGCATAAAACCCACCAAGCTCAACTTTTGTATGATCAAAAGTGAATGTGGTTTTATTAGCAAAGCGCTTTACCAAAGTATCACGCTCATTAATCCCCTGCCCGGCTCTGACTGTTGACTGCTTAGGGTCTTTCTTCAGCTGTTCTTTAGTTAAAGTAGTCGGCAGCTGAGAATCATTATTAACGTAACCTAAGTAAAAACGAGTCTCCACATGTTCATTGATTTTATAGCCTATATTGCCTGTAATACGGTCTGCACTTTGTTGCGCATTATCACGAAAGCTATCACTATGATACTTACTCGCCGTTACAAAATAATCGACATTATTAACGACACCTCCAGCAGCAAAGCCTAAACGATAATAACCGTAGCTGCCACCTTCGGTACGAACTTCAAACTTTGGTGCGGTATAACCAGTACGTGAAATAAAGTTAATACTGCCGCCTAAGTTACTTGATCCATATTGCAATGCATTAGCCCCACGATGCACAGCAATATAATCTGTTGCCATTGGATCAATACCAGGAAAATCAAAACTACCATCAGCAAGGTTCACCGGAATGCCATCTTGCATCAACTTAATGCCACGGCCGTGGAATGTACGCTGCAGCCCAGACCCACGAATAGATAGTCTTGTTTCCTCAGCACCAAAGCGCGATTGTGCCAAAATACCTGTAGCTAGCCCTAATGTGTCGGCAAAGTTAGAAGTTCGTCCCTCTTTCACTTGCTGCATATCAACGATGGTTACGCCACCCGCTGTCTTGTTAATTTCCTCACGTGCAACTGCAATACTTGGTTGCGTTGTAGACTCTTTGATACGTTCAGCTGTTACATCTACGGTATCTAGTGTAAGGTGATCTGCCACTGCTAGCATTGGTAATGCCGCCAAAACGGCCGATAAAACTTGTTTTTTATTCATCATATTCACTTTTCTTTACTATTATTGGTGTTTGTTCGTTCTACGCATATATTTGTGTGCTCATGTAACTCACTTTCAATAAACTCACACAGCGCATCAAACTGATTAACTACCGTACTGCAACCTTTGCTTTTAATCATGTATGTCATGCTATGTACACGGTCAGTGCTGGATACTTGAGGTGTATTTAATGTATTGCGACAACCCCAAGCAATAGTATTTGCTTTCATTGCCTTTCCAACCATCACACTGCTCCAGATAAGTTCGTTGAAAGTTGGTTCTCTGGCACATATTTAATCAACTCATGCAGCTCACATTCAAAAAACTGGCACAACTTATCTAAGTGGTTAGTCACTGTGCTATAGTTTTTTTTGTTAATCATACGAGAAAGCGTCATACGGCTGATACCGGTTGCTTTAGCTAATTCATTCAATGTAATGCGACGGCCACAAGCAGCAGTCTTAGCCTTTATCATCGCTTTAATTTCTATATTAATCATTGTGTTACCTTCATTAAATTCGCTACCATACGGCGAGCGCATAGTAAAGTAACACCCGTTAGTTAGCACTAACTGTGGTGACTGTCGTTTTGAATTTAATTAAAAGTTGGGGGTGCCTGTGCAGGCGGAGGTAGTACTGAGAAGCGAGGCAATAAAGCCGCTTGTGTTGAAACGACAAGCTGTTTCGCTTGTGTTTCGAGTAAAGCAATAATCGGTAAGTTTGGTGCATCAATACCATGATCAGCATTAGGGTTAGAGCAGAATGGACAGTGGTTTAAATGATGGACGATGCTTGCTGGTGATGGCGTCTCTTCTTGATCAAGGAGCGTTGTTGATAGCTGATGGCCCTGACTGGTCACCACGTCAATCGTGATATTTTCACCATCCGCCGTACATATTTCTTGTGCGAAACTATTGACACCCTGTTGTGCCGCCAGTGCATGTGAAATGCTAGGCGCAAGCGACGCAAAAAAGATCGCAAATAATGCGACACTATGCACCCACTTGAATATTTTCTTCGACGACATCATCACCATGTTAGATGACGTTTCTGTTCTAACACAAGTAGCAGCAAAAAATACAGCTGGTGTGCTAGGCGATGATTTGGCTTTAAATGCTGAATAAGTCTCTGGTGTCAATTCTAATCGCGAGTTACCCGTTGTTTGGGCCGTAGCGAAAGATGCCTTCATCAACAAGCCCATCTTAGTGCCCGTAGCACTTGCCATTAGCTACTTCAACCTGCCCTCGTTACGCATTTACTCGTGCTTGGTGGTTTGTTTTTATGCTTTGAAGGTTTTGAAAAAGTGACACATCAATTTTACATGATGAAGAAGAAGTCGAATCATAGGAGCAATCACTGAAACAAGCCATTCACGACACCAACGTTGATTTACTCGCATTAGAAAAGAATAAAATAAAAGGTGCCATCCGTACCGATTTTATTTTACCTACTGAAATCATTGTTCTTTATTTAAACACTGTTAAGGATTTCCGATTCCAGATGCAAGTCATTGTTGTGACACTTATCACTTTTGGTGTGACTGTTTTTGTTTATGGTTTAGTCGCTGGCATTGTCAAACTAAATGGCCTTGGGTTGCACCTAATGTTAAAAAAGGACAAAGTGTTTGGCGGCAGTGACAGCGTAAATTCAGTCAAAAAATATTAGCCTTCGCACCATTCCTCATGCACGGACTCAGTATCGTCGGCACAGCAGCCATGTTCTTAGCAGGCGGCAGTATCAATGGACACGGTACCCCACCATTACATCATTTAAGTGAATATCTTGTAGAAAATGCGGAGCACCTACCGACTATTGGCGCGGCATTATCGATTGTGACACCTGTTTTAGTTGACGCAGTTATTGGACTACTTGCAGCTGCGATTAGTGTTGGTATTTTTAAGGCCGGATTACAGGTGCTGTTTTCTCGCAAACACTAATTCACTACTACTTATAGTGAACCTCGTCATAAAATCAGACAAGCACCCCCTCAATACTTTTGTAACACGCTGCTTCAAAGTTAACTGGACTAACCCAGTCGTTTGTTGGATGTCTGGGTACGCGATTATAGTAACATTCAATATATTCAAAATTATGCTGCTGAGCGACTTGTCTGGTTAAAAAACGCGCACCATGCACTGCTTGTTTTTTCAGTGTAGCAAAAAGGCTTTCTGCCACCGCATTATCTCAACAATTGCCACGGCGACTCATACTACGCACTAAATGGTGTTTAGCAATGAGTTGACAGTAGTCTTTGCAAGCCTACACCTTGGTCCGAATGTACTGTCAAGCACTTAGGATTGCCGCGTGTCAACAGCACAGCCTGCAATGTATCCACACCAAATTACGATCAATGCGATGGCTCATCTGCCAGCCCACTAATTGACGGCTAAATAAATCAAGCATGACCACCAGATATAGCCAACCTTCGTCAGTACGAATGTAAGTAATACTTCTTATTATACTTGATTGGGGCGTATTACCATAAAGTGACGGTTAAGTAAATTTGGCCATGTACCATATTTGTGATTAGAATCAGTGGTGCATTTAAACTTGCGGCCACTTTTAGCACGCAAGCCTAAACTTCACATCACTCGACCGACCGTACGTACGCCCACGGCAAAGCCTTGAGCTTGAACGTCAGCAGCGATGGTAGGCCTACGGCTCACGCTCAACGCCTCGCACAAGGCAGCAGGTTGATACTTCGATAAATGTTGCTGTATGTAGGTGCACCTCATCGACTTGGGTTGTTGAGAAAATACACATGCGCCTTTTTTAGAATATCGTTGACCTCGGCCAAATGAGCAACTTAAAAAAGCCAAGCTATTTAGAAATAGCATCATGGTAGAGATTACGAAAGGCTCACTATTAGAAAGCAAGCTTTTATTAACGATAAATTATTAGAGTCACGCGATGCCGGGATTCAAGTGGCACTGGGTGATTTTAGTACTAGCTACTCGTCCTTATCTTACTTGCAAAAGCTTGATATTGATTAAATTAAAATCGACCGAAGTTTTGTTCGGAATTTAGGGATTACGCGTACGAGTAACACTTTATGTGAAGCGATTATTATGATGGCGCATAAATTAGGCATGGAGATCATTGCTGGAGGCATTGAAACGGAAATGCAATTGAATATACTCAAAAAAGTGGGTTGTGACTTTGGTTATGGCTATATATTTAGCAAACCAGTATGTCCAGAAACATTTTAAAACTACTCGCTAAAAACTAAATTTCATCGTCTTCTGAAAAACGCTGCTCTTCAAATGGGAAGGCATCATTGTGATAGCCGCGCACTTCCCAGAAGCCGCGCTTATCGAACTCGTGCAGTTCGATGGCTTTTAACCATTTAGCGCCTTTCCAAGCATAACGTTGTGGCACCACCATGCGGATAGGGCCGCCATGCTCTTTGGTCAAAGGTTCGCCCAATACAGCATGTGCAAGTAACACATCGTCATCAAGTAAAGCGTTTAGTGGTAAATTCGTCGTGTAGCCATCATAGCCATGCATGGTCACAAACTTGGCGTTTTCCAGTGGCATTGCCATCTCGAGCACATCCCGTACACGCACACCTTGCCAGTCCATATTTAACTGACTCCAACGAGTGACACAATGAAAGTCAGAGACATCAGTAATATGGTTCAGCGCTTGGAATGCATTCCAATCTAACGTGAGTTCTTTTTCAACCAAGCCAAAAATTTGCAACTGCCAACTTTTTTGCGCAATCTCAGGCTTAATGCCTAAATCCAGCACAGGGAAATTGGCGACTTGCGTTTGCCCTGCAGGCACCCGTTCATTTGCGCCTACCGTACTTTTCTTATTGCCTTTTTTTGCAATTGCAACCTTACCAGCAATGAGTTTTTTCCAATCAGGCATGAATAGTAGTCTATCCTTTTTTAGTAATAAAACTATCCAACAATAAAACGCCTACGCCAACGGTAATGGCACTGTCCGCGACATTAAATGCAGGCCAGTAATAGCCATTTACGTGGAAAGATAGGAAATCAACCACATAACCCAAGGTAGCACGATCATATAAATTACCCAGTGCTCCACCTAATACTAGCGCAAGCCCTAGGCTGAACAACTTCTCTGTCGGGTGTTTTTTAAGTAGATATAAAATAAAGATGCTGGCGATCGCTGATACCGCGGTAAAGAACCATTTTTGCCAGCCGCCTGCATCTGCTAAAAAGCTAAATGCAGCGCCTTCATTGTGGTAGCGCACTAAATCAAAAAAGGAGGTCATGGTTAATTTTTCACCAAGCACAAACGCTTGCTGCGTTAAGTGCTTGGTATACAAATCCACAATAACAATAACTGCGCTAATGCTGAGCCACTTGCTCAGCGGACATTTGCTAAACATCGCCTTAAGCATGTTTTCTAGACTCGGCCCGCCCAAACAGATTGGTTTCGCAACGGCCACAAATCGTTGGATGCTCTGCACTTACGCCTACATCTTCACAATAGTGCCAGCAACGTGCGCACTTCTCATGCTCACTTGGTAATACGCTGACCTTCTGCTCATCTTCGCTCACGGCTTTATACACCGTCGCGCTAGAAGTAATCATCACAAAGCGCAAATCATCACCTAAGCTATTCAATGCATCGTAAGTCTCCCCAGCCACATGGAAGGCTAGTTCTGACTGCAATGATGAACCAATTTGACCAGTACCACGGACCACTTCAATCTCTTTCGCCGCTTCTGCTCTAATTGCACGAATGGCTTTCCATTTGGCTTTTAGGTTTTGTTCATAGTCCGCATATTCAACTGGCGTAATCGCATCATCCGCTTTAGACCAATCATGCAAGATTACGAAGTCATCGGCATCAGGGTTAAGTGTTGCCCAAACCTCTTCGGCCGTATAGCTCAGCACAGGCGCCATTAAACCAGATAAGACTTGTGTGATTTTTAACAATACGGTTTGTGCCGCACGTCGATCATGCGAGTCTTCCGCATTGGTGTACATACGATCTTTTAAAATATCTAAATAGAAAGCACCTAAGTCTTCTGCACAGAAGTGTAGAAGTGATTGTCCGACTTTATGCAGTTCGTAACCATCATAGGCGGCTTTACAAGTCTTAGACATATCGGCCAACACACCGAGTGCATAGCAATCGATTTCTAACAAATCGTCATAAGCAACTGTTTGTGTTACTGGATCAAAGTCATCCACGTTAGCAAGCAAAAAACGTAAGGTGTTACGAATCTTACGATAGCTATCTGAAACACGTTTCAAGATTTCATCGGAAATCGTCAATTCGCCAGAGTAGTCAGTGCTTGCTACCCATAAGCGTAAGATATCTGCGCCATAGGTATCCATCACTTTTTGTGGCGCAACAACGTTGCCCTTAGACTTACTCATCTTTTTGCCTTTGCCATCTACGACAAAACCATGCGTGAGCAAGGCGTCGTATGGCGCGCGGCCACCAATGGCACAGCCAGTGAGCAAACTGGATTGGAACCAGCCTCTGTGTTGATCTGAGCCTTCTAGATATAAGTCCGCCGGATAATTAAGTCCCTCGCGACGCTTCAATACTGAAGCATGCGTCGTACCTGAGTCGAACCAAACGTCTAAGGTGTCGGTTACTTTTTTATACTGGTCCGCACTCTCTGGCGCATGCGAATTTAAGAATGCATCCACGTCTAATGAGAACCAAGCCTCAACGCCCGCATGCTCAACCAATAAACAAGCAGCCTCTAACAACTCGCTAGTCTTAGGATGTAGCTCACCTGTCTCTTTATGTATAAACAGTGGCATCGGCACGCCCCAGCTACGCTGGCGTGAAACACACCAATCTGGACGGGTTTTAATCATACCTTCTAAGCGCGCACTACCCCAGTCAGGAAAGAATTCTGTATTCTCAACTGCTACATCCGCATATTCGCGTAATGACTTACCATCAACGCCTTGCGCATTCATACCGACAAACCACTGATGGGTTGCCAATTGCATCAATGGCGTTTTATGGCGCCAGCAATGTGGGAAGCTATGATTCAAGCGCGCACTAGCAATCAGCGCGCCGCTTGCTGTCATGTGCTCTAAAATCACTTTGTTCGCTTCTTTACGGCTTAATCCACGAATCGGTGCAAATTCAACCAATTCACTTCCAAAGAAGTGACCATCAGCGCCCATGAGCACACGTGGCTTCTCTTCTGGATAATTGGCACGCATGACCAACCAGTCATCGTTACCATGTGCGGCTGCAGTATGGACCAAACCAGTACCGGCTTCAGCAGTCACGTGGTCACCACAGATGATAGGCACTTGGCGACCATCGAAAGGATGGTCTAATAGCAAGCCATTTAATGCTTCGCCTTTGCAAGAACCCAATACTGTCGCGCCCTCTTCTTCATAGCGTGCCAAATTAGCGACTGCCAACTCACGCGCTAGGATCAACAAGCCTTTGCTCGTTTGAATCAAATCATAATCAAACTCAGGATGCACACTGATGGCTTGGTTAGCGGGCAATGTCCAAGGCGTTGTTGTCCAAATAACTGCCAACACATCGCCTGTCACTTCGACACCAAATGCTTTAGCAACCGCCGCATTGTCAGCCGCTTTAAAAGCAACATCAATCGCTGGTGAATTCACATCTTCGTATTCCACTTCAGCCTCAGCCAGTGCAGAACCACAGTCTGTACACCAATGGACAGGTTTACTGCCTTGGTATAAATAACCATTTTTATGGATATCACCAAGCGCACGCATGATGTCGGCTTCCGTTTGGAAGTCCATGGTAAGGTATGGGTTATCCCAATCACTCAGCACACCTAAACGAACAAAATCTTTCTTTTGCCTTTCGACTTGCTCAGCAGCATATTCGCGGCAAAGCTCACGGAATTGCGCAGGATCGATATTTTTGCCGTGATTTTTTTCAACCACCAACTCAATTGGCAATCCATGACAATCCCAACCCGGTACATAGGGCGCATCAAAGCCGCCCATCGTTTTGGCTTTAACAATGATGTCTTTTAAGATTTTATTAACGGCGTGACCAATATGAATATCGCCATTCGCATACGGCGGCCCATCATGCAGAATAAACTTTTTCGCGCCTTGTCGCGCCGCTCTGATTTTCTGGTAAAGCTTTTTATCTTGCCAGTCTTTTAGCCAGTCAGGCTCGCGCTTAGCCAAGTTACCGCGCATTGGAAATGGCGTCTCTGGCAGGTTGAGTTTATATTTTTGTTTATTGCTGTCGGTCATACTTAGTTTTCTAATCCGTTTTACTTGCTACTGTTAAAAAAAGTTTGCGCGTCGCTTACATCAACGGCAATTTGCGCTTTTAGCGCTTCTAATCCATCAAACTTTATTTCATCGCGAATTTTATGGAAAAACTGCACATGCACATGCGCACCATATAGATCGCCATCAAAATCAAAAACATACACTTCCAGCATCAATTTTGGGATGCCAGCAATGGTTGGCCGCACACCTAAGTTGGCCACACCTTCACGCCCGTCTAATTTTACCGCATAAACCCCTGTAAAGGCAGGCCGCTCATGCCGCATATGCACATTGGCCGTTGGGTAACCTAACTGCCGTCCGCGCTTTGCGCCATGCACCACCTTGCCGCTAATGCTATATGAGCGGCCTAGCAGGCGCGCTGCCTGCATCAAATCATCTGCGGCAAGGGCTTTGCGCACCAAGGTGCTAGAAACGCGCTCATGCGCCACTTTGACCTCATGGAAGTCAATCAAGTTAAATCCGGATTCAATCAAATCCTGCACCGTGCCTTTTCGTTTCGCACCGAAACAAAAATCCCCACCAACTAAAATCGTATTAGCCTGCAATGCATCGGTTAACACTTGTTGCATAAAGTCTGGTGCTGTAATCGTCGAAAAGGCTTTGTTGAATCGCATCACAAAGACATCTTCTATACCAGCCTCATGAAAATACTCTAGCTTCTCTCGTATAGAAGACAATCTCGCTGGTGCATTTTGTGGCGTAAAAAATTCACGCGGATGTGGCTCAAAGGTCATCACCGCAGGCTTAATCTGCTGAGATTTTGCGACTGCAACCATTTTAGCTAATAAAGCCTGATGGCCTAAATGCAAACCATCAAAATTACCAATGGCCAATGCACGAGAAATAGTTGCAGCTTGTTTGTCAACTGTCGTTTTAGTCAGGGGGATATGTCTATATATATTCATCATATTTCCATCACGCGACAATGCGGCGCATAAAATCTTTTACGCGAATACCCATTAACCACAACATGGCAAAATAGCTGCCTACGCCAACCAATAACAATCCAACCAAACGCATGATTTTTTCCATCAAACCATAATCAAACCAAAGTGCATCAGCACCTGCTACATAATGCACGATAGCTGCCATCACAACGACGGCAAGGATCAACTTCAATACAAACAAGAACCAACCTGCTTGTGGTTGATAGTGCCCGCGTTTACGCAAATGGTAGAACAATAGGCCTGCATTCAGACAAGCCCCTAAACCAATGGATAATGCCAAGCCCGCATGACGGTACTCTTTAAAATCCAAAACAAAAACAAATAGCACGTTCATGAGCTGTGTCATCACCAAGACGAAGGTGGCGATTTTAACGGGCGTTTTAATGTTCTGCCTTGAATAGAATCCAGGTGCTAACACCTTAACTAGAATCAAACCAATCAGACCTAGGCTATAAGCCATCAAAGGCGCTTTGGTCATCATCACATCGTGTGCATTAAACGCCCCGTACATAAACAAGCTGCTGATTAATGGGACAGTAAGCACGGCAAGTGCAACAGCTGCTGGCAATGCCAGCATAAAGGTTAAACGCAAACCCCAGTCTAACAATTGTGAGTATTCACTATCATTGTTATCTGCCACACTTTTAGAAAGACTAGGCAGCAATATTGTACCCAAAGCAACACCTAACAAACCTGTCGGGAACTCCATTAAACGGTCAGCAAAATATAACCATGACACACTGCCGCTAATTAAGAAGGAAGCAATGATGGTGTTAATCAACATGGAAATCTGGGTAACAGAGACACCAAAGATAGCAGGCCCCATTAGTTTCAAGATGCGCCAAACACCTTCATCTTGCAGGTTTAAGCTAAAGCGAGGCATCAGACCTAACTTAGCCAAATATGGCAGCTGAAAGAGTAGTTGCAAAATGCCGCCAACAAAAACGGCCCATGCCAGCACTCGAATAGAGTTGTCAAAATAAGGTGCAATGAATAACATCGCTGCAATAAATGAAATATTTAACCAAACGGGCGTGAAGGCTGGGGTTGAAAAATTGCCATAAGTGTTTAGCACACCGCCAGCTAGCGATATCAGCGAAACAAATAATATATAAGGGAATGTCACCCGCAACAAGTCAACAGTCAGGTCAAACTTAGTCGCATTTTCAGCAAAGCCAGGCGCTGTTATTTGTACCACCCAAGGCGCAGCTAGCATACCGAAAATCGTAACAATCACTAAGAACAACCCCAACAAGGTTGCCACATGGTTAATTAACGCCTTAGTTTCATTGTGTGTGCGCTGCTGTTTATATTCTGCCAAAATAGGCACAAAGGCTTGACTGAAAGCGCCCTCAGCAGAAATGCGGCGCAGTAGATTGGGAATTCTAAAGGCGACAATAAACGCATCCGTAAACATACCTGCACCGAAAATACGTGCAATGAGGGTATCGCGCACGAAGCCGAGTATGCGCGAGACAAAGGTCATACTTCCAACCGTAAAGAGTGTTTTAAGCAAGTTCATGCGGCAGTTTCATTGATGATTTAAAGCGTTATTTGTTGATTGTTAAACTGCTAAGATTCTAGCATGTCTACTCTAGAATAATTAGCCTCATCAATTAGCGTCATTAATTAGTTCATACAAATTGACTTTATTCCTTGCAAAACAGCTTAAAATACACTAATATGCTCGGTTTCGTACATTACATAAAAGCATTAGGACACAGTACACATGGCAAATACAGCACAAGCTCGCAAACGCGCGCGCCAATCAGTAAAAGTTAACTTACACAACGCAGCGCTTCGCTCTACTTTGCGTACTGCAATGAAAAAAATCATCAAGGCTATTGAGTCTGGTGACAAAGCGGCAGCGGCAGCTTCATACGCTGAAAACGTTAGCGTGATTGACCGCATCACTGATAAAGGCATCATTCATAAAAACAAAGCAGCTCGTCATAAGAGTCGCATGAGCGCTGCCATTAAAGCAATGAGTGGTGACGCTCCTAAAGTGGTCGCTAAAGCTAAAAAAGCACCTGCTCCAAAAGCGGCGGCTAAGAAACCAGC
>JAPKBG010000014.1 GCA_028823485.1 Methylophilaceae bacterium | reverse complement strand
TTAACGTGCGGTTTGCTCCGTTCGAACTTTGCTTTTGCCATGATTATCTTCCTTTGCTTAAATTAGTTTTAACTAAAGTTTTATTAACTTAATTATGTTGCTTTATAAAAGTTTTATTTAACTTAATAAAACTTTAACGCTTTTACTACTCAACAAACCTTACCGCAGTTCGTGGTGCCCATGGCGGGAATCGGACCCGCGACCTCTCCCTTACCAAGGGAGTGCTCTACCACTGAGCCACATGGGCTGCTTAACTACCCAAACGATACATTGTTTGGAGCGGGAGACGAGACTCGAACTCGCGACATTCAGTTTGGAAAACTGAAGCTCTACCAGCTGAGCTACTCCCGCACTGTGGTTCATCAAATCTTCTCTTATTACTTACAACTACAACCAAAATACTTATGGTGGAGGGAGTAGGATTCGAACCTACGTACTCAGAGAGAACGGATTTACAGTCCGTCGCCTTTAACCACTCGGCCATCCCTCCAAACCGAACCCGCAATTATGCTTAACTTTCAACCTACTGTCAAACAAAATCAAGCATAAAAAAGCCACTTTAAGTGGCTTCTACTACTAATGATTCTTTAAAGATATTTGGTGCCGGATATCGGAATCGAACTGATGACCTTCGCATTACAAGTGCGCTGCTCTACCAACTGAGCTAATCCGGCGTTTTTATTTGAGGCGTGACTATAGCATTTTTTAACTTTTATGCAATAGCGCTTTTAAAAAAATTGATGTTATTTTGAAAAAATTTATTTAACCACTGTTAAAGTTGGTCTTTTTTTCCCTGCTTTAGCTTTAACCTCTACATGCTCGCCATCTGTACCGCTCTCACTAGATGCCTGGTCTGAGGAAGCTGGCTCCCGTTGCGTATCCATCTCGAAAAACATACCTTGCCCGTTTTCACGCGCAAAGATACCTCGAACCGCATCCATTGGCACATACAAATTCTGTGAAGCGCCGCCAAATCGAGCGGAGAAAGTCACCGCATCATTTTCTATACTCAAATCCTTGGTTGCTGAATAGCTTAGATTAAGCACAATCTCACCATCTTTAACAAAAGCACGCGGCACCTTTGTCTGCACATTAACAACAACTAATAAATGCGGCGTCATCCCATTATCCATACACCACCCATGGATGGCACGCATCATGTAAGGCTTGGTTGAAGTTAATACATCAGCCATCTTATTTACGCATTACTTTTTCTGACGGCGTCATTGCTTCCGCGTACAAAGGTCGTGCGAATAAGCGTTCAGCATATTTTAATAATGGTGCTGCTTGGCTTGGCATTTGAATACCGTAGTGCTCCAAGCGCCATAGCAACGGCGTTACCGCGACATCCAACATTGAATACTCATCACCCAACAAATACTCTTGTCGGCTGAAGATAGGGACAATCTGCGTTAAGTTATCACGCACTGTTTTACGCGCTTTAGCAGCAACTGCTTCGTCTGAAGATTCCAAATCTTTAACATGGCTAAACAAGTCTTGCTCAAAGCTATATAGAAACAACCTTGCGCGTGCGCGCATGACTGGATCAGCAGGCATTAATTGTGGATGCGGAAAACGCTCATCAATATACTCATTAATGATATTCGCTTCTGACAACACCAAATCACGTTCAACCAATACCGGCACACTACCATAGGGATTCAACACAGCAAGATCTTCTGTCTTGTTAGATAAATCCACATCAATCACTTCAAAATCCATGCCCTTTTCAAACAGCACAATACGGCAACGGTGACTAAATGGGTCAACCGAGCCCGAATATAATTTCATCATAATTCTTACCCTCTAATTCGCTTGTCTCGCACTTCACTTACAAGCGTTCTTTATTAAAATTATTTAATATCTTTCCAGTATGCTGCTTTTACTTTTTTAACTAATACAAGTAACACTCCTAAAAACAATAGCACCCATATACCCAAGCTTTTGCGCTGCTGTTTTGCAGGCTCTGCCATAAAGGCCATGTAG
Source organism: Methylophilaceae bacterium (assembly GCA_028823485.1). GTDB lineage: Bacteria > Pseudomonadota > Gammaproteobacteria > Burkholderiales > Methylophilaceae. The sequence goes on along the minus strand of JAPKBG010000014.1, from coordinate 57,012 downwards.
TTTGTTAAATCCGCAACGAATGCATTGTATTCCTCAGGATTCAACTTACCAGGCTTAACAAGTTCCAGCGCATGCGTCTCATGGTTAAGCACCTGCTCACCTTGAAGTTGATATAACACGTGCGGCATTGCCACCTTATCAAACACTACATTATTCCAACCACTTGCCGTAGATTCGTCTTTATAGAATCCCCGCATATAAGCATAAAACCAGTCAACGCCACGCGCCCTTGTTTCAACCGTCAAATCAGGTGGCGTTACACCAAACCATTTTTTGGCATCTTTAGGATTCATGGCCACTGACATGGTGTCACCCACTTTTTTGCCAGCAAACAACAGATTCTCTTCAATTTCCTTCTCTGTTAAGCCAATATCAACCAAGCGGTTATAGCGCATATAGTTTGCACTATGGCAATTCAAACAGTTATTAACAAAGGTACGTGCGCCGCGTTGCAATGACGCCTTGTCGGACGGGTCTATCGGCGCAGATTCTAACTTTTCAGCAGTGTTTGCAAATGTAAACATTGGTAAAAGTGCAATAATGATTAATAGCTTTTTCATGTTATTTCGTCACCCTTTCTGGCACAGGTTTTGTTTTGTCACGCGCAGTATACCAAGGCATCAACAAGAAGAATAAAAAGTAAATCGCCGTAAAAATACGCGCAACAACAGTTGCCCTGTCCGCCCCGCCAGCCCACTCACCGAGTTGACCCCATAGATTTGAAGGTTCTGTTCCTAAATAACCCAACACTAGGAAACTCACGACAAAAGCAGCCAACCAGCCCTTATATAATTTTCCGCGATAGCGAATTGATTTCACCGGACTCTTATCAATCCATGGCAACAAGGCAAACACCATCACCGACAAACCCATTGCAGCAACACCAGGGAACTGTGAGTTCAATACTGGCGGAACCGCGCGAAGAATTGAATAATAAGGTGTGAAATACCAAACTGGTGCAATATGCTCTGGGGTTACCAATGGGTTAGCTGGAATAAAGTTATTATGCTCTAAAAAGTAACCGCCCATTTCTGGCGCAAAGAACACAATGGCAGCAAACACAATCAGAAACACAACTATACCCACAGTATCTTTCACGGTGTAATATGGATGGAATGGAATACCGTCCAATGGAATGCCTGTTTTTTTATCCTTCTTCTCTTTAATTTCCACACCATCTGGATTGTTAGAACCAACCTCATGTAATGCGACCAAATGCACCATGACCAAGCCTAGCAACACCATCGGCAGCGCTATCACATGAAAAGCAAAGAATCGATTCAACGTTGCATCCGAAGTCAGATAATCTCCGCGTAACCATTCCATCAAATCAGGCCCAATAAATGGCACTGTGCCAAATAAGCTGGTAATCACCTGAGCACCCCAGTAAGACATTTGTCCCCACGGCAACAAGTAACCAAAGAACGCCTCGCCCATCAATGTCAGAAAAATACCGACACCAAATAACCAAATCAATTCACGTGGTGCTCTATAGGAACCATAGATAATTCCTCGGAACATATGCAGATACACGACAAGGAAAAACATAGAGGCGCCAGTAGAGTGCATATAGCGGATGATATTTCCACCAAACACATCCCGCATTATATATTCTACTGATGCAAATGCTTCTGCCGCTGAAGGCTTATAGTGCATGGTTAAAAAGATACCAGTCAAAACCTGCATGACTAGCACCATCATGGCCAATGCACCAAAGAAATACCAAAAGTTAAAATTCTTAGGCGCGTAATACTCTGTCAGGTGTGCCTTTACCGTACTGGTAAGCGGAAAACGACGATCCACCCAACCAATGAGGTCAGTGGTTGCTGCATTTATGTTCTGTTTTTGATCAGCCATGCTACGCCTCCATCTCAGCTTCAATGCCGACAACTAAAGTATTATCGTCAATATACGAATGTGGTGGCACCACTAAGTTAGTGGGTGCTGGAGAACCTTTAAACACACGGCCAGCTAAATCGAACTTCGAGCCATGACAAGGGCAATAAAAACCACCGGTCCAATTTTCGCCCATATCACCACCCTTTTCCAACTTGGCCGATGGCGAACAACCCAAATGCGTACAAATCCCCACTATTACACCAATGTTTGGTTTAATTGAGCGATCAGCATTTTTACAATACGCTGGTTGTTGTGATGTGATCTCACACATCGGATCAGATAGTCGACCATTATGTTTAGGGAGCTCTGCTGTCATCTCCTCAGTACGGTTAATAATCCATACTGGCTGACCACGCCACTCTGCAGTCTTGATTTCGCCGGGGGCGATATCACTGATATCGATCTCCACTGGTGCACCCGCTGCTTTGGCACGCTCACTTGGCAACATGCTACCCACAAATGGAACAGCAGTAGCAGTAGCTCCAGCAGCAGCAACGGCTGCAGTAGCGGTGACTAAAAACTGTCTTTTTTCTTTATCAACCTGTGAAGGCTCTTGAAACGACAATTCGCTATTTTTTGACGGCTTGTCTTTTCCTGCATCTGAAACTGACATGACTTCCTTTACTCGCCCTTTTGAGGCGTCATTAATCACAATTGAGAATTAATCGCGATTATACATTTTCCAAACAACTAAACCAAATATTATTCTCTAAATAATTGATTAATATCACTTAAACTGGATTATTAATATCAATAAATTCATGCTGAAAATCAAATTTATCAGCTAAATTCTCTCCAAGCGCCTTTATACCGTATCGCTCAGTTGCGTGATGACCAGCCGCAATATAAGCCGTATTGGATTCTCGCACCTGATGTACCGTTTGCTCAGAAATCTCTCCACTGACAAAAACATCTATATTCGCGGCAATCGCTTGATCGATATATCCTTGCGCCGCTCCTGTACACCATGCAATAGTGTGTACTGGTTTATTCACATCACCAATCAATTGTACTTCTCTATTCAACTTAACACTTAATTCATCCGCTACTGCTTGGAATGATTTAGCTTGCTTTAGTTCTGCCCAAGCAATCATATTTTTTTCACTATCTAACCAGCCTGCAATTTCCAAACCTAACACTTTACCAAGCATCACATTGTTACCGATTTCTGGGTGTGCATCTAAAGGCAGGTGATAGGCAAAAAGATTTAAATCATTTTCTAAAAGAAATTTTAAACGCCGCATTTTAATACCAGTCACTGACTGTGACTCGCCCTTCCAGAAGTAGCCATGATGCACCAGAATCACATCGGCATTGGCAGCTTGCGCACTCTGTAACAACGCCAAACTAGCGGTAACACCAGTGACAACCTTCTTAACCTCATGTCTACCCTCCACTTGCAAACCATTAGGGCAATAATCGTTAAACCGTTCTGGCTGTAACAATTGCGTCAAATAGTGATTAAGTTCATTCAACTGCATATGCATAAATAGGACCCTTAAAATGGTTAATAATTACCTCGTTTTCGCCTATACTAACTAATTATCAGATTAAAAACGAAATCTATGCGAAAAATATGGCTTACTTTTGCCCAAACAGTCACCGTATGCTTAGGTGTATTATTCGTGCTGCAAACCTTCAAACCTGGATTACTTGAGTTTGGCCAAAAGCCGATACAAGGACAAATAGCGATTAAAGGAGCAAGCTCCGCACTGCCAAGCAAGCCCGCCAGCTCATACAAGGATGCCGCGAAAAAAGCCATGCCCGCCGTGGTCAATATTTTTACATCCAGCAGGAACACGTCTAACTCACACCAGAAATTCATGGATGACCCATTATTCAAACATTTCTTTGGTGACGATGATGATCCTACTGACAACAGCCTAGGTAGTGGTGTGATTGTTAGTGAGCAAGGGCTTATTTTAACGAATCATCATGTCATTTCATCAGCAGATGCGATTGAAGTCGCACTCGCTGATGGTAGAAAACTACCTGCCGCTATTGTTGGCACCGACCCCGAGTCTGACTTAGCATTACTCAAAATTGGAGCAGATAACCTCCCTTTTATTACTTTTGCTTCTTCAAACAAGCTGGACATTGGTGATGTTGTGCTCGCCATTGGCAACCCTTTCGGCGTTGGGCAAACAATTACACAAGGAATTGTAAGCGCGCTAGGACGCAATCATTTAGGCATCAATACTTACGAAAACTTTATCCAAACTGACGCCTCAATTAACCCAGGCAATTCTGGGGGCGCACTGATTAATACTGAGGGCAATCTTGTTGGCATTAACAGTGCCATTTATTCTCGCAATGGTGGCAGCATGGGTATTGGCTTCGCTATCCCCGCAAGTCTTGCCAAACAGGTCATGGAGCAAATTGCCAAAGAAGGCACAGTCACCCGTGGCTGGGTCGGTGTTGAGGCACAAAATATCACTCCAGAACTTGCAGAATCTTTTGGACTATCTTCCGCATCAGGTGCGTTAATTGCAGGAGTGCTAGGAGAAAGCCCTGCTGATCATGCAGGTTTAAAAGCGGGCGATATCTTAATCGCTATTAATCGAAAACAAGTGATTAATAGCGTCACCATGCTTAATTTAATAGCCGTACTAGAACCAAATAAAAATGCTGTGTTAACCATCATGCGCGCTGGCACACAGATAGATGTTGACACTCTAATCGGCAAACGACCATCCCCTGTTGCTAATAAAGATTAAGTGCCAGCTTTGATACTGTTTTGCTTACGCTGCGCCACCTGCACGAATAGAATCCCTGCTTCGTACAACATCCAAAGTGGAATCGCCAACATAAACTGAGACATAATATCTGGTGGCGTAAAAATAGCCGCCAATATAAATGCGCCTACAATGACATAGCTTCGTGCTTCTTTTAATTGTGTAACAGTCACCCACCCAAAATGTGCCATCAGCACAACGGCAATTGGCACTTCAAATGAAAAACCAAATGCTAAGAATAGCGTCATCACAAAATCTAAATACTCTGCAATATCAGTCATCACCGCCACACCCTCTGGCGCACTGCCCACAATAAAAGCAAATACAACGGGAAAGACTAAAAAGTAGGCAAAAGCCATCCCACATAAGAACAAAAGACTACTGATAGCAATAGCAGGCAGCATCATTTTCTTTTCATGCGCATATAAGCCAGGTGCAACAAACATCCACAGTTGATATAAGGTGTGTGGCAAAGCAATCACAAAGGCTGCCATTATCGCCACTTTCATCGGCACAAAAAAAGGCGTCACCACAGCGGTGGCAATCATTTGCGTGCCTTCAGGCAATTTATCCAGCATCGGCGCGGCTAACAATGCATAGACTTTATTCGCGAATGGGAATAGTCCTAAAAATACCACCAGCATGCCCACCACGATTTTTATCAAGCGATTACGTAACTCGATTAAATGAGACATAAATGATTCAGTAGGCGTCATAATTATGGTTGGTCTTTAGTTTTTTAGGCTGTGCCTTTTTTGTGGCTAGTTTTTTTATTGCTGTTTTTTTTGCTACGGATTTCTTACTGGGGGATTTTGATTTTGCAGCAGCTATTTTTGCCGTGGATTTGTTTTTTGGTTTAACACTTTTTCCTGCTGCTGCTTTCACTTTACTTGCTCCAGCCATCATACTAGACTCAACTTGGTCGGCGCCTTGTTTAATTTCTTGCTGAAGATTTTGCAACTCTTCAAATCGAGCATCGCGATTCACTTCTTCTTTAACCTGCGCCACATAACGTTGTAATCGCCCAACAAAAGCCCCGACAGTGCGTGCAACTTGCGGCAGCTTATCTGGACCAACAACCAATAGTGCAACGACCGCTATCATCATCAGCTCTGCAAAAGAAATATCAAACACGTACGATGCTCAACATTACTGGTTAGTCTTTTTGGTCACTTCACCTTCGACGGTTGTGCCCACTTCTTCAGCTGGTTCTTGTTCGTCATTGTCTTTAACTGCCTTTTTGAATTCCTTGACAGCACTGCCAACATCACCTCCCATATTCTTAAGCTTTTTCGTACCAAAAACCAACACAACGATTAATAATACAATTAACCAATGCCATAAACTAAATGCGCCCATTACAATCTCCTAATATTTATACCGTTGGCAAGCCGCCACCAAACACATGCACATGTAAGTGAAACACTTCCTGCCCGCCTTCACGTCCTGTGTTAATCAGTGTTTTAAAACCCTTTAAGCCCTGCTCATCAGCTAGCTTTGGTGCTAATAATAGCATCTTACCCAACAGCGCCTGATGGGCCTTATCACAGCTTTTTAAGCTCTCTAAGTGCAATTTTGGAACGATTAAAAAATGGACTTTCGCCATTGGCTTGATGTCATTAAACACAATCACATCATCATCTTCATAGGTGGTGTCGGAAGTAATGTCGCCAGCAACAATTTTACAAAAAAGACAGTTTGTGGTCATTGTGTTTCACCTTAATGTTGTCAAGCATACTGCTTCAATCAAACGTTAATCCTTTGTTCGCGCGTTCTTCTCATCAATACCTGATAAGCCTTCTCGCCTAGCAAGCTCATCCAAGATATCCTGTGGTTTTAAATCGGCTTTTGCTAACATCACCAAAGTATGAAACCACAAATCTGCCGTCTCATAAATAATCTCTTGTTTATTACCGTCTTTTGCAGCAATCACCACTTCAGTCGCTTCTTCACCGACTTTTTTAAGAATGCTATCCATGCCTTTTGCATACAGCTTAGCCACGTATGACGAGCTTGGGTCAGCCACTTTACGTTGCTCCAGCAAGTCTGCTAATCGATCTAAAATATTTTCAGTCATACGATGGTCTTATAAATATCTTCAGGGTTCTTAATAATAGGCTGATCTATTTCCCACTGCTCATCTTCTAATTTTTTATAAAAACAATTGTGTCTGCCAGTGTGGCAAGCAATACCGCCGATTTGTTCGACATCAATCAATATCACGTCTCCATCACAATCTAAACGGATTTCATGTACTAGTTGGCTATGGCCTGACTCTTCGCCTTTACGCCAGAGCTTTTGGCGTGAACGCGACCAATAAATAGTTCGCTTACTTTCGTTGGTCAGCGTCAATGCTTCACGGTTCATCCATGCAAACATTAACACTTTTCCCGTTTTGTGTTCTTGTGCGATCACGGGAACAAGCCCATTCTCATCCCACTGTATTTTATCTAACCAATTCATTTGATGAATTCTACAGCCTTACTTCAATGTTGTGTGCTTGCATATAGGTTTTTGCTTGTTCGACCGTATATTCCCCATAGTGGAAAATACTCGCAGCCAAAACAGCATCTGCACCGCCAATTTTGACGCCATCAACCAAGTGCTGCAAATTACCCACGCCGCCCGAAGCAATCAAAGGAACGGCTACCGCATCTGAAATCGCACGGTTAAGCGAATTGTTAAATCCTATTTTCGTACCATCTCTATCCATGCTAGTGACTAGCAACTCACCTGAGCCTAAATTCACCATTTTTTTCGCCCATTCGACAGCATCTAACCCTGTAGGTTTTCGGCCACCATGGGTAAACACTTCCCACTCAAACGGCTGACCTTCTACTTTTTTAGCATCAATCGCGACGACGATACATTGTGAGCCAAAGCGTGCTGCTGCATCAGCAACCACTTGTGGATTGTAGATAGCAGTTGTATTAATACTGACTTTATCCGCGCCAGCATTAAGTAGCCGGCGCACATCATCCACTTCACGTACACCACCACCAACCGTCAATGGAATAAACACCTGACTAGCCACATCTTCAATGATGTGCAAAATCAAATCTCGACCATCAGACGTTGCAGTAATGTCTAGAAAGGTAAGCTCATCAGCACCTTGGTCATCATAGCGCTTTGCAATTTCAACTGGGTCGCCTGCATCACGCAGCTCCATAAAGTTAACCCCTTTAACGACACGACCAGCCGTGACATCCATACAAGGAATAATACGTTTAGCGAGCATTAGGTGATAGTTCGTCCGCTAAGGCTTGCGCAGCAGCAAAGTCTAAAGAGCCTTCATAGATGGCACGGCCTGTAATCGTACCAATCACACCTCCGCTTTCAACAGCGCAAAGCTTGCGGACATCATCTAAATTAGTTACGCCACCAGAGGCAATGACAGGAATCGTCAATGCTTGCGCTAAAGCAACAGTCGCTTCAATATTAACGCCAGTCATCATGCCATCACGACCTATATCCGTATAAATAACTGAACTAACACCATAGTCTTCGTATTTTTTACCAATATCAATCACATCATGGCCAGTTAATTTTGACCAACCATCAACAGCGACCTTGCCATCTTTAGCATCAAGACCAACAATCACTTGTCCAGGGAAAGCATCACACGATTCATGTAAAAAGCCTGGATTTCTGACTGCAGCAGTACCAAGAATAACGTAATCAATGCCGTCATCTAAATAACGTTCAATGGTATCTAAATCACGAATGCCACCACCAAGTTGAATAGGTATTTTTCCACCAATGGCACTCACAATTGATTTAACGGCATCATTATTCACAGGTTTACCTGCAAATGCACCATTTAAATCAACCAAGTGTAATCGTTTACACCCTTGGTCTAGCCAATGTTTAGCTGTAGCACCAGGGTCTACTGAAAAAACAGTGGACGCATCCATGTCACCTTGTTTAAGACGAACACAGTGTCCATCTTTGAGATCAATTGCGGGAATGATTAGCATAGCCTTAAAGTATTACTTAGTTAGGTTGCAGAAAAAATTACGGTTTCCAGTTTACAAAATTGCGGAGTAATTGCAATCCTGCCTGTGCACTTTTTTCTGGATGAAACTGCACAGCAAAAATATTATCTTGCGCCACAGCACAAGTAAACTTGTTTGGATACTCGCCATAACCCATGGCACTCGCTTCATCTTCAAGGCTCACATAATAGCTGTGGACGAAATAAAAACGTTCCCCACTGGCAATGCCTTGCCACAACGGATGCGGCTTATCGTACTGGTAGACTTGATTCCATCCCATATGCGGAACTTTCAGCTTTTCACCCGCTGCATCAGTCACGTTCTCAAGGGCAAACTTTTTAACATTGCCTTCCAACAAACCCAGCCCATTGGCATCCCCTTCTTCGGAATGATCAAATAACATTTGCAAACCAATACAAATGCCTAAAAATGGCTTGGTTTTAGCCGCGCTAACAACCGCCTCATGTAAACCGCGCCCATCCAGCTCTTGCATGCATTCCGGCATTGCCCCTTGCCCTGGAAATACTACACGCTCAGCCGCATGAATTTCTTCAGGGTTGCTAGTGATCAGCACCGTTTTATCCGAGGCAACATGTTCAATTGCTTTTGACACGGATCTTAAATTACCCATGCCATAATCAACAACGGCAATATCTATTTTTTTCATTTAATTTACTACTAGAATATTGGCGCTATAACACGCCTTTGGTAGACGGCATAACACCTGCCATACGCTCATCATGTGCCACAGCCATACGCAATGCGCGACCAAACGCTTTAAAAATGGTTTCTGCCTGATGGTGCGAGTTATGGCCTTTTAAATTGTCGACATGCAGGGTCACCAATGCGTGATTGGTAAAGCCTTGGAAAAACTCATGGAATAAATCAACATCGAACTCACCAATAGCAGCACGCGTGAACTCACAGTTAAATGACAATCCTGGGCGACCAGACAAATCCAATACGACACGAGAAAGTGCCTCGTCTAATGGCACATAGGCATGTCCATAACGGTTAATGCCTTTTTTATCGCCAAGTGCTTTTAAGAAAGCCTGCCCAAGCGTAATACCAATATCTTCAACAGTATGGTGTGCATCAATATGCAAATCACCTTTCGCGCGCACATCAATATCCATCATGCCGTGACGCGCTACTTGATCTAGCATATGGTCTAAAAAGCCAATGCCAGTTTCAAATTGTGACTTGCCAGTACCGTCTATATTGATAGAAACGGTAATTTGGGTTTCAAGGGTATCGCGGGTAACTTCAGCTTCACGCATAGGAATAATGTCTAAATTAAGTAATGAATGTAATTTCAATGATTTAAGAGCATTTTAACCCAATCTCAGACTGTTGCGCAAAAAGTACAATAAAAAAGCCGACCAAAAGGCCGACTTTTTAACGAGTACTAACTGAAATTACTCAGCAGCAGCTTCGATAGCGTCGCCTACAACATCGCTAGCTTCTTCCATTGCTTCGCCAGTTGATTCAACTACGTTGCCTGTTGCTTCAGCAGTTGCTTCAACAGCTTGCTCCATTGTTGCAGCATCAGCTGGTGCTTCTTGAGCAGTACCACCGTTAAGCAAGTACAAACCTAGCAATACCGCACCAGCGATAATTGCCCATGGCAACCACTTCATACCACCAGCACTAGCATTACCAGCATGTACGATACCTGTAATCTCAGCAGCAGCAGCAGCAGGATCAGCAGCGCCGTAAATAGCAGCACCAGCAACAACGATATTAGCACCAGCTTCAACTACTTGCGCAGCTGTGTTAGCTTTAACACCACCAGCAACAGATACTTTAGCACCTGTTTTTAAACCAGTAACCATTGCCAAATCACCAAACGGCGTTTGACCTGCAGCTTGTTGATCCAAACCTGTATGCACACCAATAATGTGCGCACCTAACTTAGCCACTTCTAAAGTACGTGCTTTTTTGTCTTTTACGTTGATCAAATCAACTTGTGCCATTTTGCCGTATTTATTAGCAACCTCAATAAAACCTTTAATCGTACCGATATCAGCAGTACCTAAAACCGTACAGATGTCTGCACCAGCTGCATAAAATGGCTCTGCTTCATAGAAGCCAGCATCCATCGTTTTTAAATCAACTAAGATTTTGTTATTTGGAAACTTTGCACGTAATGTTTTTAGTAGTTCAATACCGTTATGCTTAATGCATGGTGTACCGATTTCTAAAATATCAACGTGTGGTGCAACTTTAGCAGCTAGCGCTACTGTTGCGTCAAAGTCTAGTGAGTCTAATGCCATCTGGGTTTGTGCCATGAAAAGTCTTCCTCCGAATTTGCTTTATTAAAATTTAATTATGTATCCACTTAACTGTTGATCCCATCAAATGAACAGTCAGTGCATATCCCGCCATCATAACCGAAATTGACAGATTATTTCAACAATTTAGCGTTATTTAAATACAAAGCCGGCAGCTTTAAGAGAGCCTACTGACTCAGTATTAGTGTTAGCGCATTGATTAGCTGCTCTGTTTGCAGCTCTGTACCTATTGTGATTCTAATATAGGGTGTAATTCGTTCAGGCTTTTTAAAATGTCGCACAATAATCTTTTGTTCACGTAGCCTTTCTGATAATTGAGCACCATCTACGGCTTTATGCTTGGCAAAGATGAAGTTTCCACCTGAAGGCAACACAACAAACCCCATTCCGTCAAGCCGTTTGATTAAAGACTCACGTGTCGCCATGACTTTTTGACAAGTTTTATCAAAATAATCGACATCCTCTATCGCAGCAATCGCACCAGCCTCTGCTAGTCGGTCAATTGGATAAGAGTTAAAACTATCTTTCACTCTGGTTAATGCTTCAATTAAATCTGGATGACCCAATGCAAAACCGACACGTAAGCCTGCGAGCGAACGCGCTTTAGATAAGCTTTGTGTGACTAATAAATTAGGGTACACATTGATTAATTTAACCGCAGATTCTGTACCAAAGTCGACATAAGCCTCATCAACAACGACAACGGAATGCCGATTTTTTTGCAACAATGCTTCTACTCGCGTCAATTCCAGTGGAATCCCCGTTGGCGCATTAGGGTTCGGAAAAATAATGCCGCCATTCGGTCGATCATAATCGTGGATATTAATTTCAAAATGTCGGTCAAGTGGAATCGCCTCATACTCAATACCATACAGTCCACAATAAACAGGATAAAAACTATAAGTAATATCAGGAAAAATCAGTGGCCTTAAGTGCTTAAACAGACCCTGAAAAATATGTGCTAACACCTCATCTGAACCATTGCCCACAAAGACTTGATTGGCACTTAAGCCATGGTAATCGGCAATCGTGTTTTTTAATCGATCCGAGTTAGGATCGGGGTAAAGTCGTAAGCTATCGCCCACTTCCGCCTTAAGTGCTTCCAGCACTTTTGGGCTAGGTCCATAAGGATTCTCGTTCGTATTCAGTTTAATTAAGTCTTTCAGCTTAGGTTGCTCGCCCGGTACATATGGCGTTAAATCATGAACAATGTCACTCCAGAACTGGCTCATCCCTTACTTCTTAAGCCTATACTCAGCTGAACGGGCATGCGCCTGCAAACTCTCACCATGCGCCAAGGTTGACGCAATCTTACCTAATTTTTGCGCACCTTCATTCGACACCATGATTAAGCTAGAGCGCTTCTGGAAATCATAAACACCCAATGGCGAACTAAACCGCGCGGTGCGTGAAGTTGGCAACACGTGGTTTGGGCCGGCACAGTAATCACCTAAAGCCTCACAAGTATCACGCCCCATAAAGATAGCGCCCGCATGTTTTATTTTCTTACTCGTTTCTATCGGATTTTCGATTGAAAGCTCCAGATGTTCTGGTGCAATATAGTTACTAATTTCAATCGCCTCATCTAAGTCTTTCACCAAAATCAGTGCACCTCTATCCGTAATAGAAGTGCTGATAATAGCTTTTCTTGGCATTTCTTCCACAAGCCTTTGCATGCTGGCTGCAACTTCATCTAAAAAGTCCGCATCAGGGCAAAGCAAAATAGATTGCGCCAACTCATCATGTTCAGCTTGGCTAAACAAGTCCATGGCAATCCAATCAGGATCAGTCTTGCCATCACAAATCACTAAAATCTCTGATGGTCCCGCGACCATATCAATGCCAACCACACCAAACACACGGCGTTTAGCCGCTGCTACATAAGCATTACCTGGGCCGGTTACTTTGTCGACTTGCGGCACTGTTTCCGTTCCGTACGCCAACGCACCGACGGCTTGTGCACCTCCGATACAAAATACGCGATCAACGCCTGAAATCGCAGCAGCAGCTAGTACCAATGCATTTTTCTCACCATTAGGTGTTGGTACTACCATAATTAACTCTTGCACCCCAGCCACTTTCGCTGGAATTGCATTCATCAATACGCTTGAAGGGTAAGCTGCCTTACCACCTGGCACATACAATCCCACGCGATCTAATGCGGTAACTTGCTGACCTAATAACGTGCCATCATCTTCCGTATAGTTCCATGATGGCATCACTTGCTTCTTATGGTAGGTACGCACACGACCAGCCGCCGCTTGTAATGCTTCGCGCTGATCTAATGGCAACCCTGTTAATGCTGCTTGTAACTCTGCTTGGCTCACTTCAAGCTCAGCTAGACTAGTGGCATTCGTATTATCAAAACGGTTGGTATATTCCAATACTGCAGCATCGCCACGCGTTTTAACATCTTTTAAAATATTAGCCACAACAACATCAATTCTGTCATCTTGCGCTGTTTCAAACGCCAACAAGGCCTTTAAGGCCTCGTCAAAGTTTTGATCTGTTGTCGATAAACGTCGAATATCCATACTTAACCTATTTATTTATGCGTTTTTGAATAATTATGCTGCGCTTGAAACTGCGCGCGCAAAGTCATCAATGATGGGCTGCAATGCGGAGCGATTTAATTTTAAAGAAGCCTGATTTACAATCAAACGTGAACTAATATCACCGACATGCTCAACCGCTTCCAAGTTGTTGGCTTTCAGCGTGCCGCCTGTACTCACCAAATCCACAATAGCATCGGCCAATCCAACTAAAGGGCCTAATTCCATAGAGCCATACAGCTTGATTAAATCAACGTGCATGCCTTTTTCAGCAAAATGTTCACGTGCTGTTTCAACATATTTTGTCACCACTTTTAAACGTGCACCTTGACGAATAACCGCGTCATAATCAAAACCTTTTCGCACCGCAACCATCATCTTACATTTGGCGATTTGCAAATCGAGTGGTTGATACAAACCATCACCACCATGCTCATCCAACACATCTTTACCTGCAATACCAATATCTGCCGCGCCATATTGCACGTAAGTTGGCACATCGGAAGCTCGCACAATAATCAGACGCACATCTGGACGATTGGTTCCTAAAATCAGTTTTCTAGAAGAGCCCGGCTCTTCTTCTGCTTGAATGCCTGCCGCTGCCAATAATGGCGCAGTCTCATCAAAAATTCTGCCTTTAGATAAAGCAATAGTAATCATTAGTTCGCTCTTTTCACTTTTGCGCCTAGCGCAGCCAGTTTCTCTTCTAGCAATTCATAGCCGCGATCTAGGTGATAGATACGTTCAATCACTGTTTCATCTCTAGCCACCAAGCCAGCTAATACCAAACTAGCAGAAGCGCGCAAGTCTGTCGCCATCACTGTTGCGCCATCTAAATGCGAAACACCTTTGACTAAAGCCGTGTGACCATCAACAGTGATATCCGCGCCTAAGCGTTGCAACTCTTGCACATGCATAAAGCGATTTTCAAAAATTGTTTCTATCACAGTTGATACGCCTTCAGCGATGCAATTCATAGCCATAAACTGTGCCTGCATATCTGTTGGGAAAGCAGGGTGTGGTGCTGTTCGCACGTTGACGGCTTTTAACTTACCATCACTTTTTACGGTAATGGTTTCGCCATTTACTGTCACTTCAGCACCAGCTTCACGCAGCTTATCAATCACAGCATCAAGCAAATCAGCGCGTACATTTTTCAAGGTTACTTCGCCACCCGCCATCGCTGCTGCCACCATATAGGTACCAGCTTCAATACGATCACAAACAACATTGTGATTCGTCCCATTGAGCTTCTCTACACCCTCGATGGTGATTATGTCTGTACCAGCACCAGCAATCTTGGCACCCATTTTATTCAAACATTCAGCCAAATCGACCACTTCAGGCTCCTTTGCTGCATTTTCCAATACGGTCGTGCCTTCAGCTAAAGTCGCTGCCATCATCAGGTTTTCTGTGCCTGTTACGGTAACCAAATCCATGTAATATCGCGCGCCTTGTAGACGACGGTTTGGCAAGTGCAATGTACTGGCTTGGATATAACCATGCGTGATATGAATCGCGGCACCCATGGCTTGCAATCCTTTTATGTGCAAATCAACAGGACGAGGACCAATAGCGCAACCGCCTGGCAATGAAACACGTGCACTACCAAATCGCGCCAATAGTGGACCTAATACCAAAATAGAAGCACGCATGGTTTTCACCATTTCATACGTTGCCTCAAATGAGGTCACCTCACTGGCATCCAAACTGACTTTATCTGCATTTCTATCAACTTTAACGCCCATAATTTCGAGCAGTTTAAGTGTTGTGCCAATATCTTTTAATGCGGCGATACTGCTTAACTGTAATGGAGTTTCAGCCAATAACGATGCACATAAAATAGGTAATGCAGCATTTTTAGCACCAGAAATAGTGACTTCGCCATTCAGCGGCTCGCCACCTTTAATAATTAACTTATCCAATTACTTTGCCCCAGCTAGCAGCGTTAGTAGCTCACCACTCTCATACATTGACTTAATGATATCAGAACCGCCAACAAACTCACCTTTTACATAAAGCTGAGGAATCGTTGGCCAGTTAGCAAAGACCTTAATGCCCTCGCGAACCTCTTGATCTTGCAGCACATCAACAGCAACATACTGTGCTTCGCACGCGTCTAACACTTGCGTCGCCAAGCTTGAAAAACCACACTGTGGAAATTTCGGGCTGCCTTTCATGTAAAGCACAACTGTGTTGCCGGTAACGGTCTCTTTAATTCTTGCTTGTGTATCCATTTTATTTCCTAATCAATAATTATTTATTTATCTCTGCCCATTTTTCAGGCGCCATTGTCTGCATCGACAGTGCATGTATTTCTGCACGCATGCGATCACCTAGTGCTGCATAAACCAGTTGATGCTGCTGCACCATGTTTTTCCCTACAAACTCAGGACTCACAACCACAGCCTCAAAATGAGTGCCATCATCGCCCAACACTTTAATATACTCACAGGCCAAATTCGCCGTGATATAACCTTCTAATTGTGATGTAGTTAACACATTTACCTTCTCACCAAGTCATGTAGACTTTTTAATTAATTTTTAGTGCGACTTTCTTTGAAAACCAGTCGTCATTTTAACCGCGGAGTTTATAACCCGATTTTAACATTTTTAAGCTCAGCGCAACTAAAAGCACCAAAAACGTTAAAACAACACCCAAACTCACCCAAGGTGAAATATCACCTTGTCCAAAAAAGCCATATCGGAAGCCATCAATCATGTAAAAGAATGGATTGAAGTGTGAAATAGTCTGCCAAATCGGCGGCAACGAGTGAATAGAATAAAAGACACCCGACAAAAAGGTCAGCGGCATAATCACAAAGTTTTGAAACGCGGCCATTTGATCAAATCTTTCTGCCCAAATGCCAGCAATAATACCGAACGTACCCAGTAAAGCACTGCCTAGAAGCGCAAACACCAATACCCAGCCAATATGCATGATGGGCAAATCAACAAAGAAAATAGCCACCAAATAAATACTAAAGCCAACAACGAAACCGCGCACGACAGCCCCCGCTAAAAATGCGATAAAAAATTGCAAGTACGTTAAAGGCGTTAACAACACAAAAACAATGTTACCCATCACCTTAGACTGCACCAAACTTGAAGACGTATTAGCAAATGAATTTTGCAACAACGACATCATAATCAAACCTGGAATCAAGAATGCCGTATAAGCCACATTGTCATAGACCTGCACGCGACCAGCCAAGACATGTGAAAAAATTAACAAATATAACAATGCCGTAATCATTGGGGAAGCAATGGTTTGAAAAGCAACGCGCCAGAAACGCAACACCTCTTTTTTAAACAGCGTATATACACCGCGTGTTTGCGCGTTAATCAGACTCACGCGCCACCTACTAATGACAAAAACACATCTTCTAAATCCGCTTCATTTAATTGCATATCTTCAATCACTGCATTGGCTTTTCGCAATTCACTCAAGGCAAACTCCACCTGGCTCAACTCTGTTAGCGTTAACACATAAGTCTGCCCATCCTGATGTTTTACCATAGAGGATAAACTGGCAGGCATATTGCTAGCGCTTAATTTAAGGCATAGGTTTTTAGAAGGGAATTTATTTAAGAGGTTAGCCGTTGTATCTAAGGCAACCACTTCACCTTGCTTCATCATTGCCACGCGTGAACATAGCTCCTCAGCCTCTTCTAAGTAGTGCGTGGTCAAAATAACCGTATGTCCTTCTTGATTCAAGCGACGAATAAAGCCCCACATTAACTGTCTTAGCTCTACATCAACGCCTGCTGTTGGCTCATCCAACACAATCACTGGCGGCTTGTGTGCTAAGGCTTGTGCGATCAATGCACGGCGTTTCATGCCACCTGATAGCCGTCGCATATTAGTATGCGCTTTATCAGTTAAGCCCAAGGACTCAATAACTTCATCTACCCAAGCATCATTCTCTTTACCTCGGCCAAAGTAGCCAGCTTGAAAGCGCAGCATTTCACGCACGTTGAAGAATGGGTCAAACACCAGCTCTTGTGGCACCACACCCAAAGCCATTCGTGCTGCTTGATAATCGGTCACAACATCGTGCCCCATGACAGAAACATTGCCCTCACTAGGTCGCAACAACCCAGCAAGAATATTAATCAATGTCGATTTCCCAGCGCCATTTGGCCCAAGCAGGCCAAAAAACTCACCTTGGTTCACCGTTAAATCAAGCCCTTTTAAGGCATGAAAATCGCCAAAGTGCTTATGTACATTCTCAATTTTTATTGCTGGAATTGCCAAAATATCCTTACCTAAAAATAAATGCTTATATAAAGCAAAACCCCACCTGAGTAGGTGGAGTTAATATCAATCAAATCAAGCGCTACAATTAATTAGCGTTAACTAACCAAATCTGCAACTCCATATAGAACTGTCAGCCTTGTAAGGCTCTTGGGCAAGTTCACAAACGATATTTGTTTGTTTTCTGCCTGGCCCCTACGCTGCCACTCCAATATTAAACTCACCGCAGATGTATCAACTTCAGCAACCTTAGCAAAATCCACCACTGCCTGATCAGGCAACACTAATGCTTCGCTTAACTTGAGCAGTGTATTGGCATTATCCATCTCAATGTTACCAGTGACATCCCAGCGATTTTCGTTTTGTGTAATTGCGGTCATGATTAAACTTTAAATTATATTAATGCGTCATTGCGCTAGCATTTTTACTGGTTAGCTTAACAATCAAACTATCCAAACCATTTTTACGCACCTCTTGCGAAAACTGCCCACGGTAATTAGTGACCAAACTAACACGCTCAATCACAATATCGTACACTTTCCATGCATCCTCTTCACGCGCTAAAGAGTAGTCCACAGCGATTGGTTGACCACCACTTTGTATAATCTTCGTTTTCACTGAGGCTGTTTTAGCATCATCAACCATCCGTAATGGTAAAAACTCAATTGTCTGATCTTGGTATTTAGACAAAGCCGTAGCGTAAGTGCGCAGCAATAAAGTACGGAACTCTTTTTGGAAATTAGTACGCTGCTCTGGCGTTGCTCTTGTCCAGTTTTTACCTAAAACCAAACGTGATACACGCACAAAGTTAAAGTTCGGCAAAACCTTCTGTTCTACTAAAGCAAAAATTTTCGCGTGATTACCAGCTTGAATATCGCGATCAGACTTAACAATAGCCAACACATCCTCCGCTGTACGTTTCACTAGCGCATCAGGTGCCTCAATAGCAAACACTGCTGTGCTGAAAAAAACCATACTTAACGCAATAAAAAACTTTTTAATCATATCTATATCCTATTAAATTAGGGCCCTTTGGTGTATCTGCTAGTTTAGCAAATCATCCAAAGGACTATCAGTTAACGCATCATCATCTGTTTTGGTTGATTCCGCAGGTGCAGTTGCTGCTGCAACTGGCTCCACAGCCTTATTATATAGGAACTGGCTAATCATCTTCTCCAGCACCACAGCATCTTGCGTTTGTATAATTTTGTCACCCTCTGCAAGGCTCACTTCACCACCACCAGCTTCTAAACCAATATACTGCTCACCTAACAAACCTGCTGTATAAATGTTAGCAAAAGTATCTGCAGGGAATTTATAATCTTTATCGATTTTTAAACTAACAATCGCCTCAAAAGTCGCGCCATCAAAACGAATATCGCCAACACGTCCAACCACGACGCCAGCACTTTTCACTGGTGCGCGTGGTTTTAAGCCGCCGATATTCTCAAATGCAGCATTCACTGTATACGTATCGCCAATGTTGCTCGTGGTTAAATTTCCCACTTTCATCGCTAAACCAAGCAATGCGGCAACACCTAAGGCGACAAATATGCCCACCCATAAATCTATTGTTGTTCTTTCCATAATCCTAACCTCACACCTAAATAATCATAAACGAGGTTAATGCAAAATCTAGCGCCAACACCGCTAATGATGAGGTCACCACAGTTCTTGTTGTTGCTCGACTAACCCCTTCTGCAGTCGGCGGCGCATCATATCCTTCGAACAAGGCAATCATAGTACATGCCACGCCAAATACAACACTTTTTATAACGCCATTCAAAATATCAAACTGCCAATCTACATTCGCTTGCATTTGCGACCAAAAAGCACCCGCATCAACACCAATCAGTGGCACAGCCACTAAGTAACCGCCTAGAATACCAATCATAGAGAACAGCGCCGCTAAAATAGGCAATGAAATCACACCAGCCCAGAACTTTGGTGCAATCACACGTGCAATAGGGCTAACCGCCATCATTTCCATTGCTGACAACTGTTCCGTTGCTTTCATGAGACCAATTTCAGCCGTAATGGCAGTACCAGCTCTACCTGCGAATAACAATGCGGTCACAACAGGCCCCAACTCACGAACGAGTGCCAATGCAACCAACACACCAATCGCCTCTGATGAGCCATATTTTTGCAAAGTATGGTAACCCTGCAACGCCAACACCATCCCCACAAAAAATGCAGAGACAGAAATAATCACTAGGGAATTAACACCCGTGAAATACACTTCACGAACAACTAAACGAAACCGTCGAAAGCTCTCGCCTGAAGAAATCAACATCAAACCAAATAAGCGTCCACCTGCACCTAAACGCCAGATCTGGTCGATAAAGTTACTGCCAACATTACGCAAGAAATTGATCATGCTTCTGGCCCTAATAAATCTTGCTTATAATCACCTGTGGCATAATGGAAGGGCACTGGCCCATCTTTTTCACCATGCACAAACTGATGGATAAACGGCAACGTAGATTGACGTAAATCATCTGGTGACCCCTCTGCGGCCACCACACCGTCTGCCACAAAATAAATATAATCAGCAAATGAGAAAGTTTCTTCCACATCATGCGTGACCACGATAGACGTAATACCAAGTGCATCATTAAGCGTACGAATTAAATCGCAAATCACCGCCATAGAAATAGGATCTAAACCAGCAAATGGCTCGTCATACATCATAATCTGTGGGTCTAATGCAATCGCTCTGGCTAAGGCCACACGTCTCGCCATACCGCCTGACAACTCTGTTGGCATTAGCTGATGGGCGCCACGCAAACCGACAGCATGTAACTTCAATAGCACTAAATCGCGAATCATGCTTTCTGATAGGTCAGATAGTTCGCGCATTGGAAAAGCAACATTGTCATAAACAGACAAATCGGTAAACAAAGCACCTTGCTGAAACAGCATGCCCATTTTGCGGCGTAACTGATAAAGCCCGCCTCGGCTCTGCTTGTGCACAACCTCGCCAGTCACACGAACTTCACCAGCGGACGGTTTAAACTGTCCGCCAATCAAACGTAGCAGTGTTGTTTTACCACTACCACTGCCGCCCATAATCGCCACAACCTTTCCCTTAGGAAAGGTCATAGAAATGCCCTTATGTAAGGTTCGGTTTTTGTAGCCAAATGATAGGTTGTCAATTTCTACGATATTTTGAGTCATTGGTTGTAAATTATTGATAACTAGTCTTGTAAGTTAGAATGTATTTTAATTCATATCGGTAACAATTGAAAATAAAAGGCCACAAAATCGACTTAATTTTTCAACACCATCATTCAGTGTTAAGTCTACCTGTTTAGCCAACCGGCCCAATATTGTATCAGAACAAACGAAATAAGATCCGCCCATGCCTGGGATTTCAGTAAAAATGGCGAGGCTCTGAACATCAATTAAACCACCATCAGCATTTCTAGGTTAATAGTTATTATTAGCGGCACAATCAACCGTAGTTGAACCAGCAGACAAGTACGCTAAACGGACATGCTGCCAGATAACACAGGACATCTGCTGTGTCCCAAGCACCTTCTATCAAGCCATTACGTGCGCCATTAGTCGGATTAGAGCCGGCGACATGCACATCCGCAATCACCTGGCAGGGTTTTAAATCGGTCTTGGTACCCGTGTATATACAGTTGTACATTCTGAAAATCTCTTGCCATCTTCTTAACCTTGGCACTACCTATCAATGTTTTTCCCTTTAGCACAAAGCCAAGCAACAACCCGATAATCACCGACACCATAGCAAGCTCAACAAGTGTGAAGACTTTATTTTTATTCGTTCCACATCCTTTTTATTATTATTTTTAAAAACGATTGTTTATTTTTTGACTACTGATGCCACAACTATTCACACATCACCGATAGACCAACCTCCTAATAAGATTTTATTGCCAGTGCTTATTTAAAATTAACGTAAGCCTTGAATGTAATCAGCAACTGCTTGCATTTCAGCCTCAGTCATTTTTGCTGCAATCACTTGCATCATAGGGCCGTTCGCGCGTTCCCCTTTTCTAAATGCATTCAACTGTTGAACCGTATATTCAGCATGCTGACCAGAAACGCGCGGGAAACGCTTAGGCAAGCCTTCACCATTTGCACCATGGCATGATGCGCATGCAGGAACGCTTGTCTCTGTAATGCCACCGCGATAAATTTTCTCACCTAATGAACCCTTACCGTTTGTTTTGGCTTTACCAAGCTTAGGTGTTTGCGTAGCGAAGTAGTCAGCCAAGCCTTGCATATCTTCATCTGTCAGATTAGCAACCATGCCACCCATCACCGCATTGGCACGTTTACCTGATTTAAAGTCATGTAATTGCTTAGCTAAATAATCTGCGTGTTGATCAGCCAACTTTGGGTTGATTGCAATGCTGCTATTGCCATCCACACCATGGCAGGCAGCACAAACGGTTTCCACCGTTGTCTTAGCGGCACTTAAATCGGACACATGCTCTTCTTTTGCGCCTACGCCATGAGAAGCCATTAAAAGCAGAATTGATAAGAATAAGGCCCTGATACGCATACTTGCTCCAGATATCTAGATAATTTAAGACGCTTATTTTATCAAAGTTAACCCGTTCGTGATAGCATTTACACCTTAGGCATATTAGCCATTTACGAACACAAGTACATCATGTCGCTATTTCAAAATGCAGCCTTCTATATTTCAGCTAATAAAATGACCGATTTACCGCCTCCTATCGGCGTAGAAATTGCGTTTGCGGGACGTTCAAATGCAGGCAAATCTAGCGCGCTCAACACTCTAGTCAATCACAACCGTTTGGCTTATGTCAGTAAGCAACCAGGGCGTACGCAATTAATTAACTTTTTCTGTTTAAACCCCGAAAGAGGCGACGACAAGTTTTTGGTGGATTTACCGGGTTACGGCTATGCAAAAGTACCTGAGAAAATTCGCAATCATTGGCAAGGCGTACTATCCGCCTACCTCACAGAAAGAACGAGCTTAGCTGGCCTAGTATTGGTCATGGATAGTCGCCGCCCACTCCAGCCACTTGATATACAAATGCTCGATTGGTTTTGCTATACCGGCAAACCAGTGCACGTCTTGCTGACCAAATCAGACAAGCTATCGCGCAACGAAGAGAAGCAATCTTTATTCAAAACGAGAAAAGCACTGACTGAAGGTTGGGGTGAGAATGTCACCGTGCAATCTTTTTCTAGCCTGAAAAGAGAAGGTGTTCAAGAAGCTGAGAAAATGATTGGTGGCTGGTTAGATCCAGTTGAAGAAGGTTCAATACAAGACTAATCAAACTCAAAAAATGAAAATGCATCACCAGAAGATGATGATGCACAAGGCGACTAACTTAGTCTTACAGCTTGAAGTCTTAGGTATTAAGCTTTAAGGCAAACCAAATCCCAAACCCCATGACCGAGCTTGATGCCGCGATTTTCAAACTTGGTGAGTGGTCGGTAGCTCGGCTTTTCAGCATAGGTTTCAGCCGTGTTTTTCAATTGCGGCTCAGCCTGCAATACTTCCAAGACCCATTCCGCATATTCTTCCCAGTCAGTCGCCACATGTAAGTAAGCGCCCACTTTCAGCTTACTACATAGCAGCTTTACAAATTCAGCTTTAATCAAGCGACGTTTGTTGTGACGCTTCTTATGCCAAGGGTCAGGAAAGAAAATATGCACGCCATCTAAAGAAGCATCGGCCAACATATTATTCAGCACCTCAACCGCATCGTGTTGAATAATGCGGATGTTATCAATATCATCTTCTTCGATTAACTTCAGCAAAGCACCCACGCCTGGCGCATGCACCTCTACTGCCAAGAAATCATGGTCCGGCAAAGTCTGTGCAATTTTAGCTGTTGCGTCTCCCATACCAAAACCAATTTCCAGTACCTTTTTTGCATCAGTCTTAGTGTCTGGACGGCCAAATATTTCGTTAAGATCAATCAGCGTCTTCTGATACTCAAGCCCAAATGCAGGCCAAGCCGACTCAAATGCACGCTCTTGCGCAGGGGTTAAACGACCTTGACGCAATACAAAGCTACGAATCTTACGTTGCTTCGGGTCTTCGCTTTCTTCGAAAA
Organism: Methylophilaceae bacterium; assembly: GCA_028823485.1. Taxonomy (GTDB): domain Bacteria; phylum Pseudomonadota; class Gammaproteobacteria; order Burkholderiales; family Methylophilaceae. The sequence goes on along the minus strand of JAPKBG010000014.1, from coordinate 33,206 downwards.
CGCGTCGTTGGTAAGTTGGGTTATTATCTTTATCTGTCATGGCCGTGATTATACTAGAGAGTGTGTGACTTATCGCCTTCTACAAAACCAAGTAATGCAAGGTCATCATTCAAGTCTTTGGTAAAACTAATGACTTTAAACAAATCACCCATTTCCGATGGTGATAATAATTTCTGTACCCCCGCCGCGATAGGCGTATAGCGCGCAATATCGTCTGGCGACTCTTTGGCTAAAAAATTCAATAAGCCACAATTCAATAAAAACTGCGCTTGCGAACAATAACCGTAAAAATCCAAACCGCCATCCAACCCAGCTTGTGCAATCGCCGAAAAATTCACATGCGCCGTTACATCTTGCAGCCCAATATAAACCAACGGATCGCTATGCGCGTAATGTTGATAATGGCACATCAACGTGCCTTCATTTCGTTGCGAGTGATAATACTCATTGGCAGCAAAACCATAATCAATCATTAGCACCGCACCCGTTTTGAGTGCCGCGCCTAAACTCTGTATCAACCCATTTGCAGCAGGGCAGACTTCGGTTAAATAATCATTGGGGAGTTGGTCAACATCTAACCCATCAGCTAAGTCAACGCTTTTTAAAACTTTATCTTGCCATTGAAAGCCATCATCAAAAGCAACGCCACGCTCATACAAGCCGCCTTCTTTTTTCACCAGCAGATGCACAGGTATCGCATCCAGTACTTCATTACCCAAGATCATGCCCACGAAGTCATTCGGCAAGCCATCTAACCATGTTACTTTTCCAAATAAAGCTTGTGGTAACCTTTCTTGCAATGTATCACGTTGCACCTGACGCAAGTGAACACTTACTTCTAAAATGCAATATTGATTCGGCAATTGATTCAGCTCATCCAAAGCCAATAACAAATCAGCCGCCAACTTTCCTGTTCCTGCTCCCAGCTCTAATACACTCGCATCCCTTGATACGGACGAAAGGACTTGACCAACTTGTTGCGCCAACGATTGTGCAAACAACGGTGAAATTTGCGGCGCAGTGACAAAATCACCACCGCCGTTTTCATCACTACCAAACTTAGTCAAACCACCGCTATAATACCCAAGTTCTGGCGTATAAAGCGCCATGTGCATAAAGTCCGAAAATGACAGCCAGCCGCCTGCTTTCGCCATTTCTTGTTGAACTAAATCGCTAAGCTGTTGGCTATATTCTAGCGACTCGGCTGATGCTTCAGGTAAAGACAGTCCAATTAAGGTTGATTGAGGCGGCTTAGATGATGGTCGTGAGAAAGCAGTCATCACTCATTATAATATTTTTAAAACGAAAACGAGCAAGCAATTGAGCCTTACTTTACAAAGCAGTAGTTCACAGAGCACTAGCCTAGAAAAAAAAGTCGTCCTCATCACAGGCGGCGCAAAACGCGTCGGCGCATCCATCTCGCGTGAGCTACATGCGCATGGCGCTAACTTGATGATTCATTACAACAGCTCAAAACAAGCCGCGAAAGCATTGCAAACTGAACTCAATCAGCAACGCCCTGATAGCGTTAGCATCGTGCAATGTGATTTACTGAATGTCGCCCTAGTCCCAAACCTTGTCACCGAAACAACCAAACGCTTCGGCCAACTCGACATCCTAATTAATAACGCCTCAACCTATACGTCAACAGAAGTCGGTAATATCAATGAAGATAACTGGCATGACCTCATAGGCAGCAATTTAAAAGCGCCAATGTTTTTATCGCAAGCCGCCGCGATCGAGTTAAAGAAAAGCCAAGGCTGCATCGTCAACATTACCGATATACACGTAGAGCGGCCAAAAAAAGGCTATGTCGTCTATAGCGTCGCCAAAGGAGGCTTAGTCACCCTCACCAAATCACTCGCGCAAGAACTCAGCCCAGATATCCGCGTCAACGCCGTCGCCCCCGGCCCCGTGCTATGGCCAGAAGATAATAAAGAATTTGATGAGGATTACCTTAAACGCGTCATCTCACAAACCCTACTCAAACGCATAGGCGACCCAACGGATATTGCAAAAGCAGTGAAGTTTCTAGCCGCCGATGCGCCGTTTATTACAGGACATGTCTTAGCTGTGGATGGTGGCAGATCGATTAATTTATAGAATACCTATACATATTTTTACCTGTATTAAATCTTCTCAGGCCAAAGAATATCGTAGCGCGTACTTCAGCCGCCACCTTAGCACTTAGCGATACAACTCTTCTCTAACAGCTCTTGTAAATGTCTTGTTGCTATTGTTTTTACTATGCCTGCAATACTGATGTATTTTCTCGCATTTAGCTTACCCTCAAAGCCTTCTGGCCCAGCATCTAATAAACGGCTTAACTCCTTAATTTGTTTTGCTGCTAAACCATATATGTCGATTTTTATATAAAATTTCGACATATAATTAAGATGTGTCAATTATGCAATAGATTTTCTACACAATCCAAATAACTCTATCGATAAATAAAAGCTAAAAAATAATAAAAATTAACTATAATTCAATCGGTTACATACAAAAAAAACTTTTTTACGCTATAATCCCAGATCATGAAAACCCAACACTACCCACATGACGTCAGTAACAACTTCTTGAAGTTGCGTAATCAATTGATTAGCGCGACGGGTAAGGCGATTGGTGATTACAATATGGTGGAGGATGGCGATACGGTATTGGTGTGCATGAGTGGCGGTAAGGATAGCTTTGCCATGCTGATGATGCTGTTGGCCTTGCAGGAGCGGGCGCCGATTACATTCAAAATTATTGCGATGAATCTTGATCAGAAGCAGCCAGGTTTTCCTGAGCATATTTTGCCTGCATATTTTGAGCAGCTGGGTGTAGAGTATCGCATTGTGGAGGCGGATACGTACTCTGTGGTGAAGGAGAAAATTCCTGAGGGTAAGACGACTTGTTCGCTTTGCTCTCGTTTGCGCCGTGGCATTATTTATACAACGGCTAAGAAGCTGGGCGCGACTAAGATTGCCTTGGGGCATCATCGGGATGACATTGTAGAAACACTTTTCTTGAATATGTTTTTTGGTGCGAAGATGAAGGCGATGCCGCCTAAGCTATCAACAAATGATAAGCAGAATATTGTGATTCGCCCATTGGCTTATTGCAGTGAGAAGGATATTGCGGCGTATGCGCGTGGGATGGATTTTCCGATTATTCCGTGTAACTTATGTGGCAGCCAAGAGAATTTGCAGCGTCAGAACATTAAAGACATGTTGCAAAGTTGGGAGCACGTGCAGCCGGGTCGCACTAATAACATCTTCCGTGCGATTACGAATGTGGAGCCTTCGCATTTGGCTGATACGGATTTATATGATTTCAAAGGAATGAGCCAAGCCAAAGCCAGTGATGAAGATCCTTTGTTTGGTGATATTGAAAAAGCGAGTTCTGCTCTAAATATCAGTAGTGAAGATGGAAATCGTATCGAATTTAGCCGTAATAAGGTTTAATTAACACTTTTTATCGCTCTTTTTAAGAGTTGTGTTGTGTAATTTCACTTTTGCTTGCTATTATCTAAGCAACCTCTAATAACATTATTGCACCTTAAAGTTTACCTAAATGTCTAAATTACTCATTGTAGAATCACCTTCAAAGGCCAAAACGCTCAAGAAATATCTTGGTAGCGATTTTGAAGTGTTGGCGACTTATGGCCATGTTCGTGATCTTATTCCTAAGAATGGCGCGGTCGATACTGAAAATAACTTTGAAATGAAGTACGATATTATTGAGCGTAATAGCAAACACGTCACTGCCATCGCAAAAGCGGCGAAGGCGGCAGATATCATCTATCTCGCGACCGATCCGGACCGTGAGGGTGAGGCGATTTCTTGGCATATTGCTGAGCTACTAGCTGATAAAAAATTACTCAAAAACAAGGCAATGAAACGCGTTGAGTTTAACGAGGTGACCAAAACAGCAGTGCAACACGCGATTGATAACCCACGTGATATTGCGATGAATTTAGTGAATGCACAGCAAGCGCGTCGTGCATTGGATTATTTGGTGGGTTTCAACTTATCTCCATTACTTTGGAAAAAGATTCGCCGCGGTTTATCCGCCGGCCGTGTGCAGAGCCCAGCTTTACGCTTGATTGTGGAACGTGAGTTAGAGATTGAGGCGTTTGATAGTAAAGAGTATTGGAGCATTCACCTTGATGCCTTAAAACAAAAGCATGGTTTCTCATCTAAGCTGATTAAGCTAAATGGTGAGAAGGTTGAACAATTCACGGTGACGACGAAAGATCAACAAGCTGAGATCGTTGGCAAACTATTATTAGCGAGTGCGGGTAAAGCAACGATTTCACGCGTTGAGAAGAAGCAACGTAAACGCAGCCCTGCGGCGCCATTTACGACTTCTACGCTGCAACAGGAATCAGTGCGTAAATTAGGCTTTACCACGAGTCGCGCGATGCGGATTGCACAGCAGCTATATGAAGGTATTGATGTTGGCAGCGGTACGGTGGGTTTGATTACCTATATGCGTACCGATGGCGTGAGCTTGGCGCAAGAAGCATTGATGCAGATTCGCGATTACGTGAAGAAGAATTTTGATGCGGATCATGTGCCTAAGACGCCTAACTTTTACAAAAATAAATCTAAGAATGCGCAAGAAGCGCATGAGGCTGTGCGGCCTACAGACGTAGAGCGTACACCAACGAAAGTGCGCCAGTATTTAACGGATGAGCAATTTAAGCTGTATGAATTGATTTGGAAGCGTACGGTGGCCAGTCAAATGTCGCCTGCGATTTTTGATGCGTTGAGTGTTGATTTGAGCGTAGGTTCTGAAGCGAATTTATTCCGTGCGAGTGGTCAGACGCTAGTATTCCCTGGCTTTATCGGTGTTTATAAAGAAGGTACTGATAGTGCTGTTGATGACGATGCTGAAGCGAAATTACCTGCATTAGAAACAGGCGAGATTTTGGATGTCGATAAAATTCACGGCGACCAACACTTTACTGAGCCTCCGCCACGATATGGTGAAGCGGGCTTGGTGAAAACATTAGAGGAGTATGGCATTGGCCGCCCTTCTACTTACGCCAGCATTATTAGTACGCTGCAAGACCGTGAATATGTGTTACTGGATAAGAAGCGATTCACGCCGACCGATGTTGGCCGTGTGGTGAATAAGTTCTTAACTGAGCATTTTAGAAAATATGTGGATTACGACTTCACCGCTAACTTAGAAAATGCATTGGATGAAGTGGCTGAAGGCACATGTGAGTGGATTCCGCTCATGGATGAATTCTGGACTGGTTTTAATACGCAAGTATTGAGCAAGGCTGATGTTGATCGTCCGGGTAATGAACTGATTGATGAGAAGTGTCCTAAGTGTGGTGAGCAGCTACAGAAACAGTTAAGCCGTTACGGTACGTTTATTGGTTGTACGGGTTACAACAATGAGCCTAAGTGTGATTACAAACGCAATGCCGATGGCGCTGCTGAGGTGGGTTCTGATCCGGTATTAATCGGCAAGGACGAAGCGACTGAAAAAGACATCTTCTTGATGAATGGTCCTTATGGGCCTTACATTCAACTAGGTGAAGTAGTTGAAGGTGAGAAGAAAAAACCAAAACGTGTGAGCGTGCCTAAAAACATTCCAGTTGCAGATGTGGATCTTGGCGTGGCGAATATGTTGCTATCATTACCGCGTGACTTAGGATTGCATCCTGAGACGAATAAAAAGATTGTAGCGAACATTGGCCGTTTTGGCCCATATGTGAATCACGATGGTAAGTTTAAATCGATTCCGAAAACCATTAATGTGTTTGAGATTGATAACGCTGGTGCGGTAGAGTTGATTGCACAAGCACACACCGGCCCTGCGCCACTAGCCGACTTGGGTGAACATCCTTCAGGCGAAGGCCGCGTTGAGGTATTTGATGGCCGCTACGGCCCTTATGTGCAACATAAGAAGATCCGTGCGACATTGCCAAAAAGCATCAAACCTGAAGAGCTGACTTTTGACGAGGCGATTGGCTTATTAGCAGAGAAAGAAGCGAAAGGCACACCAGCTAAGAAGAAAAGAGCGCCTGCTAAAAAAGCGGCAGATAAAAAAGCGGCTGTAAAAAAACCAGCTGCAAAGAAAGCCGCCTTTAAAAAGGCGCCTGCTAAAAAAGCGGCGCCTAAGAAAGCAACAGAGTAATCAGTAATAAAAAGTTAAATAGGCGGGGGAACCCACCTTTTTTTATTGCGGATGCAAGCGCTTTAATTTCACGCTAATTCCAAATACGCTCACTCATCACTAATTTAGTGCTGTAACACCTGTTGCTGCTTTTCAACGACAACCTTCGAGTCATGACGGTGGTTATACTCAATCCATTTGCGAATTCGGATAACATCACCAGTACGCTTATTCGAGTCTTCCGCGTCTAAAAATACAGCGATAATAGGCTCGCCATCAACCGTTGCTTGCATGACAAGGCAGCGCCCTGCTTCATCGATAAAGCCTGTTTTAGATAAACCAATGTCCCATTCATCTTTACGCACTAATTTATTAGTGTTTTTATATTTAGTCGGATTTTCATTGCCCTTGAGATGCACTTGAAAATCTTGCCTTGTGGTGGCTTTTCGAATCTCTGGATACTGGTAAGCCGCTGCGGCTAACTTATATAAATCTTCTGCTGTTGAAGTATTTTGATACATCAGGCCTGTTGGACCAGAAAAATTTGTATGCGTCAGCCCAAGAGCTACCGCTTTTTTATTCATTGCTTTAACAAACGCTTTTTTGCCGCCCGGATAATTACTAGCTAGTGCATAAGCCGCTCTATTTTCTGATGCCATGAGCGCCAACTGAAATACCTTGCTACGCCTTAACGTCGTTCCAACCTTAAGGCTTGACCATGTATTTTTAATCGTATCAACTTCTTGATTAGTAATTCGAATAGTCTCGTCAAAAGATTGCTTCGCATCAAGGACAACCATTGCTGTCATCAGTTTCGTAATTGAGGCAATGGGTGCGACAGCACTACTATTTTTAGCGTATTTAATCTCGCCTGTCGTTTGATTAACAATTAACGCCTTGCTGGATGATAGGTTAGGCTTGGAGCTACCATCATAAAACTCACCGAGATCTCTTGCGAGTTGTTCCTGCACGGTCAATTGACGCGCCTTACTCACTTTGTCTTTGTTATGACTTATTTTTCCAATCGTTACTTTATACTTTTTGGCATTCGCGTGCGTCACTAGCGGCTCAACTGGCATATATGCCAGTGAGAATGCAATGATAAATAACATGTATATTTTTGAAAAAAACTTCACGAGCAACCTTTAGATACTGCGGAAACTAGAATTCATGGTATCGAAAAACTTTATATCAGTCAATGTGTTATTAACACTTTATAAAAACCAGCTTAAGCATTATCACGTTAAGCCTAGCCTTTAACTTAATCTATGCCGCTGTATATTTCGTCCGCCATTCACAACAATATTATGAGAAAATAGTAACACTATCGACAAACAACTCTGTTGAGTTTACATGATGAATTTACCAACTACGCTACATTACACTGCCGAACATTTATGGGTACAAGAAACGGATGATGGTAACTGGCTTGCAGGAATCACTGACTATGCTCAAGACTTACTGGGTGATATTGTCTACCTTGAACTGCCTAAAATAGAAGGCGCACTATTGAAGGATACGCCTTGTGGTTTAGTAGAATCAGTGAAAACAGGTTCCGATTTACATGCGCCTATGGATGGTGTGGTGACGGAGGTTAATGAGGCATTAGTCCATATGCCGGAAGAGATTAATGACCACCCGTACAAAGCATGGATATTTAAATTCAAGCCTGCCGAAACATCTGATATCAAACAGCTGCTTTCAGCTGAGGCGTATCAAGCGCTTTTCAGGTAATACAAATTTAACGTTAAGTAATAGTTGCTGCAAATCGGCTGTTAACTGCTTTCTTACACGACTTTCCATCTCTGGAACGGCTTGATTTACCACGCGCTCAATATTCTGCTTTAGCGCCTCTTGCCCTTCAGTTATTTGGGCGGCAAAAATAGCTTTGGCTTCTGTGGTTGCCGCACTAAGCATTCTATCCTTTTCTAGACCAAACTCTTCACGAAGCTTAGCAAAAGCTTCCTGTTGAATCGTACCTACTTGGCTATGCATAATCCCAATTTGCTCGGATGCACTGTCTTCAGCACGTTTTGCAATTGAGGCCAGTGCTTCACTGATTTGTTTTTGATGTTCGGAAACGATCTTAGTTTGAAAATCCATCATTTCTTTGTGGACAGCTAAAGACGTGTCCTTTAGCGTGGTTTGTTTCAAGACATCAATATCAATTTGCGACAACTTCACACTTTCCTGATACATACTTGGTAGTTCAGTTTTTAAATTCGCTTTTGTTTTATCAACAAAATCTTGAATGGATGAAATAACATCACTATGTGCTCTTTTAAGCTCCGCTCTGAGCTCTTCTAAAACAAAGTCGGCAATCTCTGATTCGAGTCTAGGCTTAACTTGCGCTATCACTTTAGCGACCAAGTCTGGTGTCACATCAGGTGTGTCACTTGTTGTTGATTTGGTTTTTTTACCTGCTTTGGGTTTATAAACCTCGGTTAATACTGGTATTTTATCTTCTGCCAAAATGTGCTCTACCTATCTTTAAAAACAATCATTTAATAAATGATGCCAATATAACCAAACCGGTCCTATCCAACTGGACGTATCAAAGCGTCTTCATCAGAATGTTTAATCTCATACCCGCGATCACGATAAAATTTAAAGCGCTGTCGTGCCAACGCTTTATCTTCTTCATCTGTGCCAACTAATTCCACAAGCTGCCTAAAACGACTGAAAATTGTTAACTGTCGATTTGTCAGGTTAACCAAAATATCATCCTGACACAACTCTTTATCTTGCCATTCAAACACAACTGGCGTTTCTTTTGCCAGCGCATCTGTCGCCAGTACATTAGGCAAAAAGCTTGCTTTATCCTTTTGCCACAAAACATCACTATACGTCTTTGCCGCCTGTTCATCTTCAGTAAACAATATCATCAAGTGGCCTTTTATCAAGCCTTTACTAACAAGGACTGACAAAGCGGCTTGCTTGTCGCTAATGTTCGAGTAAAAAATAACGCGAGTCATGGCTGTTAATTACTCGTCGAAACTACTTGTTCAACGCACGCTTAATTAAGAACGTTGATAATAATGGTACTGGGCGCCCTGTTCCGCCTTTATCCTTTCCCGATTTCCAAGCAGTCCCTGCGATATCCAAGTGAGCCCAGTCATACTTTTTAGCAAATCGTGATAAGAAACAAGCCGCCGTAATACTACCCGCAGCACGCCCTCCAATATTCGCCATATCGGCGAAATTGCTATCCAACTGCTGCTGATAGTCCTCCCACAACGGCATGTGCCAAGCGCGATCATGTGCAAATTCCCCTGCGGCAATCAACTCGGCTGCAATGGCATCTTTGTTACTATAAACAGCCGAAGCATGTTGACCGAGTGCAACCACACACGCTCCGGTTAATGTTGCCACATCGACCACCGTGCTTGGATCAAACTTTTCTGCGTACGTTAATGCATCGCATAAGACTAAACGCCCTTCAGCATCGGTATTCAGCACTTCAATGGTTTGTCCTGACATGCTGGTTACAATATCGCCCGGCTTGAGCGCTTTGCCACTTGGCATATTGTCGCAGGTTGGAATAATACCAACCGCATTGATAGGCAAATCTAACTCACCAATGGTTTTAAATGTACCCAACACACTGGCTGCACCACACATGTCATATTTCATCTCGTCCATTTCTGAACCGCCTTTCAATGAAATGCCGCCCGAATCAAAGGTAATCCCTTTACCCACAAGCGCCACTGGCTTTTGATCTTTTTTACCTTTTTTGTGTTGCAATACAATGAGGCGCATTGGCTCATCACTACCCTGCGCAACCCCTAAAAATGCACCCATGCCTAATTCTTCGATTTGCGCTTGATCTAACACCTCAACTTTAAAACCATAATCTTTTGCTAATTGCTTTGCTTGCTTATCCAGGTAAGTCGGTGTGCAGATATTGCCTGGCAAGTTACCCAAGTCTTTCGCCATTTTCACACCTTCACCAATAGCCAAGCCTTGTGTTAAAGCGCTTTTTGCTTCGGCTTCTTCTGACTTTTCAACAAATACGGCTACTTTTTTTAGAGCAACAGCTTCTGGTTTTTTTGATTTCAGTGCGTTAACTTGATAAGTAGCATCTGAGAAAATTTCAGCAATTTGTGCTGTTTTTTCATGCACGGTCATTGCTGGTGCTAGTTCAGTTAAATAAAACCCAACATCTTTCGCTACGCTTGGGATCGCCTTCACAGCTGCACGCACCACTTTCAAATATTCTTTAGTGTTCAACTCACTCACTTTGCCAAGGCCAACCAATAACACACGCTTCGCCACTATATTAGGCAGCTGATGCATCAATAAGATTGAGGCTATTTTTCCACTCATATCACCGGATTTAACAACGGTACTAATGGCATTTCCAGCAGCATCATCTAACAGTTGGGCAGAAGCCGATAGTTTTCCACCTTCAAATACACCTATAATCAAACAATCGCTGAGTTGTTTTTCAGGATTACCGTTTTTTATGCTAAATTCCATCTGTTAAACCTTATAATTGTTGTCTGAACATTTAAATTAATTATCCAGTGTTTTGATGTGAAATCAAAGCGTAATATATAAATTGAAAATTTTTAAAAAATCACTCTCGCATGAGCTCATCTATACGGCGACTGCATTGTTCTTCATCCTCATTGGTATCATCGTCGCCCAGCGTGCAGGTTTTTTGGTTGGCAGCGCGGCAAAAGGTTGGATTCCTAATGATGCCATTATGACAATGCTCGGCTTTAGCTTGATTCGCTACCTGCCTATCATTATGTCACTCACCACGTTCTTAGCGGTATTGATGACACTTTCGCGCTGGTATCGTGACTCGGAAATGATCATCTGGCTTACAGCGGGTTTAGGTATTACTAAATGGGTACGGCCAATTATCAGCTTTGCAATCCCAGTCGTTATCGTGATTGCCTTACTCAGTTTTTTAGTCATGCCTTGGGCAACACAAAAAACAGAAGATTACCGAGTGGAAATAGAATCTCGTGATGAATCAACCTCTTTAAGTCCAGGTGTATTTAATGAATCCAATAGTGAAGGCCTTAATAAGCCTGAGCGCGTTTATTATCTAGAAAGCTTTAATGAGCTAGGCGATGTTTTTAAGAATGTATTTATCCAATCAATGCAACATGAAGAAACTGGCATTATGGTTGCCGCTAAAGGCAGTAAATTTACCGCTGAAAATGGAGATCTCTTTATTCTGTTAGAAAATGGTCGTCGATACCAAGGCGAAGCTAACACCGCAGAAATATCAACAACAGAATTTGAACGCCATGCCATTCGTTTAGAAACAAAGGAATTGGCCGAAGAGCCTATCAAGGTCGGCACCATTCCGTCAACAGTGCTGTTTGCAAGTGACGCCCCCAGCTATCAAGCAGAGTTACATTCCCGACTAGGTATTCCTATATCAGCTATTATTCTTGCATTATTGGCGATTCCTTTGAGCTTTGTTGACCCGCGCGCAGGTCGCTCCTTAAGCCTAATGTTGGCCATTTTGATTTTTATCATTTACAGTAATATGTTAAATATTTTTGAAGCATGGGTAACACAAAGCAAGGTGTCCACCTTTGTTGGGTTGTGGCCTGTCCACTTTGCATTTGCATTATTAACGATTTATTTATTCCACCGACGCAATCAATTACTTCCAATATTGCCAACAGGGTTGAATTTGATCCCTGATTCCGCTAAGCGAAAAAAGGAAAAGTCTGCTTAATTATGGCTATGATTAACCGCTACCTATGGAAAGAAACCACACTCAGCATACTGATCATCACGCTGGGTTTGCTTTCAATGTTCTCGTTCTTTGACCTCATTGAGGAACTGGACAGCCTTGGAGAAGGCACCTACAACCTGAGCAATATCCTCACGTTCGTACTCCTTAGCATCCCAGGGCATGTTTATGATATCGCCCCCGTCGCGACCCTCATCGGGATGATGGTCAGCTTAGGTGCATTGGGCCGCACCTCTGAACTCACCATCATGCGTGTCAGCGGTTTATCCATCACTAATTTAGGTGTCATGCTGGTCAAAGTTGGGTTGCTATTTACCATCACCACCATCCTGATTGGCGAATTCATCACACCAGTCAGCGAAGAAGCTGCGCAACGGATGCGCCTAGAAGCAACAGAAGGTGTGGTGGCACAAAATTTCGAGTCTGGCTTATGGGTTAAAGATGACAAAAGCTTTATTAATGTCAAAACCGTTTTACCTGATACCACTTTATTAAACCTCAGCATTTATGAATTTGATGAAGACTTTAAACTACTCACCATTAGCACTGCAGGTAAAGCTAGTTACCTAGATGGCCGCTGGCGGTTAAACGATGTGACACAAACAAAAATCATCGAAACTGACCAAGTGAACGACAAGCATGTAGAAACCACGTTTTTTAATAAAGCCAACTGGGAGTCGGGTGTCCGTCCAGAACTGCTTAATACATTACTCGTTGAGCCCGAAAAAATGTCAGCTTGGAACTTATATAGCTTTATTACACACCTTGCTAACAACAAACAAAAAACCAATCGCTATGATGTTGCACTTTGGACAAAGATGATTTATCCGCTTGCGTGTGTTGTCATGGTTATTTTAGCTTTGCCATTTGGCTTTTTACAGCAGCGTAGCTCTAGTACTAGTGCAAAAATATTTATTGGCATTTTGCTTGGCGTCACCTATCAAATTATGAATCGTGTTTTTATCCACATAGGCGTCCTCAACGACTGGCCACCTTTTATGAGTGCCATTACCCCAACGGCATTATTCTTATTAGCTGGGATATACCTTCTCTTCATCACGGAACGACGTTAGCTCCCCTAATACTTATTCGCCTTAATGAAGCACGTTTTCAACAGTCTGTCGTGCAAAAATAAATGCTCTTTATCAAAGAGTGCCCATAGGTAACCGAAACCCATTGCCAAAAAAGAAATGGATGTCAGCATGTATCTAATGGCTGCCTGCGAAGTGCCTAACGTTGCGCCATCCGAATCAACCAATCTAACTTTCCATGCTTGTGCGGCCAGTGTTTGGCCTGTCCTCATCCAACAAGTTATAAAGTAAGCGCCTGTCATCACCCATAAAAAAAGCTGCAAACAGAGTCGCTTTAATGGCGCATCCACATGACCAAAAAAACTCAAAAAGATAGCAGTACACAGCAGCCAAATAGCAACAAGTGATAACAACTCATATAGGCAAGCTGCTAATCGTTTTAATAAACTCACTTCTGATACCTCTGTTTTATCCATATATTTCACCCAAAGATTTCATTCAAAAAGCTATAAAAAAGCCCACTAGAAATGTGGGCTTTTTAACAAGAATCAATACCAGATTACTCTAACTCAGGTTCGTAATAAACCTCGCCAGATTCTTTACGCCGCTTTTCACGCTCGGCTTCTGGTAGTTTTTGATACTTTGCCCATTTATTACGCAGCTCTTGTTTCTTTTCTGGACTCAAGCTGTCAAAGTGCCGGAAACGTTTACGTGCATTTTCACGCTCATAAGGTGTCATACGACTCCAACTATTCAACCTATTTTTTACTCGCTTCTGTTTTTTTGCGCCCATCTTTGGATAGTCTTTGGCAATATCAAGCATTTTTGCACGCTGCCAAGGTCTGAGTGCATCCCACTCTGACGCCAAAGGTGATAATACGCCTTGTTGCTGCTCAGTGAGATCTACCCATTTTTTTGTTGGTACATCATTCAATGCAACTTGAACCACATCAGCATCTGCCAACTTCTCTTGATTGATTTCTGCTTGCACTGGTGCCACAAATACTGGGACAACAAACAAAAAATTCAATGCTAACCAAAACTTTTTCATTACAGCTCAGCTCTTCCTTAATTTCAAAATAAGCTCTGTGTTAAAGCTTCATTTTGTTTATAGTCCAATTTAAATATTAGCGTGTTTATTGAGTGATGGCTCAAAACCTTTATCCACAAAAGCCTCCGGCGGTAAATCTGCACCTAGTAAAAATGCATCACTTGTTTCATTCGTATTAAACTTCTGCAATGCGACAAAACTGCTAATCAGCACAATAATCACCAGCCCAGCAAACAACATGCGATGATGCTCTACCCAACCCATCCAATGACTTAATGTTCCATCTGCATTAACTGCAGATCCACCGCGCTCTTGATGCATAGCAACAACACGCGCTCTACCATTTTCTAGTTGCGTTAAGGTGCGCATGTCTAAGCGTTGTGCACGCGCATCTAACAAAGCAACAATGCTTTTCGAATGCGCCTCAAGCTGTTCAGTATTGTCGTAATCCGTATTGTCTTTGTTCATGACTCTACCCCTAAATTTTCTAATTCTCTACTAACTAAACCTTGTTGCTCCAACAATGATGCCATCGTGCGCAATGCGCGCGAGCAGTGTGTTTTCACACTGCCTTGTGAGCAACCCATTAAATCCGCTGTTTCAGCAACACTCATCTCCTCCCAATAACGCAGAACGAAGGCTTCTCGTTGACGTGCTGGCAGCTTTTCTAATGCTCGCTCAATCAACTGTAAGGTTTGGCTGCCTTCCAATTGCGTTGCGGGATTAAGACTCTCATCACCGACATCAATGGTATCGAGTGGATCTATATTTTCACCATCTTCATTTTTAGATCCAAATGAAGAGAGTAAAGAAGTCCAAATATTGCGTACTTTTTGCCGGCGCCAAAAGTCTCGCATGGTGTTTTGCAATATACGTTGAAACAGCATGGGATACTCTGTAACTGGCTTGTCAGGATATTTATCAGCAAGTTTGAACATCGAGTCCTGCACAATATCAAGTGCCAAGTGTTCATCGCGCACAGCATAAACTGTTTGCTTAAAAGCACGCCGCTCTACTTCGCGTAAAAAATCTGATAATTCTTGTGAACTAGCCATGAATATGTTATTTGTCTAACTAGTGATACAGTATAACAGCTTAATTTCCTCTAGCCTTAGGAAGACTGTTCTATACTTAACCTTTATTTTATGCAGTCATTATCTCAGTTAACGTTTATGATTATGCTATGCCACGTATTTTATTATTAATCATTTTAATTTGGGTACTCTATGTCGTGATAAAACGCTTCATAGCAAGCGCGCAATCCACACACGCGCCATCGAACAGTCATGTGCAATCTGAAAAATTCGTGATCTGTAGCCAATGCCATTGCCATGTCCCTGAAAGCGATACGCGCATCAGAGATAATGTAATTTATTGTAGCAATCCAGAATGTGATGCGCAAAGAAAATAACATCAATATTGAGCCTACTTCAGCCCATGATCAAAAGCTCATTAAGGCGCGCTGGAGTAGCTTCAAACTGTACAATGGCTACAGCATTTTCATTGCATTTGCACTATTATTCAGTCTATCTCCCTTAGTTGAAAACCTACAACCAAACATTGGCCAGCATGCCTTAGCAGTGGGACCACTTGGCTACTTAACCTTTAGCCTTTTCAGCGGCATTGCTACTTGGCTTGAAAAGCCAAAGTTAAAAATCACCCTCCCTGTTCAAATCATCACAGACATTCTTTTTATTCTACTTTTCATGCATATAGTAAACTCAAGTTATACAGAAATGGGCTTGCTACTGGTCATTGTTATTGCTGCCGCCAGCTTAATTAGTGATGGCCGTTTATCTTTATTCTACGCGACGGTAGTAACGATTGAGATTTTACTTCAACAGTTTTTTAGCTCTATTTTCCAATCTAACACAAACAGCAACTATTCAAATACTGTCACCCTATGCATCGCTTGCTTTGCAATTACTTGCCTAGCACACAGTCTTGCTCGACGACTGCAGCAGAGTGAACGATTAGCTTCACAACGCGGATTAGATTTAAAAGGGCTTGCGTATATGAATGCGCTGATTACATACAGAATAGAGGATGGTGTCATCGTTGTAGATACAGAACTATTTATCAAACACCATAACTTGCAAGCAGATGCTTTTCTCAACTTAGAAGGTAAAAACTGGGGCTTTCCAAAGACGATCAAGCAGAGTCTGATGATGGCCTTGCTGAAGAGCGTTAATCCGCCAAAAAACAACACCTTTTCTTGGAGCCAAACAAATTAGCAATATGCAAACACAAGGCAGTCAATTATATGAAATCAATGCACATGGGGTGGTTGCTTGTGCACAACAGGTAACCTCACCTAATCAAGATGATAGACCTAGCGATGTTGATAGCCCTGTGATTGACATGGTTGTGATTCACAACATCAGCCTGCCTCCAAAACAATATGGTGGTCATGGCATTATTGAATTATTTACGAATCAACTGAATCCAAATGAACACCCATACTACGCTGATATTTATACAGCGGAAGTCTCTTCGCATTTCCTTATCCGTCGTGATGGTGCCCTGATTCAGTTTGTTCCTTGTACGAAACGCGCTTGGCATGCAGGCGTCTCCAAATGGAAAAGCCGTGAACGATGTAATGACTTTGCTGTCGGAATAGAGCTTGAAGGGTGTGATTTTGAATCATTTGAAGCGGTGCAATATAAAGTACTCAATGCACTATTACAATCATTGAAAAACACCTATCCGATTCAATATGTCGTTGGACATTCAGATATTGCACCAGGCCGAAAAACAGACCCAGGGCCTTTTTTTGACTGGGACAGGGTTATTGAAAAACCGAGTCATTAACTAATTAACTTGAATACACTTTATGCATAAACCACTCTTAACGTTACTCCTTTTTTGCAGTGTGCTGTTTTTACAGGCGTGCGGCTTCAATGATAATGAAAATTCAGACAAGAAACAGGATGCTAGAACAACCTTAGTCACGGTGATCACCCTTAAAAACCAAGCCATCAGCATCACACAAAGCTCAGTTGGCTCACTTGAGGGCTTAATTAATCCAACTTTAGCAGCGGAAATGGCAGCACGCATTATTAAAGTGCATGTCAATATAGGTGACAAAGTCAAAAAAGGGCAGCTAATTGCGACCTTAGATGCGCGTGATTATATTATGCAACGTAACGAAGCACTGGCAGAAGTCGCTAGGATTCGAGCATCGTTAGGTAATCAAACTAAAATTGTCTCGCGTAACAAAGCCCTGATGGATAAAAACTTTATCTCTCAGAATGCAGTTGATAATGAAGTTGCGCAAGAGAGTGTGTTCAAGCAACAACTGGTTGCAGCCAAAGCACGTGTTGCTAGCATTAACCATGACAGCAGCAAATCCAAAGTGTTTGCACCCGTCAGTGGCATTATTGAAAGCAACCCTGTTGATATTGGTGACTATCTTCGCGTAGGCGACCCTATCGTGCAAATCGTCTCAACACAAGTTTTACGTGCGCACTTGCCTTTTCCAGAGCAGTTTGGGCCACAACTTAAACCAGGCTTAACCGTACGACTAAAAACACCGGCCAGTACGCAGACAATAGAAACGGTTATTCGTGAATTAAAACCATTGGTTGCGGAAGGTAATCGCACGATTGATGTGATTGCGGATGTCAACAATGCAAAAGATTGGCAGCCTGGTGCAACCGTCACTGGCGAGGTGACGCTCAGTACATTATCAGCGGCAATGATGATTCCAGAGCAAAGCTTAGTGTTGCGCCCAGCAGGAGAAGTTGTCTATGTGGTGCGTGAAAATATTGCACACCAAGCCATTGTTAAAACAGGTTTGCGTCAACAGGGCTTCATCGAAATAATATCTGGACTAAAACCTAATGACCTTATTGTCGTCGATGGTGCGGGCTTTCTCACCGATAAAGCACCAGTCAAAATAGCAAAAAATGACGCTACCTGAGTTTTCGATTAAGCATCATGTCTTAACGTTTATGCTGTCAGCGGTCATTATGCTGTTCGGTATTATCGCCTATCAACGTATTGGTGTTGATCGCATTCCATCAGTCGACTTTCCCGTCATTAACATCACAACCACCTTACGTGGTGCCAGTTCAGATGTCATTGATACCAGTGTGACTAACGTCATTGAATCTGCCGTCAACACTACGCCCGGCATTGATCACATTCAGTCTAGCTCTTCTCCAGGAGCCTCCAATGTCAGTGTTGTTTTTAATTTAGACAAAAATATTGATGTTGCCTTTAACGAAGTGCAAGCCAAAATCAGCCAAGTACAGCGTAGATTACCAACAGATACAGACCCGCCAATCATTAGAAAAGTGGATGCTGATGCTCGGCCTATTATGTGGATTGCCCTAACGGGTGACCGCACCATACAGCAGCTTAATTTATATGCTGCCAATGTGATTAAGAAAAAGTTCGAAACCATTAATGGTGTCGGCGAAGTCCGCTTTGGGGGTCAGCGTGACCGCGTCATTCGCGTGATTGTATCGACAGAACGAATGGCGGCTTATAAACTCGGTGCGAATGATTTAACCGATGCTTTTAACCGTGAACACGTGCAGCTGCCTGGTGGATTTTTAGTCAGCAAAAATGCAGAGCAGTTAATTAAGCTGGATTTGGAGTTCCACAATCTTAATGACTTAAAAAACATGGTGGTGCAAGTCAAAGATGGCGTGCCAATTTACTTAAAAGACATCGCCAAAGTGGAAGATGGTATTACCGATAAACGCCAAGTAGCCCGCTATAACGGCAAGCCAACAGTGAGTATCGGCATTGTCAAAATAGCGAATACCAACACAGTGCAAATTATCAACGAGGTCACCCGAAAATTGGAGGAAGAAATTCGTCCGAACTTGCCGCCAGGCATGTCATTAGACATCTCAACCAACGACTCAATTTTCATCAATCAAATTGTCACGTCCCTTAAAGAGCATTTAGTCGAAGGTACGTTATTTGCTGCGCTGATCGTACTCATCTTTATGCGCTCATTTAGCTCAACTTTAATGATCTGTTTAGAGATTCCTGTTTCATTACTGGGCGCGATTGCGGTAATGTACTTCTCAGGCTATACCTTTAACAGCATGACCTTATTAGCACTATTACTACTCATTGGCGTCGTGGTGGATGATGCCATTGTGGTGCGTGAAAGTATCTTACGTCACATGTCGGGCGAGGTTGGTGAAAAGCTGACAGAAGAAGAATTAAAGAACCCAGCACTGGTCGATCGTTTCCGCACACTAACCACGATTAACGGCAGTAATGAAGTTGGCTTTGCCGTGTTAGCATCATCCGCCTCACTGGTTTGCATTTTCGCACCTGTGATTTTTATGGAGGGCATAGTCGGCATGTTCTTTAAATCATTTGCGGTTGTCGTCACCTTCGGCGTCATCATTTCTTTATTCGTTTCACTGACGTTAACCCCCATGCTGTGCTCACGCTACCTAGGCATCACACAAGGCGAGAATAAGGTGTATACCGCTATAGCTAACGCCTTAAGCAAACTTGATACCCTGTACAGAAAAACATTGTCTCTGACACTGTCGAACCGCATTTTTGTACTGTTTTTTACCGCAATCTTTGTCGTCGTCTCTGGCATGCTAAGCCTCAAAAATGTAGCAAAAGAATTCGTTCCAGATTCTGATGAAAGCTACTTTGCAATTATCGCCAAAACGCCGCTTGGCGCCAGTCTCGATTACACCGACTCACGCTTACTGCGTATTGAAGCCGCCTTAAAAAAATATCCAGAATCCATTGATAGCTACTACGCCTCTATCGGCACTGGCTCACGTGGACAAGCCAATCAAGCCAGCATCAATGTGCGACTCAAACCAAGAGAAGCGCGTGATATTAGCCAACAAGACCTGATTACATTAATCAAAAAAGATTTAGCAAAAATCCCAGGTGTAATAGCATCAGCATCACCACCATCCATCGCTCGTGGGCGACGTTCTGAAAAACTACAATTCATATTAACGGGCAATCACTTAACTGGCATCAGCGAAATCTCACGGCTATTACAAGACAAACTCAATAGCATGCCTGAAATTGGTGAGGTAGACGTCGATGTACAACTCAACCTACCTCAGTTAGATGTCGATATTGATCGCACACGTGCCGCCAACTTAGGGCTCAATGCCAGAGAAATTGCAGCCGCCATTAGCTTATATGCGGGTGGTAACAATGTGGCTTCCTACAATGATGACATTGGCGATAGTCAGCGTTACGACATTCGCATGAAAGCAGATGATACAGCATTGCAACAAACCAGTGACTTAAGCAAAATTTATTTACGTAATAATAAAAGTGAGTTGGTCCGTTTAGATGCCGTGGCTTCGTTTAAACCCACCTTAGGTCCTGCCGTGATTAGCCGCTACGATTTGCAGTATGCGGTGAATTTTTATGCTAACCCAACCGTTCCGCTCAGCGAGGCATCTGATATTGTCAGCAAAGTTGCTGCAACTACGGTTCCCGCAGATTACACGCTACAGTTTTCTGGCCAAGCAGAAGAAATGAAAAAAACCATAAAAAATATGGGCTTTGTTTTTATGCTCGCCTTTATTCTGCTCTATATGGTGCTGGCCAGCCAATTCAACTCATTCACGCAGCCATTTGTCATCATGCTCGCACAACCATTAGCCATTATCGGTGGTTTAGTTGCGCTGTGGCTCACTGGACAAACACTTAATATTTATTCGATGATTGGCCTGATATTGCTGATTGGCTTGGTCGCAAAAAACTCCATCTTATTAATTGACCTAACTAACCAACTCCGCGCCAAAGGTGCTGGTATTAATGATGCCTTAAACGAAGCCTGCCCTGTGCGATTGCGCCCAGTGCTCATGACCTCACTCACCATCATCTTGGCGCTAACGCCGGCCGCACTGGGCTTAGGCGCTGGTAGTGAGACCAACAAACCATTAGCTATTGCCATTATTGGTGGCATGATTTCCTCTACGCTACTGACCCTTGTCGTTGTACCAGCTGCCTACTCATTACTCATGCATGGCTTGGAAAAATTAGACGCACACAGAATGCGAACAAGCCATGATGCTGGTTGATATCAGCTAGCGTATATCAGCAAAGTTAATCTTCATGCTGCGGCTCTTGTAATTAGCCGATAGGATAAGTCCCATAAAAAATGGAATAGAAAACAGCATGCGTAGAGCAATCAATTTGGATGCATTGACTAGATAAACATAGCCGATTTTCACCATAATCGCTTTCGATGAGAAAGCAACAGAGGCTACAAGCGCCATCAAAATACTGATGAATGTCTGCCGAGGCTGTATTTGAGACTGCATGATAAAGCCCCTAAAGGGGAGCTATACGAGGAGGTGTTTATTAAGAACAATATTAGCCACGGAGAGCCCGCGATTGCATAAAAATTACGGCAAGCAACAACCGCTGCAGATGGTGGTACGCAGCCAGACCGCCTTGGTCATCAAGCACTAATGTTGTGTTGAAGTTGGTAAAGGATTTTACTGTAACGCACTTATTAAAGCTAGGTTAAGCTAAAATTAGCTCAGGTTACTTTTTAAGAACCATCCCTGATAGCTTTGCCAAATACTGAAGTTGCAGCCCATCGACTTTCGGCTCCCATAACGGAGAATCAACAGGAAAGTCTTTAACCTCTCCCGTACGCTCATAACCCAAGCGTTCGTAGAACGCAATCAATTCATTGCGTAAAGAAATAACCATCATATGATAACCAGCCACTCGCCATTCACGTTTGGTCATGGTCTCAGCAGCATTAATAATATCTTTGCCATGCCCTTTATTTTGCAGAGTTGGTTTAACGGCAATCAGGCCGAAATGTACTGTGTGTTTAAACGCAATCACTTGCAGCTCACAACAAATCGTCGCCACTACTTCATCATTCTCCACACCCATAAGGATAAAAGCATCATTGCGCTTAATGATGCTAGCGACCTCTGCTGTTGTGGTGCGTAAGCCATCTAAAATATTTGCTTCCGTTGTCCAACCTTTACGACTGGGTTCACCGCGATAAGCATTATTAATGAGTGTTGCGATCGCTTCTGCATCAACAATCTCGGCTTTAAAGAAATGTAACATATGAAGTTTAAGTGCCTTAAGAAACGATTTTTTGAACAACTAAGCTGGCGGCCATGTCGCCTTCAACATTAACGGTCGTTCTTAATGTATCAAGCATACGGTCGATAGGTAGCAGAATAGCGATAGCTTCTGCTGGTAAACCAACGGACTGTAAAACTAACACCATGGTCACCATGCCTGCACTTGGAATGCCTGGTGCGCCGACAGAGGCTAGCATGGCGGTAAAGAAGACGATCATCTGTTGCGCAAAGCTAAGTTCTACGCCGATGAGGTTAGCCACGAATAAGGCAGCGGCAGCTTCATACAGTGCCGTACCATCCATATTAAGCGTCGCGCCCAATGGGATGACGAAGCCAGCAATTTCAGGCTTCACATGTAAATGCTTCGTTGCGCAACGCATGGTAATCGGCAATGTAGCAGAGCTAGAGCTTGTGGCAAATGCCGTCACTAAAGCCTGACGTGCACCACCCCAAAACCAAAAAGGTGTCTTACCTGTAAACAAGAATAAAATCAGTGGTAATACAACGATGCCGTGGAAGATTAGCGTGCCTGCCACAACCGCAACAAACTCAGCTAGCGTGCCTAGCATTGAGATGTCTTGCGTTGCCACCAACTTAATCAGCAAAGCTGCCACGCCATAAGGTGCTAACACCATAATCCAATTCACCATACGCATGGTGATTTCTAAGCCCTCTTCTAGTAGGACTAAAATGTTTTTATAACGATCACCTCCCATCACCAACGCAATTCCTAAGAACAAAGCAAAGATAACGACTGAAAGCACTTTGCTTTCTGCGAGTGCTTGGAATGGATTGACAAATAAATTGTGTAAAAAATGTGCGAAGAACTCAGGAAGCGGCATTTGTTTGGATTGAAAGTTCTGCATCGCGCCATCAAACATAGTCACTTCCAACCCAGTGCCAGGTTTAAAGTAAAGACTGGCAGCCATGCCAACAATCATGGCAATGCCCATGGTGAGAATAAAGAAGATGAGCGTAGTCACCCATACTTTATGCATCTGGCTATGCTGACGCAAATTCGCTATCCCAACAACAATGCTGCAGAACACGAGTGGGATTAGAATCATTTTTAAGAGGTCAATAAACAGCGTACCAATAAGGCCAGCCGTATATAAACTACCAGAGGCAACTGTACCCGCTGTCCCTGTATTCTGAAAGAGTAATCCGACCAAGACACCAAATGCAGCACCAAGTAATATTTGTATGTTTAAACTAGGGAGTTTCATCAGTTATCGACCTTCATTGATTCAGTACTAGAAAATGATTAAAGCTATTTAACAGATTTTAATTTATTCAGTGGTGAATCACTTTTATAAGGCACTTTACCTGACGGCACGACTGTAGATGCATTTTCAATATGCAAATCTTGATCGTCGAAAAAAATATGTGGCTTAAATGCTTTTAAGATAGCGGCTTTATTCAAGCCTCCTAAAAAGAAAACCTCATTGACGTGAACACCCCAAGCACGCAAGGTATTAATGACGCGCATTTCAGCTGGCGCACTCCGCGCGGTCACAATAGCTAATCGCACAGGTGACATTTCCACTCCGAATGGCAAGCGCTTTTGTAATTTAGCTAATTTTTGCAAGAAAGAAGCGTAAGGGCCCTCTAACATTGGCACGCCTTGCTGCGTATCTTCACTTTGCTGAAACTCGTCTAAGCCTTTTGATTTATAAACTAGCTCGCTGCTTTCATCAAATAGTACGGCATCTCCATCAAAGGCAATCCGCACCTGGTCAGTCGGCGGTTTGACCCTATCCGCTGGCGGTGCTTTCAGCAAAGCCACAGCACACTTACCCGCATCACTCACTTTTTGCGCATCACCAACATTCGTCGTGAGAAATAAATCCACATCAAAGGCTTCAATATAGTCAATAACAGACTCACCACCCGTAAAGGCATGGCGGCTAATTTTCAAACCAAGATTGCGAATATTGTTGAATACGCGCACGCCTGTTTCCGGACTATTGCGAGACATCACCACCACTTCGACGAGTGGTGATTCAGACGCCTTATCATCACTATATTTATTGAGCTCCAGCAGAGCTTTAATTAATGGCATGCCAGTCCCTTCTAGCAAGGGGTCATCTTCTCTTTCCAGCATGTACTGTCGATACTGCACTACCGCTTTTTCAACGTCGATTTTCAACTGTTCGCGGAATAGCTTATCCGCCTCACCGAGGTCAAATAGCGCGGTGGCGGATATGCCGACAACCAATGTGTTGGAGAGGTCTAATGCCATTGCGTTACGCTTTACCCTCTTCTGGCTTGCTGTCTGTTTCTGGAATTATCTCTAGGCTTGCTTCAGACTTTTCTTCTGCTTTCACTTCAGCCTCATCGGCTTTAGCTGACGCTTCCGTATTCTCTGGCTTCTCTTCAGCAGCTTTTTCACTGGCCTTTTCTTTTTTAGCCTTTGCTTTTTTGGCCTGAGCTTCCTCTACCTTAAGCTTAGCTGCCGCTTCTTTTTTAGGGTCTACTTTTTTCTCGAACACCGCAGCAAAGAAACCATCAGTGCCATGTTCGTGGGGCAGTAAGTTTAAGTATTTACCGGTATCTAACTCAATACCTTGTTGTGCCATCACCTCGTTCGCAGGCACTAAAGTAAAATCTGGATGCTTCTCTAAAAAGTGTTTCGCAATCATTTCATTCTCTTCTGACAGTAAGCTACAAGTCGCATAGACCACACGTCCACCCGCTTTGGTCATTTTAGCTGCGCGCGTTAAAA
This sequence comes from Methylophilaceae bacterium, assembly GCA_028823485.1. GTDB lineage: Bacteria > Pseudomonadota > Gammaproteobacteria > Burkholderiales > Methylophilaceae. The sequence continues at coordinate 8,485 of JAPKBG010000014.1, read as the reverse complement.
TATTCTTTTGCTTCGCATTCAGCTCAACCACGTCTTGCTCGGTTTGACGCCATTTCAAGTCTGGATTGCGACGCAAAGTCCCTAAACCACTACATGGCGCATCAACTAATACTCGGTCAAACTTACCATCGAGGCGCTTGAGCTTCATATCATTTTCGTTACTAATCACTTGTGCATTGAGGTTAGATAAACCTGAGCGCTTAAGGCGCTTACTCATGTTGCTGAGTCGCCTCTCGTTCACATCAAATGCATATAAACGACCGGTATTACGCATCAATGCACCCAGTGCCAATGTTTTACCGCCAGCACCAGCACATAAATCCGCCACCATTTGGCCACGTTTTGGCGCAACTAAGAAAGTGAGCAACTGGCTACCTTCGTCTTGCACTTCAATTTTACCTTCGGTAAACAACACATGCTTATTAATTCCAATACGGTTTGGCATACGGATACCAATCGGTGATAGTGGCATCGCCGAAATAGTATTTTCATTATTGATATTCTCAGCCAGCATTTTTGCTAGCACTTCTTCTGGATTGCCTTTAATCGTATTCACGCGCAAATCTAAAGTCGCTTGTTCAAACATACCACGACAGATGGTCAAGGCCTTCTCGTCGCCATACTGTTTAGCGAGTTTTTCCCATAACCAATCTCTAACATCCGCTTTCGCCGCAATTGGCATATCGTCTGTCGACTTGGTTTTGATGGCAATCGCCCACTCTTTTTGTTGCTCATTCAGCACTGCTTCCAAATCTCTTAAACTGCGCCCTTGCACGCGCAACAGCCAAGCTAGAATTAACTTACGTGCATCATCAGGGTCATTCTCTTCATTCGCGGTAATGGTACTCAAAAAACGTAAACGGCGAATGACGCCATAAGCACTTTCTGCAATAAATGATCTATCCTTGTTGCCAAGGTCACGATTGTTGCGAAAAAATGCACTCATCACGGCATCTGCTGGCTTTTCAAAAGCGAGCATATCAGTCAGCAATACGGCGGCTTGGCGGATTAGGTTTTCATTCATTTCGTCTATCTTCTTTATCGTGAGTGCATTAATTTAAAAAATGACGATGGCCAGTAATAATGCTAGCACTGACCGTCCTATTGTAGCTTACTTGGTCAATAACTAAGCGCTATTCACTGACTATTACATAACAGCTATTCCATGCTGATTTTTGTGAGCACTTGCTCAATCTTTTCGCCATCTTTATCCACCACTAAATATTTCACTGGGATATAGTGTGTTTCCTCGGCTAGCCACAGCTCTTTTTTCTTTTCCCCACCCACTGCAGCATTCACTAGGTGTAATGTTTTATATTGTGTTCCGGCCACGTTTAGCATCACATCTCGCGCGACCAATTTATAGGTATATTGTTTTAATTTTCTACCCGTTGTTAACGCAATTTTTACTTGATTTCCATCTAGCGGCATAAACATAAATTGATAAGGGTAGCTCACCAAATCAACTGTTCTTGGTAGTAATTTAGCCACCCTTGTTTTACCTTTTACCAACATACTCAATTGATGACTTGCCCAATTAAAACTGGCAGACAATGTCTTACTTGCACTACTACCATGTTTGAATTGAAACTTTTCAGGCACTAAACCTTCAGCAGTAACCGTGCCCTTACTTGTCATCTCCCGCGAACCAAGCAAGGCATATAAACCCTTACCTTTAGTGGTAGAAGCAATACGATATTGCACACCCTCTTGCACGTAGCTTTCTTTAACTGTCCCGAAAGGACTTTCATTACGGCTAACTTCGTATTCCAACTGTATGTTAGTTGGTTGTGCAAAAGCCACTTTTACCAATAACAAACTAAATGCGAATATGGTTTTCATATGTGCTTTCTTTTTATGCGATGTCTATATAACGCATCAAACGGTTATCTGGTTGTCAACCTATCCGGCTAGTATTAAACAACAACCGTTGCCGCTTCTCCAGCAGCTTGCACACGAATTTGTCCAATTTGATAAACCGTTTCGCCTTTAGCTGCTAACACTTTCATTGCTTCCGCTGCATTGTCAGCAGATACGATAATCGCCATACCCACACCACAGTTAAATGTTTTATACATTTCAAGATCAGCAATATTACCTTGGTCTTTTAACCATTTAAATAGTGCTGGTAATTCCCAGCTATTGGAATCGATTTCTGCGGTTAAGCCTGCTGGCAATACACGTGGAATATTCTCCGTAATACCGCCACCAGTAATATGCGCCATACCTTTAACTGGCAAAGTTTCGAGCAACGCTAAGATTGACTTCACGTATAGCTTAGTTGGTGTCATCACGATATCTTTAAACTTGCGCCCTTCGAAATTAGACTCCATATCGATACCCGACTTTTCAATCAACTTACGAATGAGTGAGTAGCCATTAGAGTGTGCGCCGCTTGAAGCCAAGCCTAATACGACGTCGCCTTCAGCAATCGTCGTACCATCAATAATATTCGCTTTATCCACACAGCCAACCACAAAGCCAGCTAAATCATATTCACCGGCTGGATACATACCAGGCATTTCTGCTGTCTCACCACCAACTAATGCACAACCGGACTCTTCACAACCTGCGGCAATGCCTTTAACAACTTTTGCCGCTGTGCCGACATCTAATTTACCGCATGCAAAATAATCTAAGAAGAATAATGGTTCAGCACCTTGCACCAAAATGTCGTTCACACTCATGGCAACTAAATCAATACCTACGGTATCATGTTGATTCAATTCGAATGCCAGTTTCAATTTAGTACCAACGCCATCTGTTCCTGAAACCAAGACAGGCTCTTTAAACTTAGTTGGCATCGCAAACATAGAACCAAACCCACCAATCGCACTCATCACTTCTGGGCGCATCGTACGTTTTGCAAACGGTTTGATTTGATTAACTAGCTCATCACCAGCTTCAATGTCAACGCCAGCATCGCGATAGGTAACAGGGGTATTGTCAGAATTTGCGCTCAAAATGATCTCGTTTCAATAAGGGTTTTAAGTGTGACGATAGCAGGTGCTTTTTAATAAATATCATGCAGCACGACTAACTTAAGTATAATTTTGCTAATTACTTAATTTTAAGCGCACATTTTAACTCATTTTTACTAAAATATGGCTAAACAACCAAAAGACAAAGACCCCATCACCCGCATCTTTAGCGATAATCGTTGGACGATTTTTGCGCTACTGCTTGCCTTGACTCTTTATCAGCTCGGCCCCATTGTGACGCCATTCATCGCAGCGGCAATTCTGGCCTACATTTGCGATCCATTAGTCGATAAGCTCAGCGTGGCTGGTTTTAACAAAATGAAAGTCGGCCGAGCGCTCGCCACCCTTTTAGTCATTGTTGGGTTATTTTCTGGCATGATGCTGATTATTTTGATTCTAATACCGCTTTTACAAAAACAATCATTACTCATTGCTGAACGCCTACCTGTTCTCATCGAAAACTTTCTCGCCTATGCCGAACCGTGGTTGCAAAGAAATCTAGGCAAAAGCTTCGCCATTGATATCGGGCAGATTCAGCAGATGATCACCGAACACTGGCAAGAAACTGGCAGCGTGTTAAATCACCTGCTGCAGACGGCAGGCAACAAAGGATTAGCGCTGATTGGCATTGTTGCCAACCTCATATTATTACCCGTCGTTTTATTCTATTTACTACGTGACTGGGATAATCTTGTTGAAAAAATTGCCGAGTTAATTCCTAGACAATGGCTCGAAAAAACCACTACGGTTGTTAAAGAAATCGATCAAGTCCTAGCTGAATTTCTACGTGGCCAACTTTCTGTCATGGCTGCGCTATGTGTGTTTTATAGCATTGGCTTATGGCTTGCCGGTTTAGAGATGGCACTTTCAATCGGGCTGCTGGCTGGCTTGCTTAGCCTCGTTCCTTATTTAGGCTTTGCCATTGCCTTTATCATGGCGCTATTACTGACATTATTACAATTCGGTTCGCTGTCAGCTATCGCTCCGGTGTTAATGGTGTTTGGTATTGGGCAAGTCATTGAAAGCTATATCCTGACGCCATACTTAGTTGGCGACCGTATTGGCTTGCATCCAGTTGTGGTGATTATTGCTTTGCTAGCTGGCGGACAGTTATTTGGTTTTGCCGGGGTGCTATTAGCCTTACCTGTTGGTGCGGCAATCGCCGTGGGCTTACGCCATTCCAAACAAAGTTATTTAACTAGCGATGCTTACCTTAAATAGTGATGAAACAACTACTACTTGATATTCAGCCAGCGCCGCCACAAACGCTAGATAACTTTGTGATTGGTCATAATGCTGAAGTGCTAACCAATATTCAGCACTTATTAGATGGTTCAGCAGACGCATCTTTTATCTACTGTTGGGGCCTAGCAGGTAGTGGTAAAAGTCATTTACTCAATGCCGCAAAAAATCTGGGCGCGCATATTGCAGATGATGTGCACCTATTAGGTGATGAAGCGCAAATTGATTTGTTTAACACTTACAATCAACTCAAAGCGAGTGGCGGCAAACTGATTACCGCTGGTTTACATGCGCCATCACAAATGCAACTGCGCGACGACTTAGCTACTCGCCTAGCTTGGGGCTTAGTATATCAACTACAGCCATTATCCGATGTCGAAAAAACTCAGGCATTGAAAAACCACGCCACTGAACTCGGTATGCGCCTACCAGACGAAGTGATTGCTTACTGCTTGCGTTATCTACGACGAGATTTACCCACGCTCATGTCAGTACTCAATGCATTGGATGAGTGGTCATTGACTGAGAAAAAACCAGTGTCAGTCCCGATGTTGAAAAAGCTATTACAACTAGATTTAGGCCTGTAGGTATTAACAACAGAGCAGCTAAAAATAATGAAAGTAAATGAAGGCAACCACATTAATTAAAATGGCAATTGCCCAGACTACGATTTCCGACAGAACCATTCGAATACCAAACAAAAGCCTCAGTGGGAAATCCAATAAAAACCAGTGTCGGCAACGGGTGTACGAAGAACAAAAAAGCTCCAAGTCAGTAAAGAAGCAATGCCTCCAGTTAGCAGATTATATTGATAGGTTAAATATATGAAATAGGATAATAAAATTAAACATAATAATAAAAACCTTACCCATACCTGATTCAGCGGTTTTTTTCATACTCAAATTGTAAACCATAAAATAATAACGTAACAAAATAGTCAGCCAGACTACCTCGCCTAAAGGTTGTTAACACAACGCGGATATAACATATGTTATAAATTGATGAGATAGAGTTGGTATTGACGCATATGTTTATGCATGTCAAATTAAAATCTACTCCCTTGCAACACCAACATGACTGAAGCCTACCTATTTATTGTATTAAGTTTGATTGCAATGCTATACCTAGTGGGAGTTTTTGTATTCTGTAAAAAATCACTTTCCAAGCAAAGCATGCTGAAACAGCGCTGGGATTTTGTCATCAAAGCTAACGCCCAAGGTCTATGAGATTGGGATCTACAAACCAATACAATATTGTCCTCTCCGCAATAAAAAGTATTGGCATAGCCTTACTACATAGCAGTAAAGGCAATGAAGAAGAGATACTGAAAAAGAAGATACGGCTATGTATGAAGCTAAAATGGCAGGCCATAATAGCAGGTGATCATAAACATCACCCTATTTCAGCGACAAGTTCTTGCAACAGCTAAAGTGCCTAGCCTGTTGCGTCACTGGGTCAATAAACGCTAATTCTTTTGCCAGCAACTGCAATGGTTCTGCATAGTCATCTTTAGCCTGTGGTTGTAATTGCGGATAGTATGGGTCGTTTAATATCGGCCAGCCTAGTGTCTGCATGTGCAGTCGTAATTGATGGGTTTTGCCTGTCACGGGGGTTAATTCAAACAATGCCTGCTGCTCAGTTTGTTGCAAGCATCGAATCACAGAATGGCTATTGGCTTCGCCCTCGGTTATCTGCATACGGAAATGCGGCTCACCATGCACGACACGGTTTTTAACTTCCCACTCCTGCCCCACCAGTTGCTCATCATCACGAATATTGGCAATGGCTTGATAGGTTTTGTGTATTTTTCGTGTTTCAAATAGATGGTGATACAGAAAACTGGTTTCTGGATTGGTAGAGAAAATCACCAAGCCAGCGGTTACTCGATCCAAACGATGCAAAGCTTGTAAACCCTCAATGCCAGTGCTGAGTCGTAAGCGGGTTTGTAGACATTCATTCACATAAACACCGCCGGGCGTGACGGCTAGAAAGTGGGGTTTATACGCCACTAACAGTTGCTGGTCTTGAAAGAGTATGGTTTCTTTAAAAGGGATACTAGGCTCACTATCGACTTCCCTGTAATAATAAACCCGTTGCTGCGGCTGAAAGCGCGTCTCTGCTGTAATCAGTTCACCACCATGGAAATGCACCTTACCATCCACCATCCGCTGCCGCCAAACCTGCGCATCAACATAAGGGAACTTCATCACCAGGTATTCCAACACCGTAGCAACACCAGGATTCGTCTGCGGCAAACTCAGTTTTGAAGGGAGCTCAGAAATACCCATTTAGCAATCTAAATATTTAGTTGTAGTTTGCATAAACTTGTTTACGGCCTATTCCCTACCCACGCCCTTGCTCAAACAACCTCAAACCTTGTACCAACACCTCTTTCGTCATCAAACAATCGGCAATGGCTCTATGCGCGCCTGCTTGGCTTAAACCTAAGTGATCTGCGACCAATACGAGCTTATGACTTCTCAGTGTTGGGAAAGCCCTTCTAGCAATCCGTAATACATCTTTAAAAGGACGATATTCTGAGGTGTGTTGGTTGATGAATTTACTATCGAAGCCCGCATTGTAAGCCCAAATCTCTAGGTCGCCAGCAAACGCCATGAAGGAATTGACCGCCTCGCCATTGGAAGGTGCGTCAGCGACCATGTCATCGGTAATGCCTGTTAAGCCTGTAATGAATGGTGAGATTTGGAACGCATAGTCGCCATACTCAGATTCTGGTTGTGTGAAGGTCTGAAACTCATCTAGTACTTCACCTGTTTCGGTGTTGATTTTAATCGCACCGATTTCTAGAATGTGATCTTCAGCACTTAAGCCTGTTGTTTCTAAATCGACGATAATTGCGATATTGCTCATGTTGTCTCTACTCTTTTTGAAATTAAATACATACGCTAAATACTAATAAAGAAATTGTAAGCTTAGCGCTGCTAGCGCGCAATCACTTAACGATATTACGCTGTACATAGCAAAAAGGCCAAACCCCCTTATTGTAGGGTCTGTGGCACGATCAACTGACTACCCAATATTGGATGTGACTAGATATTTTTAACCCCTCTAAGTATCCGCCTTTAAAAACATTAAAGTTGACTGAGGTCAATCTCATTTACGAACATAGGGTTCACACTATAAGATTACTAAGGAGAAAACTATGTCTTTAAGTCACGCAGTCGTATGGATTGACCATCATGAAGCGCACGTTATTCAATTTAATACTAAAGCAAGCGAAAGTGAAATTATCAAAACTGTTACACTAAGTGATTGAAGCTGTTTCTGGTGTTGGTGAAATTTTGATTGTAGGCCCTTGAGCAGCAAAGCTAGAGCTGATTAAACATGCGCATAGCCATGACACAAAGGTTTCAGCGAAGATTGTTAGTGTTGAAACGGTTGACCATTCCACTGCCGGACAGTTACTTGCCAATGCCAGAAAGTCTTTCACTAAAATTAATCACATGAGAGCTATGTAACGGTATATGTGATATTTCAATGATGTGTTTCTAATTAGCTGCTTAACCTTTCAAGCATTTACTCACCAACTCAAACACATCATTGGATAAGTTAGGTGTGTCTAGAATCACTTGCAATGCGGCTTTCATATGCGCTTGTAACGCAGGTGTGTAGCGTTTCCACTCGCGTAGTGGTGTGACTAGGCGTGAGGCAATTTGTGGGTTGATGGCATTGAGTTCAACAATGACATCTCTTAGGATGGCGTAGCCTTTTCCACTTGGGTCGTGGAATTTCACTGGGTTATTCATCGCAAAGGATGAGTAAAGCGCGCGGACGCGGTTTGGGTTTTTGATATTAAAGTCTAGATGTTGGCGTAGGCTAGCGAAGTCATCAAGCATGGCATTACGGTTTGCCATACTTTGCATCGTAAACCATTTATCAACAACCAACGGATAGTCTTTGTAACGATTATAAAAGTCTGCAAAGACGACTTCACGTTCTGGCTTGGTACTGTCGGTTAAGCTGGCTAATGCGGCGATTCTATCGGTCATGTTATCGGCATTGTCATAATGCGTTTTGGCTAATGTCGCGCAGCCTGTGCCATTAGTTGCAGTCAGCAGTTCTAACGTGACGTTTTGCAAAGCACGCCGACCCATGGCAGCTGGTGTGAGTGAGAACTCACCTGTATTGCCATTGGCTTTATACAACTTCGTCAGCGCTGGTTTATGTGTGCGTTTAATGGCTTTTAAAATATGAGTGCGGGCTTTATCCATGGCGGCTGGGTCTATCACCGTTTGCGATTG
>JAPKBG010000013.1 GCA_028823485.1 Methylophilaceae bacterium | reverse complement strand
GCACCAGATTTCATTGCACGCACGGTTATTGGCACATCTCCATGACCTGTGATGATAATAATGGGAATATGTGCACCCAAAAGAATTAACTGCTCCTGTAAATCTAAACCGCTCATGCCTGGCATACGTATGTCTAGCACTAAACAGCCTCGCATGTCTATTGTGAAATAGTCTAAAAACTCCTGTGCAGAAGGAAATATTTTAGGCGTAAGTCCTACTTGTTTCACAAGAAACCTTACTGCATCACGAACTGCCGGATTATCATCTACGATATAGATCGTATACTTGGCATATAAATCACTTTTCATTTAAATTCCCTATGACCTTTTCCTGCGACATGTCCAACGTAAAGCTAAAGGTAGCACCGTTGCTTGAATTTTTTTCCAACCAAAGATTTCCACCATGTGTAACAACAATGGTTTGGCTAATACCAAGCCCGATACCTAGACCGAGCTTCTTAGTCGTAAAAAATGGTTCATATAAGCGTTGAGCCACTTCCTCAGTACAGCCATTGCCTGTATCACTGACACTAACACTAATAAACTTTTGTTTATAAATCTTAGCACTAATTACTAATCGTCGCCGATCCTCTTCAACATCCTGTAAAGCATCCATACTATTGCGCACTAGGTTAATTAATACTTGTTTAATCTGGATAGGGTCAACTCTTACAAGTGGCAAATGGGCAGGGACTTGTATTAATAGTCTGATTTGGTTTTGTAAGCATTCCGCACGTGTAAAATCCCGTACTTCATAAATAATATCTCGAATGTTGAAAGGCGTTTGCGGTTTCTCTTCCTTCCGTGCAAAGTCACGCAGTCGCCTAAAAATATCCCCACCTAGCTCAGCTTGCTTAATTAATTGTTTGAGCCCGTAACTAACATCTTCTATTTTATAACCATCACTTTGGATAATACGAACACAAGTTTGTGCATAAGTTGTAATTGCGCATAACGGCTGATTAAGCTCATGCGCCAACCCTGAAGTCATCTCTCCCAAGACGCCCAGACGTGCAACATGTGCAAATTCAGCTTTGTGTAAACGGTCCTGCTCTTCAGCTTTTACTAAGTCAGAAATATCATGCCCTGTTGAAATATAATGTGTAATATTCCCCTGATCATCTTTCAATGGCGTAATCGTCTTCTGCTCATGGTAAACCGTACCGTCTTTCTTACGGTTAATAATAATGCCGCGATAAACGCCGCCTGAACTAATTGATTGCCACAATTCATCGTACAATGCTGGCTTGTCGGAACCAGTTCTAAGAAAATATGCTTTTTTACCAAGCACTTCTTGTCTTGCATAGCCTGTCATATTTTCAAATGAAGGGTTTACATATTCAATACTGCGATTATTGTCTGTAATAATGACAGAATCTGCAGTTTGTTCTAAAGCACTAGAAAGCTTGCTCATATAAGCCCCAACGAACTCTCTTTGCAGCTCACTACCCACCCACTGAGACATAAGTTTAAGAACCTCTAAATCAGCCAATCTAAATGGCCTGCGTCTTGACTTATCACTTGCGAACGAAAGCGTTCCGTAAAGGTCCCCCTCCACAATGATGCGCACGCCCATATAGGCCTCTATATTCTCCGTCTTGGAGCTATAGTGCTTACTCCACTGTTTACTTTCACTTGCACTTTCAAAGGCTAATGGTTCACTATTTAAAATAGTATCATTACAGAATGTATGTTTAAGCTTCTTTGTAGTGCCAGATGTATAACTTGGGTGGTTACTGATTGAATCATGAACATAATACTTTTGTCCATCAATGCGTGACAGTACCGCAATTGGCATATCGAATTGTTCACTACCCAATCTCAATAATAACTGTAGCTTTTCTTTCAATCTAAGTTCTAAATTTGAGCTAATCTCATAAAACGATCGTAACACCCTTAAATGTAAACGTTGATCTTCTTCCGCTTGCTGCTGTTCACGCTCCGCCAAAACTCTTTTGGATACGTCTTGTAAAATCAGCATCGCGCCTTTTTGACCAGTTCTATAAGCAAGTGGGGTTAATATGACTTCAATAAAACAAGTACCTCTTTTCTCGCTCTCCACTTCAAATACTTTTGGGTCTTGTCGTTTAAATGAGTCAAAACTGCTTTCTAAAAGCAATTTTACTTTGTTACGTTCTCTAACAGGAAGTAACATGCCGACAGGCCGCCCTAGCGCTTGCTGCTCACTAGTATCCAGAATTTCTAAAGCCAAGTGGTTCGCCGTGAGGATATTGCTATCAGTATCTACCGTCAGCACCCCGATTGGTGCATGGTTTAACAACTGATCTAAGTAATGATCAGCTTCAGGCTGTAGTAGTGGTAACCTTTCAAGGTTTATCTGAGACCGTGAAATGGTATTTTGATATTGCATCCGAACCTGTCTTCGTTGAATTGCATTTCGAATCGCAATCGACAGTTCATCTACTTCGGATACTGGCCAAGCAATAATCTCATTGCTTGAAAATGGACTGAACATTAATGTTCTCTTAAGTTGAGCACAATGTGCCGCCTCACTCAAGATGAAAATAGGGACATTTTTATCGTACAAAAATAGACGTTGCGCAACACTGACAGGCTCCTTGACATCTAAACCAAGGAGCACTGTGTCTGCAGATTGGTTGCCATCCTCATAACTAGCGTAGATATTTGCTTTATCTTCAATATTAGAAATGGTATGTTGAGGCCAAAGTTGATCAAAAAGCATATCTGAAATTACAGGGGACACGCCCAATAGTTGCAACATCCCGTTGTTTGGTGTTCCTGCTACCGCCATTAATTACCCCTTAATCTGAAAGCAAAGGTTGTCCTAACAGTGCTCTACCTAACCAAACTCTCATAACATCAGTCGTTGGTGCCATTAATGGAGCTGCACGCGCATCTCTTAATAATAATTGTAATTTAGAATCTTTACGGTAACCAATACCACCACACAGGGTCATACATTCGTTAACGATATTCACTACCATATCTGCCACTTGAACTTTAGCTGACATTAATGCTATGAGCGCTTCTGGCTCGCCTGAATCAAAGCTAGCAGCAGCATGATAAGTAAGCTGCCGTGAAGCTTCAAGCGAGGCCCATAGGGTGCCAAGCCGATGCTGCAGTATAGAGTTTTGAGCCAAACTTGCACCGGTGTGTGCATGGTAACGTCGAGATAAGTGGTTTTTAGCTTCCTCTATAGCCGTTGATGCCACACCTATATAAGTGCCGGCCATTGCCATCAAAAAGTATGGCATTACAACATTAAAGATATACCATATCTGATCACCCTGCTTACCAAGTAAGTTATTATTGGTCACTTGTACGTTATGCAATTCCATCGTGCGAGACGAGTTTCCGCGCATACCCATACCAGCCCATTCAGGACCCCACTTAATTCCATCAGAACTCCCAGCCACTACTGCACATGAAAACAACCCCAGCTCTTCCTGGTCATTATTTGAAACAACAGAAACAACATAAGAGTCTGCATATTTTCCATTGGTAACGAATGTTTTACTACCATTGATGCAAAACACTTCCGATGAAAGTTCTTTCATCGTTGCCTGTGGTAAATAAAAGCTACTACCAGTTCCTGCCTCACTCAGAGACAATGTTGTAATATGATTTCCATCGCATATAGGCTTAAGCAGGTCGATTTGTTGCGCCTCGGTTGGGTTAGCAGCGATCACAGAACTACCAACACAGTGCATACCAAAGCAAATAGCAGTGGATGCACATTCTTGACCAAGAATTTCACAGACTTTTGCCAACGTTAATACGCCACAACCTCGGCCGCCGTATAAGGTTGGTACGACCAACCCACCAAAACCTTCTTTTTGCAAAGCACGAATGCCTTCTTCTGGCCATTTTACGTCTTCAAAATCGAGATCGACTGTTGGCGCAACAACTTCCCTTGCAATTTTCTGTACTTTTAAAAAAAGAGATGATAGTTCTTCTGACTGCATGTCGAGTACCTAAATAGTAATTTAAATTGTAATGGATTAATATTTAAATATTAATCTTAATTGCTAAAAGAAGCAAAAAAACCTCTCAGCTTTTTGCTTCTCCATCACTTGCTAAACTAAAAGTTAATGGTGATCAATCAATGAGAATGCAAGTACTTTATCCATACTCTCAATACGATTAGCACCTGATCCAACAAGGCATTGCCCTTCCTTATCGCAACCCCATAAATGATAGGCCCTAAAGTTTTGTAAATCATCATGTATTTGATCTCTGTGTGGCATGTCTTTCGAAACCAATGAATCTGATGATTTTTCTGCAGCTAAGGCAATTTTAATACGCTGTATCTCAGCCTGCAATTCCTTTGCAGATTGCCCATTCCAACCACCAACAACGTTACCACTACTTGACTTTATATCATCCATAAATCATCCTTTAACTTTATTTAGAAGCGCTCACGCACCATCATTAATACAACTTTAGGTATCAGCCAGTCTTGGCCAGTCTTTTGCTCTTGTACTACAATTTTCATGTCGGCAGCAGTAAAATGAATTCCCTCTTGCGCAGCCATAGCTATATATGTCGAAATAAAATTACTTGCGTCACTGGTTGTTTCCAGTTTTGCTAGAAGGTCAGCGTTACCCTTAATTATTTCGCCGAATTTTCGCACTTCTTTTTCAAACATGCGATTGTTAGTATCTCTTTCTAAAGCTGCATTTATCATTTTCTCGTCCCTTTTTTTATAAATTAAATATATGTGAATAGTTTTTTATTTGTTTTACTATTCTTAAAATACACAAAATAAACGTACAAACTACCCAAACAATATACTCAATACAAGCTGGAATGATAATGCGTATCTACACTTTAAGAACAAGTAAAACTACGCACTTTTTTTAAATCTGTAAAACCATTATCAGATCAAAAAGCTTAATATATTTACAGTTATTGAATAAATAACCCCTGGCCCTAACTATTAAGCATAAATAATATGCAGGCTAATTAGGGATATCGGCAATCTAAAAACAAGCTTATTTAGGCTTAACAGTGGTTAATCCTAGCGCTTCCCAGTTTTGCATTCCACCACGATACCATTTTATTTTTTCTGCTGGATAGCCTATTTCAAGTAGTTGAGCTATATTTCTTGGGGACTGTCCGCACCACATACCATTACAAAATAGCACTATGGTTTTTGCTTTAGAAAAACTCCATAGCCCTTCCTTATCAACCACACCAAATTGTTTTTGCAAGATACTTGCGATTTCAAAAAAACTAGCTCCCTTTTCTGGTGCTAATTTAGTCCATGGAATATTAATCGATCCTGGAATAGTACCTTTTTCAACCCAGTCAGGTGTCCGCGCACCATCATCAACACAAACTTTGGAATAAGCCAGCCATGCCCAGTTTTTTTGCTCATGAACAACAGTTTTCATACCATCTGCAGTAAAGTGAATTTCTTTAGCTGCAGCCATGCTTACATATGCAGAAATAAAGCTATCCGCGTCACTTATTGCTTCCAATCTTGAAACAATTGAATTATCTTCTTTGAATATTTCGCCAAACTTTCTTACTTCTTTCTCAAAAGTGCGGTTATGAGTATCTCTTACCAATGCTGACTCGATCAGCTCTAACCCCCCTCATATAATTATCAATATGAATAGTTTCTTTTGACTTCTCAGACTTTTAACTATAAAAAATAAATGTACTGGTCGCCATAAAAATATACTTGATAAAGCTTGCGCTGTTAATCCGTACTCACACTTTAAAAGTGAATGAAAATATCTGGTTTTTGTTTAGCTACAAATATACTTGTTTAAGCTATACCTTTAGGAAAGGGGCTCAGTTGCTCTGGGAATGGCATCACCAGATAATGTGATGCCACATTCAGCACAGCCTGTACATTTAAGTATTTATCAATTTGCTAATCAATTTTCCCAGCTTGAGCTCAGCCTTGTGAATCTTTGATGCTTTAAAAGCTTGACGACTAAGGGACAAAATAGTCTGCTAGTGAAGGAACTACGTCGATCTGGGTTTGTTTGTCATATCCTTCCGATACTATCGACGTTTATTTTTCATACTGCACAATATGGTAGTTAGACCACTAGACAAGTTTACGATATGCATTGAGACCGCCAGCTAAAAACCTTACATTACTGTAGCCCAAGCTTCTTAGTGTATCTGCCGACAGTGCACCACGATTAAAGGCATTACAGTAACAAATAATTGAAGTGTCAAGATCTGGAATCATGCTTTCAACAAGCATCTCCAACTTACCCCGACTAATGTTTAGCGAGCCCTCGATATGGTCAGCATCATGCTCCTCCTTATCTCGAATATCCAATACAATAGCGCCCTTAGCCAATACATCATCGAAGTCCTCAGGTAGTACTTCCTTTACACGGGAACGTGCTTCATCTGCAAGATTTTGAAATTTTTTTGTATAGGCCATTTTTTATTCTCTAGCGAAAAGTCCAACCTAGAGAGCCTCTCTAGGATTTGCTTTTCTTTAAAAAGTATTAGGTAAAAAACCACAATCCTTAACTATGACTTTTTAACAATTCGATAAGTGTAAGTTTTAATTAAGGATAGTGGTGAAACTGAAAAACAAGCTTATTTAGGCTTAACAGTGGTTAATCCTAGCGCTTCCCAGTTTTGCATTCCACCACGATACCATTTTATTTTTTCTGCTGGATAGCCTATTTCAAGTAGTTGAGCTATATTTCTTGGGGACTGTCCGCACCACATACCATTACAAAATAGCACTATGGTTTTTGCTTTAGAAAAACTCCATAGCCCTTCCTTATCAACCACACCAAATTGTTTTTGCAAGATACTTGCGATTTCAAAAAAACTAGCTCCCTTTTCTGGTGCTAATTTAGTCCATGGAATATTAATCGATCCTGGAATAGTACCTTTTTCAACCCAGTCAGGTGTCCGTGAGTCAATAATCAAAACATTATCTGCACCATCACTTCTCATTTTTAAATATTGAATCACTTCTAATTCACCTAGCGTTTCGACCCCCTCAGCAATTTTGATTGGACGAATACAAAACGGCGGGCATTCACGTGATGTTTTTGCATAGTCAGGATTGATAGTATTTGATGTATCTTGATTCCTCATGATAGTCACCTTTTTACCATTATGCATTACATCCACGGATCCTATATCCGCTGTAATCTGCACATCCAGTGCGCTTGCTGGGCCCATGAAGAGTAAACTTATAAATAGTGTTCCAGCTGTTAGTAATATATTTTTCATTCTATTTCCCTACCTTCTATATTAGTTAGTCGTTTTCATGAACAAGTAATTCCTTTTGTTCTTCTGTACACAATGCCTGCTTAATTGCAAATTTAAATTTCCGTATAGATTAAAGCTGCCATTACCGTCTCCTCAGATATTTAATTAATAAAGTTAGAGAGATTCATACCATACACTTCAAAATGCACTAGATATATAAGTAATACTACGCGCGTAAATAGGGTAAGGCTTTGTATAAAAAGCTAAGAAAAACTAATAGCCAACAAAAAACCGCCCCTATTAAGCTAGAGGGCGGTTCTAATGTACGTCTTATCACGAGATAGAACGTTAAATTGGTGGGCATGCACCACGACGGGCAAGTCACTGTTGTAGCTAAGCTTATTGACTAAAAACAAGTGAAATATTCACTTGTTTAATTTGGCTGACATTTATATATTTAATTATAAACAAAGAAAACTTTTATCATCCCTAAGAATTTTTTTAAAAAATGGCGTACCTGGACTTCGTCTAATTTCTAAAGCTTAGGCTCACGCATTCATCAAGTATGTTTATATTTAGATAGAGGCTTATGCCTTAGTCTGAATTTTTAAACTCTATAACAGTTAAAATAACAGCAAAAATAACTAATAAAAAACATACTAACCCTGTGGCGAATATTAATGATATTTCCATAGTTAATTCTTTCTCGAAATAATTTTAAAGTAAATGGAAAAGGTTAGTATTGAAGGGATCCATGTTGCAGTAAATAGGCCTTCTTCTGTTTGACCAGTGAACCATAAAAATGCTGTTGTAACAAATGCTATAAACACTGCAAGTAAAATACATATATCTGATTTCTTTAACATTAATCTTTCCTTCGTTATTTAAATTAGTCGCTATTCCAAAAACCCCAAGAGGCTATCATCAAAAAGAGTACTGCTAGTGATGCATGGGTTCTAAAACTAGTTTCTCCTGGAATTGTGAACACAAGTGGAACAATTTCAAACATACCAAGTAAAAACCATATGGATGATAAAACACCCAATGAGGATGCCAACTTTGCAATAAAAATTCTCATATTAAATTTATACTTACCATTCTTAAATTCTAACACTTTAACAATTACCAAACTAAATAGTAGCACAAAGTTTTAACAAATTAAAAGTCAGAATTTGTTTATAATGATTTTCATTATCAACAAACCTAAATCTCATTACACTAAGGCTAGGATTATTTACTAACGCTTGCTTTCCGACTCGGCTTTTATTAAAAATACCTTGATATAACCTAAGTTTTTTCTAAAGTTGATTTCAAACAGACTAGTCCGGCGATTTGTTATGTTTTAGGTAATACCGCTGCAAAATCCGCATTAACGTTTTTATCATATTAAGATGCTATTAGAGATTTAAAAATAACCAATATCAGCTCCACCATCCTACCCATCATTACTGCCAGCATCGACTTAGTAACAACAAGCTCCAGCAAACCAAAATAACCGAAAAGAAATGATTAAATAAGCCGACACACAGCTGTATAAGACCAAAGATTGGGGTGGAAATCAAATTGTCCACCTAGATGGCTAAAATAAATCGGCTAGCTTTTCTATAACATTTACGTATAATAACTCAACCTTACGCATACCAATCCGCGTAGCGGCATCATGAAGATGACTTTTCAGTCACTCAATTATCCTTTATTCGTCAGCCTCGATTGGTATTACTGGAAAGTAATTGGCCGTCGTAGGAAAAACAAATAATGAACACAGAAGTAACAAGTAGCGATGCTACTAACCTTAGCAGCAGTCCTGTAGGAAGTTTTAAAGATTTAGGTTTAGCCGAACCCTTATTAAAAGCGATTGAAGACGCTGGCTACACCACCCCAACGCCGATTCAAGCAAAAGCAATTCCACTGGTTTTAAAAGGTGGTGATTTATTAGCTGGCGCACAAACAGGTACCGGTAAAACAGCAGGTTTTACGCTACCAATCTTGCACTTACTCTCACAAAAACCTGCAGAGAACCCTGCTAAAGGCAAGCCACGTTGCTTAATCCTCACGCCAACGCGTGAGTTAGCAGCGCAAATTGCTGAGTCAGTCGTGACTTATGGTAAGCACCTCGATTTGAAATCGATGGTGGTTTTTGGCGGTGTGAGCATCAACCCACAAATTAACCGTTTAGGTCGTTTCCTAGATATTTTAGTCGCGACACCCGGTCGTTTACTGGATTTAGCTAATCAAGGAAAAGTTGATTTATCTGGCATTGAAATATTGGTGTTAGACGAAGCTGACCGTATGTTAGATATGGGCTTTATTCACGACATTAAAAAAATCTTAGCCAGACTACCTAAAAAACGTCAGAACTTGCTCTTCTCAGCTACTTTTGCTGATGAAATTAAACGCTTAGCAGACAGCTTGCTAGACAACCCGGGCTTTGTTGAAGTCGCAAGACGCAACACAGCCTCTGAAATGGTAGAGCAAGCCGTCCACATGGTACCACAAGCCCATAAGCGTGATTTAGTCGCTTATTTGATCAAAGAGAATGATTGGCAACAAGTATTAATCTTCACACGTACCAAGCACGGTGCGAATCGACTGACTGAAAAGTTAGTGAAAAGTGATATCTCTGCCATGGCTATTCACGGCAATAAAAGCCAAGGAGCACGTACACGGGCATTAGCAGAATTTAAAGCTGGTCAAACCCGTGTTTTAGTCGCCACAGATATTGCAGCCCGTGGTTTGGATATTGATCAATTGCCTCAAGTGGTGAACTTTGAGCTCCCGAACGTACCTGAAGATTATGTGCACCGTATTGGCCGTACTGGTCGCGCAGGCGCTTCTGGTGCAGCAATTTCTTTAGTTGATCGTGAAGAGCTGAAATACTTAAAAGACATTGAAAAACTGATTAAACGTGAGATTCCTAAAGTGCAAATAGTAGGCTTTGCTGCGCCGACTAAGATTGAGCCAGAGCCACCAAGGTTACTCCGTGGCCAACAGCCAAACGGCGGTCAAGGCCAGAAGAAGAAACAAGGGCAAAATGATCGTCGCCCACAAGGTGGTAGCAAAGCACCCGAGCAAGGCAAGCAACGCTCCTTTGGCAATCAGCCGAATAAACCTTCAGGCAGTCGCAAGCCGAACAACAAACAACATAGCCAAGCCAGCCAATCAACGGCAAATATGTCTGAAGCAGCAAGGCATCAAGCGCAACCACAACAGCCAATTTATGCTGCCGATCTAAACGTACCACGCCGCCCTAGAGGCAATAGTGGTGGTGGGCGTACTAATGGTGGTGGCAATGCCGGGGGTAATAGCACTAGAAGTAGCGGCAATAGAGGCAATGGTAGTGGTAACAGAGGTCGTTAAGATTTTAAGGTAGACTTTTAAAAAAAGTGGCTTTGAAGATATGGGTAAATGCCGACGCTTGTCCCGTGGTGATAAAAGGAATTTTGTACCGCGTGGCAAAACGTGCGCAGGTGACCACGACCTTGGTTGCCAACAAGCTCATGCGCACACCGCCCTCGCTTTACTTACGCTCCATCCAAGTAGAAGCGGGGTTTGATGTAGCCTATAATCGCATTGTACAAGAATTAGCAGCAGGCGATTTAGTGATTACTGCGGATATTCCGCTCGCCTCCGAAGTGATTGAAAATAACGCCCATGCATTGAACCTAAGAGGTGAGCTCTACTCCAAAGAAAATATGCACCATGCGTAATTTTATGGAAGAGTTACGGGCTAGCGGTGTGGAGACCTCAGGTCCGAGTACATTTGGCCCAGCAGATGGGTAAGCTTTTTTGGCACAATTGGATCGCTTTTTAGCAAAACATACCGCTTCAGGAGATTTACAATGAAAAAATTACTCATCCTAACCATGTTACTGCTCAGCAGTTGTATGGGTGTACCAAAAAACGTCAATGTCATTGATGGTATCAATGCTGAACAGTATTTAGGGACATGGTATGAAATTGCACGTTTAGACCACAACTTTGAGCGCGGCTTAGACAATGTTACCGCTCACTATGAAAAGCGTGAAGATGGTGGCATTAAAGTCACCAACCGTGGTTATAATCGCACTGATAAAGAGTGGAATAATGCGATTGGAAAAGCTTACTTTCTAGAGCAGCCAGCCACTGACAACACCTACCTTGGCAAACTAAAAGTGTCTTTCTTTGGGCCTTTTTACGGCGCTTACAACATCATTGCGTTGGACAAGGAATATTACAACTACGTGATGATTTGCGGCCCTGATAAAGAGTACCTATGGATACTATCCCGTACGCCAGAATTAACTTACCCAATTAAGCAACACTTAGTCAGCCAAGCAAACCAATACGGATTTGCAACAGAAAATTTAATTTATGTGAACCAAAATCCAGATATTCCCAACTATGAAGCTGGGCAGCACGTTGTTAACCCAAAAGGGATTAAGAAGCCTAAGCAATAAAGCTATTTTTTAATGCGTTTAAGCGTAAAACCAGCTTGTTGAAACGCATGAATTAACCCGCCATCACCCGCTAAATGTCCAGCTCCAACAGCAATAAACACAGATTGCTGTTGCGCAAGCGGAATGGCACGCTCTGCCATTAACACATTACGTTCATCCAGCAACTTAACCCGCATGCGTTGCCATAAACCTTTAGATAAGCTAGCCCCCGTAATTTCAGCATCTAATGCTAAGAGTGCATCACTATCTCCCTTCAAATAGGCGGCAATTAATGTTTCAAAGTTTGTTTCTTTTTGCTCCTCTGTCAAGCTAAGTGCTGTGCGTAACATCACCAACTGGTCGTCCATGCTAAAGCCATCAATCACGCCAAAGTGTTCTTGGCTGCTTTCTAAGCCTTTGATTGATTTTCCAAAATCCTGAGAACCGCGCATTAGTAAATTATCTTGCGAATAAGGGGTTTGCGGTTTGTATTGACTAAAGACCACCGCTAATAACCAAGGCTTCATTGTTAATGCTTGGCTTAAATGCATCACGTGAAAATCAGTTAAGGCTTTTACTTGTTCCACTTCAGCTTCGTTCAGCATGTCTTTGATTGAGCCTTCTGCCATCATAAAATTGGCAGGATCACTGTTAGGCTGCATTTCCATCACAAACAAATCAACCGCTTTTAATGCGTCTAAAATCGGCCGGGAGAAGTCGGTCACACGATTATCATCAGTATGGATGGTGCCAAATAAATAACTCACCGTACCATTGGGTGCTTCCACCTGCCAAAACAAGCCTTTTCCCGTTGCCTCAACTAGGAAAGACGTACTTAGCAACAGGAAACTAGCCATAACAATTAACAACTTTTTAAAGTGATGGAACATATACGCCCTTTTATCCAAACCTTACGGCACTAATGCCGCGTCTTTTTATTCCGTGCAGGTCGCGCTGCATTTTTCATATCATTAAAAGCTTTCGGTAAAGCTGCTGATCTTCTACGCGGGCTGGCTTTAATCGGCACTCTCCCTTTAGGTTTAAAGCTACTACCATCGGATTGCTTGATCGAACCAATGACCGCTGGCTGGAAGGCTGGGACTAATTGCTTTTTACCCGGCCCAATCAAATCAGCGCGACCCATGTTTTTTAATGCTTCTCGTATCATCGGCCAGTTTGCAGGGTCGTGATAACGAATAAACGCTTTATGTAATTTCCTCAGCTTGCCTGCTTTCGGAACGACCACATCTTCAGAGTCATCCGTGACTTTACGCAATGGGTTTTTACCACTGTGATACATCGCCGTTGCCATCGCCATTGGTGTTGGCGTAAAGTTTTGCACTTGGTCTAACCTAAAGCTATAGCGCTTCAACCATAAGGCTAAATTCAACATATCTTCATTAGTCGTACCCGGATGTGCTGCGATAAAGTAAGGAATTAAGTATTGCTTCTTACCCGCCTCTTCGCTGTACCTTTCGAACATCTCTTTAAATGTATCATATGCACCCATGCCCGGCTTCATCATTTTATCGAGCACGTTTTTTTCAGAATGTTCAGGGGCAATTTTCAAGTAGCCACCAACGTGATGTTGCACGAGTTCTTTGACGTATTCAGGTGATTTCACTGCTAAGTCATAACGTAAACCTGAGCTAATGAGAATCTTCTTCACACCTTTGATCTCTCGTGCTTTACGATAAAGCTGAATCAACGAACTATGGTCAGTATTCAAGTTTTCGCAAACATCTGGATAAACGCAAGATAACTTACGACAAGACTGTTCAATCTTCTCCGACTTACAAGCAATGCGATACATATTAGCCGTTGGGCCGCCAAGATCAGAAATCACACCAGTAAAGCCGTCGACTTTATCGCGAATTTCTTCCACTTCTTTTAAGATGGACTTTTCACTACGACTTTGGATAATACGGCCTTCATGCTCGGTAATACTACAGAAGGTACAGCCACCAAAACAGCCGCGCATGATATTAACGCTGAAACGAATCATTTCCCATGCAGGGATTTTGGCATTCTTATAGATTGGATGTGGCTTACGCGCATAAGGCAAGTCATAAACATAATCCATCTCTTCGGTCGTCAATGGAATCGGTGGTGGATTGAGCCACACTTCTCGATCACCGTGCTGTTGCACCAGCGCACGGGCATTACCCGGATTCGCTTCTAAATGCAGCACGCGTGAAGCATGTGCATAAAGCACAGGGTCTTGCGACACTTCCTCATAAGCTGGCAAGCGAACCACTTGCATGCTTCTGTCCGCTTTTGGTTTTCTAGCACGCATACTCGGTACGATTTCAATTAGCTTAGTGCCTTCAGGTAAGTCAGATTTACCTTTAGACTCCTCCGTGGCACAGCTCGCATCGCCCTTCCCCATTTTCATTTCGTATGGATCAATGGCTTTATCAATCTTGCCTGGACGGTCTAATTTAGTCGACTCAATCTCATCCCAGCCTTCTGGAATGCTTTTACGCATAAAGGCCGTGCCACGAATATCTTGAATATCTCGGACAGACTCACCTTTAGCAATGCGGTGTGAGATTTCCACCAATGCCCGCTCGGCATTACCATACAGCAGAATATCCGCTTTTGAATCAACCAACACGGAACGGCGCACTTTATCTGACCAGTAATCATAGTGTGCAATACGGCGAAGGCTGGCTTCGATACTGCCAATGATCAGCGGTACGTGCGAGTAAGCTTGACGGCAACGTTGGCTGTATACCAACACTGCGCGATCTGGTCGTTTATTAGGTGCTGCGTCAGGAGTGTAAGCGTCATCTGACCGAATTTTACGGTCAGCGGTGTAACGATTCACCATGCTATCCATATTGCCGGCAGTAATGCCAAAGTATAAATTAGGCTTTCCTAGCGCTTTAAATGCCTTAGCATCTTGCCACTCAGGCTGGGCAATAATCCCCACACGAAAACCTTGCGCTTCTAACAAGCGGCCAACTAAAGCCATCCCAAAACTAGGATGATCAATATAGGCATCGCCTGTAATCAAAATAATATCGCAACTATCCCAACCGAGTTCATCCATTTCTTCACGAGAAGTGGGTAACATAAGGGCCTGTCCAAAACGTTTAGCCCAATAAGGACGATAACTTTGAATGGGTTTAGCAAGCATGGTTGTATACTTTTCCATAGCCAACTATTTTACGCGGTAATCAATTGATTTAAAATCGTTTTTTTAAATTACCTTATTCTCAATTATTTATCATAAAAATTGAAGAAGAAAAACCATACTAGTTGGTACTTTTTTCCACTCAATAAGAATCAGGTCTGCTAAAATTAAATCGTTTTTGCATTAAAAATACGAATTTAAAAAACACTCGCTAATTACTGTTATAACTACCGTTGTAAAGTGTCATATACTATTTTTTTTGTTAGTATATTAAACTTTCACTCAATAGCACCCCGGCCTTTAGCCACCATGGTTATTAAAACAAGATCGCATCAACAACCATGAAAAAACTACAATGACGGATCAATACTACCAACTACCCGAAGGTTATGTACTTGCTTTAACAGCAACTAACGCCTTCCCACCATTAGATCAAGCGCTAAAAGAGCCAAATGGCTTAATCGCCATTGATGGCGACTTTACTAGCAAACGCCTTTTGGAGGCTTACGCCCACGGCATCTTCCCATGGTTTAGCGAAGGTGAACCCATTATGTGGTGGAGTCCTAACCCACGCATGGTATTATTTCCTGCAGAATTAAAAGTCTCAAACTCGCTCAACAAAACGCTTAAAAAAAACACCTTTGAGCTAACAATCAACACCGCCTTTCGCGAAGTCATCACGGCCTGTAGCCAAGTCAAACGACCTGAGCAAGCAGGCACTTGGATTAACCAGGGCATGATAGATGCCTATTGTGAATTACATGATTTAGGGCATGCTGTTTCAAGTGAGAGCTGGTTCGAAGGCAAATTAGTTGGTGGTTGTTATGGTGTCATTATCGGCAAAATGTTTTATGGTGAGAGTATGTTTCATACCCATACTGATGCTTCTAAAGTCGCTTTTGTTAATCTCGTTAATAATCTAACATCCAAAGAAGTTGGCATGATTGACTGCCAAATGAAAACGCCACTATTAACGCAATTTGGCGGACGCGAGATTCCACGTGAAGACTTTAGTCAAATGCTCTCAAAATTGATACACTTAAGCACATGAGATTAAGGCTATTCATTTAAGAACATGAGCTCACCTAAAGAATTGCCGCTACATGCGCTACAATTCTATGTCACCACACCCTACACTTGTGGCTACATAGCCAAAAATCTAGCCCAAAGCCTCATCGCTTCACCACACCATTTAGTCGATGCAACGGCCTATGGCCATTTAATTAGCCAAGGCTTTAGACGTAGCGGTAAATTCACTTACCGCCCCCATTGCGAAAACTGCATTAAATGTGTTCCAGTGCGTATCGTGCTCGACTTATTCACGCCGACACGCAGTCAAAAACGTGCTTACAAGCAACATAACAACCTAATCGCCACTGTTTTGCCACTAGGCTTTCATCAAGCGCATTACGAGCTGTATTCGGCCTATCAAGCCCTAAGGCATACGGCTGAAAATGTCGTTAATCAAAATAGGGACACCAGTGAAGAGGACCAATACAAACAGTTCCTCTGCCAAAGTAATGTTAAAAGCATAATGGTAGAGTTTAGAGACACACAAGATCAAGTCAAAATTGTCAGCGTAATTGATACCGTTGCTGATGGTAACTCAGCTGTATATACCTTTTACGATGCTACTGAAACCAAAGCCAGTTACGGCACTTACGCTATTATGTGGTTAATCAACTGGACAAAACAACGCAGCCTACCCTACCTCTATTTAGGTTATTGGATAGCAGAAAGCCAAAAAATGGCTTACAAAGAAAAATTTACCCCGCAAGAGAGATTCATTAATAATGAATGGATCAGTAACATTAAAAATAATCACGCAACAAAGGGAGCAGCATCATGATTTCGGAAGACAATATTCAATCAGCCATTAGCGCTGGCATCTTAGATGAAGCCACCGCTAATGCACTAAAAGCCCATACCAATGCAGACAATAGCGCATCAGGTGATGTCGCGGACGAAGAACACTTTCGTCTCATCTCTGGCTTTAATGACATTTTCGTCGTCATTGCCAGTGTATTACTACTCAGCTCCTTAAGTTGGATTGGTGGCGCGAAATTGGGTAGCTTATTGGCAGCCACTGCCGCTTGGGGATTGGCTGAATTCTTTGTATTAAAACGCCGCATGGCACTCCCTGCCATCGTCTTATTACTCGCATTTGTCGGCTATTTATTGATTGCCACTAAAGGCTTCATATCACCAACATCCGCCGCTAGCGGAGCGAGTGATGTAGCGCAATTCTTAATCATCCCTTCGACTGTGGCCGCACTCGCTGCATGGTTACATTGGCTACGTTTTAAAGTGCCGATTACCGTCGCCGCAGGCACCGCAGCCTTGGTTGCAACAGTATTGGCATCACTCATGTCTTTTGAAAGCATTACACCCTACTTAGCGCCGCTTGCCATTACCGCTGGTCTTGCCGTATTTGCCTTTGCCATGCGTTGGGATAGCAAGGATACCCAACGTCAAACTCGCAAATCCGATGTTGCATTTTGGCTACACCTACTAGCAGCACCTATCATCATTCACCCTGTATTTGAGCTCATCGGTGTGCTACATGGCAACATCAATCTAGTTCAAGCCAGCTTGGTTTTCGTCCTTTATATCGTTATTGCCGTTATTTCATTACTGATTGACCGTCGTGCGCTGATGGTTTCCGCGCTTGGTTATGTGGTGTATGTGTTTAGTACGTTATTGAGTGATATGGGGCATGTTGGGATTGGTTTTGCTGTGACGGCGTTTACGATTGGTTCGGCATTACTGTTGTTGTCGGCTTTTTGGCATAAGTGTCGTGGGGGGTTACTTGGATTAGTTTCGGCTAAGCTGAAGGGGTATTTACCTAATTAGGACGTGCGTAAATAACATTGGCGGAGCAGTTGCACAAAATAACATAACTCTACATAAAATAACGTGCCCACCCACACAACCCACCCCCTAATGATACAATTCACCCTCTAAAGTATTATCAATATATGGAAACACCCCACGTTGTGAAAAAAATCGTTATCTTTGGTGTTGGGCTGATTGGTGGCTCGGTTGCATTGGCATTAAAAAAACACGCTAATGCGCCTTTGTGCGTCGGTGTTGGGCGCAATCAAGCAAGTTTAGATCAAGCGCTTACATTGAATATCATTGATCAAGCTACAACCGATATTGCAGCAGCTTTAAGCGATGCGGATATAGTGCTGATTGCCACGCCTGTTGCACAAACTAAGAATATTTTACAAATTATCAGGCCGCATTTAGATAGTAAGACTATTATTACCGATGCAGGCAGCACCAAAACCGATGTGCTATCCATCGCAAAAGAAGCCCTTGGCGAACAAGCGAAACAGTTTATCGGTGGCCACCCCATTGCAGGCGCTGAAAAATCAGGCCCTACTGCGGCAATGGATGATTTATACATCGGGAAAAACGTGGTGTTAACGCCCTACCCTGAGAATAATCCAGCTGATATTCAGCAAGTACGTCAGCTTTGGTTAGATTGCGGCGCCAAGATAATTGAAATGACGGCACAAAAGCATGACGGCATCTTTGCTACCGTGAGTCATTTACCGCATGTATTAGCTTTTGCATTGGTCGAAGACATGGTTGCGCGGGATAATGCGGACGAACTATTTCAGTTTGCTGCAAGTGGCTTTAGAGATTTCACCCGTATTGCAGGCAGCAGCCCTGAGATGTGGCGTGACATTAGCTTTGCCAATAGAACAGCATTACTCAATGAAATCACGTCATACGAGAAGGCATTGGCTAAACTAAAGCAAACCTTAGCCGCAGAAGATAGTGATGGCCTTCAAACCATCTTTGAGCGCGCAAGCAAGGCGCGCAATAACTGGGCTAATAGCAAAAAATAAAGTATTGGAATAGCACAATTGGAACAATTACATTTAAAACCCGCCAGTCAAGTAACTGGCGACATGCAGCTCCCCGGCTCTAAAAGCATTTCTAACCGCACCTTGTTACTAGCGGCACTAGCCAAAGGCAATACAGAGATTAGCGGCCTATTAACGTCTGACGACACTGACCGCATGTTGGAGGCACTGAATGCACTTGGTGTAAAAGTGTCCCAAACAGAACAAGGCATCATAGTTGAAGGCTGCAATGGTGACTTTCCGAATAAACAAGCGGATTTGTTTTTAGGAAATGCAGGTACGGCTTTTCGCCCACTGACTGCCGCACTGGCTTTTTCTAATGGTGATTATCACTTACATGGTGTGCCGCGTATGCATGAGCGTCCGATTGGACATTTAGTCACAGCATTGCGCTCTGCAGGTGCGAATATTGAATGTTTAGCCAATAATGGCTTCCCACCGCTACAAATTTCCCCTGCTGCATTAGATGTCAGCAAACCGATTCAAATCCGCGGCGATGTTTCTAGTCAGTTTTTGACGGCACTATTGATGGCTTTACCGCTGACAGGAAAGCAAGCAACGATTGAAGTGATTGGTGAGTTGATTTCTAAACCGTATATCGAAATCACCTTGAACCTGATGGCTAAATTTGGCGTGCATGTACAACGTGAAGGATGGCAACAATTTACCATTCCTGCGAATAGCCGATATGCGAGCCTCGATACTATGTATGTAGAAGGTGACGCATCGAGTGCTTCTTACTTCTTAGCGGCTGGCGCAATTGGTGGCACTTTAAATGTTCACGGCGTGGATGCAATCAGCATTCAAGGTGATATTAAGTTTGCTGAGGCCTTAGCTTTAATGGGCGGTAAGATTGCTTATGGTGAGAATTTCATTACCACGAGCAAAGCAGCGAAAATCAAAGCTATCGATTTAGATTGCAACCATATTCCTGATGCGGCGATGACTTTAGCGATTTTGGCATTGTTTGCAGACGGCACAACGACGCTACGTAATGTTGCGAGCTGGCGTGTGAAGGAAACCGATCGCTTAACGGCGATGGCAACTGAGTTACGCAAAGTCGGTGCGACCGTTATTGAAGGTGAGGATTACATTTCCATCACACCACCTGAAGCTTTAACGCAAAATGCAGAAATCGATACTTATGATGACCATCGTATGGCAATGTGTTTTTCACTCGTCAGCTTAGGTGGCGTACCAGTGACCATTAACGACCCCAACTGTGTCGCCAAAACTTTCCCAACTTATTTTGAGGTGTTTGCAAACATTGTCAGTTAACTCTCCTACCATCCCTGTTATTGCCATCGACGGCCCTTCGGCTTCTGGTAAAGGCTCTGTTGCAGAAAGTGTCGCTAAGCATTTAGGTTTTCATTATTTAGATTCTGGCGCCTTGTATCGCATTGTGGCATTAGCGGCAAAGAATAACGATATTGTATGGTCGGATGCGGCAGCCCTTGGCGCGATGGTGCCGCCATTAACCATTGCTTTTAAAAGCGGTGAAGTATTACTAGATGAGCAAAATGTGAGCAAGGCTATTCGCAGCCCTGCCATGAGCAACGGCGCATCACAAGTAGCTGTACACCCAGAAGTGCGCGCTGCTTTACTATCACTACAACACAGCTTCAGACAAGCGCCTGGTTTAGTCGCTGATGGTCGTGACATGGCGAGCGTCGTATTTACTGATGCACAGCTAAAAATATTCCTAACAGCCAATGTAGAAGAGCGTGCTAATCGTCGCTTCAAACAATTAACACAGCAAAGCATTGATGCGGATTTCGATAAGATTCTGCACGATTTAAAAGAGCGTGATGCACGTGATTGCTCCCGATCTTCTGCCCCTTTGCTACAAACCAAAGAAGCGGTTTTTCTCGACACCGACAATCGCAATATCGCTCAAGCAGTCGCCTTTGTACTCAAAGAATACGAAGTATCCCTACAAAAGCATAACAATCAACAATAAAACACGATTAAGTCATTGAACAGATGCGATTTTTTGTGTAACATAATGGCTTCTTGTTGAGCCTTTAAACCTGAATTTCATAAACTTGAATATTCAAAAGCTTTAAATCTCAACTTTTTATATAAACAATCCCACAATTTCGTGGGCCCCTGCTATCAAGCGGGACTAAACTGGATACACTTTTTTAATGTCTACAACTGACTCAACAATCGAAGCCGCTGAAGCGGAAATCGAAAACCCATTGGCAACACCAGAACCGTTAAACGAAGATTCTTTCGCTGCCTTATTTGAAGAAAGCCTATCGCGCCAAGAAATGCGCTCAGGCGAAGTCATCACTGCTGAAGTTGTCTCTATCGACAACGACCACGTTATTGTTAACGCAGGTCTTAAATCAGAAAGCGTGATTGACATAAACGAATTTAAAAACCCTCAAGGTGAACTAGAAGTCGAAGTTGGTGACTTTGTAAAAGTTGCTATTGAAAAACTAGAAGATGGCTTTGGTTCTACTATCCTTTCTCGCGATAAAGCGAAGAAAATGGAAGCTTGGTTAGACCTAGAAGATGCGATGAACGAAGGTCGTGTTGTTAAAGGTTATATCAGTAGCCGTGTTAAAGGTGGTTTACGCGTTTCTGTTAATGGCATCATGGCTTTCTTACCGGGTTCATTAGTGGATGTACGTCCAGTTAAAGACACAACACCATTCGAAAACAAAGAGTGGGATTTCAAGGTTATTAAACTTGATCGTAAGCGTAACAATATCGTTGTTTCACGTCGTGCGGTAATGGAAGTAACAGCCAGCGCTGACCGTGAAGCGCTAATGGAAACATTAGTTGAAGGCGCTACTGTTAAAGGTATAGTTAAAAACATCACTGATTATGGCGCTTTCGTTGACTTAGGTGGCATCGATGGTTTATTACACATCACTGACCTAGCCTGGCGTCGTGTTAAGCATCCATCAGAAGTATTAACAGTAGGTGACGAAGTTGAAGCGAAAATCTTGAAATTTGATCAAGAGAAAAACCGCGTTTCACTAGGCATTAAACAATTAGGCGATGACCCTTGGGTATCATTAGATCGCCGTTACCCAGTAGGTACTCGTCTATTCGGTAAAGTATCTAACTTGACTGACTACGGAGCATTCGTAGAAGTAGAGCCAGGTATTGAAGGTCTTGTTCACGTTTCAGAAATGGACTGGACAAACAAAAACATCCATCCAGGTAAAATTGCTCAATTAGGTGACGAAGTTGAAGTCATGATTCTAGAGATTGATGAAGATCGTCGTCGTCTATCACTGGGCATGAAGCAATGCAAACCAAATCCTTGGGATGACTTTGCTGCTACGCACGCTAAAGGCGATAACGTTTCAGGTCAAATCAAATCAATTACAGACTTTGGTGTATTCATTGGTTTACCAGGCAATATAGATGGTCTTGTTCACCTTTCTGACTTATCATGGTCACAAACAGGTGAAGAAGCGATTAGAACCTTCAAAAAAGGTGATGAACTACAAGCGGTTATTCTTGCAATTGACGTTGAGAAAGAGCGTATTTCTCTTGGTGTTAAACAATTGTCTGAAGATCCAACTGGCGGCGAATCATCAGCTAGTGATAGTGACACTGCTGGAAAACCAAAAGCAAAAGCAAAAACTAAAGCAGAGAAACAAACTGCTGAAGAAGCTGCAGCTGCTTCAGGTAACACCAACTTAGGTGCACTATTGAAAGCTAAAATGGACAACAAGAAGTAACCTCTTTTATAACAGCCAATTAGAAAAGATAATCTAGACATGACGAAATCTGAATTCATCACCCTACTTGCAGAACGTTTTCCGCAACTGGTTGTTAAAGATGCCGAATTATCCGTCAAAGCGATTTTAGATGCGATGACAGATAACTTAGCAACGGGTCAGCGTATTGAAATTCGAGGATTCGGTAGCTTAAGTCTTAACTACCGTCCGCCTCGTTTAGGCCGCAACCCGAAAACCGGCAGTAAAGTGCAAGTACCTGCGAAGCATGTACCTCACTTTAAAGCGGGCAAGGAACTACGTGATCGTGTAGATTTAGCTAGCTAGTCTTTTTTGACTGACTATAAAAACGGTACATTTTTTAATGTGCCGTTTTTTTATGCTTTTAAAATATGCTTTTTTATCGTGTTTTTGTCTATTTCACTGTTTATCATTAGCACCTAACCTAACGCTTAGGTAAAATGATAGTACCTAAATAATGAGTGTGACATGACAATTGAATTTGAATATTGGTGGCTATTAATTTTCCCCCTATTTTTTTTACTAGGTTGGACTGCCGCACGTGTTGATATTAAACAATTGATTGCAGAATCAACCACATTACCTGCCGCCTATTTTAAAGGCCTTAACTTTTTAATTAGCGATCAACACAACAAAGCCGTTGAAGCCTTCTCTGAAGCTATCCATGCGAATAGTGATTCTTTAGAGTTACATTTCGCACTCGGCAGTTTGTTTCGCCGCACAGGTGAAACAGCTCGTGCGATTAATATGCACTTGAACTTACTCGATAAAAAAGAACTCACCAACAATCAAAAAGATGCGGTTAAAGCAGAATTAGCGCAAGATTATTTACAAGCAGGTTTATACGACCGCGCAGAAGAGTTATTCACAACCCTAACAAGCAAACGTTACCGTCAAGCAGCCTTATTCTCGCTATTAGAGATATATGTACGCGAGCGTGAATGGTTACAAGCAGTAGAGACTGCAACTGGGCTGGAACGTTTGTCAGGCACGCCTTTTAGAAAAGAAATTGCACAGTATCACTGCGAACTTGCGATGAATGCCATGATTGATCAGCAGTCCGATCGAGTACGTTTTCATCTAGCTAACGCCATAGATGCTAACAAAAAATGTGTTCGCGCCAATGTGTTATTAGGCGATTTAGAAATACAATCTGGCAGCCATGCTGCGGCCATCTTCCATTGGAAAAACATTGAATTTCAAGACCCTGAATACTTAGTGTTAATCGGCCCCAAGTTATTGCAAAGCTATACTGCGCTTCATAAATCGAAAGAAGGCATCGCTTTACTAAAGAGCTATTTAGATAATTACAAACTGCCCTCTTTAATGTCCACATTATATGAATCAACATTGGCGGTTGAAGGTGCTGGCAGTGCTGCAACCTTGGCTAGAAAAGAGTTGATTCGTCAGCCTAGCTTACGGACACTAGACCAACTACTACAAGCACGTGCGCTAGTTGAGCATTCAGCTAAAAGCAAAAGCCACCAAGACATTGAATTAATGCAACAAACCGTACGAAATGCCATCGGCGATCGTGCGGCTTATCATTGCAACCAGTGTGGCTTCCGCGCCAAGCAATATCATTGGCAATGCCCTGCTTGTAATGCATGGGAATCGCTACCAGCAGAACCAAGCGAAGCCATTACGCGTGAAATGACGATTAAGAAGTAAAGATGAATGATTCTAAAATAGTAGTTGCATTAGACTACGCCAACACAAAAGAGGCACTTTCTCTCGTCAACCAATTAGACCCAACTCAATGCAAGCTTAAAGTCGGCAAAGAGCTGTTTACAGCAGCAGGTCCTGCACTGGTCGAACAATTAGTCGCCAAAGACTTTAAGGTTTTTTTAGATCTTAAGTTCCACGATATTCCAAACACCGTTAAAAAAGCTTGTAAAACAGCGAGTGACTTAGGCGTGTGGATGCTCAATGTGCATGCCAGTGGCGGCAGTGCTATGATGCAAGCCGCATTAGAGGGGGTGGATCAGTCACATGAAAATCCATATTTGATTGCAGTCACTGTATTAACCAGTATGAATCAACCCACATTATCAGAAACTGGCATCCAAACCCCAGTTCAAGAGCAAGTGCTGAGACTAGCAACACTCACGCAAACAGCTGGTTTACACGGTGTTGTTTGCTCGGCTCAAGAGGCTACTCTATTGCGTCAGCATATCAATCCAGACTTTTTGCTGGTCACGCCTGGCATCCGCCCTGCCAATACCAGTAAAGATGACCAATCTCGCATTGTAACACCACCAGACGCACTCAAGCTAGGTGCGAGCTACCTAGTGATTGGCCGCCCCATTACACAAGCAGAGCAACCTCAAAAAGCACTAGAAGCCATATTGCAATCTATTCAGTAGCTTCGCTCTCATCAATTAGTATTTTTTACCACCGCACCAACACCATCGCAACTTCATATTGACCTGTCAATCAACTAAGCGTTAAACTTTGAATGAGCTTGCATGCTGCGAAGTAACCACACTAAAAAAGTTACAGCAACAACAATAAGGAAATAATAATGAAAAAACCATACTTAGTTTATTACTCGCACTCACCTTAATTTTTAGCGCCTTTGCCGCTTTCAATATCAACACCGCATCCGAAGCAGAGTTGCAAGCCTTAACCGGTATCGGTGCTAAAAAAGCCAGAGCTATCATCAATTACCGAACGGAACACGGCAAATTTAAATCAGTTAACGACTTAAGCTGCGTGAAAAGTATTGGGCCAAAGATGGTGAAAAGTATTGGCAAAGATGCCGCGGTATTAGGCAAAACAACGGTTGCTTCAAAAGTGAAATCTAAAAAGAAAACCACGAAAGCAAAAAATAAGTAAACAGCTTTAGTTTTAAAGCAATAAAAATCCGCCTAGGCGAGTTTTTATCGTTGTAAGCCAATTACTTAACAGCCATACCAGCTTGCGCCCCACTATCAGGACTCAAAATAAATGGGCCACCACGTCCGTCACTCGCGGCTAACACCATGCCTTCACTCATGCCAAACTTCATTTTACGTGGCGCAAGATTAGCAACCATCACCGTCTTGCGCCCTTTTAGCGTTTCAGGGTCATACGAAGATTTAATACCAGCAAAAACTTGTCGTGTTTTTTCTTCACCAATGTCTAAGGTTAGTTTTAATAACTTATCTGCACCTTCAACATACTCAGCATTTACAATATGTGCAATCCGTAAATCGACCTTAGTAAAGTCATCAATATTAATGTAATCGCCAGCAACTTCTTCTTTCACTAGTGCGGCAACCGCCTCGGATTTTTCCAGATTCTCTTTATTACTATCTACCATTGCTGCTATCGCCTTAGGGTCTACCCGTGTAATTAAATGATTGTATTTATTAATGGTATGCTCAGCATTTAGGCTAGCGTCCACATGCGACCATTGCATGGCGTCCACATTTAGAAACGCTTCAATTTCCATTGCTAATTTTGGCAATACTGGCTTGAGGTACAATGTTAGCAAACGGAACATTTCCAACGCATCCGAGCACACTTCTTGCAATACTGCTTCCCGGCCTTCTTGCTTCGCCATCACCCAAGGAGCTTTATCCGCCACAAAACTATTGGCTAAATCACTTAAACGCATAATCTCACGTAATGCTTTGCCATACTCTCTTGCAACATAAGACGCTGCAATCGCATCTGCTGCCGCTTTCAATTCAGCCACAACCGCATTATTCCTAGACGGGTTTAATTTCCCATCAAAATGCTTGTTGATGAAACCAGCGGTACGACTGGCAATATTGATATATTTACCCACTAAGTCACTATTAACCCGCGCAGTAAAGTCCTCTAAATTTAAATCAATATCTTCCATCGTTGAATTCAGTTTAGCAGCATAGTAATAGCGCAAGTACTCAGGGTTTTTAATATGGTCTAAATAGCTGCGTGCAGTGATAAACGTACCTCGTGACTTAGACATTTTTTCGCCATTCACGGTTAAGAACCCGTGTGCAAACACTTGTGTTGGGGTGCGGTAACCGCTGTACTCCAATGTCGCAGGCCAAAATAACGCATGGAAATAAAGAATATCCTTGCCAATAAAATGATAAAGCTCAGTATCGCTACCTGCTTTCCAGTATTCATCAAAATCCAAGCCATTTTTGTCGCATAGATTTTTAAAACTCGCCATATAACCAATTGGCGCATCCAACCACACATAAAAATACTTACCCGGCGCATCAGGAATCTCAAAACCAAAGTAGGGCGCATCGCGTGAGATGTCCCAATCCTTTAATCCACTTTCAAACCACTCACCCATCTTATTGGCAGCTTCGCCCTGTAAAGTTTTACCTTGTGCAGTGCAACTTTGGGTCCACTCTTTTAAGAAGTCTTCACACTCTGATAACTTAAAGAAGTGATGTTCAGTTTCTTTACGTATCGGTGCAGCACCAGAAACGGCTGAATAAGCTTCAATCAGCTCTGTTGGGTTGTAAGTTGCGCCACAAGATTCACATGAATCTCCATATTGGTCCTTCGCATGGCACTTAGGACACTCGCCTTTAATAAAACGATCCGGCAAGAACATATTCTTAACCGGGTCATAAAATTGCTCAATGGTCTTTGTCGCAATTTTATCGTTGGCTTTTAAGGCCTTATAAATCCCTTGTGACAGTGTTTTATTTTCACCTGAGTTCGTTGAATAGTAATTATCAAACTCCACTAAAAATCCATCAAAGTCAGCACGATGCTCTTTATGAACACCATCAATCAATGCCTCAGGCGTAATGCCTTCTTTTTCTGCGCGCAGCATAATCGGCGTGCCATGCGTATCATCGGCACAAACATAATGCACGGTATGTCCCTGCATTTTTTGAAAGCGCGTCCAAATATCTGTTTGAATATATTCGACTAAATGACCGAGGTGAATACTACCGTTGGCATAAGGAAGCGCTGAGGTAACGAGAATTTTGCGTGATGACATGGTAAATGAACCGATTATGCTAAAAGTGTTATTTTATCAAATGCCAGCTACTTAACCTAAGTTTATATATGCCTTCCATGCATCATTCATACCCCAAACAAGTGACAGCAGATGACGTAAGTCACAATATCCGCTAAAATACCTGAATTATTTAGTCAGGAATTATTGTCGCATGGCCATTACCGCATTACTCATTGAAAGTACGCTTAAACTTTGCATAGATCCGAATACAAGCAAAGACTTTATTAGTAGCAAATCTGCTAAAAACATTCAAATCACAGACAACAATATCAGCTTAGATATCGTACTCGGCTATCCTGCTAAAAGCGTATTGGACGACATCAAAGCCTTAGTCACCAATGACTTAAAAGCCCTCGATGGCGTGGGTGAAGTCACTGTCAATGTTGGCAGTCGCATTGTGTCGCACAAGGTACAACAAACCGTCAGCTTATTACCGAATGTGAAAAACGTCATTGCCGTTGCTTCAGGTAAGGGCGGCGTTGGAAAATCAACGACTTCCGTTAACTTAGCCCTCGCATTAGCCGCAGAAGGCGCCAGCGTTGGCTTACTTGATGCCGATATTTACGGCCCTAGCCAACCACAAATGCTAGGCCTTAGCGGCAAACCAGATAGCAAAGATGGTAAGAGTATGGAACCGAAAGAAGCATATGGCATTCAAGTCATGAGCATCGGCTTCTTAGTCGATACCGAAACCCCCATGGTTTGGCGTGGACCTATGGTCACTGGCGCACTTGAGCAACTATTGCGCGATACGAACTGGCGTGATTTAGATTACCTAGTGATTGATTTACCCCCGGGTACAGGTGACATCCAGTTAACGCTAGCTCAAAAGATACCAGTCACTGGCTCCATCATTGTCACCACTCCGCAAGATATCGCCCTGCTTGATGCGCGTAAAGGTCTGAAAATGTTCGAGAAAGTCGGCATTCCGATTTTAGGTATTGTCGAAAACATGAGTACGCATATTTGCAGTAGCTGTGGTCATGAAGAACATATCTTTGGCGCAGGCGGTGGTGAATTAATGTGTAAAGACTACAACATCGACTTACTCGGCAGCTTGCCTTTAGACATCAAGATTCGCGAGCAATCAGATAGCGGAAAACCAACCGTCATCGCAGAGCCTAATAACGAAATTGCCAGAGTGTATAAAACCATTGCACGAAAAGTGGCAAGCAAAATCGCTATCGCGGGTTTAGATCATAGCGGAAAGTTTCCAAACATTGTGATTCAAAACACTTAGCCGTATTTAAATATGACAACAAAAAAGCGCCTAACACGGCGCTTTTTTAATACAGTAGTTTTATTTAAAACTATTTCAAATCAACACCAAAACAATACACATCAGCACCATTTTGTCCGAAGATGAGTGTTGCTGGGATCGCAGTCCCTTTACGCCATTCATCAACCGCCCATTGCTTACCTGCACCCGTGACTAAAAACATCACTTCATTGGTGTCATTTAAACGACTTTGGCTGATGGTAATACGGTCGGCTGGCGGTTTTGGTGAGTCAAACACAGGCACAGCATCAGCGCTGTTATCAACGGCTTGGCCTGGGAACAAGCTAGCCGTATGACCATCTTCACCTAAGCCTAGAATCACTAAATCAAAGGTTCGTACGCCTTCCAGTGTTTCTGTATAAGCTTTCGCGCCTTCTACATTACCTAGCTCAGCTGGAATATCGTGAATTTGGTTCTCAGGAACGTCCACTTTACTCAGCCATGCATCACGCGCCATTTTGCTATTGCGTTCTGCGTGATCGACAGGTAAACAGCGGTCATCATTGTGATAGATATACCAGCTAGCCCAATCGGCATTTTCTTTACTCAATAGTTGATAAACGGCTTTTGGCGTGCTGCCGCCTGCTAACACGATATAAAAACCACCGTTTTTCTCAATCGCCTCGTCCGCTGCTTTTAAAATACGCGTGACGGCTGCAAGATTAATGTCGTCTTGAGATTCAAACGGATGCCAACGAGTAGCAGGTAATTGTGTCGTATTACCTTGAGTCGTATTACCTTGAGTCGTATTGCCTTGTGTCATATTGCATGTTGCCTTGTATATTTATTTAATTACTATTTTATTAATTATGATAGTGAAGTCATTCGGTTGCATTTGCTATAATTATACTTGTTCTTACACTATTATCGGCTAGAAAATGACTAAAAATATGGACTCTAAAAAAATTGACCCTTGTACCTTAGTACTGTTTGGCGCGAGTGGTAATTTATCCCGCGTAAAATTAATGCCAGGCCTATATCGCCTAGATTCATTAGGCAGGTTACCAGATGACATGAAAATCCTATCGGTTGGTCGTTCGCCGATTGCCCATGAAGATTGGCAAGCTGAAGTACGCGGCATGTTAGAAGCGAAATTCTACAATGGGATTGATGAAACCGTATTCAAACGCTTTATCAAGCGTAATCATTACCAAGCCAATGTATCTGACGATCCTGATGCAATGAAGAAACTAGAAGTAAGACTGACCGACGAAAGCGTTTTCCCGCAAAACTTTGCTTACTTCTTGTCTATCCGCCCTGTCGACTTCGCAACAGTAGTCGAGCAGTTAGCTAGCGTTGGTCTCACTGATGAGCGCAAATACTGGAGACGTGTGCTGATTGAAAAACCATTCGGCACTAGTTTAGAAAAGGCAGAAGAGTTACAAGCGTCGATTACCAAGCATTTAAAAGAAAGTCAGATTTACCGTATCGATCATTACTTGGGTAAAGCTGCATTGCAAAACATCATGCTAACCCGCTTTGCGAACCACCTATTTGAACCACTTTGGAATAACGAACACATCGACCATGTGCAAATCACCAATAATGAAACACTAGGGGTTGGCGACCGTACAAAATTTTACGATAACACTGGTGCACTGCGGGATATGGGACAAAGTCACTTATTACAAACATTAGCATTGGTCGCGATGGAAAAACCTATCGACTTTCAGCCAGAAAGCATTCGTACAGAAAAGGTGAAGTTGCTACAGTCTATTCGCCCAATTGATACTACCAACATGGACAAGCAAGCCTTCCGCGCCCAATATAAAGAAGGCAACGCGCCCGCAAGAGATGGTCATTCAGAGCATGTGAAAGGTTATTTACATGAGCTCGGCTATGAAAGCTCAGTCGAAACTTATGCGGCGATGAAA
This sequence comes from Methylophilaceae bacterium, assembly GCA_028823485.1. Taxonomy (GTDB): domain Bacteria; phylum Pseudomonadota; class Gammaproteobacteria; order Burkholderiales; family Methylophilaceae. The sequence continues at coordinate 28,741 of JAPKBG010000013.1, read as the reverse complement.
CTGTTTATTGATAATCCACGTTGGAAAGGTGTTCCATTCTATGTGCGTACCGCTAAACGGATGCATGAAGGCAGTATGGCTATTTCAATTCGTTTCAAAAAAGCACCAATGGAACTAAAAGAAGGTCAGCAACAAAACTGGTTGATTTTAAGCATTCAGCCCAAAGAGAGTCTTAAACTAGAGGTGCAAACAAAAGTGCCAGGCCTTGATATCGCAACGCGTTCAATCAGCATGGATGGTCAGTTACGCCAAGAGACTGATGACAGCGTCGACTCATACGAAACGCTACTGCTTAACCTCATGGAAGGTGACCCATCATTATTCTTACATATTGATGAAGTCAAAGCACAATGGAAGCTGATTGACCCGATTGTGAAAACATGGGCAGAAGACAAGTCTCCAGTCCATCAATACCCAGCAGGTAGCCGCGACCCTAAAGACTCAGGTGTGATTTTCGAATCTGAAGATCAGTTCTGGCGCTATAGCATTGAGCTAGGTGGCGATAAGCACTAAAGTAATACCAGTAAAATAATTGCAACTGCCTTATCATTTGTTGCTATTATTTGCAAAACATTAGAGCTGGGTAAGTTCCCCGCTTTTTAAGCTTTAACAACACGATTTAAGCATGACGATTAAACAACACTATTTAAACAAATTTTAGGTTACGCAATAATGAGTATAAAGTCAGACAAGTGGATCCGTAAAATGGCGAAAGAACACGACATGATTTCTCCGTTTGAGCCAAATCAAGTCAAAGTGAATCCAGCTGGTGAGCGCATGGTGTCATACGGCACATCTAGCTACGGCTACGATATTCGTTGCTCAAGAGAATTTAAGTTGTTTACCAACCTCAATAGCACCATTGTTGACCCTAAAAACTTTGACCCAAATTCATTTGTTGAAGTGGAAGAAGACTACTGCATCATTCCTCCAAACTCATTTGCATTAGCGCGTACGGTCGAATATTTCCGCATTCCACGTAATGTATTAACGATTTGTTTAGGCAAATCCACTTACGCACGCTGCGGCATTATTGTGAATGTCACGCCGTTTGAACCAGAGTGGGAAGGTTATGTGACGTTAGAGTTTAGTAACACCACACCGCTTCCTGCTAAGATTTATGCCAACGAAGGTTGCGCGCAAGTGCTATTCTTCGAAGCTGATGACAATGATGTCTGCGAAACTAGCTATAAAGACCGTGGTGGTAAATACCAAGGTCAAGTCGGCGTTACCTTACCCAAGACATAGCAAAAGCTATAGTAAAAAACCTAGGCCAAAAAAATGAAATTTAACTTTCCTGTTGTGATTATTGATGAAGATTTTCGCACTGATAACTCTTCAGGTTTAGGCATACGCGTACTAGCAAAAGCCATCGAAGATGAAGGCTGTGAAGTCATCGGCGTCACCAGCTATGGCGATGTCGCTTCATTCTCACAACAGCAGAGCCGCGCCTCTGCCTTCATTTTATCGATTGATGATGAAGAAATCGTAGAAGAAAAACCAGAAGCCATTAATGCCCTTCGTGATTTTGTAAAAGCGATTCGCTATCGCAACGATGATATTCCGTTGTTTTTACATGGTGAAACCCGTACTAGCCGCCACATCCCAAATGATGTATTACGCGAGCTACATGGTTTTATTCACATGTATGAAGATACGCCAGAATTTATCGCACGCATGATTTTACGCGAAGCGAAATCCTATTTAGAAAGCCGTACCCCACCATTTTTTAAAGCGCTAACGCAATATGCTGCCGACGGTTCATACTCGTGGCATTGCCCTGGTCACTCTGGTGGCGTTGCCTTTTTGAAATCGCCTGTTGGCCAAATGTTTCACCAATTTTTTGGTGAAAACATGCTGCGCGCAGACGTGTGTAATGCTGTCGACGAACTAGGTCAACTGCTCGACCATACCGGCCCTATCGCCGCTTCAGAACGTAATGCAGCCCGCATTTACAACTGCGACCACTTGTATTTTGTAACCAATGGCACCTCCACCTCTAACAAAATCGTATGGAACTCGACCGTTGCGCCAGGTGATGTCGTCGTCGTCGATCGTAATTGTCATAAATCCGTGTTACACGCGATTATCATGACTGGTGCGATTCCTGTTTTCCTCATGCCAACCCGTAATCACTTTGGCATTATTGGTCCTATTCCAAAAAGCGAATTTTCTTGGGAAAGCATCCAACAGAAAATACAAGACAATCCGTTTATTGAAGACAAGAACATTAAGCCACGCGTGTTAACGATTACTCAATCGACCTATGATGGCGTGCTCTACAACGTTGAAGATATTAAAGAAATGCTCGATGGCAAAATCGACACACTACACTTTGATGAAGCATGGCTACCACATGCCACCTTCCATGATTTCTATGGTGATTACCATGCGATTGGCGCAGATAGAACGCGTTGTAAAGAGTCTATGGTGTTCTCTACCCAGTCAACGCATAAATTATTGGCTGGGCTCAGCCAAGCCTCACAAATTTTAGTTGAGAATGCAGAAAATATTCAGTTAGATCGTGATGTCTTTAATGAAGCCTACTTAATGCACACCTCAACGAGCCCGCAATATGCAATTGTCGCCAGTATTGATGTAGCAGCCGCCATGATGGAAGCGCCAGAAGGCCAAGTATTGGTCGAAGAATCCATTATGGAAGCCCTCGATTTTCGCCGCGCCATGCGTAAGGTCGAAAAAGAATGGGGCGATGACTGGTGGTTTAAAGTCTGGGGGCCAGATGACCTCAGCGAAGAAGGTATAGAAGAACGTGATGCTTGGATGCTCAAAGCCAATGAAGATTGGCATGACTTTGGCGACCTAGCAGAAAACTTCAACATGCTAGACCCAATTAAAGCCACCATCATTACACCAGGCTTGAATATCAAAGGTAACTTTACCAAAGAGAATGGCATCCCTGCTGCTATCGTCACCAAATACCTAGCGGAACATGGCGTCGTAGTAGAGAAAACAGGGCTATATTCGTTCTTCATCATGTTCACCATCGGCATTACCAAAGGCCGTTGGAATACTATGGTAGCGGCACTACAGCAATTTAAAGACGAATATGACAAGAACCAGCCACTGTGGAAAGTATTACCAGAGTTCATCAAGAAGAATCCACGTTATGAGATGCTAGGCCTACGTGATTTATGTACGCAAATCCACGAGGTGTATAAAGCAGGTGATGTCGCGCGTTTAACGACCGATATGTATTTATCGAATATGGTGCCAGCGATGCGTCCAACTGATGCTTTCGCCAAAATGGCACACCGTGCCATTGACCGCGTTTCGATTGATGATCTAGAAGGCAGAACCACTGCCGTCTTACTCACCCCTTACCCGCCAGGCATTCCATTATTGATTCCAGGTGAGCAATTCAATACTATCATTATTGATTATCTAAAATTCGCACGTAACTTTAACGAATGCTTCCCGGGCTTTGAGACTGATGTACATGGCTTGGTGAAAAAAGTCGTCGATGGCAAGTCTATCTACTATGTGGATTGCGTAAGAGATTAAACCCAGCGTTACATAAAGGCTTTCCCCTCCCCATAAAAAAGGGGGAGGCTAGGATGGGGGTGTAAGTGTTATAAGTACATCAACTCTAAAATATAAACCTTAATAATGCGCTTGTGCTTTCGTATATCCTGACTGCCGAACATAAGTCACATAACTAAAGCGCAACCCATTCTCAGCCATATGCGCCTCGCGCGCCTCTTCATTCCATTGCGACAAATCAAAGTTAGGCAAAAAAGCATCCCCTTCAAAGTCCGCATGCACCTCAGTCATATAAATTTTATCCGCATGGGTAATACCTTGTTGGTACAGCTCCGCCCCACCAATCAAAAATACCTCTTCATCGTCAATACAAGCGGCTAGTGCGTCTTCTACACGATGTGCAACAATGGCACCTTCCACCGCGTAATCCATATTACGCGTCACAATCACCGTCGTCCTACCCGGTAATAAACGTCCAAGCGACTCATAAGTCTTGCGCCCCATCACAATATGATGCCCCATAGTCAACGCTTTAAAGCGCTTCAAATCTTCAGGTAAATGCCAAGGCATGGCGTTATTAATGCCGATGACATTGTCATTCGCCACCGCTACAATGATTGATAATTTCGTCATATGAAGATTATACCGTAAGCCTTGAAGTTAGCAGATAAGATACTAGCGCTAGAAAGCATAAAACGCTTGTTAAACATATTTATCTCATGCCGGGTATTGTACTTTGGTACAATATCCATATCCAAAGTTGGTGTTATACTTCAGTCAAATCAATTAACAATAATTTTCATTATTACTGCTTCACGCTCCATTGCTTCACATTTAAAAAAATAAACTGTTTTAAATTTCGTTACACTCCCGTTTCTAGCGTATTGGCTAGATCCCTGTTTGTAGCTCATTAGCTAAATAAGGGATTGTGCCATGAAAAAACCATCACTAAACCACGCTTATCGACTCATTTGGAGTCAAGTATCAAATGCTTGGGTCGCTGTTTCAGAAGCAACAAAAGGCCATGGTAAAAGCCGTTCTGGCAACCGATTACTTAAAAGAAGTGGTGCTGCTTTAGTGGCTTCTGCGCTGCTGCTCTCCCCCACCCTCACCTTTGCCGACCAAACGGGCGGCGCTGTGGTTTCTGGTGCGGGTTCTATTACGCAAACAACCAATCTTACAACCATTAACCAAGCCAGCCAAACATTAGGCTTAACGTGGGATACGTTTAATATTAATGTAGGTCAAACCGTTAACTTTATACAGCCCAATGCGGCAGCTTTAGCGGTGAACCGTATCTTTGATACTAATGGTTCTCGCATCATGGGTAATTTAAATGCCAATGGTCAGGTGTGGTTGATTAACCCTAACGGTGTGTTCTTTGGGGCTGGCTCTCAGGTCAATGTCGGCTCTATTTTAGCTTCTACCTTAAATCCGCTTAGTAATACCGGTGATATTGACCAAGTATTTGGTAATGGCGGTACTGGTAGTGTGATTAACCAAGGTAACATTACTGCAGCCAATAGTGGTTATGTGGCCATGCTGGGTAATAAAGTGATTAACGAAGGTGTGATTACGGCACAAATGGGGACTGTTGCACTGGGTGCTGGTAGTGAAGTCAGCTTGCAATTTAACGGTAATAAGCTATTAGGGTTAACCGTTAATGAAAGCACACTGAATAACTTAGCAGCAAACAATCAACTGGTAAAAGCTGATGGTGGCTTAGTGTTCATGAGCGCAGGTGCCAAAGACAGCATCTTAGCCAGCACAGTGAATAATACGGGTGTAATTGAAGCGCAAACAGTACAGAACCAAGACGGTAAGATTATCCTGATGGGCGGCATGGCCGCTGGTACGACCAATGTTGCTGGTACCTTAGATGCCAGTGCAGCACAGGGCAATGGTGGTTTTATTGAAACCAGTGCGGCAAATGTGCGCATTGCAGAAGGCACTAAAGTCACTACACAAGCTGAGAATGGTGAAACAGGGACATGGTTAATTGACCCGACTGACTTTACGGTTAATGCGGGTGCGGATAATCCTAAAAGGAGCAGTATTGGTGCCGATACCTTAGTAGACAGCTTAGGCACAAGTGATATTACGATTCAAACCTCTAGGGGTAAGGGTAAGGGTAAGGGTAATATCAACGTTGATGCCGCTGTTTCATGGGGCTCAGCTAATGCATTAACCTTAAAATCAAGACGTGGTGTTGGTGGCATTAATATCAATCAAGATATTACTTTTACCAACGGCGGTCTGAATTTAAACGCAACAGGCACAATTACAGCTACTGGTGCGATTAATGGTAAAGCCTTTAATTTGCAAAGCGGCACTTGGAATCAAGTTGGCCTTACTTTAGCTGCTTTTAATGTCGCCGACTTCCGTATTAGCGGCGGTACTTTTATTCGCGCTTTAGGTGGTGATGGTAAAGTTACAACCCCTTACCAACTCACCGATGTGTACGGCTTACAAGGTGTTGGCAGTGCTGGTATGTTGGGTAAAAGTTACACACTGGTAAATAACATTGATGCCAAAGGCACAGCTAAATGGAACACGGGTGCAGGCTTTAAACCACTTGGTAATAGAAACAGCAAATTCACAGGCACCTTTGATGGCCTGGGCCATACCGTAGACAGTCTCGTTGTTAACCGCCCAAGCTCTGATTTCATTGGTTTATTTGGATACAATAACGGCGGCACCATCAAAAATGTGGGCATCACCAACGTTTCGATCACTGGTAAAAACTACACCGGTGGACTAGCTGGCCGCAATCAAGGCAACATCAGTAATAGCTATGCGACAGGTGTTGTGTCTGGCAATTATGCTGTCGGTGGATTAGTTGGCCGCGCAGATGTCAGTAGTATCAAAAATAGCTATGCGACAGTTGATGTGTTTGGCGCCAATAATAATGTCGGCGGACTAGTAGGAAAAGCACAGAAAAGTCAGATTAGTAATAGTTACGCGGCTGGGTCAGTAACTGGCAAAGATAGTGTTGGCGGTTTAATAGGCTATAAATATTTAGGTAGATTAAGCAATAGCTATGCTGCTGGAAAAGTAACAGGAAATACCAAAACTGGTGGTTTAATCGGCAATCGTACTGGTGATGTAAGCAATAGCTTCTGGAACACAGCCACCTCTGGTGTCGGTTCAGGTAGTAGCGCTGGCATCACAGGTAAAACGACAACTGAGATGCAAACGTTGAGTACGTTTACAGATGCAGGTTGGGATATTGATGATAAAGGTGGTACAGATAAAACCTGGCGCATCTACGAAGGCCAAACGGCACCATTATTACGTAACTTTATGAGTCTTCTAGACTTGTCTAAAGACCAAACGTTGACTTATAACGGTGGTACTCAACGCTTCGCTTTGCCCAAAAGTGCTGACCGTATGGTATTGGGTATTGCCTCAGGCAGGAATGCGGACACTTATAAAAACGATGCTTACTCAGGCCAGCAAGGTTATGACATTATTGATGGCGGTAATTTAATTATTAATCCAGCCACTCTGCATTTGATTGCAACAACCGATACTAAAACTTACGACGGAACGACCAGTACTGATCGAAAAGTGGAGGTTGAGGGCTTGCAAACCCAGAATGAAAACACCGACAAATTGAAACTAGCAACTTTTGATGAAAGGCATCAACCTGAAGCTAAGGAAGATAGCATCAAAAACTTGACCCAATCGTTTGAAAGTAAAAATGTTTTAGGTGGAAACAAAAGTACGCTAAATGTGAATGAAGACTTTGTCATCGATGATGGTAATGGCGGTATGAACTATAAAGTGACTGTTGAAAGCAATGTAGGCACTATTAATAAAGCCAAAGCAACGGTTACCGCTAATAGTAAAATAACTACTTACAAGGGTCTTGAGCAATCTGTGGATGGCTTTACTGTTAGCGGCTTAGTTAACGGCGAATCAAAAGAAGTATTAGACTTTGTCACCACATCTGGTGAAAAAGAGCAGAAGTTTGTTGCGAGATTCGGACCAAAAGGAGAGCATCAAAGCCGTTCAGGCGTCACAAGAACCGATGCAGGTAAGTATGTTCATGTCGCATATGGCCACGATAACAACTATGAGCTAGGTTTTGTTAAAGGTGCATTACGGATTGATAAAGCCGAAGCAACGGTTACCGCTAATAGTAAAATAACCACTTACAATGGTCGTAGGCAATCTGTGGATGGCTTTACTGTTAGCGGCTTAGTTAACGGCGAATCAAAAGAAGTATTAGACTTTGTCACCACATCTGGTGAAAAAGAGCAGAAGTTTGTTGCGAGATTCGGACCAAAAGGAGAGCATCAAAGCCGTTCAGGCGTCACAAGAACCGATGCAGGTAAGTATGTTCATGTCGCATATGGCCACGATAACAACTATGAGCTAGGTTTTGTTAAAGGTGCATTACGGATTGATAAAGCCACCCTCACCTATGTTGCGACACCAAACACCATGATAGCGGGTACAACACCTAACTTAACAGGTGATGTCACAGGCTTTGTCGGTGGCGATGGATTGGCATCGGCAACAACAGGTGGCTTGTTATGGAATACCGCTGGCGTGACGACGCAACCTGGTACTTATGACATTACGGGTAGTGGTTTAGCTGCGCTTAACTATGGCTTTGTTCAGGCACCAATTAATGCAACTGCATTAACGGTACAAGCGGGTTCTCCTTCAAGTGCACTTAGAACAACAGCGATTAGCTTATTACCGTTAGGTACAGCGGCGCCAGCACAAACACAAGTCACGATGATTGATGTTAACAATCCGTTAACAGCATCTGATGGCGAAGAAGGTGAAGGCGGCGGCTTTATTAATGACCCACAAAGCAAAACAAACGGGATTGAGGTTGTTTTTAGCAGCTGTGACTCTGATTGCGATGAAGACGCCACACCATAAGCTGTTGTATTAATGAAACAAATGCCCGCCACATTTGATGTGGTGGGCATTTTTAGGTATTGTAAGTCCAGATGCTTATACGCTATGAGATAATAATTGAACGTTAACTGAGAAGCCAACCATGAAAAAAAACCCATGCAAAGTAGAACCATGCAAAATAACACCAAGCTAAAACCTATCCTATCAGCCCTATTGTTTGCTTATGCCAGTATCGGGTATAGCCAACTAACTTTAGCTGGTGCCGGGCCAACCCCTGATGCGGGTATTATCTTGCAACAAACGGAACCTGTGTTACCTGCCGAACCAGCGAGTAATGAAACAGGGTTGAAAAGAGAAATTCCAGCGGATGCAGTGGATAGTAAGCCGTTTAGTGTTTCTAGCATTAGTATCTCAGGTAACACTTTGTTTGAGTCTGCGGTCTTGTATGATTTAGTTAAAGATGCAGAAGGCACTAGCCAGACACTGCTACAAGTTAAAGCATTGGCTAATCGTATTACTGATTATTATCGTAATGAAGGTTACCCATTAAGCCGTGCCGTATTCCGCAACAATCGATTGAAAATGGCGCGGTACAAATACAAGTTATCGAGGCGCGTCTTGGTGAAGTGTCTATCGAGAATACAAGCCGTGTAAGTGATGCTTTAATCGAATCAACAGTAAAGCAACTAAAGGCTGGTGAAGCGATTCTACAGGAATCATTAGAGCGTACATTATTACTATTGAATGATTTACCAGGCACTAACATCAGAGCCAACTTAAATGCTGGTAAAGAAGCAGGTAGCACGGATTTAAATGTATCTGCCATGCCAGCACCCATGATCGCTGGTCGTGTGACTTTAGACGGCTACGGCAATCGTTTTATTAACCGTGAGCGTGTTGGTGCCAGTGTGAGTGTGTTCAACCCTTTAGGGTTAGGTGATGTACTTTCCCTGAGTGTGATTACCACGGGCAAGCGCATGCAATATGGTCTGATTGATTACAACTTAGCACTGAATGGTTATGGCACACGCTTAGGTGCTTCTTATGGTGCATTGCATTATGCATTGGGTGATGAGATTGCTGCATTAAAAGCAAATGGTCAGGCACAAACAGGTGACCTGTGGGTAAGGCATCCATTTATCAGAGCGGCTAAGTATAATCTATACGGTACAGTGAAATATAACTATGCTGATTTAGAAGATCATGTTGATGCGGCTTTTATTAAAAATGACCGTCATGTTAAAACATGGAGCGGAATACTGAATGGTGACTTCCGTGATGGTGTATTTGGTGGCGGCATCAATAGTATGAGCATTCAGTTCACCAATGGGCAAGTGAAGTTTGATGATCCGATTGCTGAAATTGCGGATAGCGTGGCCGCGAATACCGATGGCAGCTTTAGTAAGTGGAATATCAATCTCAATCGCTTGCAAGTGATTAATGCTAAAACCAGCTTATGGTTAAGTATCAGCGGGCAAATTGCTGAAGACAACTTAGACTCATCCCAAAAGATGGTGTTTGGTGGTCCTTTCAGTGTGCGTGCTTATGATACAGGCGCCATCTCAGGTGATAACGGTGTACTTGGTACGATAGAGTTACGTCGTAACCTTGGTAACTTTCATGGCTTAATACAAGGCATTGCTTTTGCAGATATCGGCCAAGTGCGCGTGAATGACAAGCCTTGGGCTGCTGCAACGGGTGATAATAGAGCCAGCTTAAGTGGTATGGGTATGGGTGTTAATTGGTTTGGAAATAATCAATGGGCAGCTAAAGCATCTGCAGCGACTTCTACTGGTAGCCGTGCTGACTTAACCAAAGACGCTGACAATACCATTGCTTGGGTGGAGATTAGTAAAGGGTTTTAAGCCTGTCATCTTCGTCTATTAAAAAGCCACATCGGCGATTAAGGGGTGTGGCTTTTTTTATGCGCACTAATTGTTAGCGTATAGCGTAAATTAAACAGAGAATGGATATGCAATCGGTTCATGGCACTGATAGCCTTGAACCTCAAAGTCATCTATCGTGACCCATGTTTCGAGGTCTTCTAGGCTTTTAATATCGGGGTTGATGATCAGTTGTGGTGCTTCATATGGCTCACGTTTAAGCTGCACATTTTGCATCAAGTCTAATTGATCTTCGTAGATGTGTGCATTGACTAGTTTATGATAGGCTTTGCCCGGTTTATTGCCCGTAATTTGCGCCATAATCGCCAGTAAGAAATAAACTTGTACCATATTAAAATTCAAGCCTAGCGGTACGTCACAACTTCTTTGTGTGCTGTTCAGATAGAGCGTATCACCGAGTAAAGAGAAGTGATGGCTATACATACATGGCCTCAAGCAGCCCATGTGAAAGACGCCTGGGTGATAAAAGGTAAGGATTTCCCCCCTATCGTCTATACCCTTTTTTAAGTCATCAACGATTTTCTTAAGCAAGTCGATGCTACCGCCGTCTGGCTTAGGAAAATTACGAGCAACTTTACCGTAAATAAAGCCGCAGTCATCTTCGCCTTTTCTGTAGCTGTTATCTAGCCAAGCTTGATTGAGGTTAGCATTGGCATCCCATGTTTTGGTGCCGAGCTTCCTGAAGTCTGCTGCATTATCATAACCGCGCAAATAACCAATCATTTCAGCAATAGCTGATTTGAAATAACTTTTACGGGTGGTGACTAAAGGAAATTCGTTATCATCCACATGATAGGTTAAATCCGCATTAATGACAGTCAGGCATTTCTTGCCTGTACGTCTATTTTCAACCCAAACACCTTCGTTAACGATACGTTTACTTAAGTCTAAATATTGTTTCATCAGTGTTGAATCCCTGCTTTAGCGAATCGTTTTACCAGCGATTTTAATCAAGGCTTTAATCAATGGCTTTAGCAATAAAGCCTTTAATGTTTTGTGCGCTTGCTTCCATCACCGTAAATTTTTGCGGAAAGTCTTCGATACCGTTTAAGCTTTCTGGTCTTGGTGGCACATCACCTAACGCTTCCACTAATGCATCTTCAAATTTAGCCGCTAGCGCCGTTTCTAGCACTACCATCGGCGTACCTTTCTCACGATGTTCTAGCGCCACTTTAAGGCCATCAGCAGTATGTGTGTCGATAATAACGCCATATTTGGCGTTAGTGGCGCGTATCGTTTGCATGCGCGCTTCGTGATTGCTGCTGCCAGAAACAAGACCAAAGCCTCGCACTTTAGTCATTAACGTTTTCACATTAAAAGCACCACCCTGATCTACACCTGACCAAAGGTCACGGACTTTGTCGCCATTTTGGTCGAGCAAGTCATAAATGAAACGTTCAAAATTTGACGCCTTACTAATGTCCATTGAAGGGCTAGAGGTATGGAAAGTGTTGGCTGAACCACGTGGGCGATAAATCCCTGTTTTAAAGAACTCGTCTAAGACGTCATTCTCATTAGTGGCGACCACCAGCTTATCAATTGGCAGACCCATCATGCGTGCAATATGGCCTGCACAGACGTTACCAAAGTTGCCTGATGGCACGGTAAAATCGACTTTTTGCTCGTTGCTTTCGGTAACAGCGAAGTAGCCTTTGAAGTAGTAAATTACTTGTGCCACAATGCGCCCCCAGTTAATGGAGTTCACAGCGCCAATTTTGTATTTGGCTTTAAATGCCGCGTCATTAGAAACGGCTTTCACCATGTCTTGGCAATCATCGAACACGCCTTTCACAGCAATGTTATGGATATTATCATCTTGCAAACTGAACATTTGTGCAGTTTGGAAACGGCTCATTTTTTCATGTGGTGATAACATAAATACGCTAACACCTTTTTTGCCACGCATCGCGTACTCAGCCGCAGGGCCAGTATCGCCAGAAGTCGCGCCTAGAATATTGGTGGTTTCGCCCTTTTTATCCAGTACATACTCAAACAAATTACCTAATAACTGCATGGCCATGTCTTTAAAAGCGAGCGTTGGACCATTAGAAAGTGAAAGCAGATATAGGTCGTCTTCTAACTTAACTGTCGGCGTGATGTCTTCTGCATTTTGGTCTTTGCGCGTAAAACCATAAACCTCTGCGGTATAGGTTTTATTGATAATACCGCGCAAATCATCGGCAGGAATATCACTGTCTGCAATCAAGCGTGACAAAATCGCAAAGGCTAAATCACGATAGTTCATCTCACGAATTGCCGTTAAATCGGCATCGTCAAATTGGGGGTATTTTTCTGGCAAATATAAGCCGCCATCAGGGGCTAAACCACCGAGCAATACATCACTAAAACTTAAAGCGGGAGAATGTCCGCGTGTACTTAAATATTTCATATTTAACCTAGCGACTCCATACGCAGTTTCACAAGTTTTCCTTCTACATCCGACAGCGCTTCGATTTCAGCAATCGCAGTATCCATATTCTTCTCTACAGTTTCATGCGTCAGTAACACGATGTCAGCCCCAGTTGTGGCTGCCGGTTGTATCATGGCGTCGATTGAAATCGCTCTATCCGCTAAGATTTTCGTCACAGCGGCAATCACACCCGGCTTATCCGTTGCATGCATGCGTAGGTAGTAAGCACTGGCAATTTCTGCAATTGGTAACACCATTAAATCTTGCACTTGATCCGCTTGATAACCTAATGCCGGGGCACGTTGAATGTCGTTAGCATCTTTTAATCGTGCAATATCAATGAGATCAGCAATCACCGCACTGGCGGTCGGTTCAGCGCCAGCACCTGCGCCGTAATAAAGTGTTGGTCCAACCGCATCGCCTTGTACCAGCACAGCATTCATTGCGCCATCCACATTCGCCACTAGGCGTTTTTCAGGAATCAAAGTTGGGTGTACGCGTAATTCAACGCCTTTATCGGTACGTTTAGTCACGGCAAGCAGCTTAACAATGTAACCTAATTCTTCAGCATATTTGATATCAGATTGTGCTAGTTGGGTAATTCCCTCTGTATAGACGTCATCAAATTTTAATGGCATGCCAAAAGCAATAGAAGCCATAATCACCAACTTATGCGCAGCATCAATGCCCTCTACATCAAACGTTGGATCTGCTTCGGCATAACCTAAACGTTGCGCTTCGCCAATCACATCTTGATAAGTTAAGCCTTTTTCACGCATTTCGGTCAGAATGAAGTTAGTTGTGCCATTAATAATACCCGCAAGCCACTCGATACGATTAGCACCCAAGCCTTCACGTAAGGCTTTGATGATAGGAATACCCCCAGCAACGGCAGCTTCATAAGCGACCATAACGCCCATTTTTTGTGCTGCTAAAAAGATTTCATTACCATGCATCGCAATCAATGCTTTATTAGCAGTCACCACATGTTTTTTATTTTCAATGGCTTTTAATACGATATCTTTCGCGATAGTAATACCGCCAATCAACTCAACAACCACATCGACTGCTGGATTAGCCACTAGCGCAAAAGCATCATCTGTAATCTCAACATCACCGCTAGTCAACTCATTAGCAAGTTCAATATTTCTATCAGCAACATGCGTCACTTTGATATCAACACCTGTACGGCGCGCCATTTCATCACCATTGCGTTTTAATACCGTGTAAGTGCCACCACCTACCGTACCTAAACCAATAATTCCTACATTAAGTTGCTTCAATCTTTTGCTCCGTGTTTCATTCTGTAATTTTTTAAGAATCTTGCAATGCGATTCATCGCGACCGTCAAATCATCGATATTCGGTAAAAATACGATGCGGAAATGATCCGCTGTTTTCCAGTTAAACCCTGTGCCCTGCACTAACAATACTTTTTCCTCTTCCAGCAATTCTAAAACAAATTGCTGATCATCTTCAATCGGGTAAATCGCAGGATCTAACTTAGGGAATAAGTACAGTGCTGCTTGTGGTTTCACACAGGTGACACCGGGAATCGCTGTCAGCATGTCGTACGCTAAATCACGTTGCTTACATAATCGCCCGCTCGGCGCAACTAAATCCTCAATACTCTCATAGCCACCTAATGCAGTCTGTATCGCTAACTGACCCGGTACATTACTGCACAAGCGCATGGAAGCTAGCATATTCAAGCCTTCAATATAGTCAGAAGCATATTCTTTATCGCCAGAAATAATCATCCAACCTGAACGATAACCGCAAGAACGGTAGTTTTTTGATAAGCCGTTAAACGTAACAAACAACACATCGTCAGCCAATGATGCCATAGAAATATGCTTTTGACCGTCATACAACACTTGGTCGTAAATTTCATCAGCAAAGATCACAAGTTGGTGATGCCTTGCAATCGCAATCAAGCCCTCTAATGTTTCTTTTGGATAAATCGCACCCGTTGGATTGTTAGGATTAATCACCACAATCGCCCGTGTATTCGCATTAATCTTAGATTCAATATCGGCTAAATCTGGTAACCAACCATTCTCTTCATCACAAATATAATGTCTAGCCTCACCACCAGCCAAGTGCGCAGAAGCCGTCCATAATGGATAATCTGGCGCTGGCACCAGCACTTGGTCACCATTATTAAGCAGGCCATGCATGGCCATCACAATTAGCTCAGAAACGCCATTACCAATCATAATGTCGTTTACTCTCACGCCTCTGATGTGCTTACGTTGTGCGTAATGCATGATGGCTTTGCGTGCTTCAAACAAGCCTCGACTATCGGTGTAGCCAGCTGCTTTTGAAATATTACTTATCACATCTTCCTGAATTTCTTCAGGCACTTCAAAACCAAATGCAGCAGGATTGCCAATGTTCAGCTTGATAATGCGCTTCCCATCTTCTTCCATTCGTTGCGCACGATCCATCACAGGTCCGCGAATGTCGTAACAGACATCGTCTAATTTAAAGGATTTCTTTAACTTATATTTGGGTGCTTTATTCATAATTAATCACATTATAACAAATGCTAGGGGTGGCTTCGTAAAACGCCTTAATTAAATTACCTTGCAAACTGGTCTTGTGCGGGCGCTATGATTTTAAATTATATTTAAAATAGACGTACAAGCAATTCCATTTTCACCTATGTATACCCATCAGAGTTAGTTAAAATAACTCTTATGAAATTACACTTAACACAAGCAGAAAACAATAACCTGATTACAGCTTACGGCGATGGCTTTGTGGACATCAATAAGCAGCGTTATACACAGCAATTGATTGTCTTGCCCGATAAACTGATATTGGATTGGCCTGCAAAATATTTCAAAAGCTTGACGTCACAAGACTTCGACACCATTTCCGACTTAAATCCGGAGGTTGTTTTACTCGGCACAGGTGCTACGCATCAATTTGTTCATCCACAATTAACCGTGGCGTTAACTGCAAAAGGGCTTGCCATAGAATGTATGACGACCGATGCCGCGTGTAGAACTTACAATATACTGATGAGTGAAGGTCGGAATGTTGCTGCAGCGCTCATTTTATAATTGCTGCTAATCACTACCCTAAGAAGCCATTAATTATTGTGCTAATAGCATTATTTGCAATTCATTATTAGTCACCTGCAAATTTTAGGCAAGTATTGCGTGCATCCCACGGTTAAATCCTCAGGTTTAACTTTGTAAAGTGTCAGCCCATTCAGCATATCGCCGCCGACTGTTTTGGCTAAGGCACTCAACAAGTCATTGTACTTTCACTCGCGCCATCGAAATTAATTTGCTCAACTTTAGGTGCGTCCAACACAATCGCGCTGTTTGCCGCATCAAAGCGTAATTTGCCAGAAATGCCGAGTTTACCAGATAGGTTATGATTAAAAAAGCACTCGACAAGTCGGCATCCATTACGGTAAGCATATGCTCTGTTGCTTGATCAAATGTCACCAGATAGTTACTCAAGTTCACATCGAACACTTTTAATAGGGAAATCGGAATGGCCAGTTTTTCATTCAGCTTCTGCTGGATTTCCGCGCCCGTGACATTCACGGTGTGGTCACCCAAGATACTGGCACAGCCAACTACAACCAAAAGAACTGATACAGCAAACAGCCGCTTCATTGTGCGTATTTAATAACACTCACTTTTAAAGTTGATAGCTACTTAACGCACACTATAGGTTTTTGGTTGATAAGGTCAGTGTCGCATTCGTACCGCCAAAGCCAAAACTGTTAGACAATGCTGTTTCAATTTTCACATTATCAATCCGTTTTTGGATGATATTCAAACCCTCTGCTGCTGGATCTAAGGTCTCGATATTAGCTGAAGCCGCAATGAAATCATTTTCCATCATAATTAAGGTGTAGATCGCCTCATTCACCCCTGCCGCACCTAATGCATGGCCTGATAATGATTTCGTAGAGGCAATCGCCGTATCTGAATCACCAAATACCTGACGAATCGCTTCGATCTCTTTAGTATCACCAACTGGCGTTGATGTACCATGCGTGTTGATGTAGTCAACTTTCTCGATTTTATTACCATCATGCCCTTGCAGTGCAAGATTCATACAACGAAATGCGCCTTCGCCACTAGGGGCAACCATGTCGTAACCATCTGACGTTGCTCCGTAACCTAGCACTTCCGCATAGATCTTTGCACCACGGGCTTTGGCATGCTCATACTCTTCTAGCACTACAATACCTCCGCCACCAGAAATCACAAAGCCATCACGGTCAGCATCATAAGTACGTGATGCTTTGTCAGGCGTATCGTTATATTTGCTAGAAAGCGCCCCCATGCCATCAAATAAGAAGCTCATTGTCCAATGCTCTTCTTCACCACCGCCAGCAAAAATCACATCTTGTTTACCCAACTGAATTTGCTCTACACCAGCACCGATACAGTGTGCGCTAGTCGAACAAGCTGAGCTAATGCCGTAGTTAATGCCTTTGATTTTTGCACCTGTCGCCAGGGATGCGGCAATACCGCTACTCATGGTTTTAGTCACTTGATAAGGGCCAACACGACGAATGCCTTTTTCTGCCAAGGCATTTGTCGCTAGCAACATACTTTCTGTCGATGTGCCACCTGCGCCAACAATCAAGCCAGTACGCACATTAGAAACCAAATCCTCAGGCATCTTGGCATCTTCAATTGCCTGCTGCATGGCTAGCCAAGTGTACGCATGACCTTTCGCCATAAAGCGTAATAATTTACGATCAATCAGCGCTTCAATATCTAAATTTTTGATATCGCCAGCAACATGCGACCGCATACCACGGTCTGCATACTCTTGCTTAAACGAAATGCCGGACTTACCTTCAAACAGGCTATCTTTCACCTCTTGTTTGTTGTTACCTAGGCTAGATACGATGCCTAACCCTGTAATCACGACACGTTTCATCATGTGCTCTCCTTGCATCAAATTAAAAGTTGTCTGTACGCGTGAATAAGCCTACACGTAAATCTTTAGCGACATAAATCTCTCGACCATCAATAGACATCGTTGCATCCGCAATACCCATAACCAGCTTGCGTAATATCACACGTTTTAAGTCAATTTTATACGTTACCATCTTCGTCTCTGGTAACACTTGGCCTGAGAATTTCACTTCACCAACTCCTAAAGCACGGCCTCTACCAGGACCACCTTTCCAGCCTAAGTAAAAACCAACTAATTGCCACATCGCATCTAAGCCTAAGCAGCCAGGCATTACAGGATCCCCTGTAAAGTGACAGTCAAAAAACCATAAGTCAGGATTAATATCCAACTCTGCAATGATTTGACCTTCGTTGTATGCACCACCGTCTTCGGCAATACTCACAATGCGATCAAACATCAGCATAGGTGGTAATGGTAATTGCGCATTACCTTCACCAAACATTCCGCCTTGCCCGCAAGTTAATAATTCTTCTTTTGTATAACTACTTTGGTTTGCCATTCGAGTTTTCTTTGTTAATTTAATTATGATTAATCCTATTTTCGCTTTAAAACGGTTTTCATGAAACCCCTAACTGCGATTTAATGTCGAATGTCATCAAAATTAAAGGGGAACCTCCCCATTATTGGCCGCTTAGGCTTGTGATTACTATGTGGATGATTTAATCAGCGTTACTGCTGCTTTCTTCGCTCTCAATGCTGCTCCAGTCCCTGGACTCAACCCCTCAACCAATCCGGCACCTTCAAAAATAATCATCAACTGCTGCCCCAATGTCTCTGGGTCTTTAATCTTCGCTTTTTTTGCTATCTTGGAAAAATAAAGCTGCAACTCTTTTGACAACTCAGCAGAGTAGAGGTTGATTGGATGATTAGCCTCAGGAAACTCAACCGATGCGATATGAAATGGCAGCCCGTGAAACTCTGGCTTAGTAAGCCATAATTCAAACAAATCACAAAGCGCTAGCAACACCTCAAGCGAGTCTTTCTTTTTATCAATCAGGTTTTCTTCTAGCCAGGTATATAGGCGATCAGACTTATCGCGCAAGTAGCTGATGATGAGCTGGTTTTTACTTGGGAAGTATTTATAAAGCGTCGCTTTGGCAACACCACTTTCACGAATGATTAAATCAACGCCAGAAGCATTAATGCCTCGCGCTTCAAAAAGTTGGGTGGCTGTAGCTACTATTTTATCGTGCATTTTATTCATGTTGGTTATCCATTCTCTGGTGAGCGGTTTAACGGGTTATTCATTAGCTTTTGCGGGTACTTACAATCGACATACTCTAATGATTTTTTTAGGCTATCTGCAGTATTGATATTCACTTTTCCTTCCGTCACAAAGGCAATAAATGCCTCACGGTCTTTAGGCTGCAACACCAATGCTTGTGGCAGTTGGCACTCTCCGCTTTGCATTTTTTGATACACCGCAATTAAGTTATCCACCGTTTGGCTCCCAGCTTGATTAATAGACATGTCTTGTGCCGCTTCTATTGGGATCAAGTCTGTCGTTGGCTTCTGTTTGTTGTTAATTGAAAGTAAGGTGAACGCAAAGCCTGCAATCAACACAACACTGGTCAATGCAAGGATGAGGCTATTCTGTTTTTTTCGAGGAGAAACCAATGCTTTAATGGTTTGATTCACCAGCGGCCATGTCGTACTTGAGCTGCTTTGCAGCTGTACTTTAACGGCTCCGTTGATGAGAAATAAAATCTGGTCAGTCATTACATTCGCGTCAGTAGCTGCGGCATTATGACTGATGGAAGCGACTTCGTTTTCGATGAGATTCCTTAGCGCTTGCACGTCTTTAATGGAAAATTCGTTCACCACTTCAGCATGGTCAGCACCACGGCCTTGGCTCCACTTTTCGATGGCGCCAGACAGCTTCAACAGGCGAGCCAGTTGTGTTTTACCGGTACTTTCATACCTCCCATAAAAATCTGCAAAGGTTAACAATTCAGCTCTCGCCATGGTTTAAACGTTTCTTTTATAAAAGTCTTGCAAAGTCATGCATTCTATTGCAAACTAATTATGAACAGACCTGTCTGGATGGTAGTTTATTTCTTAATAAATCACAAGCTATATCAGAAACTGTAAGCCAGCATTTCACTTAATCATTTATTATTTGACTTAAAAATTTTACTCAGAGGAAAGTATGAACACTGCAACCATAGACAATCAACTCGCTGACATGCGCGGCAAGGCAATGAAGCTAGAATCAGAAGTGCAAAAAGTCATTGTGGGTCAAGACAAGGCGATTCGGTTAATGAACATCGCGATTTTTGCGCGCGGTCATGTGTTGCTAGAAGGTGGCGTTGGCGTTGGTAAAACCACATTGCTACAAGCGATTACCAGAGGTATCGGTGGTGCCTATGAACGGATTGAAGGCACGGTAGACTTAATGCCAAATGATTTGATTTACGATACTTATCTTGGTGAGGATGGTCGACCACAAATTGATGAAGGCCCTCTACTCCGCTCAGGCGAAGATCTATCCGTTTTCTTCTTTAATGAAATCAATCGTGCAAGACCACAAGTGCATGCCTTAATGTTAAGAGTGATGGCTGAACGCCATATCAATGCGTTTAAAAAGGAATACCGCTTCCCGCACATGTTGGTATTTGCCGATCGTAACCAAGTCGAAAAAAATGAAACCTTTGAGATTCCTGCTGCAGCACGTGATCGCTTTATGATGGAAATTGCTATTGATATTCCAGACGATCCAGCGATTAGAAAATCATTGATTTTTAATACCAAATTCCAGCATACAGAAAAGCTCACACAAGCGGTCGAGAGTGATATCTTGCAACATGACCAACTCAATGATTTTTCTGACGTATTACAAGATCACATCAAGTCTAGCGACGTGATTGAAGACTATGCCTTAAACCTTTGGACAGCCACACAAGACCCAAGCAAGTTTGATATTGAACTGGATAGTGTTGATGTGGAACGTTTAATTCAAGCAGGTGCGAGCCCACGCGGCATGGGCATGTTGTTAAAAGCTGCCCGCGTACACGCATGGCTGATGGATAGAGATAGTTTATATCCTGAAGATATTCACGCTGTTTTCCATGAAATTATTGCTCATAGGTTGGCGTTTAACTCCATGTATGAAAGTCGTCGTACTTTATTGGCGCGCGAGTTAAGCACTAAGATTTTAGACCAAGTACACGTGCCACAAAAAGCCTAGCATCATGATTGCAGATTACGTTAAACCGTTTCATTACACGATTCCGTGGAAGTCGACTAGCGTCCATTATGGTGGCCATAAGGGCACTCAGCGTGGCTTGGGAGATGATTATCGTGGCAATGTGTCGCTGATTGACTATCCAGATGCCAAACGCATAGATGTGCGTGCATCGATGCGCGACCCTTATGAAAACATACAGGTGAAAACGTTTAAGCAAGATAATACAACGCCGATTTACGCCGTGTGTGATGCATCTAGCTCTATGCAGTTTAAAGGTAATAAAAGTAAGCTGGAAATTGCGACAGAGATTGCTTCATCGATTGCTTATTCTGCCTATGAAATGAGTGACATCTTCAGCTTTGTGGCTTATCACGACCATGTAATTGAAGCGCTCACATTGCCTTTGAGTCATCAGGTATTTAATAGCTTGGAAGTGATTAGTGAACTGCAACAATATAGTACGAAGCTCACGGGTTCAGAAGGCATTACCGACCTACCCTTCTATCTAGGCACAAGGCGTTCTCTGGTGTTTTGGATTTCTGACTTCCATATGCCGCTAGCAACCATAGAAAAAACCTTAAATGCCATGTCTACGCATCAGGTCGTACCTGTTGTTTTATGGGATGAGCAAGAGTATCAAAAACTGCCTAAATTTGGCTTTGGTAACTTAATCGACCCTGAAACGGGCTTAAGCAGCCGCTTCTTTTTTAGACAATCACTGCGTGAACAATTTATCGAAGCATTCGAGAAAAGGCGAGAAGCGCTCAACGCACTCTTTTTAAAGTTCGATTACCCTGCGCTTTTTGTCAACGGCGAATATAAACCTGAGTCTTTTACAGACTATTTTGAAGAAAACATGAGTTAATGAACATAAAACCATTCAACCTTGTCATGCTATTGGCACTACTAATCAGCTGTAGCTTAAGCATTGCAGCAGAAAAAATAACAGCAATCATTAGTATTGCTGAACCAATACAAAAAATTGGCATTCAAGTTGGCGATGTCTTGACACGTAAAGTCACCATATTAGCGAAGACAGGAGAGAAAATAACACCGAAGTTCTTACCCGTAAAAGGCACGAGAACAGCAGGTATGGAGCTGTCAAAAGTGAATGTGTCGCAAGCAGTAGATGATGCACAGTCAAGCTATGTAATTGAGTTAAGCTACCAAGTCTTCGCACACTCAACAGAAGCCGCCAAGATGGTGTTACCAGAGGAAATGATTACCTTAGTAGATGGCGAAGATTTAACCGTGCCTGCTTGGATGTTTTGGTATTCCCCTTTAGTGATTTCTGACTTAGACGATGCGAAAACAAGCCTATTGCCGCAAGCTAAAGCCGCTCTGATCAATCAAGACAGTAACTTGTTAAGTTTACTAGCATTCGCTGGCTTATTGCTATTCAGCACCATTGGTATTATCTATATTAATGCCGATCGTTATTGGTTACCATTCATGGGTGGCAACTTTGCTCGCGCGCATCGACAAATCAAATCCATCAGTAAAAAGAAAACGGCTGATACAGGTGCACAGAAAGTAGCACTAGGTTTATTACACGAAGCCTTTAACCAGCTATTTGGCCGTGGTTTATACCCGAATAATATTGATACGTTTTTAGTCAGCCATCCAGAGTTCAGTAGGTTAAAAACGGAAATAGCCGAATTTTTCGACCTATCAAACCAAACGTTATTTACCGATAAAAGCAGCGATAACGTGATGCAAAAAATTCTATCCTTTAGCAAACAGCTAAGAGACTGCGAAAGAGGCGTTTGATGACTTTATTAAACCCTTGGGCATTATTGCTCCTGCCACTGAGTGCGCTGCCTTTTGTCTTAAAAGGCAGTCAAGGTCAGTTGTATTCATGGCTAACCATCGCGCCGAAAGACCAGTTTTCTAAAATAGCTGACTTCCTGTTAAACCTGATTACTGCGCTGTTAATCGCGGCATTAGTATTGGCATTAACGGGGCCGCGTGGCGGCGACCAGGTGGTACAAAAGGTAGGCAAAGGCGCACAAACCGTCATGGTCATCGACCGTAGTGTGAGTATGGAACATCCATTTGCGGGCGATGTCATCAATGGTCAAGCTGGTGAAGTGAAATCGGCAGCGGCTAGACGCTTATTAACTGACTTTGTACAATCAAGACCAGATGATATGGTGGGCGTTGTCGCTTTCACCAATTCGGCTTTATATGGCCTTAAAATTACGACCAATCGCGATGCCATTTATTCTGCCATTAATGCTGCCACCAGCTCTGGTGTTAACCAAACCAATATTGGCGCAGGCGTCACGCAAGGCGCAAGCTTATTTGACCAAATCGAAAGCTCCGGCTCAAGAGCGGTGATTTTACTGTCTGATGGTGCTGGAAAAGTTAGCCCACGTGTCAAACTAAAGCTTAAAAAAGAAATGGAAGCAAAAGGCTTAAGTCTGTACTGGATTGTGTTGAGAGAGCCTGACGGTTTGAGTATCTTCACTAAAAAAGTGTACACAGAAGACACCACACCGGCGCCAATCGCATTGGACAACTACTTTAAGTCGCTCAAAATTAAATACAAAGCCTATGAAGCAGATAACCCAACGACGCTGCAATCTGCGATTCAAGACATTAACGCGCGCGAAAAGAAAACGATTCAATATGAAGTCACGATTGCTGGACGCGATTACTCGACTCACTTTATTATTATTGCCGGCATCATCAGCTTACTGATTCTGATTGCCAAAAACCTAAGGATATACCAATGAAAAATAGCATCACTTCAGGCATGAAGTTAAAAAATATCATCCTATTGATTGGTGCGGTTATCGGTCTAATTGGTCTGTTTGTAGCGGGAAAGCAGTATCTCCACATCAATGAAATCAACAGTGTGCTGAGCGCTGGAAAATTACTAAAAGATGATGCCTACCCGCTCAAGTCAAAATTTTCAGCTGCTTATTATCAAGGCGAAAATAAAGACTACAAACACGCGGTGCAAACGTATACGCAGATCTTAGAGGATGTAGCTAAATCTGCAGCACCGTTAAGCAAACAGCAAATAGCCAGCATTCAATACAATATTGGTAACAACCTGCTCACTTCAGGTATCCATCGAAAATTAAATGATGATGGCTCACTTAATGACGAGTCTAAATACAGCTTCTTGCAAGCTAGAATCGCTTACGAACATGCACTAAGAACAGCACCAGACATGCTGGCAGCTAAATTCAATTTAAGCTTATTAAATTCCATTATTCCGACCAATATGAAAAGCACCGCTAAAGAGAAATCTGGTGTTGAGTTAAGCAACTTGCCAGTAGGACTACCATGAGTAGTCCTACAAAAAAAGGTACTGCCATGTATAGCTCTGTCAAAAATAGCGCTACCATGAAAAAACTGATCGCCTTTTTAAAGCATGATTTTCTACAAGAGCACTATGAAAGCCTCTTGCTCGTCATCATCATTGTTCTATTATCATTAGCCATTTTCAAACCTGAAATTCAGCTAAAACAAGACGTCAAAAACTACTTGTTACTCGCTGATGTCTCTCAAAGCATGAATGCGGAAGATGTCAAAATCGGTGCAAAAACAACCAACCGCATGGCATACACCCAACACCTCATGAAGAAAGTAGTTGCAGATGCAGAATGCGGCACCTACTTTAGTCTAGGCGTATTTGCGGCTGAGAATGTCGCATTGCTCCTAATGCCACTAGAAGTGTGCAAAAACTACGATGAAATCACTGACAGCATCGACCACCTAGAATGGCGCATGGCATGGCGCGGCAATAGCCGCTTAAGCTTCGGCATCAAAACAGCAGAAACCATGATCGACTACTTGAACATGCCAGCCTACATGCTGTTCTTTACGGATGGCGATGAAGCGCCCAAAGTAAATGCTATTAATAAACTAGACCTCAGTCGCCTACAAATTGGTAAAAACTTACTCTTGGTCGGTGTGGGCGGCAATCTACCTGTCCCTATCCCGCGTTATAACTCCAGTAACAAATGGGTTGGCTACTGGTCTTCAGATACCAAAGAAAGCTCCGCAGGCGCCGTTGGCGTGAGTTACAGCGACACGAGTATTGATGAACCAGACCCCACTGTCGCCTATGCAGAATATGACCGCTACTTATCGCAGCTAGATACTCAATACCTTAAAAAAGTTGCCGTAGAAGTTAAAGGCACTTATATGAAAGGCACAGACAGCCCAGCGTTTTACGACCACGTTCGCCAGCTAAAACCTGTCGCGAATATTGTTACCGACTATTCCATGCGTTGGATATACCTTAGCTTAGGGTTGTTGCTTATTTTACTGACTTATTTGCCTAATATAATCGCGTTAAGCAAACAAGTGTTTAGGAAGTATGCAGTTTGATAATCAAGCTGACGTTCCTTCTAATTAACTTATTGGTAGCTTCCACCTCAATCAAATAGTAGTGATTTTTTCTTTTAGTAGCGCTGTGATTGTTATTATTTTTAAATATAATCTTCTAAAGTTATACATATAGTTATACATATAGTTATACATTTTATAACGTTTAAATTAAGGGCCTCCATTAGGAGTCCTAGGCATTAAATTGGGGGGTAGGTTAGTTCTGCGCGATGCTTTGCCAGGCGGGTAATTAGTGGCCAGATAATCTAGTATAGTGGTTTCTGTTTCACTGGGTATTTGCCACAAACCTTGTGTTCTTTGCATCCAGCGAATCATGGATTCCCAAGTTTCCCTATCGCCCCGCTGCCCAGTAATAAACTTGGCTGAATGACAAGCTGTACAATTACCTTTTACGATTTCCCAGCCGGGCGCCATTATCAGCCCAGAATCTTTGTCAATTTGATAAGCCTGTATATCCGCGGCAATAACAGTGTTCGTTATAGCGAGCATCAATATTGACATGGTCAGCCCTAACTGTTTTGCTAGAAATTGAGTCATTACGTTATCCTCATTCAGGCTACTTGGACAGCAATGCGATGGCAAGCATTGTTCAAATAACCTTTTGGATTCCATCCTGGCAGAATAGTCGGCTGAGCTGTGCCTTTGCTATCGGTAGCACGAGCCCAAACTTCGTAATAGCCTCGTTGCTGAAATTTAAGTTTAGCAGACCATATTTGCCAAGCTAGGCGGTTTACCGGTTTCTCAAGTTTTGCTAGTTGCCAGGTAGATCCAAAATCTATCGAAACCTCCATTTTTTCCACCTCAAGATCACCAGCCCAAGCCTTGCCTCGGAATTCGAAAGTATCTTTCAGCGCATGAGTGACACCACTTTTAGGGTAGGTAATTAACGATTTAACAGGCATTGAATGGATAATACACATATCCTCATCGGCAACTTTAGCACCTGGTGCAACAGACTCACAGGAAATCCGGTAGGCCTGTCCATTCATTTTCTGGCCATCATGAACTTTGTTGCGAATGACGATTTTATTTAGCCACTTGCCGCTGACTGAGGCAGGCCAGCCACCAATTATCAACCTTAACGGAAAACCATTTAAGTGAGGAATATCTTCGCCATTAAAGCGCCAAGCAATTAATGATTCATCTTCAAGTGCTTTTTCCATAGGGACCCCGCGGGAAATGGCATCTTTGGTGGGGTCTCTACTTAAATGACTATCGGCACCGTAGTAGCCAATATAAATAGCATTATCTTTAATGCCACAAGCTTCTAGAACATCTCTTAGCCTTACTCCTGTCCAGTTGGAACATCCCACAGCTCCAGTAGACCACTGATTACCCTTAGCTGGAGGATTAAATTCACTTCGACCATTACCACCACACTCTAACGTTATCGCGTAGGTGTAATGCTTGAACCGCTTTTGAAGTTCGGCTAAGGTAAATTTTTGAGGATTGGTACAGGACTCTCCGGCAATTTCTAGCTCCCACTTACTCGTATCACCTATGGCACCAGGATCAGGAGGTAAACCATTGTTGCGCACAAAGAAATGTTTTGCCGGAGTAAATTCATCATCAAGTAAATGAGGGGGCGTCTCTGCGTTGATTGGTCGGTCGTTAAGAACCATCAGCCCTTCTTTACCTTCAATAGAAAAAGCCTCAGATTCAGCAGCGAAAGCAGCAGGAATAAGCCCTCTGGGCATTTTGCTGGCAAAGGGAATAAACCCTCCTAACGCAGCCGCCATCGCAACCAATCCAGATTTTTTTAGAAAGCCCCTTCGAGTGTAAGAATCGGATTCTCGGCCCCATAATATTTTGTCGGCAGCTATAGGATCACCGGCATGAAGTTCATGTATGCCGATAACCTTTTTCTTATTACATTTAGGCATAATATGCTCTCTTTGAAGTTTATATTCGGCTCAGCTTTAACTAAGCCTTCTGTTTTGTATTCTTCATGATCGCCAAGTCAAGTTCAATTCGTAAGCGTGAATCGAACAACTGCCGTATCAACTTATTAGATATAGCTTAAAGTATTTTAATAATAATAGTTACCCGAAAAATTACCCCCCCCTAGAGGCAATGTTTAAATTTAGCCGCATGCTTGTTAGTGTGGAATAGAGGGAAATTTTAGATTAATGGCACTACAACGAGCATAGTTTGCGCCGCTTTTGCGATTTATGATAATGTAATAAAAAGTGTCCCTAACCAGCCATTCAAGGGAGACTCATAACGGAGTCCCTTAATTTAACCGCTTTGTGTCCAATAAGGAATATACCTCAATGAGCAGTTGTATAGATACATCTGAACTTAAGCAAATAATTATGCAAATTGTAGCTTCGATTCCACAAGGTAAAGTTGCGTCATATGGTCAGGTTGCAAAACTTTGTGGCTACTCGGGTTATGGACGCTACGTTGGCTCGATCTTAAAACGATTACCTAGCAGCACAACATTACCTTGGCACCGAGTAATAAATGCTAGAGGAGTAATTTCATTTCCTATAGGTAGCGAAGCGCATATTAAACAACTCTCACTACTCTTTAAAGAAGGTGTTGATTCTGAAAATGGCAAAATATCTATGCGAATTTATGGCTGGTCTATTTAATTAATAAATTTATACATATTTTATGTACGTCTCATTTCAAAAAGTGACGATCACCAAAGCGTCTAAGCCATTAACTAAAGCGCTTTCACACGAATCACAATGTGTGGGCGTCAATCGACTAAATTCGCTAACAGACTGTATATAAAGGCTTACTCAAAACAGTATTGTTAATGTTATACCTAAAATTATACATTTCGAACAACTTTTGCATGCGTCAATCGAATAAATACATTAAATTATTGATATATATATAGGTTTATATATTTTTATAAAAAAATGTACCCTCAAACATGCCATTAAAATTTAACCTTACCAACTTATCACATGGGCACTTTTGAAATGTTTTCCCAAAATCATCGCTTTGTTGACCTCAGGTAACAAGATTGAAAATCCGCGTGTCACTGGTTCAATTCCAGTTCGGGCCACCAATATATATAAGGCTGACAGTGATGTTGGCCTTTTTATTTTGTTTCATTCAATCGCTCTAGACTACGCATAGACTACAA
Organism: Methylophilaceae bacterium; assembly: GCA_028823485.1. Lineage (GTDB taxonomy): Bacteria > Pseudomonadota > Gammaproteobacteria > Burkholderiales > Methylophilaceae. Next base: position 432 of record JAPKBG010000013.1, on the reverse strand, counting down.
AGTCTTATTGTTTTATCTCTGTCCACCCTGAAATTTCTACCCCAATTGCGAATGGAGGGGGGGGTATCAAAAACTCCTTCGTTTAATTATTGCTGCACCAGCTCACTGATAAAAAAGTAAAATATAGGCACCACCTATAAGGTTATTGCCAGAACTAGTAAGAGTCCATTTGTTAAAAAGCATTTATCATTATGCGTTACATGTGCAAGATGAACAGCAGCTCTAATCTGTTATTCAGATAAGACCATTTTGGTATACCTGGACCTACTCAGCTTATATGGGAATACCTTTGTTTAACTCATGGAGTGTATGTTGCTAAGGATATTGACTATAACGACACCATCATCCATTTAAGGCTGTATGGGGCGTTTTAATTCTAAACTATGGATGACATTAAGGTCTAAGGAAAACCATCACTAGGGGCGGGAGGGG
>JAPKBG010000002.1 GCA_028823485.1 Methylophilaceae bacterium | reverse complement strand
AAAAGAAATCACAGTGCCAAAAACATGCAAGGAAATCACGCTGAATCTAAAAAATACTGGCACTATGGCAAAAGCTGTAATGGGTCACAATATTGTCATTTCAAAAAAATCTGACATGGAAGCAGTGAATAAAAATGGTATGGCAGCGGGCCTAGCAAATAATTATGTAAAGAAAAATGATGCAAAGGTTATCGGCCACACAGCAGTTATTGGCGGTGGCGAATCAACAAGTGTCAAAATAAAATTGCTGAATTTAAAGCCATCAGAAAGCTATTCATTTTTCTGTAGCTTTCCTGGCCATGGCGCAATCATGAAAGGTGTTTTTAAACTCATTTAATCCATTTGTTAAGAATAAACTGCAAATATTGAGATTAATATAATCCTAAATAATTTATCCTTCTCAGGAAGGATAAATTGACTATGCTGGATTATTTTACCTCTTAAGGTCCGTCCCAGGGAAACAAGGGCAGTCGTCGATGTCAGCATAGCTGGCGCTCGTCCAAAGAAGAAAATATCTAGCGTTCAGCGAAACCCTGCATCAGTGGGGTTGCAATTCCCCAAAAAACCAAAAGTATACAAATCTGTACACACCCTCCAAAATTGGTTTAATATTATTACATTATGTTACAAAATGAACTTCCACCTTCACTACACTATAGGGATACTCGATGAGCGATCGTCAATTAGCAGACTGGCGCCAACTGGCACTAAAGTTAGAATCTGAAGTTAACAAAGTTGTTGTGGGTCAAAGTAACCCCATTCGATTAATCACCACCTCTATTTTTGCGAGAGGTCATGTATTACTAGAAGGTGATGTTGGTGTGGGTAAAACGACCTTACTCCGTGCGATTGCCCGTGGTGTTGGTGGTGCTTATCAGCGTATTGAAGGTACGATTGATTTAATGCCAAATGATTTGGTTTATCACACTTATCTAGGTGAAGATGGTAAGCCACATGTAAGCCCAGGCCCGATTCTAGAGGCTGGTGAAGATTTGTCTATTTTCTTCTTTAATGAGATTAACCGTGCGCGCCCACAGGTGCATTCACTGTTGTTACGCGTGATGGCTGAGCGTACGCTAACTGCGTTTAATAAAGAGCATAACTTCCCGCATATGTTGGTGTTTGCCGATCGTAACCAAGTAGAAAAAGAAGAAACATTCGACATTCCATCCGCGGCACGTGATCGCTTTATGATGGAGATTCCGATTGTCGTTCCTCAGGATAAAGATATTATGGAGTCATTGGTATTTGATACTCGCTTCCATAATGTGGATCAATTAGTGGGCGGTGTGGCAGAAAGCATCCTGCAATACAAAGATTTAAACGGTTTTGCAGCAATGGTACAAGACAGCGTGACTGCTAGCCCAACTTTGCGTAAGTATGCATTAGATTTATGGCGTGCCACTAAAGCACCGATGGATTATGGTGTGAAAGTATCAGGCGTCGATATGAATCGTCTTGTACTATCTGGCGCTAGTCCGCGTGGTATGAGTATGTTGTTAGCGGCGGCTCGTGTGAATGCATGGCTCAATGAAAGAGATACTGTGTTACCAGATGACATTCATGCTGTATTCCATGAAACGATTGCCCATCGCCTGGTCTTCAGCCCAGTCTACGAAATGCGCCGTGGTGAAATAGCACGTGAAATGTTGGATGGCATTGTGAATTCTGTGGCTGCGCCTTAAAGCCAATCGATAACGACTGTTCCTATGCGTCCTGATCATATAAAAGAGTTTAGCTACCATATTAATTGGCACTCTAATTCTCGTCGGCCTGGTACTCACCGTAGCAATCAGCGCGGCATGGGGATGGAGTTTCGTGGTCATGCCACCCTGCTCTCTTATCCTGACCCTAGACGGATTGATGTCCGTCAGACCATTCGTGACCCGATGGAGCAGATTCACGTTCGTATTTTTAATCAAAAAAGCGCAACGCCTGTTTTCACCCTCTGCGATATGTCTGGCTCTATGCAGTATGGCAGCCATCAACGTAAGATAGCGATTGCTGGGGATATCGCGCAATCTGTTGCCCAATCAGTCACACGTAATGGTGATCCATTTGGCTTTATTGGTTTTGATGACATCATCCGTGAAGATTGGCTTTCCACCCTTTCAGCAAGGTCGCATATCGCCATCGAAATGGCTGAACGCTTAAAAAAATACGAGCCTGGTAAAGTTGGTAGCACTGCGTTAATTGATACCGTGCGCATATTGCCACGTGAGCGCTCATTAATTTTCTTAGTCTCCGACTTTCATATGCCAATGAGTGATTTAGAAGCCGCATTGGTGCTAATGTTGCGTCACCATATCATCCCTGTTGTGTTGTGGGACACTGCTGAATACATCGATTTACCTGAGTTTGGCATTGCCAATGTCACTGACCCAGAAACGGGTGCTAAACGTACTTTGTTTCTACGTAAAGAGTATCGGAAACGCATTTTAGAAAGCTTCAAACAACGCCGTAAAGCCATTGAAGACCTATTCTTACGCTTTGATATGCAACCATTTTTTGTCAGCAACCAATATGACGCAGACTTACTGAGCGACTACTTCCATCAGTATGTAGCCGCTTAAATTATAATGAGTAAAACTATGTTACCTAGATTCAATGACGTTATACACATGCTCTTAATCGTTTGCGCGCTGTGCTTTTCACAACAGCTATTGGCTGACGTTAAATTACCAACCATTGATGAGCAGTATGTCGATATAAAGGTGGAAGATCCAAAACGTGATGCAGGTTATGTCGTTGGCGACATTCTTAATAGAAAAGTCACGATTACGGTTAAAAAGCCATACCAACTTATTAAAGAATCATTGCCTATCGTCGGTTATGAGCATCGCTATAAAGGGCAGGTTTCAGGTGTAGAGCTGATTAGCATTAAATCACCCTCAACTAAAAATGATGCAGGCGAAACCTATGTCTTAGATTTAAGTTATCAGGTGTTTAAAACAGGTCGTGCTGTAAAACCTGCTGCATTGAATCCAGAAGTCTTAAAAATGCGGAATACCGCAAAGAAAAAGCAAACCGTACAGTATGCATTACCACTATTCAAATTTAGAATTTCACCGCTATCTGTGATTGGTCAAGTGCGCTTAGATAGAGAGATGTACCCTTTCACACCGCCACTAACACTTGATAGCAGCCCTGTCATTTTTAAGCTAAAAGCATTGGCTGTTGTATTAGCACTCGCGTTACTAGGGCTGCTGTATATCTTAGGCAGCCGCGCTTGGTTGCCAAGAATGGGCGCACCATTTGCTAAAGCCTTCCGTGATATTAAAAAAATGGACGACTCGCCAGCAGGCATTAAACAAGCGGTCACTCGTGTGCATACCGCACTGAATAAAACTGCTGGCGCGAGTTTGTTTAACAACAACTTGGCTGCATTCGTTGCTGAAAAGCCTGCCTTTGCACTAGCCAAACCAGCTATAGAACAGTTTCTTGGTTTATCGAATCAAGTCTTTTTTGCCGATGCGTCACAGGCCTTAAAAAATAATGATCCTAAAGCGTGGTTGCTTAAATTGTGTCGTACTCTACGCGACTGCGAACGTGGTCTCGTGCCTGATATGGCAGCAGATGGAGCTAAAGCTTAAATGGCTTTCACCCATCCATTAATACTGTGGTTGTTACCGCTTGCGTTGTTACCGATATTGCTTGAGCGGTCACATACGCGCAGCTATTCATGGGTAGAGATGCTACCGCCTGATCCGCTATCCGAATTGATTGGATTACTACTTAAAATATTAGCCACTGTTAGCATTGCCTGCATCATCGTTGGCTTAGCTGACCCACACACTTTAGAGCAAAAAGTAGAAAAGCTAGGCATTGGTGCACAAATCGCTTTGGTATTAGATAGAAGCGCCAGTATGGATGATGCATTTGCTGGCGGTGTTGCTTCTGGCAATGTCGGTGAAACCAAATCTGCGGCAGCCAGTCGATTAATGACCGAGTTTGTGAATGCGCGTAAAAACGACATGATTGGCATTACTACATTTAGTAACTCAGCCATGTATGTGTTACCGTTCACCGATAGTCGAGAAGCGATCCTAGCTGCGATTAAAGCCACTGCTGGCAATGCGCTATTCCAAACCAATATTGGTGCTGGCCTCACTGGTGCCGTTGCACAGTTCAAAGATGTGCCTGATTCCGGCTCTCGCGCCATTATTTTGATTTCCGATGGTGCTGGCCGTGTGGATGGCGTTGTGCAACAAAAACTCAAAGCATGGCTGAGTGAACATAATATTACCCTGTACTGGATTGTATTGAGGGAACCGGGGGGCACTAGCATTTTTGACCCTAAATATGAAGATTGGAATGAAATCGAATTGCCACCTGTGAAAATTGAGCTGCATAAGTTCTTCCAAACATTAGATACACCCTTTCAAGCATATGAAGCGGAAGACCCAAAATCATTGGAAGCGGCTATTTTTGATATTAATAAAAAAGAGAAGAAACCGATTACTTATCTAGAAAAAATTCCAGGTAAAAACTTTACACAATTATTTTATTTTTTAGCAGTATTGATGATTGCATTATTACTTGGTGTGAAATATTTGGAGAACAGAACATGGCGCTCGGCTTAACATTTTTAACGGTCAGCAAACTCACCTGGGGGCTAGGCATCGTTGTTGTGCTTTCTGGCGCTGGCATTGCACAGCAAGTGAACCGGCTTGATCAAATTAACAGCTTCAATGAAGCGGTCATGACGAGTGATCCACCTAAAACAGACAAGCTGAGTTACGAGGCCAAATATGCGCAGGCTTACTGGTTGGCAAAAAAAGAGTATTACAAAGAGTCTACTAAGCTATTCACAGGCTTAACGCAAACCAGTACCGCGAGCAATCGTGCTGCAGTATTTCATAACATTGGCAATATGTTCTTCCTGAAAGCGCTACGTGTGGATAGCGGAAATGATCTGAGAGCACGAGATGAAGTCGAGTACTTACTATCAGAAGCAAAAACGGCTTATAAAAAAGCAGTTAAGCTCGATAACAGCAATTGGGGTACACGTCGTAATTTGGACCGTGTCCTGAGCTTGTTACCAGAAGTGCCGACACCAGGCATGAGTGACTCTGACTCGCCTGGTATGATCATGAGTAACATCCCAGTTGGCTTGCCTTAATGTGATTAAATAGTACGATTGAAATAGAGCAATAACATGAAAAAAATTATTCAATTTTTGAAACAGAATAAAGATTCCGCCTTACTGGGCGGTGCTTTACTGCTATTGGTTATTGCCATGTTTCGTCCTACCGTGCCCGTTAAGCATGATATATTCACCTATATGCTGGTTGCAGATATTTCACAAAGCATGAACACACCTGATGTACCCGTGGGCAGCAAAAAAATATCCCGAATGGTGCATACACAGCATCTGATGCACGAAGTGGTTTCATCCTTGCCTTGTGGCACGAAAGTCGGCATCTCATTATTTGCTGGCGTCAGTACTGCCGCGCTTTATTACCCGATTGAAGTGTGTGAAAACTTTCATGCGATACAAGACACCATCGACCATTTAGATTGGCGTACCGCATGGTCTGGCAATAGTCGTATTCGTGAAAACTTATACAGCATCTCTAGAACCATTCGCGCTTTTCCTGAAACAGCGCAAGTCGTCTTATTTACTGATGGTGAAGAAGCACCACGATTACACGTTTTTAATACAAAAGATTTAGCTGGTGTCCAGGATGCAAAAGACTGGCTATTTGTCGGTATTGGTAGCTTAGAAGGTGCGGCTATTCCTAAACTCAGTCAAGATAATCAAGTCATTGGCTTCTGGTCGAATGAAAGCTTTGCGTTACAACCCGGAATTGCGCAAATTTCAGAGTCAAATCTCGGCACACGTAATGATAGCGTCGCCTTTGGAGAGTACGATCGTTATATTTCGAAATTAGATGAAAGTTACCTAAAAGAAATTGGCAAAGAAGTCGGTGCCTTATATGTACATGGTGATACCGTACATAGCGTACTGGCAGCGATGAAAAATCAAAAACCAGCCAGCCGTGCAGTGGCACCATTTAGCATTGACTGGATATTAGCTTCTTTAGCTGGGTTACTTTTACTTGCAGCCTACTTTAGCAAAAGTCCGTTTAGGCGGATGGCTGAAACAATTGGTTTATATAAAAAGTCATTTAAGCGCTCATCTGGAAAAGAAGCTGCTATCGCGCACGATAACTATATTAGCTAACCTAGATTAGCTAGTCTGGCTTTAACCAAACTTACCGATTAACACTTAGTGCTGAATGATTGCATCACTATTTTCATCAGGGCTGTCATGCCTCCACCAGCGCAACCATACTCTCAGCTGCCTATGTTAGTCACTAGTTGACTCTGTATATAAAGTATCTAAAAATAAAACAACCGATGGCAACCGCATTTTAAGTAATCCTGGACACTCTATCGGATTTTTCAAATTAATAACAACCAACCACGGATGTATAAAAGTAGTTGCGTTTAACATTGGCACAAACTGCTACCCGCTGCTATTCATCAGTCTAAGTTCACCCCCGCCATTCACCTCCAACGAGCAATAGTAGCAAAGCATCCCGTAGAATATAGTAGAATGTTGGACACACGATGGTCACAACCATTAAGCACTTAAGCAAAAATGAGATTGGCAAAACGACGGTCGCTGCAACACTCAAGATCGAAATACTACTGAGTAAGCCCAATAACAATAGTAATGGTTTGAGTGTGATTTTAATGGCTTGGTTTAACTTATTTTTATTAAAAAGCTTTTTCATATAAGGCAATATTGGTATGACAGATACAAATTGGCAAACAGACAATACACTTTGTGATTTATCACACCTTGGCTTACTGACACTGAGCGGCGAAGATGCCGTCACATTCTTGCAAGGACAAGTCACTAACGATGTTAATGCATTGGACGGCAGCAATACGCACTACAGTGGCTACTGCTCGCCTAAGGGTCGCCTGTTGGCCTTGTTCTTAGCATTTGCGCATCAAGGCACGATTTACCTACAATTTAGCCAGCCGATACTTGCGGCCACCATGAAGCGTCTTAAGATGTATGTCATGCGCTCAAAAGTCGATATTACTGATGTAAGCGACGATATGGTCCGCTTTGGTGTTAATGGGCCTGATGCAAGTAAACTGGTGACAGAAGCCTTAGGTAAAGTGCCTAAGCAAGATTATGCGTTAGTCCAGGCAGAGAATAGCCTCATCATTCAACTTCCGAGCATTACAGGTCATCAACGCTACGAAGTGTTAGTCGATGCCGCTCACGCAGAAGCCACGCGCGCTACATTAGCCGAAAACTGCATCAGTGTTGAGCAAGCTTGCTGGGACTGGTTGGATATTCAAACTGGTTGCCCTGATGTGCTAAAAGAGACACAAGAGCATTTTGTGCCGCAAATGCTTAACTTAGATAAGCTCAATGGCATTAACTTCAAAAAAGGTTGTTATACGGGGCAGGAGATTGTGGCGCGTACACATTACTTAGGCAAAGTGAAACGTCGTACTTACTTAGCCAGCATTGCGGCAACAGAACAACCGATGGCAGGTGATAAAGTCTTTAACGATGCTGAGAGTGAAGTCGGCCAAATTGTTAAGGCCGCACCTAATTTAACCAGTGGTTTTGATGTATTAATTGAGGTGAGAGTGGAAGCTAAACAAGCTGGTGGCATTACTTGGCAATCAACACCCGTTACTTTTAAGGACTTACCTTATTCAGTTGCGGATGATCAAACTGAAAGTTAACCCTTAATCAGATGATGGCTTAGCTGGTTGATTAAAGATTGAAGAGTCAATCACTTGATAGAACTCCTCATCTGGTTTAATCATGCCCAACTCGCTACGCGCTCGCTCTTCTACCGCGTCATTGCCTTGCTTTAAATCTCTTACATCAGCCTTCAGCGCGTCATTACGCTGCTTATCCAGCATATTCTGTACTTCTTGTTGTTTGACTTGTTGATTCACATTCCAAACACGCAACCAACTACCTTTTCCGAATAATAGTGGATACAGCAACAAAACGATTAACAGCACAAAAGCATAGCGTAATATTTTCATATTAATTTTTTTGCTGTTTTAATCAAGGCTAATGAAGACTTAGATCGTCTGCTTAATTATTTGAACAATTGATAAAATGCACTTAAGCCAGCATAGGTCGTTGCATCGCCCAGCTCCTCTTCGATACGGAGCAATTGATTATATTTCGCTACACGCTCTGAGCGGCAAAGTGAGCCTGTTTTAATTTGCAATGCATTTGTCGCAACGGCAATATCAGCAATCGTTGTATCTTCTGTTTCACCTGAACGATGTGAAATCACAACGGTATAACCAGCACGTTTAGCCATCTCTATCGTTTCAAATGTTTCAGTTAACGTACCAATTTGATTCACTTTAATCAAAACAGAGTTAGCAACTTTCTTTTGAATGCCTTCTTTTAAAATTTTTGGATTAGTTACAAACAAATCATCACCAACCAATTGCACTTTATCACCCAAACGTTGAGTCAATAAATCCCAACCATCCCAGTCAAACTCATCCATACCATCTTCAATACTGATGATTGGGTATTTATCGCATAGTGTCGCTAGATAATCACAAAACTGCGCTGAAGAAAGCGATACATTCTCTGAAGCCAATACATATTTTCCATCTTTATAGAACTCACTACTTGCACAATCTAAACCTAAATAAACATCTTTACCAGGCTCATAACCCGCGGCTGTAATGGCTTCCATAATCAATTGCAATGCAGACTCGTTTGATGGTAAATCAGGGGCAAAACCACCTTCATCACCAACCGTAGTCGCTAAACCTTTAGCCGCTAATGTTTTCTTGAGCTGATGAAAAATTTCAGCACCGCAACGTAGTGCCTCGCGGAAAGTAGGTAAACCCGCTGGAATAATCATAAACTCTTGAATATCCACTGAGTTATCTGCATGCTCACCACCATTAATGATGTTCATCATTGGCGTTGGTAATTGCATCATACCTGAGCCGCCTAAGTAACGGTATAAAGGCAAGCCACTCTCTTCTGCTGCCGCACGTGCACATGCCATCGAAACTCCCAAAATAGCATTCGCACCTAGCCGGTCTTTGTTTTCCGTACCATCTAACTCAATCAAAGTTTTATCAATAAAAGCCTGTTCTTCAGCATCCAAACCAATAATCGCTTCTGTAATTTCCGTATTCACATGCTCAACTGCTTTCAACACGCCTTTACCCAAATAACGACTTTTATCGCCATCGCGCAATTCAACAGCTTCTTTTGCACCTGTCGAAGCACCTGAGGGCACTGCGGCGCGACCAATCACACCACTTTCCAGCAAAACATCTACTTCAATCGTTGGGTTTCCACGCGAGTCCATAATTTCGCGGGCGATAACATCTACAATTGCGCTCATCGTTATTTCCTTTGGTAATCTCTTAATTTAAATTCTATATGCTTTAAATGCTATATTCTAAATACTGCATGTTCTAAATTTGTTATAGCCGATGTTATAACGATAGTTCAGCAAACCCAGCTTTTTTCACAAGGTTATCGATATCAACTAATACATGCATTAAGTCTTCCATTTTGTTCAGTGGCCATGCATTAGGGCCGTCTGATAATGCGACAGCTGGATTTGGATGCGTTTCCATAAACACTCCAGCAACACCACTGGCTACTGCAGCACGGGCTAACACAGGCACATGCTCACGTTGACCGCCACTTTTATCACCCTGCCCACCTGGCTGTTGCACAGAATGCGTTGCATCAAATACCACTGGACAATTGGTTTCACGCATCGTAGCAAGAGCCCGCATATCAGAAACCAAGGTGTTATATCCAAATGAAGCGCCACGTTCGCAGACCATAATATTATCTACACCGCCGTTGGCTTCTTTGGCTTTATTCACCACTTGCATCATGTCATGTGGGGCTAAAAACTGACCTTTTTTAATGTTCACTGGTTTGCCAGATTGTGCACAAGCCACAATAAAATCCGTTTGTCGGCATAAGAAAGCGGGCGTTTGCAGCACATCAACAACGGCTGCCACATGCGGCACTTGCTCTGTAGTATGAACGTCTGTTAATACTGGCACACCAATTTGCCTTTTTACTTCATCTAAAATCCGCAAGCCCTCTTCCATCCCAAAACCACGGAAGGTCTTAGTCGAACTACGATTGGCCTTATCGTAAGAGGACTTATAAATAAAAGGCACACCAATACGCTCAGCCATTTCCTTCAACTGCCCTGCTGTTTCAATGGCAAACTCGCGTGACTCAATCACACAAGGACCTGCAATTAAAAATAAAGGTTGGTGCAAACCGACTTCAAAACCACATAATTTCATTTATTTTATCCCTTTGTAGGCCAGTGCAGCTTTCACATATGCAGTAAACAACGGATGTCCTGTTCGTGGGTTAGACGTAAACTCAGGATGGAATTGACATGCCACAAACCAAGGGTGCGTGGCTTCAGGCAGCTCAATCATTTCGCAAAGCTCTTCTGTCGGCGTACGGGCTGAAATAACTAGGCCAGCTTCTTTCAATTGATCTACATAGTGATTATTCACCTCATAACGATGACGGTGACGCTCATTCACTTCTGACCCGTAAATACTTGCCGCTTTCGTGTTTGGCTCAATTGGGCACGACTGCGCACCTAAGCGCATGGTGCCGCCAAGATCTGAGTTTTCATCTCGTTTTTCTAGCTTACCTGAAGCATCTTGCCACTCATCAATTAAACCTACTACTTTATGTTCTGCATCTGGGTTGAATTCAGTACTATTCGCATCAGTTAAACCTGCCACATTACGTGCATACTCAACTACTGCTAACTGCATGCCTAAGCAAATACCAAGGTAAGGAATTTTGTTTTCACGTGCATATTGTACGGTTTTAATTTTGCCTTCTGTTCCGCGCTTACCAAAGCCGCCCGGAATTAAAATGGCATCCATGCCTTTTAATGCATCCGTACCACTGCTATCGATATCTTCACTATCAATAAAGTGAATTTTGACTTTAGACTCAGTATGAATCCCTGCGTGAATAAGCGCTTCTGTCAGCGACTTATAAGACTCCGTCAAATCAACATACTTACCAACGAAAGCAATATTCACATGGTGTTTTGGGTTCGCTAATGCATGCGTGATGTTCTTCCATTCAGTTAAATCAGCTGCTTTCGCTAAGATACCCAACTTATGGCAGACAATCTCATCCATCATTTGATCATGCAATAACAATGGGATTTTATAAATCGTATCTGCATCAACTGCACTAATCACCGCCTCAAAAGGCACATTGGTAAATAGTGCAATTTTGCGACGTTCCTCTTCAGGAATCTCACGCTCTGCACGACATAATAATAAATCTGGCTGAATACCAATCTCGCGCAATTCTTTTACAGAGTGCTGCGTTGGCTTGGTTTTCAACTCACCAGCTGTTGGTATCCAAGGCAATAAAGTCAAATGCACATAGCAAGCATTGTTCGGACCCTCTTCAAAACCCATTTGGCGAATCGCCTCTAAGAATGGCAGTGACTCAATATCACCTACCGTTCCACCTACTTCGACAATCGCCACATCAGCACCTTCAGCGCCTGCACGAATATGCATTTTCATTTCATCGGTAATATGCGGAATCACCTGCACAGTTTTACCAAGATACTCACCACGGCGCTCTTTTTTAATCACGCTTTCATAAATTTGACCAGTGGTAAAGTTATTCTTATTACCCATCTTGGCGCTAATAAACCGTTCGTAATGACCTAAATCTAAGTCGGTTTCTGTGCCATCATCGGTGACGAACACCTCACCATGCTGAAAAGGCGACATCGTGCCAGGGTCAACATTGATATAAGGGTCTAGTTTGAGCATGGTCACATTAAGGCCACGCGACTCAAGGATTGCCCCCAAGCTTGCTGCTGCAATGCCCTTCCCTAAAGAAGAAACTACACCGCCGGTTACGAATACATATTTGGTCATGGAAAGGCTTTATAAGAATTGTTGCAGACGGGGAACTATTTTACGTGAAAGGTGTGGCAACCACAATGAATCGGTGCGTGAGTTTGCAATTAAAATATTAAATTGGCTTAACGCGTCTACGCGTTAAAAAAATGAACTGGCTAATACTCCCACAAGCCTTCAATAATCGCTCTAGCCCCGCCACCCATTAGTCCTGATACCCCTTAAACTGCTCAAACACGGCTTGCATTTCAGTATCACTTAATAAAGGCGGTACAGCTGTCATTTGTAGTAAACGCCAATATTGCTCACAAAGATTTTCCACTTCAACTGCCAGGGCTGAAGCCGCTTCTAAAGTTGTACCCATGGCAATCATACCGTGATTGGCTAATAAACAAGCTTTGCGATTTTTTAATGCCGTGAGTGCAGCATTCGATAAAGCTTGCGTACCGAATAAAGCATAAGGTGCGCAGCGAATGCTATCACCGCCTGCCATGGCAATCATATAGTGAAATGGCGGCACATCTTGATGTAAGCAGGCAATGGTTGTCGCAAACATACTGTGTGTATGAATGACCGCATTCACTTCTGGATGGTGTTGATAAATATCGCGATGAAATCGCCACTCTGAGGATGGCTTTTTGTTCGCTTCAGCATCGCCATTCATTTGCATCGCCACTACACTCTCTGCAGTCATGACTTCCGTATCGATGCCACTCGGCGTGATTAGAAAGCCACCTGTATTTCGAACACTACAATTACCAGAAGCCCCTTTATTTAAACCCAGTCTTGCTAGCTTTTGTGCGGTATAAACTAGTTTAGCGTTCATCGCCACTATCCTTACGTTAGCTTATTTGGTGCAAACACACCTTTTTCTGTGATGATACCAGTGACCAACTTTGCTGGCGTTACATCAAAAGCAGGGTTAGCCGCTTTGCTTTCTTTTGGCATTACGCGCACTCTTTGCAAACTGCCATCTTCTGCATGGCCTTGCATGTAAGCCACTTCATCATGATGCCGTTCTTCAATCACAATATCACCACCATGCGCTAAACCACCATCAATCGTAGGGCTAGGCACGGCAGCATAAAAAGGAATCTGATTATCATGAGCGGCCAATGCTTTTAAGTAAGTGCCAATTTTATTACACACATCTCCATTGGCTGCCACGCGGTCTGCACCGACCATCACCATATCAACTTGCCCTTGTTGCATTAAGTGACCACCTGCATTATCAGAGATGACGGTATGCGGCACACCGTGTTGCGCTAATTCCCACGCGGTTAAACTAGCGCCTTGATTACGCGGGCGTGTTTCATCCACCCATACGTGAACATCTAAGCCTGCGTCATGCGCTGCATAGATAGGCGACAAAGCCGTACCATAATCAACGGTTGCTAGCCAGCCTGCATTGCAGTGTGTCAGGATATTAAACGTTTCGTTTAAGCCTGATTGTTGTGTCTGCTGGATGAGCGCAAGACCATGTTGGCCTATCATTTGATTCTGTTTAACATCTTCATCCGCAATGCGTGCAGCTTCTTCCCATGCTGCACTGACACGTACAGCTGGCAAAGTTGCTGTCAAATGTACAATTATCCGATTAACGGCCCAAGCCAAATTAACGGCCGTTGGTCTTGACTGAATTAATTGCTTAGCCACGATACTCAAGCGCGCATCACTCGTGTCTTGCAACATTGCCAGCGCAACACCATAAGCTGCCGAGACACCAATTAATGGTGCGCCTCGCACTTGCATTGTACTGATGGCATGAACCATCTTGTCAACAGAGCCAACCTCCACAACTTTAAAGTGGAAAGGTAGCTTGGTCTGATCGATGATGGAAACGTTGCGACAAGTCGAACTTGGCCAAATAGTGCGATAGTGTATATTATTTACAAACATAAAATTAACGCTTAAAGCAACCTTAAAAATGTAACGCTAGTTTAAAAAAATTTAAATAAATTTCTTGCTATTTATTAATAAGTATTTATTGCCATTTTCCATCCACATAATCTGTGGACAACTTTGTGGATTAATGTGAAACAAAAACGTAACTTACGAAGTTTAAAGGGTTTTTTTAAATCGTTCATTTTTTAATCTATTATTTATATCAATAAAATCAATGCTTTACAGCATGTCATTGGTTTTATACGTTTTTTTGACAATACCTAATGTAAAGCTTGAACTGGTGTGTATAAGTTGGCTATTTTTGGCAAAACTTCCTCAGCATTTTTCTGAGTTATTTCAATGATTTGCGACACTGGAATGCGCCTCAACGCCGCTAAAGTTTCTGCAATTTTTAATATTGATTCTGGAGTGTTCCGTTCTTTTTTCTCTAGCCATGCTGGCGGCATATCTGGCGCGTCGGTTTCCAACACAATCGCGTCCAAGGGTAAGCTTTTAACTAGTGCTCTAATCTTTAAAGCACGTGGATAAGTCATGGCACCACCAAAGCCAAGCTTGAATCCTAATTTAATAAAAGTCTCTGCTTGCTGCAAACTGCCATTAAAGGCATGAGCGATGCCACCCTTCACTTTAACCTGCCTTAAATGCTTCAACACATCATCAATGGCATTACGCACATGCAAGATAACGGGTAAGTCGTGCGTTTGAGCAACTTTGAGTTGTTCACAAAAAAAATACTCTTGTGTCTCTCGGTTTTGTTTGGTGGTAAAAAAATCTAATCCAATTTCGCCAATGGCGACTAATTGATTGTCAGTTGTTAAAGCTTCGGTTACCGATGCATTTAAACGAGCAATATCACTAGGGCTCACATCATCAATAAACATCGGGTGTATGCCCAAGGCATAACAGCATTGTGCATATTGTTTTGATAATGCAGCGACTTTTGTGAAGTTGCTTGGAATTACAGCAGGAATAACAATCATGCCGACGCCAGCTGCTTGTGATTGTTGTAACACCTGCTCACGGTCCGCATCAAAGACATCCGCATCTAAGTGGCAATGCGTATCAATCAGTGTCACGCTGACACACACTTAGCTAACACCCTTATATCATTTCCAAATTGACGTACATCATAGACATCAATCGAAATGACTTCTTCCATGTTTTGCAATGCAGGTAAAGCAAACATCCCTTTACCATCACCACCCATCAGCTTGGGCGCATAAAAGATCACCAGTTCATCAATTAATTTAAGCGCCATTAGTGCGCCATTCAGCCCTTCACCGCCCTCAACCATCACCTCATTCACTTCCGTGCTGGCAAGGTGTTTCAATAGGCTCTGAAGGCAGACTTTACCATCCGCATTCGGGATACAAAGCAAAGAAATTCCCATTGCAGTTAATTGTTCGGCCTTTTGTGCTTCATCTGTCGCATAGGCAATTAATACGTGTTGATTCTTGAGCAGTTTTGCATTCAGTGGCATGCGTAAGCGGCTATCCACAATAACGCACAATGGCTGACGGTCAATGTCGATTTCACGTACGGTTAAGCTTGGATTATCTTGTAATACAGTGCCAATACCCGTGAGAATAGCGCACGATCTAGCGCGCCAATGTTGCACATCTGCACGCGCAGCTGGGCCAGTAATCCATTGACTCACGCCATTACTTAAAGCCGTTTTACCATCGAGGCTGGCGGCAATTTTGCTACGGACAAATGGTTTCTGCTGTGCCATGCGCGCAACAAAGCCAGCATTGAGGTCATGCGCTTGCTGTTGCATAAGGCCTGTAGAGACTTGAATACCTGCCGCGTATAAAGCAGCAACACCTTGGCCCGAAACTAAAGGGTTGGGGTCTTGCATGGCAACGATAACTTTTGCAACACCGGCTTTAATCAGCGCTTCGGCACAAGGTGGTGTGCGGCCGTGATGACCACAAGGTTCTAATGTGACATAAGCAACTGCACCCTTGGCTAGGTCGCCAGCTTGATTTAAAGCATGCACTTCAGCATGTGGCATACCTGCTTTGAGGTGTGCGCTCTCTCCAACCACTTTGCCATCCTTAACGACGACACAGCCAACGCGTGGATTGGGCATGGTAGTGTACAAGCCTTGCTCAGCTAACCGCAAAGCCTGTGTCATAAAACGATGATCGTCAGGCGTGAAGTCTGTCATGATGTTGTTTGAAAGGCCTTATTTTAAGTCTTTAAGCACGTCACGGAAATCATCTACATCTTGGAAGCTGCGATAAACCGAGGCAAACCGAATATAAGCCACTTTATCCAGCTTACGTAGTTCGGCCATCACTAGTTCGCCAATTTGACGTGATGGCACTTCACGCTCACCCAGCATTAACAACTTACTGCGGATATGTTGTAGCGATTCTTCCATCAACTCAGCTGATACAGGTCGTTTATGTAACGCTAAGAAAAAGCCTTCTCTTAACTTTTCGTCTTTAAAGTCTTCGCGGTTGCCATTACCTTTAATCACTTGTGGCAAGCGTAAGTCGGCTGTTTCATAAGTCGTGAATCGTTTATCACAACTACCACAGCGACGGCGGCGGCGAACCGAATCGCCTTCGTCATTCACACGCGAATCGACAACCTGCGTATCATCTGCACTGCAAAAAGGACATATCATGAGTGTTTACTGCCTTAAGCGCCGTAAACAGGAAAGCGTGAAGTCAATGCATGTACTTTTGCTTTCACTGCATTAATCGTTGCCTCATCCTCTGGATTATCTAAGACATCAGCCACTAGGTTAGCGACCAGCTTAGCTTCCTCTTCCTTGAAGCCACGTGTCGTTATTGCTGGTGAGCCAAGACGAATACCAGAAGTCACAAACGGGCTTTCTGGATCGTTTGGAATTGCATTTTTATTGACGGTGATATGTGCCAAGCCAAGTGCCGCATCAGCAGCTTTACCTGTTAAGCCTTTAGCACGCAAATCGACTAAGAATACATGCGATTCTGTACGGCCAGAGATGATACGTAAGCCACGCGCTGTTAAGGTTTCCGCCATCACGACTGCATTCTTAAGCACTTGCTCTTGATAGGCTTTAAAATCAGGTGTTGCCGCTTCTAAGAAAGCGGTTGCCTTAGCTGCCATCACATGCATTAACGGACCCCCTTGCAAACTTGGGAATACGCTTGAGTTTAGCTTTTTAGCATACTCTTCTTTTGCCATGATGATGCCGCCACGTGGGCCGCGCAATGTTTTATGCGTTGTCGATGTCACAAAATCAGCATGTGGCACTGGGTTAGGATAAACACCCCCTGCAATCAAACCAGAGTAATGCGCCATATCAACCATGAAATAAGCACCTGTTTTTTTGGCAATTTCAGCCATACGCGCCCAATCAAAACGTAGTGAATAAGCAGAAGCGCCGCCCACCAATAATTTTGGTTTGGTTTCCATTGCTACGCGTTCCATTTCATCGTAATCAATTTCTTCATTTTCATTTAAACCATAAGCCACGATATTGAACAACTTACCTGAAATATTAGCCGGTGAGCCGTGCGTTAAATGACCACCGTCACCTAGATTCATACCCATAATCGTGTCGCCAGGTTTTAGAATCGCAAAATACACCGCCTGATTCGCTTGCGAACCTGAGTGTGGTTGTACGTTGGCATACTCAGCACCATATAAAGCTTTTAAACGATCAATGCCTAATTGTTCAACTTCATCAACAAACTCACAACCACCATAAAAACGCTTACCTGGATAGCCTTCTGCATATTTATTAGTGAGCTGCGAGCCTTGCGCATCCATCACCGCAGGGCTGGTGTAATTTTCAGAAGCAATCAGTTCGATATGCTGCTCTTGACGCTCTACTTCAGCATCAATCAATTTTGCAATTGCTGGGTCAGTCATATTAAGTTTTTTTGAATGGCTAAACATATGATTAAATGGTTCCAAATGACTAGTAGAATAATTTAGTATTTTATCATGCTAGCTTAGTTACTAATACTGATGATTTCAATATAAAGCATTAGCAGCCATGCAAACAATGCACTAAAACTATGCACCATTACAATGCAACGCCTGCAGTTAATGCAGAACTGGTCACCCTGATATTTCAAGACATTGATTTAATTGAATAATATAACTGGCATAACATTTGCTCAGTATTAACTAGGCTTAATTCTCCAAAGTTTCGCTCCTCCCTTTTCCCCAGCCCGTGTGGTTGGGGATTTTTTTGCCGTTTCAAATGATTTCCAAGCAGGCTATAATCAATCTTTAAGTATTAATAGAGATTACTAGTAATGAAGTGGACAGACACACAACGAATCGCCGAAGACCTTTACGACAAACATGAAGATGTCGACCCTAAAACCATTCGCTTTACCGACTTAATGGAATGGGTGATGCATTTAGATGGCTTTGATGACACCGAAGAACACTGTGGTGAAAAAATATTAGAAGCGATTCAATTGGCTTGGATTGAAGAGTCTGAGTAGACATGTCTACCAACACATCCCTTTTTAAAGAAATTTTCAAAGCCTACGATATTCGAGGCATTGTTGGAAAAACACTGACGCCAGATATTGTTGAGTCCATTGGACACGCACTAGGCAGTGAAGCCCTAGCCCGCGCACAGAAAACCATTTGCATTGGCTATGATGGACGCCTATCAGGGCCTGAGTTAGCCGCCGCACTCTCTCGTGGCATTCGTAAGGCAGGTATCGATGTCATCCACTTAGGCTTAGTGGCAACACCCGTGGTTTATTTCGCAGCCTACCAACTTAAAACCAGCTGTGGCGTAATGGTAACAGGCAGCCATAACCCACCCGATTACAATGGGTTGAAAATGGTACTGGGTGGTGATGCCTTGTCTGGAGAAGCCATACAAGGTTTACGCCAACGCATTGAAAATAATGATTTAGCTTCTGGTGCAGGACAAGAAAGTAGCCATCATATTGATGATGAATATATCGCTATAATAAGCAACCACATCAAACTTGCACGTCCAATGAAAATTGCGGCGGATGCTGGGAATGGCGTGGCTGGTGCATTTGCTAAAAAGCTTTACGAAGCATTAGGCTGTGAGGTTGAAGAGTTGTTTTGCGAAGTAGATGGCAACTTCCCTAACCACCATCCCGACCCTTCTGTTCCAGATAATCTCACGGACTTAATTAATGCACTTAGGACTGGCGACTCAGAAATCGGGCTTGCGTTTGACGGTGATGGTGACCGCTTAGGTGTGGTCACTAAAGGTGGCAATATCATTTACCCTGATCGCCAATTATTACTGTTTGCTGAGGATGTATTGAAACGCGAGCCTGGTGCTACGATTATTTATGACGTTAAATCAACACGTAATTTATCACCATGGATTGAAGCACGAGGCGGTAAGCCGCTGATGTGGAAAACAGGTCATTCGCTCGTCAAAGCGAAAATGAAAGAAACTGGTGCAGCGCTAGCTGGTGAAATGAGCGGCCACACATTCTTTAAAGAACGCTGGTTTGGTTTTGATGATGGTTTATATGCAGGTGCGCGCTTATTAGAAATCCTGAGCCATTTTGATGACCCTTCTGCTGTACTCAATGCACTGCCTGACAGTGTCAGCACACCTGAACAACATATAAAAATGCAAGAAGGTGAGCCGCATGCATTAATTGCTCACCTGCAAGATACCGCCACATTTGAAGATGCAGAAGTGTTAACTATTGATGGCTTACGCGTTGAATATACAGATGGCTTTGGTTTAATGCGGCCTTCCAATACAACACCCGTGATTGTGTTACGCTTTGAAGCTGATAATGAAGTGGCATTGAAACGCATTCAAGAAATTTTTAGAGCCGTTATTTTGACAGCAGCGCCAAGTGTTGCACTGCCTTTCTAACGCATGTCAAAAAACGGTCTTTTCCTCAGCATCATTTGGCTCTGTCTTGGCGCGGTTATTTATTACCTCGCAGATAATATTCAAAACCCTAATAAAATGCATGCATTAGGTACAGAAGCAGAGGTCGTACTCAAACGCGGCTTAGATGGTCACTATCGTGCAGAGGCATTGATTAACGGACAGAAAGTGAATGTACTGGTTGATACTGGTGCAACAGGCGTTGCCATTTCTCAAGCCGTTGCCGATAGACTCCAACTCAAAAGCGTCTCAGCTATCCGTACGGCTACCGCCAATGGTGATGCAATCGGTTATTTAGTCAGGCTGGAATCCGTTAAACTCGGTGGGCTAGAGGCGAATAATGTTTCCGCCTCAATAGCACCAGGCCTGCAAGGTGATGTGCTATTAGGCATGAGCTTTTTGGGGCGTATGGATGTGCGATTGTATAAGGGTGAAATGACCATCAAACCAGTGATTGATTGAAGCTTATTCTGTCAATGTTAATGGATCAAAAATACTTTGTATAAAACTCTCTAAATAATGTTCCCGTTGAAAGACTTTTACTTTTTTTTCGCAAACCAGAAGTCTCCGGTTTTTGATCGGAAAAAGCATGCGTTTGTATTGTCTTGATTTGCATTGCAGGCACCTACAACTCGCTTTGAAAGTAAATTGGTCGGAACGGCAAGATTTGAACTTGCGACCCCTTGTCCCCCAGACAAGTACGCTACCAGACTGCGCTACGCCCCGAATGCACTCACTGAGTGTTGACTATATTATAAATCAAAAACTAGAGGCGCTTTGTTTAAGCTATAGCTTAAACAACCACAAACAGCACTTTTTGATATAAATACACTAAGCTTGAAGTAGTTGAATAACTACTTGGATTTGAGATTTAATTGAACCTAAATCTACATTTGGTGCGGCTGTATTATTTGGAGATTCAGCTTCTTTCGAAGCTTCCCCTGTAGGTGCCTCACCTTCGGCACCGTCTAAACGATTACGTGCACCACTTATGGTAAAACCTTGTTTATAAAGTAACTCTCTAATTTTGCGGATTAGCAGGACTTCATGATGTTGGTAATAGCGGCGATTACCGCGTCTTTTGACGGGTTTTAGCTGTGTAAACTCTTGCTCCCAATAACGTAGCACATGTGGTTTCACACCACATAGCTCACTCACTTCTCCAATCGTAAAATAACGTTTGGCGGGAATTGGTGGCAACTGTACGTTTTTGATAGTTTCAGGCATAAGTTATGTTGCTGATGTTGCTGAATAGTGCGCTTCAACCTTGTTTTTTAATTTTTGACTCGCATGAAAGGTAACAACACGACGGGCAGAAATAGGGATCTCTTCGCCTGTTTTTGGATTACGGCCTGGTCTTTCAGCTTTTTTACGTAGCTCAAAATTACCAAACCCTGACAACTTAACGCTATCACCGCTTTCTAATGCAACCCTCAACTCTTCAAAGAATGCTTCTACCATGTCTTTAGCTTCTCTCTTATTGAGCCCAACTTGCTCAAAAAGAAGGTCTGCCAAATCCGCCTTCGTTAACGTCATAAATACTCCCCCCTGTCTTGCTTTTCTTACATATTAATTTTTTCAGTTAATTTCTTAACTGCGCGCAAAATTTATCTTCTAGTAGTTTGAGCAATTCAGCCAATGCAGCCTCTGCTTCTGAATCAACTATTGTTTTATGAGTATCTTGTATAAGTATAAGAAATGCAAGGCTTTTTTTGCCACCTTCGATACCTTTTCCTTGGTAAATATCAAATAATTGTATCTTTTGTAACAATGATATCTTTGCAGCAACAACAGCATCGATTATTGCACCAGCTTCGACACTATCATCGACCACAACTGCAATATCACGTCGTACAGCAATAAACTTCGACACTTCCTCATAGACTGGAAGTGCAGTACTTAACAATAGCCTTACTTCTAGTTCAAATAGAGTCGCACTTTTAGGTAAGTCATACTTTTGTTGCCACTTCGGATGTAGCTTACCAATCCAACCGATAGCTTCACCCTGTAGATACACACGTGCTGATTGACCTGGGTGTAAAGCTGAGTGTGTTTCTTGGCGGTATTCCGCTTGACCATGCGTCAGCATTTCAACTAAGGCTTTCACATCATAAAAATCAAAATCCCTCTCGTTTTCACTCCACTGCTCTGGTAACGATGCGCCATAGCACAAGCCTGCCACATGCGTTTCTTCACGGTAAGCATTATCACCACTTTTAACTTGTGCTTTGTCAGCATGGTGAAAGGTACTACCGACTTCAAACACCATAGCACGTTCTTGCTTGCGATTCAGGTTGTAAGTCAGCACATCTAATAAGCCTCCCCACAAGCCAGACCGCATAGTGCTTAAGTTACTGGCGATTGGATTTTTGAGAGTAATAGGGTTCGCATTAGCTAATAAATCACGCTCCCAGCTTCCTTCAACAAAGCTATACGTCACAACCTCTTGATAGCCTTGTGACTGCATGCTGTCTTTTAACCAACTCATGCTGAGTGTCGCCGCAGGGAGTGGCAACATATTTAGATTGGCAACAGGTGCAATCGCTGGGATTTTGTCATAGCCATGTAGGCGTGCAACTTCTTCAATTAAGTCAGCTTCGCGCTCAATATCAAAACGGTAGGTTGGTGCTTGCACAACAAAGCTGTCATCTGACTCAGTGAATGAGAAGCCGAGTTGTGTCAGTAACGTGCCAGTTTCTACTTTTGAGATATCAATCCCTAATACAGAAAGGACGCGCGCATAGCGTAGAGTGACTGCTTTACGTTCTGGTAACGTTGCTACCGCTTCAGTAATAGCGCCTGCTTGACCGCCGCAAATATCTAACACCAAACCTGTTGCCCGTTCTAATGCTTGTTTAGTATTACCATAATCAACACCACGTTCAAATCGGTAAGAGGAGTCTGTACTCAATCCATGACGACGTGCTTTACCCGCCATCACGTCTCGCGTGAAAAATGCCGCTTCTAGAAAGATGCTGTTTGACTCATCCGTCACCGAAGTAGGTTTATCACCCATAATACCAGCCAATGCAATTGGGCCAGAATCATCTGCTATCACTAAATCATCAGCTACTAATTTAGCTTCCGTGTCGTTTAGTAATTTAATTTGTTCGTCTTTTTGTGCGAAACGCACATTGATATCACCGCTGATTTTAGCCAAGTCAAATGCATGCATTGGCTGACCAAGCTCTAATAAAACATAGTTCGTAATATCAACAATCACGGTGATGCTACGTAAGCCACTACGTTCTAGCCTACGTACCATCCAATCGGGGGTGGCTACTTTTGCATTCACGCCTTCAACCACACGGCCAAAGTAACTCGGGCAAGCCGCTGACTGATTGACTTTAACGATTTGTGTTTTATCTGTCGTAACACTAGCTTCATTAATCGCAGGCAATGTCAGTGGTGCGCCAGTAATAGCAACAACATCTCGTGCAACCCCTAAAATACTCAGGCAATCGGCACGGTTTGGCGTTAGCTTAATCGTGTATAAGGTATCGTCTAAATCCAGATATTCACGGACATCTTGTCCTATTGTTGCTGACGCTGGAAACTCCAGCAAGCCATCAGCTTCTTCTGCCAAGCCTAGCTCTTTGGCAGAACACATCATGCCTAAAGACTCAATACCACGCACTTTGGCACGTTTGATTTTAAAGTCCGCTAGCTTAGCTCCAACCATGGCACATGGTGCTTTAAGGCCGACGCGTGCATTTGGTGCACCACACACAATTTGTAGTGGCTTATCTTGCCCTACGTCCACTTTACAAAGCTGCAAACGATCCGCATCAGGATGCTTCTCTGCTGAAATAATTTCGCCTACAACCACATTATTAAATAATAGTGCGGCTAGCTTTTGATCTTCAACTTCAAGGCCTGCCATGGTTAAAGCATGGCCGAGTTCATCTGCATCTAGCTTAGGATTTACAAATTGGTGTAACCAATGTTCTGAAAATTGCATAGTATTGTACTTCGCGTTACTTAGAGAATTGGCTTAAAAAGCGCAAATCATTGTTAAAGAAATGACGTAAATCATTCACGCCGTAGCGGAGCATCGCCAACCGCTCAACGCCCAAACCAAAGGCAAAGCCTTGGTACTTTTCGCTATCGATATTCACATGTTTGAATACCTCAGGATGTACCATGCCGCAGCCGCCGATTTCTAACCAGCCACCATTCCAGCTCATATCCATTTCAGCTGAAGGCTCAGTAAATGGGAAGAATGACGGGCGGAAACGCACCGTCAAGTCATCACGTTCAAAGAATTTTTGCAGAAAGTCTTGAACCACACCCTTGAGGTTTGCAAAGCTAATATCTTCATCTACCCATAAGCCTTCTACTTGATGAAACATCGGGGAATGCGTTGCATCTGAATCGACGCGATACACGCGACCTGGTGCAATAATCTTTAATGGTGGTGTTTTGTTGTCTTTTAACACATCTTCCATATAGTGCACTTGCACGGGTGAAGTATGCGTTCTTAATACATGATCATCATCCACATAAAAGGTGTCGTGCATGGCACGTGCCGGATGGTTCTCTGGGATATTAAGGGCAGTGAAATTATAAAAATCCGTTTCGATTTCTGGACCAGTTGCCACATCAAAACCAATAGAGTGAAATAATTGCTCAATGCGTTGCAACGTCAATGTCACAGGGTGCAACCCACCCGTTGATTGCGCGCGTGCTGGCAAGGTAATGTCTAAAGACTCGCCTGCTAACTGCTTTGCTTGTGCCGCATCTAGAATGGCTTCGCGTCTCGAATTTAATGCCGCTTCAACACTTTGTTTAACCACATTAATTACAGCACCTGCTTTTGGACGCTCTTCAGCAGATAACTTCCCTAGGCCTTTAAGTGCACTGGTTAGCGCACCGGTTTTACCTAGGTACTTAGCTTTGGCATCATCTAGCGCAGTTGTATTATCGCAAGCAGCGAAATCAGCCTGTGATTCAGTAATTAAATGGTCTAAATTTTCCATGTCACTTTTAACTTATCTTATGTTTTAAGGTCTGTTTAAGGCCGTATGATTGATGGTCGTAAAATTTAAAATCATACGATTGAAAGTATTATGATGCAAAAACAGATGGTTTAAGAAAAAAAAAGAGGCCGCAGCCTCTTTTTTTAATTCGAAAAAACTATGCTGCTAAACCTGCTTTTGCCACTTCTACGAACTTGGCAAACGCTTCTTTATCAAACACAGCTAAATCTGCTAATACTTTACGATCTACTTCAACAGCTGATTTTTTCAAACCATTCATGAAACGGCTATATGTTAGGCCGCATTCACGTGCACCAGCATTAATACGTGCAATCCATAATGTGCGGAATTGACGTTTTTTCTGACGACGGTCACGGTAAGCATATTGACCAGCTTTCATTACCGCTTGTTTAGCTACGCGATAAACGTTTTTACGACGTCCACGGAAGCCTTTAGCAGCTTTAATAATTTTCTTGTGTCTTGCGCGAGCTACGACACCACGTTTTACTCTAGGCATTGTTGCTCCTTATCGTGTTGGCATCATTGCGCGTACACGCTTGACGTCAGTTGGTGAAATGATAGAAGTGCCACGTAGTTTACGTTTTTGCTTCGTTGTCTTCTTAGTCAAAATATGACGAAGATGTGAGTGGGTGCGCTTAATTTTACCGCTACCCAAGAACTTAAAGCGCTTTTTGGCGCTGCTCTTTGTTTTCATTTTTGGCATTTTTTTCTCCTTAAGAGTAATTAAGAGTGCTTAGGCATGCCGTTTTGGCCAGTTCACTCATGAAATACTGATGTTGCTAATTGATTAGTACTAAATCTAGTCTTCTTCTTTTTCAGCAAGCTTATCTGTCTTTGGCTTTTCAGCTTTTCCCGCTTTTTTAACTGGTGCTTTTTTAACTGGTTCTTTTTTAACTGGTTCTTTTTTAACCCCTGCAAGCACCATCACCATTTGGCGACCTTCCATTTTTGGGAATTGCTCAACAACCGCAATTTCAATCAAATCAGCCTGTACACGTCTTAACAAAGCCAGACCAAACTCCTGGTGCGTAATCTCGCGGCCTCTAAAGCGTAATGTACATTTCACTTTATCACCGTCTTCTAAGAAGCGCGTGATGTTACGGACTTTAATTGCGTAATCACCCGTATCTGTTGCTGGGCGAAATTTAACTTCTTTAATTTGCACATTCTTTTGCTTAAGCTTTTGGTCATGCAAGCGCTTGCTTTCAGCGTACTTAAACTTACCGTAATCCATCAACCGACAAACGGGAGGACTAGCATTAGGTGCAATTTCTACAAGGTCAATATCAATTTCTTCAGCTTGAGCAAACGCTTCTGCTAAAGTCACAATGCCTAACGGTTCGCTATCAACACCCACCAAGCGCACTTCTCTCGCTGTAATGTCACCATTAATTCTTGTGGTTGGTCCTTTATTACTACCTCTACCTCTGTCTTGAGCTATGTCAATCCCCTTGTGTTACTACCTGTAAGCTTTAAAAATCAAAACCGTGCTTGCTCAGATCAGACCCTAAATCAACATTTAGGTGGTTAGACCTTTGATGCTATATCCGACTTGATACGCTCAATGAACGCTTCAATTGGCATAGACCCTAAGTCTTCCCCAGCTCTGGTTCGCACAGCGACACATCCAGCTTGTACCTCTTTATCCCCTACCACAAGTAAATATGGCAGCTTCTGCAAGCTATGTTCGCGTATTTTATAGGTAATCTTCTCATTTCTCAAGTCAAAATTGCATCTAATGCCACTTTTCTTCAACTTTTCAACTACTTGCGCCACATAATCGGCTTGACCGTCCGAAATATTCAATACCATGGCCTGCACAGGTGACAACCAAGTTGGCATTGCACCTGCGTAATTCTCAATGAGAATACCCATAAACCGTTCCATCGAACCAACAATGGCGCGGTGTAATATCACTGGGCGTTTGCGTGAATTATCTTCATCTACATACTCAGCACCCAAGCGCTCTGGTAAGTTAGCATCTAGCTGCACAGTGCCGCACTGCCATAAACGACCGAGACTATCTTTAAGTGTGAATTCAATCTTAGGTCCGTAAAAAGCACCCTCACCTGGTAAATACTCAAAGTCTAAATCGTTGACTTTTAGCGCATTCGCTAATGACGTTTCCGCTTTTTCCCACTCTTCGTCAGAGCCAATACGCTTTTCTGGACGTGTTGATAATTTAACTAATACTTCCTTAAAACCAAAGTCATCGTACGCTTTATAGAGCATTTTAATAAAGTCAGCGACTTCAGATTCCACTTGCGCTTCTGTACAGAAGATATGGGCATCATCTTGTGTAAAGCCACGCACACGCATTAATCCGTGTAGCGCACCTGATGGTTCATTACGGTGGCATGAACCAAACTCGGCCAATCTCAATGGTAAGTCACGGTAGCTATGTAAATGGCTGTTATAAATTTGCACATGGCCCGGACAGTTCATCGGCTTCACGGCATAGTCACGATTCTCTGAAGCTGTGACAAACATATTATCTTGGTAATTCTGCCAATGGCCTGACTTCTCCCAAAGCGCTTTATCCAACACCGCAGGGGTGCGCACCTCTTCGTAGTTATAGTCAATAAACATTTGGCGCATGTATTGCTCAATCTGTTGCCATAACGCCCAGCCTTTTGGATGCCAAAACACCATACCAGGTGCATCTTCTTGCATATGGAAGAAATCTAAGAATTTGCCTAACTTACGGTGATCACGCTTTTCAGCTTCCTCTAATTGAAATAGGTACGCTTTTAAATCGTCTTTATTCACCCATGCGGTACCGTAAATACGTTGCAGCATTTCGTTATTGCTATCACCACGCCAGTAAGCGCCAGCCACCTTCATTAATTTAAAGGCTTTAATTTTGCCAGTACTCGGCACGTGTGGCCCCCGGCATAAATCAGTAAAACTGCCTTCGGTGTAGAGTGAAACATCCTCACCTGCCGGAATACTACCAATCAGCTCTGCTTTATACTTTTCGTTAATGCTTTCAAAGTACGCAATAGCTTCATCACGCGGCATGACCTGGCGCGTTACCTGCTCATCCTTTTTAGCAAGCTGTTTCATTTTTTGTTCAATTTTAGTTAAGTCTTCTAGCGTGAATGCTCGCTTATAACTAAAGTCATAATAGAAGCCGTTTTCAATCACAGGGCCAATGGTCACTTGTGCATCAGGAAACAGTTCTTTAACCGCATAAGCCAACAGGTGCGCTGTCGAGTGGCGGATAATTTCTAGCCCTTCATCACTCTTATCGGTAATAATGGCTAAATCGCTATCTGACTTGATCAGGTAACTAGTATCAACAACCTTGCCATTAACTTTGCCGGCAAGAGCAGCTTTAGCGAGCCCTGCCCCAATACCCATAGCAACATCAGCCACGGTTACAGGAGCGTCAAATTTACGTTCAGAACCATCAGGCAAGCGAATATTAGGCATAAAATCTCTACAAAATAATAAAAGCCGCAAGCGGCTTAATTTAACGAATAATTTAAACGTATAATTATCTCACACCCTAGCTTATCATCGCAATTTATCAACACTCTAAATAGTGTGCTGCCATTTCCTTCTCAGAAAGAATATTCGACGAATTGTTGAACAAGCGCTATTAAAGCTATTTATTGTTACACTTCTGAAGTTGCACGGCATATGGCGTGATCCACACTACCCTATACGATCTGAACTTTATTGTTTCTATCGATTGTAGTACTTAGTTTATTCCTATATATTATTTTATTAGCTGTACTAGGTTAATTATACTAATTAATTATGATTTAAAATTTAGGGCTTATTTTGACAACTCATTCATTATTTAAGATACGACGGATTACCTACCTACTTACTTGTCTAAGCTTGTTATCCTCCTGTGCTACTCAGCCTAAGTCGCCATTAGCAGTAGAGAGCGTTAGTTTTGGCAAGCAACCTGCTGACTATAAAAAAATAGTCAAAACTTACCTTGATAAAAAACGAAATGGCTCCCCTATTGGTTTGGAAAATATAGACTTTCTAAACGAACCTAACAAATACATTTATGAACGATTTACCCAGGAGCAATTTGGTTATCGTGTATGCGCGCTTATCCCTAATGAAAATATGGACGGCATCCGATCACACTTTTTTTTAATTAAGAATGGTAAAGTAATTAAGCATGCCTATGATTCAGGGATGATTTCACTTTCGGACAAATTCTGCAATACAGTCATGCTAGCCTCAGAAAGAAAAGTAAAAGCATTACCCACAGTAACGCCAGTAGCAACCAAGGCTGTTGATGAAGCCGGCTTTAAATATATTAGCTGCCAATCAAAAAACAATGAACTGCTGTTTGCTTTTAACCCAGAAAGGAAGGAATTATTACAGCAAAATGATGGGAAACAAGTTGCTAAGTTTGATATTCAAACACTTTCTGAAACGTTTATTGTTGCTACAACCATAGATAGTCAAGTATCTATCAATCGAATCTCTGGGTCGATGCAATATCAAACCAGAGGAATAGAATCAAAGGCGCAATGCGTATTAACCAGTAAACAGCGAATCTAGAACACACTAAAATTTTGGAAAACTAAGCTATTCTATCCCTTTTTTATTCAATGCATCTCTTAGCTACAGAGGAGAATGGTAGGCAGTACCAGATTCGAACTGGTGACCTCTTGGATGTCGACCAAGCGCTCTAACCAACTGAGCTAACCGCCTTTAATTGCTAAACTTGTTTTAGCGAAGGCGTGATTTTAGCGTATTGCCAGACTGTGCGCAAACAAAGAATGACATTAGAAACACGCTTGCTCATGCAAACACACGTTTAGTTTTCGCTCATTACCCGATCAATCAATTCTCTGGATGGGTAGCCATCAGCAGGGAGTCCATGTTTGAGCTGGTAATCTCTAATTGCTTGTTGTGTTTTTGTGCCAGGAAAACCATCTGGCTTTCCGCTGTCATAGCCCAATATATTCAGCTTAGCTTGCATTGCCCAAGCTTGGTTAAAGGTCATTACCTCCTCATCAACACCCCAGCTATTCACCAGTGGCTTGTCTTCACCTGCGGCTAATTGATCCGCTAAATGACTGACTGAAAGTGCATAGTTAATTGAACGATTCCAATGCATCACTGCATTAAAATTGCTTGCAACCAAGAAAGCTGGCCCCTGCCAACCCTGTGGCAGCAAGATCGCACTACTTTCTAATACGGGCAATGGCATGCCATCAACCTGCTTAACGCCTAAATTAGTCCAGAATTTAGTGCTTTTGCGAATGTTTAATTGTGCTTGGGAATAAGCAAAAGTGGCTGGTAGTTTCACTTCTAAAGCAACGGGTTCCTTTTGTTTCCACCCAATACTGGACAAGTAGTTGGCTGCTGATGCAAAAGCATCTGGCAATGAATTCCATATATCAATACGTGCATCATCATTCCCATCAACCGCATAAGCCATGAATGTTGATGGCATAAATTGCATATGCCCCATAGCGCCAGCCCATGACCCACGCATCCCTTCAATATTGTTATGGCTCGCATCGACAATACGCATCATATCCATTAACTGGTTACGAAAGAAATCTCCCCTTCGTCCCTCATAAGCCAGTGTCATTAACGCTGATGGCAAACCATAGTTACCCTTGTACCCACCATAATTCGTTTCTAAACCCCAAAAAGCCACGATGATATTCTTAGGCACACCATATTGTTGCTCGACCTTTTCAAGCAAAGCTTTATTTTCGTATAGTTTATAGCGCCCATCATCAATCCGGGTTTCTGTAACACGCTTGCTGATATAGCTTGAGAAGGTTGAAATGAACTCAGGTTGAGACCGATCCAACTCAATCACGCTGGGTAAATATTGCGCATCCTTGAAAGCACTCGTAATGGTCTGCTCAGAAATTTTTTCTGCGCGTGCTTCTGCTTTAAGGCTTTCCAACCAAACTGAAAAAGCATCACCTTCACCTGGAACCGCGATAACGTTCCCAAATAAAATAACAACTAAAAATAAAAGCTTAAGCATTATTTAACATTTCACTATAACCATCTCGATAATTCTTATACATTAACTGAAAGCCAACATCATGCAACCGTTGATTACTAAGGCGTTTTCCACCTAAATCACCCTCTAACGGGAGATCGGGCTGGGTTACGCCTAACTGAACAGCAAGCCACCTTAGGACATCATGTTGCAATGTTGGCATGTCATCTGTGCCAATATAGCAGCCTTCAATTACTTTTCCTGCACTCACTTGCTCGCATAAAAAGGTGATGAACCGCGCCGCATCATCTCGATGAATACGATTTGTCCATTTATTGCTTTGCGGCCAACGCTCTGGTGCTTTGGCCAAATTCATTAAATATTGCCGCCCTGTGCCATAAATGCCTGAAAGCCGGACGGCTGTACTTCTGCATGAAAGCTCTTTTAATAGCTGCTCAGCTTCTAACAAACGCTCTCCACCAAAATCGCTTGGTGTTGCAAGCGTTGTCTCATCCAGTAAATCTTGTGTTTTTTGACCATAAACTCGCGTGCTTGAAATAAAGAAAACATGTTGCAAGTTCGCATTACCTAATTGTGTGTTTAATATATTACGCAAGCCATCAACATAATGCATGCGATAGCTATCATCCGTTTGTGCATTCGCAGCAACACAATAAATAACAATCGTTGGAGAAAGCTGTTCCAAGCTTGCGAGAGAAGACGCTTGAGTGACATCGGCTTGAATACACGTAACTGAATTAGCAATCGGCTTATTACTGATTCGTACACCAGTAACAGCATGACCTGCATCAGACAGTAGCTGCGCAACCTTTCCACCAAGGTCGCCACAACCAACAATTAAGACTTTAGACATACTATTGACTTAAAGACGCTTGGTTTAAGGATGTCTGGTTCAAATGCTTTTCAGCAAAAAATAAAGCCACCAAGGTTTTACCATCCGTAATTTCACCACGTTGCGCCATCAACATGCACTCTTCAAAAGGCACATCAAATACCTCAAGCGTTTCATCGGCATTACGGTTATGTTCGCCTGTAGTCAATCCTGTCGCCAAAACCATATGAATCACCTCATTAGAATAACCAATACAAGGGTGCTGATGACCTAGGCTAACCCAATTATTAGCGACATAACCAGTCTCTTCCAACAACTCTCGCTGCCCTGCCACTAAAGCCGCTTCACCTACATCAATTTTCCCTGCCGGTAACTCGATAAACACTTGGTGTAAGGGATAACGAAACTGTCTTTCTAAAACAACGTTGCCATTCGCTAACAGCGGGATAACCACCACTCCACCTGGATGTATGACATATTCACGTTGACTTAAATTCCCATTAGGTAGTTTAACCTCATCATACTTAACCGTTAGCATGCGACCTTCCGCAATGGTTGTTGAACTAATGCAATGCTCTGTTAAATCTACTTTTTCTTTCATGCAGTTATTACGTTGCTAGCGCTGAACTTACCGCACTTATTCACAACACCCACCTTTAAATCTTGGTTAAACCAACGCATCCGTTGTTTAGATGTGCCATGTGTAAAGCTATCTAGGACAGCGTAGCCTTGTGCTTGCTTTTGGAAGGCATCATCGCCAATCGCAGAAACAGCTCTCATCGCTTCTTCAACGTCACCTGGTTCTAAGGTGCGTTTAGTACTATCCGCAAGGTGCGCCCTTGCACTCATATAGCAATCAGATTGCAGATCCAGACGAACTGAATATTGATTGACCTGCACTTCATTTCTAGCACTTTTACGTGCTTGCTGCACTTTGTCTGAAGTACCCATTAAGTTCTGTACTTGATGGCCAGCCTCATGTGCAATCACATACGCTTGTGTAAAATCACAAGGTACATTAAATAAATTTTTCATTTCATCGCAAAAGGCTAAGTCAATGTAGACTTTCTTGCCCGAGGGACAGTAAAAAGGCCCGAGTGCTGCCTGATCAGTACCGTAGGGCGTATTAGCATGTCCTCTGAATAACACTAATTTAGGTCCTGGATAATCACAACCAGACTTTTTAAACACTTTTTGCCAAGTGTCATCAGTACTGCCTAACACTTTTGAAACAAACCTTCCCATCTGGTCATTAGCAGAAGCCGTTTCGGACTCTTGCGAGCTACTTTGGCTTATGCTCTGCCCCATATTCAGCAATATCGAAGGATCGAAACCAAAATATATCGCCACTAACACCATGACAATCGCACCAATGCCAACACCACCTTTAATTGATACGCGCATACGGCGACGCTCTTCTACATTACTACTTTCTCTTTGGTTATCTAAGCGCATTTCTATCCTTATAGCATTATTGAAGGGGGTGACAACACCTTAGGTATCAGCATGCGAAAGGTTATTATAGTAAAAAAATGCGTCGGCTACAGGTTTTTTGATCAGCCGTACAGGAAGCCACTTGATATTAAATAATAGCTAGAAAGAATATTAATTAAAGTCACCGATAAACCTAACTAGTGCAAACTCGCATATATCGTTCTTCCACAGAGCTCTAACAAACCTTGTGGCATTAAACCGATACCTAATAATGCCAGCGCATTCAAACTCAACACCATCCGCATATCCAAAGGCGCATCAATAACAGCGTCATCCAATGGCTCATCGAAGTACATCAGTTTAATAATACGTAAATAGTAGAATGCGCCTACAACTGCCATCAGCACTGCAAACACCACAATCCAAACAAAGCCAGCTTGTAATGCTGCTTGCAACACGCTGAATTTAGCGTAAAAGCCTAAGGTTGGCGGCACACCAGCCATACTAAACATGGTAATCAGCATCAAAAATGCAGCCCAAGGACTGCGTTGATTCAAACCTTTTAAATCATCTAATTGCTCAGCTTCAAACCCTTTTCTTGAGAGCATCAGAATGACACCAAAACCAGCTAAAGCCATCAGCACATAAGCCATTACATAAACCATGCTAGAAGCGTAGCCATTGAGTGTGCCACTCATAAGGCCTAACAATAAAAAGCCAATATGTGAAATGGTTGAATAAGCTAACATCCGCTTAAGGTTCGTTTGTGCAATCGCTGTAATATTACCAATCGCAATAGAAAGCACCGCCATAATAAGCAGCATATTTTGCCAGTCTAAGACTAGCGCATCTAAGCCCGTGGTCAATAAGCGTATTGCCATGGCAAAGCCTGCAAATTTAGGGATAGAGCCAATCAGTATCGTAATGCCTGTTGGGGAACCTTGGTAAACATCGGGTGCCCACATATGAAATGGGACAGCACCAAATTTAAACGCCAAACCTGCGACGATAAAGACTAGGCCTAAAACTAACACAGGGTTCTTCACAAAATCAGGATTAATTAATGCTGAGTCATGTAGCCTTTGCGCAATGACGCTAATATCCAAGCTACCAGTCACACCGTAAATCATACTCATGCCATAAAGCAGCATACCAGAAGCTAATGCACCGAGCACAAAGTACTTCATTGCCGCTTCCGTTGCTTTTGGGTTATCTCTATCCAATGCCACCATGGCATATATACACAGCGACAACAGCTCAAGGCCAACATAGATGCTCAGCATATTGTGACCAGAAATCATCACCATCATGCCTGCTGTGGCGAATAGCAATAAGGCGTAATACTCACCTGAAAACATATTGCGCAACATCATATAGTGGCGCGTATAAACCAACATAATAGCAGCGCCAATGAGTGTCGCGAGTTTGAGGATTTCACTCAAAGGGTCATCAACGAACATGCCGCTATAGGCATAATCTACTGTTGTCGTATGTGACCCCCATACTAAATAAGCGGCCACAAATAAAGTCACTTGTGCCAAACCATAAATAACCAAACGGTTTTTCTTATTTAAAAATAAATCGATAATCAAAACAACCATCGCCATGCTCAAGACGGTGATTTCAGGTAATGACATTAGGAGGTCTGCTTTTATTGTATCCATACTCTACATTCCTACCGATGGTAATTTGCTAGTGGTCATATGATTCAAGAATCGTTCTGATGTGGCTTGTGTCATTCCTGTAATCACTTGCGGGTAAACACCAATGCCAAGTGTCAACGCTGCCAGCACACCTAGCATTGCAAACTCACGACGGGTTAAATCTTTTAGTGCAGCCACCTTCTTATTCGCAGCTTCGCCGTAAAACACACGTTTCACCATCCATAATGTATAGGATGCGCCAAAAATCAATGTTGTGGCCGCGATAAAGGCCACCCAGAAATCATATTCAACACTGGCTAATATCACCATGAACTCACCAACAAAGCCACTGGTACCTGGTAAACCACTATTCGCCATAGCAAAAAATACGGCAAACGCTGCAAAGACTGGCATCGTATTGGCTACACCACCGTAAGAGGCAATTTCACGGCTATGCATACGGTCGTATAACACGCCAACGCATAAGAACATCGCAGCTGAAATAAAGCCATGTGAAATCATTTGTACGATTGCACCCTCAAGCCCTAATTGGCTGAAGAGGAAAAAGCCTAAAGTCACAAAACCCATATGTGAAATCGATGAGTAAGCAATCAGCTTCTTCATGTCTTTTTGCACTAAGGCCACTAATGCAATATACAAAATAGCAATGAGTGACAAAGCAATCATATAGCCTGATAGGTAATGCGAGGCGTCTGGGGCAATCGGCATTGCAAAGCGTAAGAAACTATAGCCACCTAATTTAAGCATCACAGCCGCCAACACAACAGAACCCGCAGTTGGTGCTTCCACGTGAGCATCTGGCAACCAAGTGTGCAATGGCCACATTGGGATTTTCACCGCAAAAGCCATAAAGAACGCGATAAAAATAAATATTTGCACATTTAATGGCAATACAACATCGTGATATTTTACAATATTAAAGCTACCCGTTTTGTGGAACAAGTAGATGAAAGCAACCAACATCAGCAATGAGCCAAGCAAGGTATACAAGAAGAATTTGATTGTCGCATACACGCGGTTTTGGCCGCCCCATTTACCAATCACTAAGAACATTGGAATGAGCATCGATTCCCAAAACACATAGTACAAGATGCTATCTAGGGCACTGAATACACCAATCATCAAACCACTCATGATTAAGAAGCAAGCCATGTATTGGGCAATGCTTTTTTTAATGACTTCCCATGATGCAATAATACAAATGACCGTGGTGAAGCTCGTCAGCAAAATTAGCGGTACTGAAATACCATCAACACCTAGGTGATAATAAATTTGGAATGCCGGGATCCAATAAGTGGCTTCTTGAAACTGGAACCCACCTTCTGCGATGTTGAATTGAAAGTACAAAGGCAACGTGACCAAGAACCCAGCGATGCCGCCGAGCAAAGCTAACCAACGAGTCATTGATGCACGACTATCATTGCCGGCTGCCAATACGAGAAGCCCCGCAAGAATTGGTACCCAAATAGATAAACTTAAAGTGTAATTAGCTAGCATCAAATAATCTTATAAAACGATTCTATTAAAAAAGGTTAGCAGCAAGAATGCCCCAATAATCATGGCAAACGCATAGTGATAAATCATGCCTGACTGTAATCGGCGCACAATACCAGAAAGCTTAGCAACCAAATTAGCGGTGCCATTCACAATGGCACCATCAATGATTTTCACATCAACAATCTGCCACAACTTGTTACCAATAAAACTTGAACCGCTTGCAAAGAACCGTTCATTAAAGCTGTCAAAACCATATTTATTTTCCAGTATGGTATTAATCAGACTAAATCGTTTCTGAATCGCTGCTGGAATATCTGGGCGCTTCATATAGAAGAACCAAGACAAGCCCACACCTGAAGCGGCCAATGCAAATGGCAAGGTGAAGAAGCCATGTAAAGCCATGCCTGATGGTGTGTGTAAGAATTCATGGAAGTGATGCGTTAAATGTTCCATTGCCGGATGTGCTTCTGCATTCACGGTAATCACGCCTTTAAAGAAGTCACCAAATAACATTGGCTTGATGGCCAAGTAACCAATCACGACTGAAGGAATGGCTAACAGAATTAATGGCAACTTCACTACCCAACCTGGTTCATGTGGGTCCTGATCTGGTGTTAAGCCATGGTGATGTTCATGGTCGTCATCTGTATGTGGTTTTGCTTTACGCCACCTTTCTTTGCCGTGGAAAACAATGAAGTAAAGTCTAAATGAGTAGAATGCAGTAATAAATACACCAGCAACCACAGCAAAGTAGGCAAAGCCACTGCCAGGAATCTGTGAGAATTTAACCGCTTCAATAATGCTATCTTTTGAATAGAAGCCGGCAAAGAACGGCGTACCAATCAAGGCGAGTGAGCCAATCAATGACGTAATCCAAGTCACAGGAAAGTACTTCTTCAAGTTACCCATATTGCGAATATCTTGATCATGGTGCATACCCATAATCACTGAACCAGCACCTAAGAATAACAAGGCTTTAAAGAAAGCATGTGTCATCAAGTGAAAGATAGCGACTGAATATGCTGAAGCACCTAGTGCAACCGTCATATAGCCTAACTGAGATAGTGTTGAATAAGCAATCACACGTTTAATATCGTTTTGCATAATGCCGAGTAAGCCCATGAACAAAGCTGTAATCGCACCAATCGTCATCACAAAGGATAACGCTGTCGTCGATATCTCAAATAACGGTGACATACGTGCCACCATAAAGATGCCTGCTGTCACCATGGTCGCTGCGTGAATCAATGCAGAAATCGGCGTTGGGCCTTCCATTGAATCTGGTAGCCATACGTGTAATGGCACTTGTGCTGACTTACCCATTGCGCCAACGAATAACAAGATACAAGTCACTGTCATTAACGACCAAGGTGTATTGGCAAACAAACTAATGGTTGTATCGGCTAGTGCAGGTGCAGCACTAAATACTTCTGCATAATCTAAGCTGCCAGTGTAAGTAAGCACCAAGCCGATGCCGAGCAAGAAACCAAAGTCACCCACGCGGTTGACCAAGAAAGCTTTTAAGTTAGCATAAATCGCTGTTGGTCTTGTATACCAAAAGCCTATCAACAAGTATGAAACCAAACCAACCGCTTCCCAACCGAAGAACAATTGCATAAAGTTGTTAGACATCACTAACATCAGCATGGCGAAGGTAAACAAGGAGATGTAGCTGAAGAAACGGCTATAGCCTGGATCCTCATGCATATAGCCGATGGTGTAAATATGTACCATGAGCGAGACAAAAGTCACCACCACCATCATCATTGCAGTGAGATTGTCGATCAAGAAACCAACCGCAAAGTGAATATCACCTGAAGTGAGCCAAGTATATAAGTCTGCATTATGGGTGAAACCAGATAAGGTTGCTTTAAATACCATCGCTGACAACACCAATGCGCCACCAACACCTAATATCGTCAGCCAATGCGCCGCACACCGTGGCAAACGGCTACCAAATAATCCCACAATTGCTGCGGCAATCAGTGGTAGTAAAGGAATCCAAATGAGAAGCTGTTCTGTCATAATTTTCTTTTAGTCTTTAAGATTTTAGCCTTGCAGGCATTTAACCATTAAGTGATCCCAAATCCTCCACATCAATCGACCGTAAGTTACGGAAGAGTACGACGAGGATAGCCAAACCAATCGCAGATTCTGCAGCTGCCACTGTTAAAATAAAGAACACGAACACTTGTCCCGCAATATCATTCAAATAGTGTGAGAATGCAATGAAGTTCAAGTTAACTGCTAGCAACATCAACTCAATCGCCATCAACACAATGATGATATTGCGTCGATTTAAAAAGATGCCGACGATACTAATCGCAAATAGTAATGCACCTAATATCAGGTAATGAGAAAGCCCTACCGTTAACGTCATGAGGCTTCTCCTTTGGTGTTGCTTTCATCGGGTTTAGGCTCTGTCTCTGATTTCATATTCACCATACGAAGACGGTCTTCTTTACGCACAACCACCTGTTCACTCGGATTAATTGATTTGCTTTCTCGTTTTTCTCTCAGCGTTAAGGCAATGGCCGCAACAATGGCAACCAACAACACAATAGCAGCCAATTCGAATGGCAATAGGTATTCGGTATACATCACATGACCCAATGCTGCAGTGTCGCTATAACCCACTGGATGGCTGACACTTTGTGCAGCAATGAAATATTTATTGCTTAAAATCATCACCATTTCAACTGCCATCAATACGCCAATCAAAGCTGCTAACGGTAAGTAGCTCCAAAAGCCTTCTCGTAATTTGTCAATGTTAATGTCTAGCATCATCACAACAAATAAGAACAACACCATCACAGCGCCGACATAAACCAGCACTAATACAATCGCTAAAAACTCAGCCTGTAATAACAACCAAATACCAGATGCGGTAAAGAATGAAAGCACCAAGAATAGCGCTGCTTGCACAGGGTTTTTAGCTGTAATAACCTGCGTTGCTGAAAGCAGCAAAATGGTGGCTAGCACATAAAATATAAAATCGGTAAATACCATATTCGTCATTAACTTTTTTAAGCGTTATCTATAATTTTTATCTTGCGCACGGTCTGCCGCAATTTGTTTTTCATGCTTATCACCAACTGCTAGCAACATGTCTTTGGTGTAAAGCAAATCACCACGTTGTTCGCCGTGATAATCAAACACGCGCGTCTCTACAATCGAATCCACTGGACACGACTCTTCACATAACCCGCAGAAAATACACTTGGTTAAATCAATATCATATTGAGTTGTTCTGCGCGTATTGTCTTCACGCTGTTCTGATTCAATCGTAATCGCCATCGCAGGACAAACCGCTTCACAGAGTTTACAAGCAATGCAACGCTCTTCACCATTTGGATAACGTCGTAACGCATGCAAACCACGGAATCGATTCGACTGCGGTGTGCGCTCTTCTGGGTATTGAATGGTGATTTTGCGTGCGAAAAAGTAACGGCCTGTAACAGCCATCCCTTTTAGCAGTTCAATCAACATCAAACTACCGAGTATATTTTTAATTTGTTTAAACATAATCTTTGCCAAATACCCTAGTGAAACAAGTAGTCAAATTTAGTCTGCATCATCGCACCAACAAACACGATCCAGACGATTGTAATAGGGATAAACACTTTCCAACCTAATCGCATGATTTGATCATAACGGTATCTTGGAAATGTTGCTCTGAACCACAGGAAGAAGAATACCAAAAATGCCATTTTGGCAAACAACCATAAGATACTGTCTGGCAAGAACGGAAGTGGTGATAACCAACCGCCCATAAACATCAATGCTGCCAATGTGCAGACTAACCAAATATTCGCATACTCAGCTAAGAAAAATACCGCAAATGCCATGCCTGAATACTCAACGTGGAAACCAGCGACAATTTCAGACTCACCTTCAGCCACGTCAAATGGCGCACGGTTTGTTTCAGCAACAGCACTAATGAAGTAAACAATAAATAATGGGAATAGCGGGATGAAATACCAATGCCAGAAGCCGCCCTCTTGTCCTAAGACAATATTACCGAGATTCAAGCTATTCGCACACATCAACACACCGACCAATGAGAATCCCATGGCAATTTCGTAAGAAACAATCTGCGCTGCTGAACGTAAACTACCCAAGAATGCATATTTAGAGTTCGATGCCCAACCGGCGATAATCACACCATAAACGGCTATAGAGGTCATCGCCAAGACATATAGCAAACCTGCATCAATATTCGCTAATACTTTAGTTCCATCAAACGGAATGACCGCCCATGCAGCAAAAGCTGGTGCAATGGTCAGTACTGGGCCTAATAAAAACAGCGCTTTATTAGAAGCTGTCGGCAGAATAATTTCTTTAAATAGCAGCTTAATACCATCTGCCATTGGTTGAAGCAATCCAAAGAGGCCAACACGATTTGGCCCAATACGCACCTGCATATAACCAATGACTTTACGTTCTGCATAAGTAAGGTAAGCAACAGCAATCATCAATGGGCCGACGATGGCGACAATTTTGATTAACGTCCAACCGGCCAACTCAACATTGAGCCAGTAACTACCGAATAATTTAGCTAACCATTCCATTAGTTTTGCGCTTCCGTTTCTTTGGCTTTAATCGCTGCAACCTGCTCTGCAGTTATTTTTTCAATGGAAATATCGCCCATCAAATCGCCCAACCCAAGCGTATCTTCATGCGCTGCTGCAACCCGCACACAACCAGGCGCAACATGAATAT
This sequence comes from Methylophilaceae bacterium, assembly GCA_028823485.1. Taxonomy (GTDB): domain Bacteria; phylum Pseudomonadota; class Gammaproteobacteria; order Burkholderiales; family Methylophilaceae. Next base: position 123,505 of record JAPKBG010000002.1, on the reverse strand, counting down.
CAGGCCTCACAGGTAAAATGGTGCTGCCTTGATCTTGTTTAACCAATACAAGGTCACCTTCAACTAAACTATAAGCACGCATCTCATCAGGGTGTAAACGAACAAGACGTTTAATGTTGTACTTGGTTTTTCTTAAAGGCTCGGATCGACGCACGATAGGGTCTGCTTCATACTGTGGCACTTCGCCAACACGCTGCAATCCATGAGACTTAATTTTCGCCTCAATATCAACCAACTCTTTCATATTGTTATTTAAGCGACTTCTTGCAAAGTCAGAAGGTTTTTCACCATTAAAAATCTTATTTTTAACATCTTCACTGCTTTCAAAATCAAACCCGTGCAAGCCTAAAGTATTAGCCAGTACGCGCAATACTTTCCAGGCTGGGCGGCACTCACCAAATGGTTTGACCACAGCTTTAAAGCTTTGAATACGGCCTTCCATGCTCATAAAGGTACCAGAGGTCTCAGTAAATGGGGCAATCGGTAACAACACGTTAGCATTGTCTAAAGCTTTGGATTTATAAGCGGTGAGTGCCACAACACATTCCGCCTGCTTCATCGCTGCGCTTGCTAAAGCAGCATGCTGACAATCTAATTCAGGCTCAATATTGAGCAATAAATAAGCTTTGCGAGGCACTTCTAACATCGCTCTCGCATGCATGCCTGTCGCAGTAGGCATGACGCCAACCAAGTGCATCCCTGTGCTGTTCGCTGCTGCAGGTAAAATACCGCCTTTTGCACCAGAAACGCCTCCAATGGCTTCTGCCAAACTATACATTTCAGTAAACCTTGGTGCGCTTAGAGCCATATTGCCTAAGAAAATACCAACCCTAGGCGCAATTAAGTTAAAGCTCTTGCCTAAGCCAGCCAAGCTTTCAGCCATAGCTTCTGTATTAGGACGCACACGAATCTGTTCTAACAACTCGCTGAGAGATGTTGGCAAACATAAAGATAAGCGTTGTAACTGTGACATTGATTTTAATATCTGAGCCAGCACATTCACAATATCATTTGGCGTACAAATAATTTTATGGGCGATATCCATTAAAGGATTATTATCCAGTGGGCTAATAATCGACAGTTCCGCACCATTGGCGACCGCTTTACGGAAGCGCTGCGCTAGCAACGGATGTTCATTTCTTAAGTTAGATCCAATCACCAAAATGCGATCCAGGTTTTCTAACTCGTCAATATTACAACCCATCCATGGGGTGCCAACACGCTTACCATCTAACCTAAAGTCTGTTTGGCGCAAACGATAATCAACATTCCCACAACCTAAACCATGCACTAACTCTTTGATTAAATAGCCTTCTTCCATAGTGCTATTCGGCGAAACCAATGCACCCAGTGCGTCACTACCATGTTCATTGGTAATATCTTTGATTTGACTAGCAGCGAACTCTAACGCTGTTTTCCAGTCCGTTTCTTGCCACTCATCACCATGCTTAATCATCGGCACTTTAAGACGGTCGGGGCTATTTAAACCTTCATAAGAATAACGATCACGATCTGACAACCAGCACTCATTAATACTTTCTTTTTCACGCGGTAATACACGCATGACTTTGTCGTTTTTCACATGCACTTCAATATGAGAGCCTAAGCTATCATGCGGTGCAATCGATGGACGACGAACCAACTCCCAGCTTCTAGCTGAGTATCTAAATGGTTTGTTGGTTAACGCGCCAACTGGACATAAATCAATGATATTGCCTGACAGTTCCGAGTTCACACTTTGATCGACATAAGCCGTAATCTCTGCATGCTCACCACGACCAACCATGCCAAGCTCCTGCATGCCGCCAACTTCCTTGAGGAATCGTACACAGCGTGTACATTGAATGCAACGTGTCATATCTGTGCTAATTAAAGGACCGATATTTTTATTAAAGACGACACGCTTTTGTTCAGTATAGCGTGAGCCGCTTGTACCGTAAGCAACAGCAATATCTTGCAAATCACATTCACCACCCTGATCGCAAATTGGGCAATCCAAAGGATGGTTAATGAGTAAGAATTCCATTACACTTTGCTGGGCTTCAACTGCAGCCTTACTGCGTGTAAAGATTTTCATGCCCTCGGCTACTGGCGTTGCACAGGCGGGCAATGGTTTGCCAAACTTTTCAACTTCCACCAAACACATACGGCAATTGGCCGCGACTGATAATTTTTTGTGGTAGCAGAAACGCGGTATTGTAACGCCTAGCTTATCAGCGGCGTCGATAATGGTCGTCCCGTGGTCGACTTCTACCGGCTTGCCATCAATTTCAATTTTTAACATATGCTATTTACCATCAATCATACTTTTGCCATACTGAATGTAGTATTCAAACTCTGGACGAAAATGCTTAATAAAACTCAAGACAGGCGTTGCTGCCGCATCGCCAAGTGCACAAATAGTGCGGCCTGAAATATTGTTACTGATATCCGTGAGCAAATCCAAATCTTCCATCTTGCCTTCACCATCAGTAATACGCTTAATCACGCGGTATACCCAGCCAGTGCCTTCACGACAAGGCGTACATTGACCACAGCTTTCTTCATAAAAGAAATAGCTCAAACGCTTAAGCGCTTTCACCATACATGTGGTCTCATCCATCACTATCATGGAGCCAGCGCCCAAGCTAGAGCCTGCTTTTCCTAAACCGTTGTAATCCATTGTCGCTTCTAAAATTGCTGCCGCTGGCATCACTGCAGTCGAAGGGCCTCCAGGGATAACTGCTTTCAGATTCCGGCCTTTCCAGATGCCGCCTGCCATTGCCAACAGCTCAGTAAATGGCATGCCCATATTCACTTCATAATTACCTGGCTTTTCTACATGTCCGGATACTGAGAACAATTTACTGCCGCCTGAACCTGCAACGCCTAAATTAGCAAACGCTTGACCACCATGTTGTAAAATCCAAGGAATACTGGCAAAACTTTCCGTATTATTGACGTTCGTTGGCTTGCCAAACACGCCATAACTGGCCGGGAAAGGCGGTTTAAATCTTGGCTGGCCTTTTTTGCCTTCAATCGATTCGATTAATGCTGTTTCTTCGCCACAAATATACGCGCCATAACCATGCACTGCATACAAGTTAAATCTGAAATTAGTACCAAATAGATTTTCACCTATATAGCCTGCATCCCTAGCTTCCTGTAAGGCTGCCTCAAAAATCTCGTATTCAGCCCAAATTTCACCATGGATATAGTTGTACCCAACGCCTGCACCTAAAGTATAGGCGGCAATCGCCATACCTTCAATCAACTGATGCGGGTTGTAACGGATAATATCTCTGTCTTTAAATGTACCTGGCTCACCTTCGTCGCTATTACAGACCAAATATTTAGTACCATCGAAGTAACGTGGCATAAAGCTCCACTTAAGCCCTGTTGGGAAACCTGCCCCGCCGCGACCACGCAAACCAGACACTTTGACCTGATTGATAATATCAATCGCTTTTACTTTTTCCGTCACAATACGCTTTAATTCCGCATAGCCACCCAAGTTTTCGTATGTTGCTAATGAAGCTGGATTTTTTTCTTTTAGTGTGCGCAGCGTGACTAGGGTCTGACCCTTTAAGTCTGTCATCACTGGATTCACTACTTTTGCAGCAGCCATTATTTCAGCTCCTTCAAAATAGCATCCACTTTTTCAGGGGTTAAAAACTCATGCATTTTGGTATTATTAACGCTCATCAACGGTGCGCCACCACAGGCGCCCATGCACTCACCCTCTTTAAGGCAGAATTTACCGTCTTCAGTCACTTCATTAAAGCCAATACCCAACTTCTCTTGCAAATGATCAACAATGGCATCGCTATCACGTAACATACAAGAAATATTCGTACACACGGTAATTTTGTGTTTGCCGACAGGTTCTAAGTCATACATATTGTAAAAAGTAGCCACTTCGAGCGCTGCAATTTTAGGAATCCCCAAGTAACCTGCAATATCACTGATGCATTCGGGTGACAACCAGCCATTCTCCGATTGCGCAATACGCAATGCAGACATCACCGCCGCCTGACGTTTGTCATCAGGATACTTTGTGAGCTCGTAATCGATTTTCTTTATGGCTTCTTCGCTTAACATGCCTTAAATCTCAATTTTAAAATTATCTATATTAATCAAGCTGTTTAGCGATCAATTTCACCGAAAACAATATCTTGTGTACCAATCACCGCGACCAAATCAGCCAACATATGACCGCGCACCATTTCATCCATCGCAGAAATATGTGCAAAACCTGGCGCTCTAATCTTTAAACGATAAGGCTTATTCGCCCCATCTGAAATCATGTAAATACCAAACTCACCTTTAGGGTGTTCCACGGCCGCATAAGCCTCGCCTACTGGCACATGAAAACCTTCTGTAAACAGTTTAAAGTGATGGATCATGTCTTCCATGTTGGTTTTCATGCCTTCACGGTTTGGTGGTGCGATTTTGTTATCACTCGTAATCACTGGGCCTGGGTTCTTGCGCAACCAATCTACACATTGCTTAATAATGCGGTTCGATTGGCGGAACTCTTCCATCCGTACCAAATAACGGTCATAGCTATCGCCGTTCACACCGACTGGAATATCAAAATCAAGCTTATCGTAAACTTCATAAGGTTGTTTACGGCGTAGATCCCACTCAACACCTGAACCACGCAACATCGGGCCAGTAAAGCCTAGCGCTAATGCACGCTCTGGCGAAACCACACCAATGCCAACCGTGCGCTGTTTCCAAATACGGTTATCTGTTAACAGTGTTTCATACTCATCCACATGCCTAGGAAAGCGATTAGTAAAGTCTTCAATAAAGTCTAATAGCGAACCTTGGCGGTTTTCATTGAGTTTATTAATTTGTGCTTTACTACGGAATTTGGTTGTTTCGTGTTGCGGCATTTTATCCGGCAAATCACGATAGACACCTCCTGGACGGTAGTAAGCCGCATGCATACGCGCACCAGATACTGCCTCATAAATATCGAACAAATCTTCACGCTCACGGAAGGCGTAGATAAACATCGTCATCGCACCCAAATCAATTCCATGCGCACCAATCCAAAGCAAGTGATTCAGAATGCGGGTAATCTCATCAAACATGACACGGATATATTGCGCACGAATTGGCACTTCTAATCCGAGCATCTTCTCAATCGTCATCACATACGCGTGCTCATTCGACATCATCGATACATAATCGAGTCTATCCATATAAGGTATAGATTGTAGGTAAGTACGATTCTCGGCTAACTTTTCTGTTCCACGATGCAACAAACCAATATGCGGATCTGCGCGCTGAATGACTTCACCATCCAGCTCAAGAACCAAGCGTAGCACACCATGCGCCGCAGGATGCTGCGGACCAAAGTTCATCGTGTAATTATGAATCTCTGCCATTAGGAGTGCCGCCCTTCATCACGAATCACACGCGGCACATTGTTGCGCAGCTCAATCGAAACAGGCTGATACACAACACGCCGTTGTTCAGGGTCATAACGCATTTCTACATTACCAATCATCGGGAAGTCTTTACGGAACGGATGCCCAACAAAGCCATAGTCAGTCAGAATGCGACGTAAGTCAGGATGGTTTTCGAACATAATGCCAAACAAATCAAACGCTTCACGTTCAAACCAATTCGCCACCGGCCATACATCGATCAAAGTAGGCAATACTGGAAAATGATCATCGGTCGCAAACACACGTAAGCGCACACGCTGATTTAAAGAAACCGATAACAAGTGTAATACCACAGCATAGCGCGGACCTTCCCACAAGCCGTCGTTATATTCACTGTAGTCAACACCGCACAAGTCAATTAACTGCTCAAACTTCAACTCACCGTGATCGCGCAACTTAATACAAACTTCAATAAAGTCTTCGGCTTTACACTCAATGGTCAGCTCATTCAAATCTTCAGTTAACTTAACCAACCCTGCATTTAAGGCCAACTTTAATTGTGCTGATAATGCTTCTATTCTAGGTGTCATATAATCTATATTTAACGGTCTTTTTTTAACGCGCTATCGTATTAGTACGTTTGATTTTTTTCTGCAATTGAATAATGCCAAACAACAAGGCTTCTGCTGTCGGCGGACAACCGGGCACATAAACATCGACTGGTACAATGCGATCACAACCTCGTACAACCGCATAAGAGTAATGGTAATAACCACCACCATTGGCGCAACTCCCCATGGAAATCACCCAACGCGGTTCTGCCATCTGATCGTAAACTTTACGCAAGGCAGGCGCCATTTTATTCACCAGCGTACCTGCCACAATCATCACATCGGATTGACGTGGGCTGGGACGAAACACAATACCAAAACGGTCAAGGTCATATCGCGCTGCACCTGCATGCATCATTTCAACAGCACAACAAGCCAAGCCAAATGTCATCGGCCACATAGAACCTGTACGCGTGTAATTAATCACCGTATCCAGTGACGTGGTGACAAACCCTTTTTCTAAAACGCCTTCGATACTCACTTAAACGAGTTCCAATAAAAAATTAAATTCATTCATTCCGAAATCGCAGCTTGCTGTTAATCCCATTCTAGCGCGCCTTTTTTCCACTCATAGATAAAGCCAACAACCAGAATAAACAAGAACACCATCATGGCAAGAAAGCCAAACAGGCCAATATCTGGCAAGACAACTGCCCAAGGGAATAAAAATGCGATTTCTAAATCAAAGAGGATAAACAGAATGGCGACAAGGTAGTAGCGCACATCAAATTTCATCCGCGCGTCTTCAAAGGCTTCAAAGCCACATTCGTAAGGAGAGTTTTTTTCAGCGTCTGGCTTATGAGGAGAGACAAGCTTACCGAGAATGAGAGGCCCTATACCGACCCCTAAGCCCACTAAAATGAACATCAATATTGGAAAATAATTTTCTAGCAAAAGTCCTAACCCTTAGCTGTCTTACATCAAATAAAAACCTGACACGTGAATAGTTTTACACATTAATCAGTTTGCAGTCTTTTGAACTGCTTTAACTTTACACTTCAATTCATTACTTAATCACTCAGCTTAAAACCAAGCTTTACACCAACAATCATTAATGGTGCGACGGAGAGACTCGAATATCGCCTTGTAAGCCTCGTATTTACTAAGTTCTATAAATTCTAATATTGCGTTTATACCTATTTTTATACCTATTATTGTTGGCTTACCATTTTTATTGGGTCAATAAATACATTTTTTTAGGCAATTTATGAGGGCGGTTGGTAGAGAACAGTAGTAAGGCGAAAAAAAACCTGTATTTTTGCACCGCCATACACCCACAAACCCTTACAGCGCTAGCTAAAATAAAGTTTAACTAGGCATAAATTTTAACACAATGTGGCGGTTGAGACGTTGATTATTTTTGCTAATTCATGCTTTTATTGGCTCTTACTTATGTGATGTGACTAGCTCGCGTGTCCGTGTGTATTATTGACAAAATTAATCTCTTTAGGTTCCAAAGAAACTACCTTTTTTACAAAAAAAATTAGCTTCTTTAGGGGCTCCGAAAACTCAATTATTGTTTAACTCGTGATGAAACTTGCTTATCAGTCGCATTAAATTGCCTGTACTGCCCACCATGTCGCGCCTCTGCATTTTGCCGTCAATCAATGGCAATATAACCGCGTGGGCATGTGGTTCCCTTTCGTCCAGGTGTACATCAAACTATAGCAACTCACCAGCAAAGGTTCTCTTTATCCAGTTAAGACAATCGGTAATGAATTTGAATACAGAGTAAGCCACGTAAGGCTTATTAGCTTGTTATTTTTAATCTTTAGAATGAGATTCATCTAGTAATTTCCTGACATTTATCTATGCTTGTAGTAGACCTAGACATACCAGCTTACATCGCAAGCCTATCGTTTGTAGTGCTCTCATTTGATTTGTTATTCTAATTAGACATCAGTTATTACCAATATATATCAACTCAATTTATATGGGAAAGACTTTCTTTAACTCACGGAGTGTATGTTACTAAAGGTATTGTATACCGCCACCAGCATCTATTTAAGGCTGTATGGGACGTTTTAATAAATTGGTGGGTATCTATGTATTTCAATTAAAATGCCGTTAAGAGCTTCCTAGAGGCATACACGGGCATGTAGTGAGGTACAGCCCGCTCCGTCAGCATAGATAGTTAGTTGTTTCAAGGTAAGCAGCCCCATCCCTAAGCTATATAATTAGAACCCGATATTGTAATTAAGGTAAAGGCTTGTCGAGTCAGTCGATTTAAAACCTAACTGTTGATAGTGAAGGTTTGCAGAAATCACTTTATTCTTTGATAAGTAATGATCTACGCCAACAGTAGCTACGACCCTATTTTTGTCCTCAGCATTATTAAAACTTTCGTCTGTTAAGCCAGCCAAACCTGAAGCTCGTATGTTATGTTTGGTGTGACTTACATCATGCTCTATACCCAAGGCTCCTTTAAGATATGTCATATTTTTTAATCTATGCCTAGTCTTTATTCCAGCAATTACTGTCGAAGTTTTATCCTCAAGTTTTGCAAAAGTTAATGGCGTTCCAACAGTAGCTTCTTCAGTATAACCATCTTGTTCAACGGTAGTTCTTCTTATTGCTGCATAAGGCTGAATCATCGTTTTATCATTGACCATAAATCTGTACTGTAATTCAGCAAGGTAACTTTGTGTTTCAATGGTTGTTTTACCTTTACCAGGCTCTGCAGAACCTATAATTTCTCTTGTAATTCCTACATCTTTGCTTTGATAGGTATTTCCAAGCCTCAATTGCAACCCATTAGTATCAGGATTTTGATTCCAAACTGCCATTAATCCAACCATCGGCCCTTTGTTATCGACTTTAATACCCGAAGCAGCACTGTTATTGATAGTTTGGTCCATGAAGGCACCCAACCTCCAACTTGAAGATAGCTTGTGTCCAAAATTTAAAACACCTGATGTACTATTCGTGTCGGGGTCATCTACACGCGTTGTTCTTGATCCAACAGAAAAGCAAGCCCCATCCTCCCCATATACATTACAGTCATAAGTATTCATGTGCGCATAATTTGAGGCAATAATTGATTGACTGAATATCGCACCAATAGATCTTGCGTATTTTCTTAATGCCAATTTTGTATCTGTAACATTGGCGCCCCAAACCAAGTCCCATGCACTGTCATCGCTGGAGGATAATGTGAATCCAGATGTTATACCACCTTGAGAATACGTTCCAGATGTGGCTGTTAGTTTACTTGCTGAAACACCAGTCAATACCGAGCTATAGGTATGTCCATAAGTTGCCGTGGAGGATGGATGTATGCCAAAAGTTGTGGCTCCTGTCCCAGAAGTTACAGCAAGTTTACCGTAGTCACTCATACTGTTAATAATGATGTTGTAGTTAGTCGGCAGTACTCCACTAAAAGTAAGGGCATCAGACCCCCCCTGATCATTATTCAGTGTCATAGTCGAAGTATTAAAAATATCGTATTTGCCTGAACCAAGGGCTTTTATCAGCCCGGTATTGGTTAGAGTCCCTGAACCACGCCTAATATCAAGCCCATCACCACTACCACCAGTGACTTGCATGGCTCCTGAGTTAGTTATGTTGTATGTATTGGGAAGTAAGTACATAATTTGGTCATCCGTGCCTGTGACTTGCATGGTTCCGGAATTATTTATAACGAGATCAGTCGTATAAGCTGGTAAGTAAAGCACTTCATCTACCGCAGTCATTGTACCTGCATTGGTTATTGATACATTGTGAGCACCACTCATGGGGAAATACAATACTTCAGAGCTGGCGCCTGTGTTGGCCATTGTAGCCCCAGCGTTATTGATAATTGTAATATCACCCACATCAGAACTTGGGATATAAACATTGCTTTTGTTTGAAGTTGTAGTTCCATTGTTGATTAAAATAAAATCACCTGTCATAGAGGGTGCATAAATCCCATATCCACTGGTATTTTGCATTGTGGTCCCTGCGGCAATATCCCCTGTAAAATTAATTGCTGTTCCGGATATATAAAGCATAATACTCGCGCCCACAGTCCAGTTGGCGTCCATATCCAGGGTATGACTTTCAGTTCCACTGAAGATTGCCACAGTAGTCCTGGGTGAAGTTATATTTAAATCCGTTGCATAAATGTTCGAGGATGCAAGTGTTAGGCAAGCTGTGTACACTGCTTTTTTTAATATTTTAATATTAGCGTTTCTCATAACTACTAAATTCCTATATATATATATATAAAATAAGGAGGGACATTCGAAATACATAAGTTCCCCTCTGTTGAAATTGATATTAGCATTGATATTTCGTGCAGACAACTGCAATCTAGTCAACTAATTTCATACAACCCAGTTAAGCGGCTTTCTTAATTCTTAATAATCGTTTTTCATAGTTTATCTGGCTGACATAATCTATCTTCGAGACGACTTTGCCTTACCCTCTACTGTTTTAGCACCTGTGCTACTTTCCCACGGTTGCCATTGCCTTATCTTTTCGCTTTGTACTTTCCGCTGTGCTGGTGTCCATTTTCTTGCTGCCATTATTAGCCTCTAATAGTTCGGTTGGTTGATTTATAGCTTCCCCTGCGTGCGCGGGTGCGTGTTGATTTTAATAGTTAATTGTATCAATACTAGGTGTTTTTTTGATAAAGTTTTGTTGGGCTAACTAGGTTCATATGTGATGGGTATTATCAGTGTATTTGTAGAAAGCCTAACTAATCAAACTGAAATATCAGCGAAAAGTTTAGACAGACCCCCCTATCGGTGGGGTGAGGGGCGGAGGGGATAAAGGTCGTTTCCTACCACGCACCAGGTCAATCACTAATCTCCGCACACTGGCATCAACTATTATTACTAGCCAGGTACACCCATGCCGAGGCTTAGAGTCGAATTACTCGCAAATAATGCTACTCTACGGTTAGTTTAAATAGTTGGGTTGAGATGGTATAGGCAAGGTGTAAATAACAAGCCCAGTGATTACTGCGTAGATAATGAAGCCACTTCCATCTAGTAAAGCATCCTCAGTAGTGAGCCGTGTATCTTTGATTGATACTAGCTCAATCATCTTTTTTCTTTAAAGTGTATTGGCAACCTTATAGGGGTTAACTCATCATATGTTTTGTCTTAAATAGTGGCATCCGTCATCATGGTGTGAGCAATAGCGCTACACAATCATTCTGTGGATGCTAGGCATCTATTAGACTAGAGTGGGGGACGATTTAGTTACAATCAAATTATATGATTGTTTAATATTTTCTGTATTGGAAAGTTTATGCAAAAGCTACTCAGTTACTTCAATTTCAAATCATACAAATATAAACTTATATTAGTGATCTCAACTTTAGTTTTGGTATGCTTTGTCTATCTATTTTTTCCCATCTAAAACATACTTTGATTGTCCGTTTATAAATACTAGCGGCCGTTATACTAAAGTTTATGTGACAGTTAACAAATACTTTGGTGGCGTTAGATATACTCTGAATGAGTACAAGCTTTCGCAGTGTTCTTTTGATAAGCGGAGTCACTTGTTATGGTTAGATACTGTCTATTGCAGTAATGGATTGAAGGATAAAGAATGGCGATATATCTCTTTCAATATAATTGATGGTTCTATAAATGAGGTTTCTTCATTTGGATTTCCCTACTACTATTAGGGAGGCAACACTACGCTTGCATGCAATAAAATCATCAAGGCTGTCGATTAAACTTTTATAAGCTTGCGCTAATGTGGCTTCTAATGACTGAAAAAACCCTAGCGAAAGGGGTTCTTGGTTAGTTAAACCATTTTAATTAATTCGGCTTTGCGTAATTTAATAAGCCCTCTCTAAGCGCACGTTATCAACCGTCTTTAAGTGGATTTCCATCGGTAGGGTCAAGCTTCCTCGTTATACCGTCAATGGCTACAGGCAGATTGTCTTTAGTCTCCATTGATAATCTCGCTTTTTAATAATATCTTGATTAACTCTGTTTATGCTTCCTGATTAAATCTGCCAGTGTTTGCAACTTCATAATACTAAACCACCTCATCTATCTTCAAATTGGACTAACTAGCCATCAGAAGCGCGATCATAAGCATTTACCCATTCAGTAGTATTACCGCTCTCTAAAGACTGGGCTTGACTTGTCTTTACTGAATTTAACTTTACTAAGGAGTTGGAAGATACTTGCAAGTTAGTTGACTCTTCAACCTTTAGCTTGCTTGCACGATTTGATGCGCTTTTCTTACCACCTTTGCTTTTGGCTTCTCTAATTCCATTCAAGTGCTGTCTATAGTCCTCAAGCTCTGGACATAAAATGAAATCAGCATACTGTGAGAAGAACTTATATTGTGATGGGGTGAAGGCTCTATTAATTTCATCTACCTGTACCCCAAGATACTTAGCCAACTCTTCATGTTCGCTAGGGACTTGCTGGTTTTCCCAACACTCTAGTTTAAGTGTGTACAAGAAGCCTCTTTGTTCAAGCGTCATTAGCCTGAATTCCTTGCTGGCTAACATGCTTGCAGCATATTCCTGATAGGCAGGGGGATTGCGATTCTGTGTCATTCTTCGCCTCTAAACTTTCTCGCCATTCTAGAACCTGTCTTTTTGGCAGATTCTAGCTTTGCAGCTATGCGTTTATGGCTTGTTGCTATGTCTGCCTTAGCTCGCACTATGACTCCATACAATTCCCCCAGCAGGGCTACTTGGAAATGCGCTTTAGCGCCATGTTTTACTGATTCAAGCAGATAAAAACAAGTTGCATCATCGCTTGTATTAACTCGCTTATGCCGTTTTGCATCCAAAGGGCATATTGGTGCATTGCACGATTGATACTTGGGGCAATGTTCGGGCTTGGTGTAAGTGGGTGTTAAGACTGGGTGATGTGCGAGTATCATGGTTAAACGCTCGCTTTCAATGCTAGAAACTTTTTTAACTCACCCACGTTAAATGTGGTTGTGCGCTCTGTGAGTTTATAAGTCGATAGCTTCTTACTTTTTACAAGTCGCCAAACGGTTGCACCACTTACGCCTAATAATGCTTTCACTACTGGCAAACGGACTTGCACACTATCTGCTAATTGGTCAAAGTCGCGTAATACTGGGTCGATACTGGTTGATTGTTGCATAATAATTCACTCCATAAAACAACGCGTTATTACGTTGCTGGATATGAACTTTATGCCTGACCCCTAGTGGGCTGTCTATGTGGGCAGGTGGGCATTTTTCACTACCCACATTTTACCTATTGATTTTGTGAGAATTTATCAGAATTGATAAGTTTGAATAAGCCTTTATCAAGTCCTTCTTGCCATGCTTTTTTGAAGCCATCATCAGTAAAAAGGCTCTTGCGAGTTAAACATACTGCTTTAATTCTAGCTTTTCCGCCATCGGGTATTTCTAATGGAATAAATTCTAGCGCAGCTATAACCGCTAAAATAATTTCATGTTGTTGCGCGCGCCTACTTGTATTTATATCAGGGTCTCTAGCATCGTTGTTTGTTTCAATTATTTTATTTTCTCGCTGTAAATCATTGTGAGCAATTAGTGCTTTATCAAGTTTTGCCTTTAGACCATTACGTTCTGCTTGCAAAGCCTGAAAAGTTTCGATATTGATTGCCGCGTGGGTAGTACGCTCAATTTCATCAAAGAGAAACTTCGGCTTTTGGTCAGGGTAATACGTTGCCATCCACGTCTTCAAGTCGGTGTGTCTAACTGTTATTCTATGTGGCGCAACATGATCACCATCACCTATGGTTCGCCCATCGCGTCCATGGGGCAATTCGCCATTCAAGGCAGCATGATAGACTTTTTCGACATTTACACGAAGACATGGCCACTGTTGAAAAGCAACAATATCAGGGATAATAGACGTGCCACACTTTTGTAATATCTCCACTTCATATTCAATTAGATTACACCAGCGTAATGCAACCTCGATTGGCTTGTAATAAGGCTTTTCTAACGCATTGCAACTCTTGTTATTATATTGCTCTATCGCCATACACACCCCTTTACGCCCCCTAAATAAGAAATCACACCAGCTAAGTTAGGATTGCTTAGTTTTCGCATGAGGTAATTAAGCCCGTGCTAGGTGTGGTTAAACTGGTTTAATCTAAATCTTTTGCTTTCCATAACCAGCATTAAATGATGGCTTAAATCGCGTTAAATGGGCTTTAGGCTTGCTTGAATGGCAATACCTTTGCACTATCTCTAGCAATATCTAATTGGTCACTCCACCATTGTGCTAATTGCTTACGCTCGCTGTCATAAGTGGCTTGGTTATAAATGGCACTAATGGCATTTTTATCTTTATGCTGCAAAAATGAGTCAATGGCTTCTTTTCTAAACAATCCGCTTTCATTGGCTTGCGTACTGAAAAAGTGACGGCAACCATGTGGCACGATATGGTAATCATCAAATACAGCATCGTAAGCATTGCTAATTGCTTTATCAGAAACAGGCTTGCTGGCTAGCCTACCTGTAAATAAATACTCACTGTGACCTGTATATAGCTTTAACTGTTTTAACGTGCCTATGGCTTGTTTTGAGAGCATGATGGTGTGAGGCTTGGTCATGTGCTTACGTGTTTTAGATCGATCTAATGGTAATGTCCATATTGCATTATCTAAATCAAACTCTACCCATTTAGCACACCTTAGCTCACTTGGTCGTTGTGCTAAACTTAATTGTAAATAAACGCATGAAGCCACCTCAAAACTGCCAGCATATTCAACTAGGTTGCGTAATAGTTTGCCAGCATCTGCCATTGACTCTAAGTAAGGAAACTTACCGCCAACGTGTTTAATGAGGCGTTCGTCTTTTAGTGGTATTGGGTTTTCTGATATGAGCTTGTCACTCAATGCAAAATCAAACACGTTTTTAATCCAACCTCGTGTTTTTTCCATAAACTCTAAGGCACCGCGTTTTTGCATTATCAATAAACATTTACGCACTAGCTGGTTATCAATTTCACTAATGGGGTGTTTACCAATCACGCCATAAACATTAGCGCTAAAAGTCTGTTTGATTTTTAAGTGTGTTGTTGGTGCTAACGTGCGCTCTTTTATTGCCAGCCAATCCTCTGCAACTTTCTGAAAGGTATTACCAGCATCTTTAGCTTTTTGCTGTTTTACTAGCTTTGCCTCAAGCACAGGGTCTTTATGCTCAACCTTTACTTGCTTTAACTTTTGGCGTGCTAGTTCTCGCGCCTCACTTAATGTCAATTGAGGATAAACACCTAATTGCATAAGTTTACGTTTGCCGTGTAGTGTAGTTCTTAGCTGAAAGTATTTACTACCATTTTCATGAAGAAGAAGAAACAACCCTCTACCGTCTCTAAGAGGGTTTGGCTTATCACCATACTTAGCCGCTTTGATTGTAAGGTCGTCTAGTAAATCAGCATTTAGCTTTGCCATAAAAAGGTATAAAAATTTATAAGGGTAAGCCTTTATACCTTTTTTTATACCAAATGCAAAGAGACATTATGAAACGACAAAACACGCTATGAGGTGTGTAATTGAGCTAAATCATTGTATTTATTGGAGTTTGATACGATATGATACTGTTTGAAACTACTAGCTGGTGCCGACGGAGAGACTCGAACTCTCACGACTTGCGTCACTACCCCCTCAAGATAGCGTGTCTACCAATTCCACCACGACGGCATGTTTGTTTAGGCAATTACCTAAATCTAGTTAGGAACATCTTCCGCAGTGCCGGCAACTGGTAATGTTTCAGTTGGCACAGATTCTGCGCCCAATGCTGCAGAAGCAGGCGTTTCTGTACTTGTTTCAGCTGCTGTTGTCGGCAGCTGAATAACGCTACTAGCACCCGACCGGTGGCTAGCAATGTAAGCCAACGTTAAACTCGTTGCAAAGAACACGATAACACTCAGCGATGTCGCACGACTTAAAAAATTCGATGATCCGCTTACGCCAAACAAACTACCTGATGCACCACTACCAAAAGCAGCGCCCATATCGGCACCTTTACCGTGCTGTATTAAAATCAAACCAATCAAACTTGCCGCAGCTAATACATGCACGACTGTAATTATATTTTCCATATTCTACCTATAAAATTTTCTGCCGAACATAAAAAAATCAACCAACAGATGACTCCGCTGCTTGACAGATACCTTCAAATTCTTGAGGGTTAAGCGAACACTTTCCAATCAACCCACCATCAATATTTTCAACTTCGAATAATTGTACCGCATTTTGCGGATTTACGCTTCCTCCGTAGAGGATTTTTACTGGTTTTTTTTGCGCTTCGTTGGGTTGTGATAACTTGTCAAAAATAAACTTGTGCATGGCTCCAGCCTGCTCTGGCGTCGCTGCCAGACCAGTACCAATCGCCCATATTGGCTCATACGACACAACCACACCATCAAAAACATCTGCGCCATACAAATCAATGATCGTATCCAGCTGCTTACCAACCTTTAATTCCATCACACCGGCCTCACGCTCAATCAAGGTTTCACCAACACATAAAATCGGCGTAATCCCATGCTGCATTGCCACCATGAACTTTTCAGCAATATTCCCATCGGATTCACAATAGGCAGTCGCACGCTCGGAGTGACCCAAAATCACATACTCACAACCAAAATCTCGCAACATTTGTGCACTGACTTCACCCGTGAATGGTCCATTTTCATTCTTAGCCAAATTCTGCGCACCCCAAGCAATACCCGAGCCTTGTAACAAGCTTTGCACCTGCGCCAAATAGGGGTAGGGCACACAAACTACGACCTGAGTATCTTTCAGGTTATCTAGTGTGCTGACATACGATTCTAACAAAGCATGGTTTTGTTCGAGGCTACCATGCATCTTCCAATTGGCAATCACGAATTTTTTAGCGGTTTTTTTTATGGCTTCATTCATAGAAACGACATTATATAGCAGTCGTTAACATTTATGCGCCAAGATTGGTGCGCTAACTAGCATGCACTAGTTGCAATTGAACCGATTGCACACCCTTATAAGTATTCACTTGCAACTGGTAAGCGACTTCCACTTTTTCTGGCAGCGATTCCGTTTGTCCAAAATAAATCGCATCAAAGCGTTTGCTTTGTTTTTCTAACAGAATTTTCAAATGCTTATTGCCGACAATACGCTGATTAACCACAGAGAATTCATCACTAAACAAGGGTGGTGCAAAACCCTGCCCCCACACTTGCTTAGCCAAAGCTTGCGCATTAAGTAGAGACATCTCTTCCGCTTCAAAGCCCCCGTCAGTTTGAATCACTGCCTGCAAATCAGCAGGCGTTAACAATTCACGCACCACCTCCTCAAAAGCTTTCTGGAAAGCTAAAAGCCGATCTTGTGGAATACTCAAACCGGCGGCCATAGCATGGCCGCCAAACGTCACTATTAAGCTAGGGTCGCGTTTTGTCACCATGTCTAGCGCATCGCGCAAATGTAAGCCTGAAATCGAACGGCCAGAGCCTTTGAGTAAGCCATCATCCACTTCCGCAAATGCAATCACAGGGCGGTTATATTGCTCTTTGATGCGCGACGCTAAAATACCGACCACACCTTGATGCCAGCTGGGTTCAAATAGGCTAATACTATACTGATTGCCAACCGTAATATTGTCTAAACTCGCCAAGGCTTCATCCTGCATACTGGACTCAATGCTACGGCGCTCGGTGTTTAAATCATGTAGCGATTGCGCAATGGTCATCGCCTCTGCTTCGCCTGCTAATAAACATTGAATGCCTAACCGCATATCATCTAAACGTCCTGCTGCATTCAGTCTAGGTCCAACATAAAAGCCTAAATCTTGTGCGTTGACTTGCGACTGGTCGCGCCCAGCCACTTTTAATAAGGCACTAATGCCTGCACAACATGCCCCTGCGCGAATACGGCGTAAACCTTGCTCAACCAAAATGCGATTATTTGCATCGAGTTTCACCAGATCTGCGACCGTACCTAATGCGACCAAATCTAATAATTCAGTCAAATTCGGTTCCTGCTTTTCAGAAAATGCACCTCGCTCTCGCAACTCTGCGCGCAAAGCGAGCAACACATAAAACATCACCCCAACACCCGCTAAATTCTTGCTCTCAAAATCACAGCCTCTTTGATTCGGATTCACAATGCAAGCGGCTTGTGGCGTTTCATCACCCGGCAAATGGTGATCGGTGATGAAGACTTGCATACCTAACTTATTCGCTTCAGCAACACCAGCAACACTAGCAATACCATTATCGACTGTCACGATAACGTCAGGCGTCATCGTTGCTGCCAGTTGCACAATTTTAGGCGTTAAGCCATATCCATATTCAAAGCGATTCGGCACCAAAAAATCCACTTGAGCACCCATGCTCAGCAAGCCTTTAACTGCTACTGCCGTCGCCGTAGCGCCATCGGCATCATAATCCCCGACGATTAGTATTTTCTTTTGTTCTGCAATCGCATCAGCTAGCAACTTCGCCATGGTCGTGCTATTGGTTAACTGACTCGGTGGAATAATTTGATTCAATGAAACGGATAATCCCGCCTCATCTTCTACACCTCGCGCTGAATAGAGTCGCGCTAACAAAGGTGATACACCTGATGCCACCAAGCGAGTCACTACCGCATCATCGACTTGTCTTTGTATGATTTTTTTTTGCATTATTCAGAAGTTCCTAATTCAGAAGCGCCTAGGCCATAACACCACAAACTATTAATCATTGGCTGCCCCTCCGCCTCGCGCGCTTGATTCACAGGGTGCGCAAACAACAGCATTTGAATTTCAGTTTGCGCCTTATTCCAAGTAGAAGCGCCCTCACCTTGTGGTAAATAGAGCGCAACATTTTTATTGACCACGTCTGCAATAGGCGTAGTTGTGATTTGAGGGTCAGCATCCAAACCCAAAAACCAGATATGATTCACCAAATAAAAATGATAGCCATCGTCAGTAAAAAGCTGATTCAAACCAGCCATCAGCGCCACACTTTCTTCCTGCAAAATCTCTGCAGGCGCTGGGTCGCCCATATAAAAACTATCCTGACTCGGCAGCATCGTTACTGGCGCTGCAAACAACCAAAAGGCATGCTTAGCATCACCGCCTTCAGTCTGCCAAGCTTGTGCGGCATTGATTTCAGGTTTGGAAAGTACTGCACTTAGTCTTTGATAGATCGCTTTAAACAATGGTGTTTCCTATTAATTACACAGACTGGGATTATAGATCAGGTATTGATACCAACAGTACTATTGACTTCATTATTAGCGCCCCATATGATTAATCTTAACTTCACATTTCATAGTGAAGAAGCATATGCTGGCAGCCGCTTTAAACTATTAATTCTTAAGGCGCGCGAAACAGAAGCTTATTCTTTGATTATTGATGTATTTTTAGATTTTCTTAATGACTTCCATTCAGGAACAAGGTCTTTATAAGACACCGGGACACCTCAACCACAAAGCCTCCAGGCAACCTAATTTTGTTACATATAAACATAGAAACCAACACAATTGAGTGGGTTGACGAAAAACTGCTTCGCTAAATATACACACAACCAACTTACATTTATCGTACAAGATAAAAAAGCCGCTAAAAGAGGCTTTTTTAAATACAACATTAACTAATTATAAGTGGCGGCGATATGACCCACTCTCATGTTTACGGTAATGTTTTTTACCGCGATTGTTATATTGATAATCAATATCATCGATGTAACCACGAGGCTGTACTGACACATCAACCGTGATGAATTTACCCGGACGGTCTAGCGTTTTTGTGGTGTAACGACGGCCATTGTATTCGTAGTCAACCAAGTAGCCACGATCGGCCGTTTCCCAACGGTCAACACTAACACATCGTTCGACAGGCCGTGTCTCTATCCTTTGCCGTAGTTTATTGTTGTATTGCTATGCCTATCACCAATGACCGCACCTAAGCCAGTACCAAACGCGGTTGCGATTAAGCGACCATTGCCGCCGCCGAAACGACTACCAATCACACCGCCAGCAATCGCGCCGATAATACCACCACCACTTGAGCGCTGATTATTTTCATAATAGCTCTCGCGTACATATTCAGTGCGGCACTCTTGCACAGGGACATTGACACGCTCTACTTGTGGTGTTACTGAAATCACGCGCCCGCGGTCTTCATTGGCGTCATGTCCTGCCGAAGCAGCCATTGAAACACCTGCGAACACTAAACCAACTAATAGCGTTTGACTTGATTTTTTACTAAACATTTACTTCTCCTTTTTAGACTCTTTCTGCTAATCATTTGCAGGTACAGGTTTAACGCTCGAACTAATCGTCAGCTGACTTGCATTGCATGAATTAAGCTAGATTCATGATTGTCATTAACAATCATTTCAGTCAATCCTCTTTGTGACTATGGTTATAGTATTCCGCCCTTTTAAGCCTATACTTAGTTATAAGTTTCATCAATAGGACTGACTGGAGAACTAGCATGCATACTTTTAAGATTCTAGCGACAATCGTTGTGTTGTTATTTAGCATGACTTCTTATACTGCCGAGACTGGAAGCGTAAAGTCTGTAAAATTAACGCGTGGCGCTTTTGATAACTACTGTACTTATGCGCTATCCAAAGGCGTATATAAGAAAACCGATTGTTCTATTAACGAAGTGTATAAAGGACAAAAGTATTGCTTTGCATTGAACTCATCTAAAGATGCGTTCTTATTTGAGCAAGATGAGATGATCAGCAAGGCGAAGAAGTTTTATGAAAATACATCAGAAGTGGCCCGCACCAAAATTAGCCAAAAAGATGCACTAGCGCAAATCAATAGTAAGGCTTGTGATTTAAGCAACCGCGATGCGGGTTATTTGATTTTTAATGGCATGGATTTAAGCCATTGTAATATGCAAAACGTAAGTTTCTTTGGTGCCGAGCTGAAAGGTGCAAAATTGATTGGCGCGAATCTGCGTAGTGCTTACTTGAACCTCGCGCGGATTGAAAATGCTAACTTTAGCAATGCCGACCTAACGAATGCAATTATCTTTCAACCAATTTTTGACAAAACGATTTTTAAGGGCGCAAAAATGGTTAACGCCCGTGTGATTGGCACTTTAGGCAAAGTTGATATGAGTGGCATTGATGCACGTAATGGTCGCTTTGGTTTAGATGTTGGCAACCAGCCGATGGGTCAAATGAAGTTTGATTCGGTTGGCGGTAATTTTGAAGGTGCGAATTTTGAAGGTGCTGATTTAAATATAGCGGCATTTACCTTTGGTAATCTACGTGGTGCAAACTTACGAAATACGAATTTATACCGTGCAGATTTGGTTTCTGCTGACTTAACTGGTGCAGATTTAACAGGTTCTGATTTAACTGATGCCGATGTGGACAATGCCAACTTTAAAGAGGCAAAAGGCTTAAGTTCAGCCAAAGGCTTTAGCGGCGTAAAAGGCCAATGCAACAACTGCGTTATTAGTGCTGAACAAGCTGAAGCTGTCAATGGCACAGGCCCAAAAGGGCCTGGCTGTACGATGTAACTAAAACAATGTAACTAAAAGCAATCCAAGCAAATATCAGTTGCTAGCTTTTAGCCAATTGCGTTAAAGCGGCGCGGTCCAGTATGTCCACTTGACCGCGACCCAGAGCAACCCACTTTTTTTGTTCAAAACGCTTCACTTGTCGGCTTATCACTTCGCGTGCTGTCCCCAATTCATCAGCAATTTGTTGATGCGTCCGTTGCACACTATCAGAACCAGCCTCTAATAATAATTTCGCTAATCTGGCATCAATGCTATGAAAGGCGACTTCATCTAACAATACAATTAAATCACTAATTAATACTCCGTAATTCGTCATCACAAAAGTACGGAACACTTTCGAATCAATCATCAGTTGATTAAACGCAGCAAAAGGAACAATCACATCTTTAATTGCCTCCTCTACCACCGTAGAGGCTGGATATTCACTATTGCCCAATAAACAAGTCGTGGTAATCACACAGGTTTCACCTGCATTCACGCGGTAGAGTAAAATCTCACGGCCACTGGCTGACATTTTAAATACGCGCGACTGTCCTGCTAGGCGCATGACGTAAGCGCCACAAGGGCCGCCCTCTCGATAGCCAACCGTACCAACTGACGCTTCGACAATCCGTGCGTTATTTAAGAGCAATGCCTTAGCAGTACTTTCTAGCCCAGCCAAATCAGGAAAGGCACTTAGCCAATCCAAGTCTTTTACTTTCGTTTGCATCTCTGACCTCCTCAATATTAGGCTTTATCAATTTTTTTACGCATTTAAATACGTTTGTTTTTGGCCTTGAAACAATTGTAACGCTAAAATCTATAACGCGACATTAACCCTACAAAGCCGTTGTCTCATCAACTCCACATTTACGATTCGCTGGTACAGCCACATCAATCATTTTTGGGTTAGGTAAATTCAACGCTGCCATCGTCGCTATAAAACCCTCGCGTGATTGTTTGGCTAACCTTGAATTAATCAACTTCTCTTGTGCAACGTTACTCACCCGCCGTCCTTGGTAGTCATGTCCTGGGTAAATCAATGTTTCACTAGGCAATGTAAAAATACGCTGTGTAATACTGTCAAACAAAACACCTGCATCACCACCTTGAAAATCGGTTCGACCGCAACCGTTGATTAACAAGGCGTAGCCTGTAAATAATTTATCTTGCCATAAATACGACAAACTGCCTGAGGTATGCCCATGCGTTGCAATCACCTTTATACCCTCTTGCCCAAATGTGATCTCATCACCATCATTTAGTTGCCAGTCAGCACTATCAGTCCAACATTGCTCACTAACAGCCGTTTGTACGCCCAATACTTTTCTCAATTGCCCACCCGCAGTAATATGGTCTGCATGCAAATGTGTTTCTAGAGCATATTTTAATTGAATATTCAGCTGCTCACTTAATACAATGTAATCATCGAGGTGATGATCAACAGGGTCAATAATGACCGCTTGCCTACTCTCATCATCAATTAACACATACGTTAAAGTGGAAGAAATTTCATCATATAACTGCTTAAACATGGTCATCTCCCGCTGCTCATTAAAATATTGGTATAATTATATTATATAATAATGTATATTATTACATAATATACATTATCTATTTGTGCCGCTGATGACAAAACCAAACAATATTGAAGTGCTTCGTGAGTCCGCAGATTTAGCCACTGCTTTGATGAAGGTGCTGGCCAACCCCGACAGGCTATTGTTGCTCTGCCAGTTATCTCAAGGCGAAAAATCTGTTGGTGAGTTAGCTGTTCTGACAGGCATTCAACAACCAACACTCTCGCAACAATTAACCGTATTACGCGAAAAAAAAGTCGTAGAAACCAGACGCAAAGGTAAAAATATTTACTACAGCGTCTCGAGCAAAGCCGCGCTCGCCATTATCAATGTACTGGCTGAACAACTTTGCAAACTCAACCAATAGAAGGAAATAACATGTCTTTGACCATAACCAAACATTCCGAAGCATTCAGTAGCACACAACAAATCAGCCCTGAAGATATGGTAGAAATCGCGGCATTAGGGTTTAAAACCGTGATTAATGCACGCCCAGATAACGAAGGCGGTAGCGACCAGCCTTCAAGCAGCAGCATTCAATTAGCGGCAGAAAAAGCAGGCTTACATTACGTGCATATTCCTGTTGTACCCAACAACATCCAACCAACCGATATTGAAGCTTGTGCTAATTTTGTCGCAGGGGCGCCAACGCCTATACTAGGCTTCTGCAAGTCTGGCATGCGTGCAACGAGCCTGCATAGATCAGCTCAACAGGCCATCAATCCGAACACAAGCACTAACAAACAAAACTGGCTAATGAGTAAGCTAAGTTATTTTTTTAGAAACAAATGCTTAATAACGAAACTGTGCCGAAAATTAACGGCTAAATAACAAAAGAACCACATGCTAGAAATAGAAATCATTAGCGCTTGCAGGTGGCGCCACATTATCCATCCCCCTCCTTGTTTTTGCCTTTGACCTCAGTGTGTATCAAGCCGCGCCGATTGCCCTGATCGCCGTTTTTACAGCCTCTAGCATCGGTGCATTACAAGGCAACTGTACGCTATAAATCCACCATATTAATTGCGGCCATTGGCATGCTACTCGCACCATTAGGCGTTAAGTTAGCGCAAAACACCCCAAACCAATTATTAAGCATCGGCCTTGTAGGCATTTTACTTTTTGTTGGCATACTTAGTTGGCATCAGGCACGACAGCACAGTATAGACAATAGTCATTCATCTCCACCCGCTTGCATGGTTAACCCTGCCACTTCTCAATTATTCTGGACAGCCTCTTGCACCAAACGACTCATCAGTATAGGCGCTATCGCAGGGTTTTTATCTGGATTACTAGGAGTTGGTGGCGGCTTCGTCATCGTGCCCAGCTTAAACAAAGTCAGCAACTTCAATCCAGCAACGGTAGTTACTACAACACTCGCAACGATTGCCTTAATCAGCGCAAGCACTATCAGCAGCCATATACACGCTAATACGATGGATTGGCATATCGCCATCCCTTCTGCCTCAGGAACAGCGTTAGCCATGTTAGTTACAACTGAAATGCTAACAAGCAAGATACCAAAACAGAGTAGCGAAAAAGTATTTTCGCTACTCTGCCTCGTTGCAGCCACCCACCTAGCAATCAGCATAGCAAGCTAAGACACCTCCCGAAGAAAGTCCACATTAAAATAGTATCAATTAACGTTATTAACATCACTTAGCGGAAAGTTAACTGATTTTAAGGCAACTTAGCTACCAATAAAAACAAAAAGCCAACACAATCCTCATCAACCCACTTCTTCCGGTGTAGTTTCTAACGCATACCTGACCATGTTTTAACTTGACCAAAAAGCTGAATAAAGCGAAACTGTTATATTTACACGTTCAACTCTATTCACGTTTAGTCGTGCTGCATCTCAAAAAGATTATAAGCGCACTACTGCAACACGGAGAAACCTCAAAGCATGGCAACAAACTCACAAACGGGCTTGACTGAAACAGACCCACAAGAAACCCAAGAATGGCTAGACGCTCTATCCTCTGTTATTGAGAACGAAGGCCCAGAGCGCGCCCACTTCTTGTTAGAGTCGATGATTGATCAAGCGCGACGTTCAGGCACTAGTTTGCCTTATAACGCTACCACCGCTTACGTAAACACCATCCCTACTCATTTACAAGCGAAGATGCCAGGCGACTCTGGTATGGAACGCCGTATTCGTGCACTCATTCGCTGGAATGCGATTATGACGGTGCTACGTGCTAACGAAAAATCACCAGGTGTTGGTGGTCATATTGCAAGCTTCCAATCAGCGGCAACTTTATATGATGTTGGCTTCAATCACTTTTTCCGCGCAGCGAATGAAGACTTTGGCGGCGATTGCATTTACTTCCAAGGTCACTCTTCACCGGGCGTTTACGCACGTGCTTTCTTGGAAGGCCGCTTTACCGAAGAACAAATGGATAACTTCCGTCAAGAAACGGGCGGTAACGGCTTGTCGAGCTACCCTCACCCATGGTTAATGCCTGATTTCTGGCAATTCCCAACGGTGTCAATGGGTATTGGCCCTTTAGCTGGTATTTACCAAGCACGGTTCTTGAAATACCTACACGACCGCGGCATTGTTGATACTAGCGATCGCAAAGTTTGGGTATTCTGTGGTGATGGCGAGATGGATGAGCCTGAGTCACAAGGCGCGATTTCATTAGCGGCTCGTGAAAACTTAGATAACCTTATTTTCGTGATTAACTGTAACTTACAGCGCCTTGATGGCCCTGTGCGTGGTAACGGTAAAATCATCCAAGAACTAGAATCAAATTTCCGCGGTGCTGGTTGGAATGCATTGAAAGTGGTTTGGGGTTCTTATTGGGATCCATTGCTAGCCATGGACAAAGAAGGCTTGCTAAAAAAACGCATGCTTGAGTGTGTGGACGGCGAGTATCAGAACTTTAAACAAAAAGGTGGCGCGTACACACGTGAGCACTTCTTTGGTAAATACCCAGAGCTAAAAGAAATGGTCGCAGCGATGTCTGATGATGACATCTGGCGTTTAAATCGTGGCGGCCATGATCCTCACAAAGTTTATGCAGCGTACAACTCTGCGGTGAACCACAAAGGTCAGCCAACGGTTATTTTAGCTAAAACCGTTAAAGGTTACGGCATGGGCGATGCTGGTGAAGGTCAAAATACGACTCACCAACAGAAGAGTATGGATATAGAATCGCTGAAAAAATTCCGTGATCGCTTTGACTTACCATTAACAGATGAGCAAGTAGAAAACCTTTCTTACTACAAGCCAGACGCAGACAGCCCAGAAATGAAATACATGGCTAAGCGTAACGCTGCCATGGGTGGTCATGTGCCAGCACGTAGAAGAAAAGGTAACGAATTAACGGTACCGAAACTAGCTGCTTTCGAAAGCACCATGAAAGCAACAGGTGATCGTGAGATTTCAACCACGATGGCATTCGTGCGTATCCTTTCTACATTATTACGCGATAAAGAAGTCGGCAAATATGTCGTGCCTATCGTGCCAGATGAAGCACGCACTTTTGGTATGGAAGGTATGTTCCGTCAATTGGGCATCTACTCTTCTATCGGCCAATTGTATGAGCCACAAGATTCTGAGCAAATGATGTATTACAAAGAAATGAAGACGGGTCAGATTCTAGAAGAAGGGATTAACGAGGCTGGTGCATTCTCTAGCTGGATGGCTGCTGCAACGTCATATAGTGTCACTGGTACGCAAATGATTCCGTTCTACATCTACTATTCAATGTTTGGCTTCCAACGTATTGGTGACTTTGCATGGGCAGCTGGCGATAGCCGTGCTCGTGGCTTCTTACTCGGCGCTACTGCTGGTAGAACAACGTTGAATGGTGAAGGCTTGCAACATGAAGATGGTCATAGCCACTTGATGTCAGCGATGATTCCTAATTGTGTTTCATACGACCCTACGTTTTCTTACGAATTGACCGTCATCATTCAAGAAGGCTTACGACGCATGAATCAAAATCAAGAGGATGTTTATTACTACATCACCTTGATGAATGAAAACTACAGCCACCCAGAAATGCCTAAAGGCGCTGAAGAAGGCATCCTTAAAGGCATGTACAGCTTTAGCAAATCTCAATCCAAAGGTGAAAAAGTACAGCTGATGGGTAGCGGTGTGATTTTGCGTGAAGTGATTGCTGCTGCTCAAATGCTGGCCAAAGACTGGGGTATCTCTGCTGATGTTTGGAGCGTACCGAGCTTTACAGAGCTACGTCGCGAAGGCATCGATTGTGAACGCTGGAATTTATTGAATCCAGGCAAAAAGAAACGTGTGAGTTATGTGGCAGAATGCTTGAAAGATACTGAAGGTCCAGTCGTTGTTTCTACTGACTATATGAGAAGCTTCGCTGAGCAAATTCAACGCTTTGTGCCGAATAAATTTGTTGCACTAGGCACTGATGGTTACGGTCGTTCAGACAGTCGTGAAGCACTACGTGACTTCTTCGAAATCGATAGAAACTACATCGTGCTAACTGCATTAACTGCATTAAGTGAAGAAGGTAAAGTGCCAGCGGCTAAATTGGCTGAAGCAGTGAAAAAATACAAGCTTAATCCAAACAAACCAAACCCAGTGACGATTTAGTCACTGGCTCGGAGTAAAAAAATGAGTGTAAAAGATATTTTTGTACCTGATATTGGCGATTTTGATTCCGTCGATATTATTGATGTTCTAGTCTCACCTGGCGATATCATTGCCGTTGATGATTCGTTAGTGACAGTTGAGTCTGACAAAGCTTCTATGGACATTCCCGCTTCTGAAGCAGGTGTCGTAAAAGAAGTAAAAGTGAAAGTAGGCGACCAAATTGCAGAAGGTCATTTACTGATTACACTTGAAGTGGATACCGCGACTGAAGCTGCGCCAGCAGAGGTGCCTACTAAGGCAGTAGAACCAGTGAAAGGAGAAGCACCGAAAGTTGCTATTCCAGAGCCAACACGCCCTGCGCCAGAACCACCAAAACAAGTACAACCAGCAGCTAAACCTGCTCCGGTAGGCGCACATATCGATACTAATCGAGAAGTGAAATCACATGCGAGTCCATCGATTCGCAAGTTTGCCCGCGAGTTAGGTGTTGACCTTAAATTGGTTCAGGGTTCAGGTAAAAAGAACCGCATCCTACAAAACGATGTGCAAAACTTTGTCAAGGGCGAGCTTGCTAAACCACGTTCTGACAGCATGGCTTCAGGTGGTAATGCATTAAGTACGTTAGCCATGCCAGTGATTGACTTCACTAAGTTTGGTGATATTCAAACTAAACCGCTTTCACGTATTAAAAAATTATCAGGGGCAAACTTGCACCGTAACTGGGTAACAGCACCACACGTTACGCAGTTTGATGATGCAGACATTACGGATTTAGAAGCATTCCGTAAAGACATGAAAGCGGAAGCTGAAAAACGTGGCGTCAAACTCACATTATTAGCTTTCTTAATCAAAGCGTCAGTGAATGCACTAAAAGCCTATCCAAACTTCAACGCATCACTCTCAGTTGATGGTGATACGTTAATAATGAAAAACTACTACAACGTAGGTTTTGCATGTGACACACCAGACGGCTTAGTCGTCCCAGTGGTAAAAGATGTACAAAATAAAGACGTACTCGCCATTGCAGCCGACTTAATGGACCTGTCTGGCAAAGCGCGTGAACGTAAATTAAAAGTAGAAGAGATGCAAGGTGGCTGCTTTACCATTTCTAGCCTAGGCGGTATCGGCGGAACGCAATTTACACCAATCATTAACTGCCCAGAAGTAGGCATTCTAGGTGTGTCGCGTGCCAGCATAAAACCCATCTACAACAAAGCAACTGGTGAGTTCGAGCCGCGTTTGATGTTGCCAATGTCACTGTCTTACGACCACCGTGTGGTTGATGGCGCTGATGGCGCTCGCTTTACTAGCCATATGCGCATGATGCTTTCCGATGTACGTCGTTTGTTGCTGTAACAGGATTGTTGAATATGAGTAATTTAATAGAAGTATTAGTGCCAGATATTGGTGATTTTGATTCAGTAGACATCATTGAAGTCTTAGTGAACGTTGGCGACAGTATTGAAGTCGATGATTCACTGGTCACGGTTGAGTCTGACAAAGCCTCTATGGATATTCCTTCTTCACACGCAGGCGTTGTGAAAGAGATCAAAGTCAGCCTCGGCGATAAAATTGCCCAAGGCAATTTGCTATTAATGATTGAAGCCGCGGCAAACGCGGCAGCGGAACCAGCCAAAGCTGAAGCGCCAAAAGCAGAACCTGCTAAAGAGGCTCATGCTGCTGCGCCAGCACCAACCACTGCAAGGCCAACAGGCGATAATGACACCGACATACAGGTCGTCGTTCTAGGTTCAGGCCCTGGTGGCTACACAGCCGCTTTCCGCGCAGCTGACTTAGGTTTAAAAGTGGTCTTAATTGAACGCTATTCCACACTAGGCGGCGTTTGCTTAAACGTAGGCTGCATCCCATCAAAAGCCTTATTACACATGGCTAAAGTGATTACAGAGGCTGAAGAAACTGAAACGCACGGCTTAAGCTTCGGCAAACCGAATATTGATTTAGACAAGCTCCGTAAATGGAAGTCTGATGATGTGGTTGGTAAACTCACTGGTGGTTTAGCGCAAATGGCTAAAGGCCGTGGTGTGACGGTTGTGAATGGCGTTGGTAGCTTTAGTGGCGCTAATCAAATGATTGTAACAGCAGAAGATGGCAAGACCACTAAAATCGGTTTTGAAAATGCAATTATCGCAGCAGGTTCACAAGCGACTAAATTCCCTGGCTTAGATGAAGCCACAGCGAATGATCTACGCATCATGGACTCGACTGGCGCATTAGCACTAGAAGGTATTCCAAAAAGCATGTTGGTCATCGGTGGCGGTATTATCGGCCTAGAAATGGGGACGGTTTACGATGCTATGGGTACTAAAGTGAGTGTTGTTGAATTCATGGATAGCTTGATCACTGGTTGCGACCGTGACTTAGTTCGCCCATTACAAAAACGCATGAGCAAGCGCTTTGAAAGCATTATGCTTTCAACTAAAGTGGCTAGCATGGCAGCTAAAAAAGATGGCATTCATGTCAGTTTTGAAGGCGAAAATGCACCTGAAGGCACCGTCGTCTATGACCGCGTATTAGTTTCAATTGGACGTCGTCCTAATGGTAAAAACATTGGCGCAGAAAATGCTGGCGTTGCTGTTAATGACTACGGCTTTATTGACGTAGACAAACAACAGCGAACCAACGTACCGCATATCTTTGCGATTGGCGACATTGTCGGCCAACCAATGCTCGCGCATAAAGCCACACATGAAGCAAAAGTAGCCGCCGAAGTGATTGCAGGCCACAAAGTAGAATTTGTGGCTAGTGTGATTCCTAGCGTAGCTTATACCGATCCTGAAATCGCATGGGTTGGTGTGACCGAAACTGAAGCTAAAGAAAAAGGCATGGATGTGGATAAAGCTTCATTCCCTTGGGCTGCGAGTGGCCGTGCAATTGCAGTTGCACGGACAGAAGGCGCGACTAAACTCATTTTTGATAAAACAACACATCGTTTGATTGGTGCAGGTATTGTTGGGGTGAATGCAGGTGAATTACTGGCTGAAGCTTGCCTAGCAATCGAAATGGGCGCTGATGCGCATGATTTAGGCTTAACAATTCATGCGCACCCTACCCTTTCAGAAACCATCTGCTTTGCCGCAGAGCTGAAAGAAGGCACTATTACCGATATGATGCCGCCGAAGAAACGCTAAGGGTTATTTGAAAATCAAGATGTAGTTCAATATCAGTAATAAAAAAGCCAGCAATTAGCTGGCTTTTTTATTACTCTATTTCACCTCTTAAACATTCGGTTTACCGACAAGCAACTGGCGTGACTTCAGACCCAACAAACTCAGGTCGAATTTTATACAGTTCTACAGCAGATTCTGCGCTAACTGATTTAGCCACCAAACTACTGGTTGCATTACCTTGATTACGTAGCGACTTCACTGCATGGTTGACGCCTTTAGCTCTCAAGTTTTTTAATAAGTTATTGGCTAATGGCTCTTCACTAAACAAGCCGAATGATATTGCATTGCGCCATTTTGAATCTTGCACAATATATAACTCATCCACACCTAACTTTTTAATTTCCTCTACCTTGGCTTGTGCTTTCTCAGTCGTAGCTAGTGGCGGATAGTAAATCCAGAAACGTCTCTCTTGCTTAACACCGCTTTCTTGCACCAAGTCAGCCTCCAAGCCTAGACGTGCCATCACCTCTTGAGCAGCCGCTAAGTTAGCGTCCGTAAAGCCACCCCATTTATAACAATAATTCAATGGCCTAGCTGATAATTTTTTTTTCTCAAGGCCACCAAAATCCTCATCCATCAATAACTTTAACTTTCCTGGGTTGAGCTCTTTATAGGTGAGCGCTTTTTTAGGCAGCACCTTATCCATATTAAAGTAAGCGAACAGTGCAACATTCACCAACACTAATAACAATATAAACATTCTCATTCTTGTTCTTTCTCCAATAATGCCAAGCCTTGTAGTACTAAATCCTCAGCAATCACAACACGTTTTACATGGATTCTTAACGCATGTGCAATTTTAACAGCATCACCGCCAGTAATCACTACTTTAGGGAGGAAAGCACAATGTTTTTCCAATTGCTTAACCTGTAACAGTATCGTGCCCATCACCGCATTCATACACCCTGTTTGCATCGCATCGCCTGTATTAGTCGGAAATGTTGTCACAACACCTTTTGCAGCGGATGAAAGGTTAGCCGTATAGTCATCTAAAGCCTGCTGCATCGCATGTAAGCCTGGCATAATCGTGCCGCCAAGATAAACGCCTTTTTTTGATACAAGGCGATTTAATACCGTCAACTTAAATGGAGAATCAACAGCAATACTATCAATGGTAATCGCTGTACCCGCACTCACCACAACAGCTGGTTGCTGTAATTGATTCCATGTGGCGACAGCGGCTGCCCAGCGATCAACACCTAGCTTTGTACTATCATAACGATTAATCACATGACAAGCTTCACTTGTTGCCTTCACGAAGGTCACTGTCACATGCTTAGGGATGATGTCGAGCAATTTACCAGCCATGGCATCACCTGCCACATTCGCAATGATCACTTTTTCAGCTTCTGCCAATTGTTTTTTTAATGCTGATTGCGCAAGCATCTTGTTAGGCGTCATCTGCATCTCGCTTAAACGCCCATTACTGTTGAGGGCCGCCCATTTCGTGCGTGTATTACCTATATCAATCACAATCAACATGCTGGTTTAACGTGTCCTCAATTGATGCTTCTTAAAGAAATTTCACCTGCGGAAAAACGCTGCAAGCCTAACGCTGTTTCTACTAACAAAATACCATCTTCAGCAATGCCTGTCACCACACCCTCAACATCGCGCCCATCAGGCATTAACATACGGACTGACTGGTTATGATAAGCATGGTAGCTTAACCACTCATCTCGCACACCCATAAAGCCATGTTGTTCAAAATGGCGCAACACCTCGGCAAGGTGTTTTAACACTGTGCCCAATAAGATACTTTGATTCATACCAGTATGATTTACATCGACATGGCTAGCATGTTTAATATCAGTGGCAGGTTGGTCGATACTTTCAAATACTTGCTTGGGCAAATCCAAATTAATCCCAGCACCAATTACTGCGGCACTAGGCCCATCTAAATCACCGTGCAAATCAATCAAGATACCAGCCAATTTTTTACCGTCGACCAACACATCATTCGGCCACTTTAGTTTGGCAGACTTTATATCCAACGCATTCAATGCACGCATCAACGCTACACCGATGGCTAAACTCAAACCTGAAAGTGCCGCTGCGCCACAATCAAATCGCCACAGCAATGAAAATGTCAAACTCGCACCAAGGTGAGAAATCCACGTTCGGCCACGCCTCCCTCTTCCTCCTGTTTGAATATGCGCCACAGCACAACTTACATGTGGCGCACCTTTAGCCGCCGCTTGCATTAAATAAGTATTGGTTGAAGCCACTTCATCGAGCACTTCCACTTGAAACCATTCACGCTCTGCGCCAATCGCTTGCAATACGGCCTCTTTATCTAACCAATCAATTGGCTTCGGCAACTTGTAACCACGCCCACGGACGCTAAACACTTCAACACCCAAGTGCTGTGCATGTTGCACTGCATTCCAGATGGTTGCACGCGTCACGCCAAACTTCGTGGCTAAGGTTTCACCAGAGTGAAATTGACCATCGGCGAGCAGACGTAAAATAGGAAAAGTTAAGGTATTCATGAGCCAACTAAGTTTATCATAGGCTAGCGCCAGCACTGCCTAGCTAGTGTAAAATACGCCTAACTCAATTGTAAAAGTAGCATGGCAAAACAACATGGAAAAACAAAAAACACCACTACCTCCTGGCTCTAACTTTGTTCGCGGCATTATCGAGCGTGAATTAGCGGCCAATAAATTTTCTGAAAAGAAATGGGCAGGTAGCCCAGGTGATGCAGCGCATCAAGAAACAGGACAAGTCGATATCGCGAAAATTCGCACCCGCTTCCCGCCTGAGCCAAATGGCTACTTACACATTGGGCATGCTAAAAGTATCTTCATCAACTTTGGTCTAGCCAACGATTACGATGGGGTTTGTCATCTACGTTTTGACGATACCAACCCAGAAAAAGAAAGCCAAGAATACGTTGACAGTATCACTGAAATAGTAAGCTGGTTAGGTTTTAGCTGGGATAAAAATGGTCCAAATCAGGATGAGAACAACCTGTATTTTGCCTCTAACTATTTCGATGACATGTATCGTGCAGCAGAGTTGCTGATTGAAAACGGCCATGCTTATGTCGATTCGCAAACGGCTGAAGAAATGCGCGAAACCCGCGGCACCATGACAGAGCCGGGTACAAACTCACCGTTCCGCGACCGTACCGTTGAAGAAAATTTAACACTATTCCGCGAAATGCGCGATGGCAAACACCCAGAGGGCAGCCACATTGTCCGCGCTAAAATCAATATGGCATCGCCGAACTTCAATCTACGCGACCCTGCGATTTACCGTATTCGCCATGTGCATCATCACAATACGGGCGACAAATGGTGCATCTACCCGATGTACACCTTCGCCCACCCGATTGAAGATGCGCTAGAACGCATTACCCACTCATTGTGTACATTAGAGTTTGAAGATCAACGCCCTTTCTACGATTGGCTGATGAAGAAGCTGGTCGAAACTGGCATGCTCAAACAACCAGCACCAAAACAAACCGAATTTGCACGTTTAAACCTCACTTACGTGGTGTTATCAAAACGTAAACTCATTCAATTAGTCGAAGAAAAACACGTCGCAGGCTGGGATGACCCACGCTTACCAACGCTAGCAGGCGCACGCCGCCGCGGTTACACACCAGCAGGCTTCAAACTCTTTACCGATAGAATCGGCGTTAGCAAAGCCGACTCATGGATAGAATACATCACCCTAGAAGACTGCATGCGCGAAGTGCTCAACCAAGATGTTGAACGCCGTATCGCCGTATTAGACCCAATTAAACTGGTGATTGATAACTACGAAGATGGTAAATCAGAAGACTGCTTCGCACCGAATCATCCACTAAAAGATGAACTAGGCAAACGCACCGTACAACTGTCTAAAGAGCTGTGGATAGAACGCGAAGACTTTATGGAAGTCCCTGTCGAGAAATACTTCAGACTATTCCCAGGCAACATGGCTCGCCTACGTTATGGCTATGTCATTGAATGTACAGGCTGTGAAAAAGATGTAGACGGCAACGTCACTGTAGTCCATTGCAACTATCTACCAGACACCAAATCAGGCACAGACGGCTCAAACAGCGTCAAAGTCAAAGGCAATATCCATTGGATTAGCGCCAACCATGCATACGAAGCGGATATCCGCATGTACGATAGACTGTTTAAAACACAGTATCCGGGCAGCGGCGGTCGCGACTTCCTAGACGACATCAACCAAGACTCCATCCACACCATCACAGCACAACTAGAAGCCAGCTTGCAAGACGTGAGTGCAGGCGACACCTTCCAGTTTGAGCGTCATGGTTACTTTGTGGCAGATAGAGTGGATAGTGTTAAAGGTAAGCCGGTGTTTAATCGGACGGTTACGTTGCGGGATGCTTGGCAGAAGTAATAAAAAGTGACATGATAAACACTCACACATCGATGGGAAATGAAAAGTGAAAACATCAGAAATTATTTCCCAGCTAGCAAACGCCAACAGATGAGCGTGCATTGATTGCAGATAGCCTATTGCAATCATTAAACCCAACTCAACAAAGTACCGAGCAATCATGGGAGAAATTAGCGCAACAGCGTCTGACTGAAATCAGCACAGGCCAAGTGCAACCCGTTGCGGCTGAAACTGTTTTTGACCAAGTTAATAAACCCTTAGGTGCATGAAACTTAGCTCCCGCCCAGATGCTGTACTAGAGCTAGAAGACGCGATTTTTTATTACGAAGATTGTCAAAAAAGCCTAGGAAAACAGCTTAACCAAGAAATCAAATCCGCAGTTAAGCTGATCACCATGCATCCAGAAGCTTGGGCAGCCAAGGAAATGGGTAGCCGCCCAAAGAACAAAGGGAAACTCATCGTGGTGATTATTCCGTCCTGCGGTGAGTGTTATCTGTCGACGCCGTTATTTAGTCATCTTGAAGTGGAATAGCTCCACCCCCCCATAAAAGAAAAGAGAATTAGCTTTTAATCAGCTGAGCGTACTTGGCTCGTATTTTAGCCGCTTTAGGCGCAGCCACTGCCATGCAGTATGGATTGCTCGGATTCTTAGCAAAGTAATACTGGTGATAGTCTTCACCAGAATAAAATGTACCAGCGTCATTCACTTCAGTCACGATAGGTACATCGTAAACACCATCTTGGTTAAACTTGGCAATCATGCTTACGGTCACTGCTCGTTGCGCCTCATTTTGGCAAAACACCGCTGAGCGGTATTGTGTACCAATGTCATTGCCTTGACGGTTTGGCGTGGTTGGATCGTGTGCGACTAAGAACACTTCTAGTAAGCTTTCAAAACTAATCATCTCGGCATCAAAGGTAATACGCACCGCTTCTGCATGCCCTGTATCACCATTAGAAATGGTTTTATACGTTGGGTTTTCAGTGTGCCCACCAACGTAACCAGATTCGACTTTAATGACGCCTTTGAGCTGTGTGAAAACAGGTTCGGTGCACCAGAAGCATCCACCTGCCAAAATTGCAATTTGTTCGTTACTCATGATGCGTTTACCTTTAAAATTGAAACTACACTTTAGTCTGTATTATAAGTAATTCATTACAGTTATTCTACGCCACCTCTAAAAGAAAACCCACGCCATACAACTATGTCACTGAACGCTTTATACGTCGATTTCAACTCCTACTTCGCCTCTGTCGAACAGCAGCTAGTACCAGAACTGCGCGGCAAACCGGTTGGCGTGCTGCCTGTGATGGCAGAAACGACATGCTGCATTGCGGCGAGTTATGAGGCGAAAGCATTTGGCGTGGGCACTGGCACCATCGTACGCGATGCACGTAAGTTGTGTAAAGACATAGTCTTTGTCGAGGCGCGCCCTCCTCTGTATGTGGAAATGCATCACAAGCTCATCGCCATTGTCGAAAGCTGTACCCCAGTAGAAGAAGTACGCTCGATTGATGAAATGGTGTGCAGACTCACAGGTAGCCAACAAAAAACCGATAATGCACTCAAGCTAGCGGCTAAAATCAAACATGAGATGCACAAACAGTATCCGTATATCAAATGTTCAATTGGGATTGCACCGAATACATTCCTATCCAAAGTCGCCTCCAATATGCAAAAACCGGATGGTTGCATTGTCATTGAACAACATGAAGTGCCTGAAAAACTGTTTAGGCTTAAGTTGCGCGATTTAAACGGCGTAGGGCGCCAAATGGAAGCAAGGCTCAACCGTTACAGGATTGCAACAGTAAAAGACCTCTACGCAGCCAATAAAGACCAACTACGCACGGCATGGGGCAGCGTCGAAGGCGAACGCATGTATGACAAGTTACGAGGCTTAGAACCCCACTATGTGAAGAGTGCACGCAGCAGCTTAGGCCACAGCCATGTCCTGCCGCCAGCGCAGCGCAATCTTGCTGGTGCGAAAGCGGTTTTACATCGCTTACTACAAAAAGCCACCATGCGCTTACGCAGTTACGAACTGCTCGCATCTAGTGTAAGCATTAAGGTGAAGTTTAGAGATCACCCCAGCTTCAATGCCGCCAGCCACATCTCACCAACAGACGACACCATCACACTCACCAGTGCGCTCGAAACCTTATGGAAGCAATATCCGAAACATCAAGATGCACCCATCTCTATTGGCGTTAACTTTACCGGCTTACTCCATGCTCAAGAAGTGGCGCAAGATTTGTTTATCGAGAAGCCATCTGCCGCTCAACAAAAGCTCAATGCCGCATTAGATAAGCTCAATCTAAAATATGGCAAAAATACCGTGTATTTAGGCGGTGCACATGACGCGCTAAAAGATGCACCAATGCGGATTGCATTTAACCATGTTCCAAGCTTGGTTATTGAAAGTGATGATTAATAAAAGAGTTTGTACTCGCAATTGCGATTGCTTATGATATAAAAGCCCATGGAAACTATCTCAATCTTAGTCGACGTACAAAACGTCTATTACACCACCAAATCCGCTTACAAACGCAACTTTGATTACAATCAGTTTTGGGCCAAAGTGACGCATGGCCGAGATGTTGTGAATGCCGTAGCTTATGCGGTTGATCGGGGTGATGAGAAGCAGCAGCAATTTCAAAATATCCTAAGGGCGATTGGGTTTCATG
Source organism: Methylophilaceae bacterium (assembly GCA_028823485.1). GTDB lineage: Bacteria > Pseudomonadota > Gammaproteobacteria > Burkholderiales > Methylophilaceae. The sequence continues at coordinate 85,723 of JAPKBG010000002.1, read as the reverse complement.
TGAAGTTAAAGCCATTTATTCAGCGTACTGACGGCTCTGCTAAAGGTGATTGGGATGTGGGGATTACTTTAGATGCGATTGAGTTTGCGGCGCAAAGTGATACGGTAATTTTAGTCACGGGTGATGGTGACTTTGATTTGTTAGCGCAAAAGATGCGGGCGCAGTATGCATGTAAAGTTGAGGTGTATGGTGTGCCGAAACTGACTGCGGCTTCGCTCATCAATGCAGCGAATGTGTTTCACCCCATTGATAAGGATTTGTTGCTATAAAATCTTACGCTTTAACCACACCGGTAATCAGATAAAGCGTATAGCCAATATAAATCGCAGCCAAGAATGCGCCACCCCATCGGTTGATATTATGTTCGCCTAATGATTTACGCGTATAGCCCAGCACGAATAGCAATAAGGTCAGCCCTAGCATCACAACCCAATCACGGGTTAACACTTCTGTTGGAATTTGCATAGGATGAATAGCGCCCGCTACACCAACGACAGCCAAAGTATTAAACAAGTTTGATCCGATAACATTGCCTACTGCCAAATCGTGCTCCCCTTTACGTGCGGCGGCGATAGAGGCTGCTAGCTCTGGCAGTGATGTGCCAATCGCAATCACCGTTAAGCCAATAATTAAATCACTCACACCAAAGCCATGGGCAATATTAACGGCACCGACCACTAACATCCTTGAACTCACGACCAATAAGACTAATCCTGCAATCAGTAATAGCCATGCTTTAGTAGGATTAATGTCTTCTAACTCATCTTTAACATCCTCTATAAATACATCGCCATCAGGTGTTTGTTTGCGGCTCTGCAAGGTCATCCAAGTAAAAACACAGACTAAGACCACAAGCTCGACAATGCCTTCTATGCGGGTAATTTGACCATCATATAAGTGTGCAAAGGCTAAGAAGGTGACGCCTAATAAAATAGGGAGCTCTTTTCTCAACACTTGCGAACGGATCATCACAGGGCTAATTAAAGCCGTCACACCAAGAATCAATGCAATATTGGCAATATTAGAGCCATAAGCGTTGCCTAACGCGATACCAGGGTTGCCTTGTAAGGCAGACAAGACCGAGACGGACATCTCTGGCGCTGATGTACCAAAACCAACGACAATCATCCCAACCAGTAGCGTAGACATGCCAAGGCTACGCGCGACACCTGCGGCACCATCCACAAACATATCTGCACTCCATACGAGTATGGCAAGACCAATGACAATCATCATTATTGATAACAACATACTAATGCTTCTTTACTATATTAAAATCTTGATGGCTATTATAGGCTACCTAAGACATAGCCAATCACTAAGCCGATAATTAATGCGATGGTAATGCCTCGGTAGGTGAGCACATCTTTAGAGTAACCTCGCTTAATAGCAATGTAAGCGACCAAGTAACCAACGGCATTGAGCAGCCATATGAACGACATGGTGAGCACTTTAATCAATAGCGGACCGATGATAGGCACCAAGGTAATCACGCCGAGTAGCCATGTAATTAAGCCTGTATAAAAGCCAGCCAAAACAGCACCAGCGGTCGCCAACCTCACGTCTACGTTGTATTGGTAAACTAAGAAAGCAGCCGCTCCGAATAAAATAAGTACGGGTAACATCACTTTCCACTTGCCGCGCATCGGCGGCTGAATGGCTTTGTTATCAAAGATCTGATTTTTAAGTGCCTTTTTCAACATCCAAACATTTTCCACAGCTGGGTATTGTCCTTTCAAACCATCTTCCAACGCTTGGCTCGATAGCAATGTAATATCATAAATTTGCTGATATTGTTGGTTTAGCTCTGGATTGCTAATGGAAAATGGCGGGCCTTGTTGTAGGCTTTGATCGTATGCTAATGTAATGAGTAGCTGTGTTGCATTGCCTGTGATGGCAATGAGATGCTGACTATAGCGTTGGCGCATTTCCCAAGGTAAAGCGATATACGCGGCTCTATCATAAACAACATCAATAGGGCCTAATAATGCTTTTGTGAGGTGAAAAATATCCCCAACGTAAATATCAATATCGTCTGCACTGTAATGAATAAGTGCGTCTTTCTGAGTAATGATGGGCGTTAAATTGAGCTCGGCAAAAAGTTGCTTAACAGCGATTTCGCTTAGTTCAACACCAACCACACCATGCCCACTTTCTAACAGCCAGTCAATATCCAGCGTTTTACCACATAGCGGCACAAACACGCGCCCCACTTTTGGTAAAGCTAATAGCGAAAAGTGATTCACCAATAAATGATTCACTTCACTTTTGTGAAAACCAATCACATTATCTTCCCATTTTTTATGCCAAAAATCTGGTTCCATGAAACATCCTCTTTATTAAAAACAAAAGCCGCAATTGCGGCTTATGTTATTGGTACTAATCAATGTCGCTAATGAATTTGTATCGCGTTAACACTAGGCTCAGTCGTCATCGCTTCAACTGGTGGTGCAAAGTCAGTCAAGTTAATACCTTTAACTGCTGATTTGTACTCACCCATAGTTGGCGTACGGCCGAGTATCGCTGACAACACGACCACAGGGGTAGAAGCCAATAATGACTCGCCTTTTTTCTCGTTAGAGTCTTCTACAACACGGCCTTGGAAAAGGCGCGTTGATGTTGCCATCACAGTATCGCCTTTTTCAGCCTTTTCCTGATTACCCATACATAAGTTACAGCCTGGACGCTCAAGATACATCATGTTTTGATATTGGGTGCGGGCTTCTTGTTTAGGCGCTTCATCATCAAATTCAAAGCCTGAGTATTTAGTTAAAATATCCCAGTCGCCTTCTGCTTTAAGCTCATCAACGATATTGTAGGTTGGCGGCGCAATCACCAATGGCGCTTTAAATTCAACCTTACCGTTTTGGTCTTCAAGGTTTTGTAGCATTTGCGAGATGATTTTCATATCGCCTTTATGCACCATGCAAGAGCCGACGAAAGCCAGATCAATGGCTTTTGTACCACCGTAGTAAGAAATCGGTCTGATGGTGTCATGCGTGTAGCGTTTAGAAACATCTTCGTTATAAACATCTGGGTCAGCAATCATTGGCTCATCAATTTGATCCAAGTCGATCACAACTTCAGCGGCATATTTGGCATTGTTATCTGGTGCCAAAGCCCGTTTTTCACCCGAGTTAATTTCTGCAATACGTTTGTCTGCCAAGTCAATCAGACCTTGCAGTGTTTGTATGGCATTGTCCATACCTTTATCAATCATGATCTGAATACGGCTTTTAGACAGTTGCAATGATGCAATTAAGGTCGCATCCTCAGAAATGCAGATAGAGGCTTTGGCTTTCATTTCAGCCGTCCAGTCGGTAAAGGTGAAGGCCTGGTCGGCTAATAATGTACCGATATGCACCTCAATCACACGACCTTGGAACACATTGTCACCAAAGGTTTTTAACATCTGTGATTGGGTCGCATGCACCACATCGCGGAAGTCCATGTAAGACTTCATCTCACCTTTAAACGTCACTTTGACAGATTCAGGAATCGGCATGGTCGCCTCACCTGTTGCTAACGCTAGCGCAACCGTACCAGAGTCCGCTCCGAAAGCGACTCCTTTTGACATTCTGGTATGCGAGTCGCCACCAATAATAATTGCCCAGTCATCAATCGTCAGGTCATTCAATACTTTGTGAATCACATCAGTTAATGGCGGATAAACACCTTTAGGGTCGCGAGCGGTAATCAAACCAAAGTCATTCATAAACTTCATTAGCCTTGGGATATTCGCTTGCGCTTTATTATCCCAAACAGATGCCGTATGACAGCCAGATTGATAAGCACCATCCACGGTTGGTGAAATAACGGTTGCCGCCATTGATTCTAATTCTTGCGAGGTCATCAAGCCTGTCGTGTCTTGTGAGCCAACAATGTTCACGCTCACACGCACATCAGAGCCTGCATGCAAAGGTGCATCAGAGTTAACGCCCACGGCATTTTTGTTGAAGATTTTTTCAACAGCAGTGAGACCTTGGTCTGCATTCGAGATTTCTTTAGCAGGTGCGTAAACAGATTGCAGTTCAACGCCTAAGATTGTCGCAGCAAGTGTTTGTAGCTTTTTACCAAAGACAATGGCATAAGAGCTACCGGCTTTCATAAACTCCACTTTTTGTGGCGTAAAGGCTGAAGAAATATCAGCCAATTTTTTATTCCCGTTATAAAGTTTTTTCTCTTTCGTGTTGATGGTCAATACCGTGCCTGTATCGACTGAATAGGCCTGCTCTAAGACAGGGTCACCACCTCCATCTTTAACGGTATTACCTTGTGCATCGATCTTTTTCACCCAGTTTTTCAAATCAAGACCAATACCACCCGTCACGTCAACAGTCGTCAAGAAGATAGGAGAAATACCATTTGTCCCCGCTACAACCGGTGCGAAGTTCACAAACGGCACATAAGGGCTCGCTGGTTCACCTGCCCACAATGCAACATTATTCACACCAGACATGCGCGATGAACCCACGCCCATCGTGCCTTTTTCAGCAATCAACATCACTTTTTTACCCGGATGTTGCGCCTTTAAATCTATGATTTCCTGCTGCCCTGCTGGGGAGATCATGCATTTTCCATGCAGCTCACGGTCGGAACGCGAGTGCGCTTGATTGCCTGGAGAAAGCAAATCAGTCGAAATATCACCTTCGCCAGCAACATAAGTCACCACTTGAACTTCTTCTGGGATATCAGGTAATTTGGTGAAAAACTCGCCTTTGGCATAACTTTCTAAAATGGCTTTGGCAATCATATTGCCCGCTTTATAAGCAGTTTCTAGTCGCTCGGTATCAGCTTCGTATAAGAACACCTGCATTTTAAGTACATCTGCCGCAGGGTTTGCCACTGATTGGTCATCAGACAAAGCTAAGTCCAGCAACACATTAACAGAAGGCCCACCTTTCATATGTGATAACAGCTCAAACGCAAAGGTTGGCGTGATTTCTTCAACAACAGATTTACCCTGAATAATATCTTTTAAAAATGCGGCTTTACCTGCTGCGGCACTCGTCGTACCAGGCAAGGTGTTATAGATAAAAAACTTGAGTGAATCTTCACGGTGTTTGTGCGCTGGCTCTTTAATCTGCGTAATGATTTCGGCCAATAACTCAGCGGTATCAATCGGCTTAGGATTTAAGCCTTCGCTTTTGCGGGCTGCTATTTCATCTAAGTATGCTTGATATAAACTCATTGCCACATCTCGATTTCAATGTTCACTTGGCTATTAGCAAAATGAACAGTTAACAATGATGGTAAATTGTGTGCTTCGCGCGCTAATACATGGTCTTGATATACTTCAATCATAAGGTTTATTTCTTTTCCTACACTAGGTTTCTAAAATGGTTTTTCTATGGTTTCTATTCAATTAATTCTTTGGCAAATGATGTGCCGCAACTTGTCGTATTGGCAGCTACTTCCCACCTATCTAGCAATGATTTTTGATAACCCGCTCCGTGTTTAAGCTCTAAAAAAGCACGCACTTCCGCTACATCTGCAAAGCCGTTATGGTCGGTATCCATTTTGGCAATATTGTCTTCCACACTAGGGCCAGCATACTTTCCATCAGCATCAGTTAAGTAATCCAGCATCTCAATAGCATGCCCGAACGATACGCTCATCAACAAAGCCAACAGCAACCATAGTTTCGCTAAATTATTCATATTTTCACCTCAATTCATACTACCATTTTGACTGAGATTAATCCATTTAGTGCCTAATCAATGTGACCTTAGGCACATTGCGCTTGACTCAATCAACTGGCTTAATATCAATGGTCTGTTGTGCAATTTTTTCTTTCCAAAATGCGGGCCCAGATTGATGCACTGACTCACCTGTTGCATTCACTGCAACTGTCACTGGCATATCCACCACATCAAACTCATAAATCGCTTCCATGCCTAAATCTGCAAACGCCAGCACTTTAGCCTGTTTAATCGCTTTGCTGACCAAATACGCAGCACCGCCAACAGCCATTAGATACACTGATTGATGGTTCGCTATTGAAGCCAATGTCGCGTCACCTCGCTCCGCCTTGCCGACTGAGCCTAACAAACCAGCATCTAGCATCATATCGCTATAGCTATCCATTCTGGTTGCTGTTGTCGGCCCAGCAGGGCCAACCGCTTCATCACCTACTGCATCAACAGGGCCAACATAGTAAATAAATCGATTATTAAAATCCACTGGCAACGTTTCACCCTTGGCAATCATATCTGCAATGCGTTTATGTGCAGCATCACGTCCTGTTAATAATTGCCCACTTAGCAACAAGGTCTGCCCAGTTTGCCATGTTTGCGTTTCGGCTTTTGTGACCGTATTCAAATCCACTCGTTTTGCCTCTGCACTCGGCGCCCAATTCACCTTGGGGTAATCATCCAAACTTGGCGGTGTTAATGCAGCAACACCTGTGCCATCTAACGTAAATTCCACATGCCGAGTAGCCGCACAATTCGGAATAATTGCCACAGGTAAACTAGCGACATGGGTTGGGTAATCCATTATTTTCACATCCAATACGGTCGTTAATCCGCCCAATCCTTGTGCGCCTATACCTAAATTATTCACTTTTTCGTACAACTCCAGCCGCAACTCTTCAATACGGTTACTCGCACCTTTTTCTTTCAACACCTGTATATCAATCGGCTCCATTAACGATTCTTTTGCCATCAACATGGCTTTTTCTGCACTACCTCCGATACCGATACCCAACATTCCCGGAGGGCACCAGCCTGCACCCATCTGAGGCACAACGTCTAACACCCAATCCACGATGCTGTCATACGGATTGAGCATCGCGAATTTGGCTTTATTCTCAGAACCGCCACCTTTGGCAGCAATTTTGATTTCTACGCGATCACCTGCAACCAAGCTCACATGCACCACTGCTGGTGTATTATCACCCGTATTGACACGCTTTCCCGCAGGATTATTAACGATAGAGGCGCGTAATTTATTTTCTGGTAATAAGTAAGCGCGTCTCACACCCTCATTCACCATTTGCTCAATATCTAAGATAGCATCCCATTGAACGTCCATACCTACTTTGACAAAAGCAACAACAATGCCAGTGTCTTGGCATATTGGTCGCTTACCTTCCGCACACATTCGCGAGTTGGTCAAAATCTGCGCAATCGCATCTTTTGCCGCTGTTGATTCTTCTCGCTCATAAGCATCACCCAAGGCATCAATATAGTCTTTAGGGTGATAGTAGGAAATGTATTGCAGTGCGTCTGCGATACTTTGAATAAAGTCTGATTGTTTAATTGTCGTCATCTTGAGGATTTTGCAGTCGCCATTTCAGGGTTAATGTCTTTACGCAAGATTTTACCATTTTTTGTACATGGAAAATCGTTAGCCAAATAAACCGTTTTAGGCGATTTATATGCGGCTAAATGCTGTTTGCCATAAGCCTGCAATTCATCAGGTGTTGTTTTTGCTTCTGGTTTTAGAATCACATAAATGACCACTAGCAACTTGTCTTTTTCAATTTCCTCGCCAATGGCAGCACAATCTGCAACGTCAGCATGCCCTTTGTAAACGCGCTCAATTTCATAAGGCGAAACACGATAACCAAAGCTTTTAATAATGTCATCTTTTCGACCTAAAAACCAAATATAGCCTTCATCATCGTATTTTACATAATCTCCTGTAAAGAAGTAGCCATCATGCTTATATTTAGCAGTCTCTTCTGGCATATTCCAGTAATTTAAAAAGATACCTGGATCGTCTAATGGCACACTAATCATTCCCTCAACACCTATTTCGACTTCTTCCAAGGTATCAGGATTAAGCAATTTAATATAGTGTCCGAGCTGTGGAAAGCCTGCCGATCCTGGCCGTATTGGTCGATATTGGCTTTGGCTTAAATAGTAGGAAAACTCACTCATTTCTTTTTGGCGACAACCATCTTCCAAGTCAAAAATAAGTGTATGGCCTATAGTACGCATGCCTAACCATTCTAGCAGCCGCTTGCTTCATATCCTCATAAATACCTAAACTTGGGGCATATTTTACAGGTGGATAATACAGCTGAATACCTGGCCAATAATCGCCTAAATTTGCATTACCCTTTCTTTTATTTTCACTCATAAAATACTCTCTCTAGTTATTGATTAATGAAGAACTTGCTCATTAATCAACCGTTTGTAAATGCTGCAACTTATCAACAATTGATTGCTGCAGTTCACTTTTTAAATGTAGATTTTTCATGCTGAGAACATTCCAAAGATCTTTGTCCGTCATGGCTAACAACTCATCAAATGATTCTAACTCCGTTAATGTGAGTTCATTAAAATAAGTAGTAACAAATTTCTGTAAAACGATATCGATTTCCAACATACCTCGCCTACAACGCCAAGCTAGACGTCGCTGTTCAGCGTCTTTGATACTTTCAGCGTTTTTCATATTCAACCCAACTTAATTCCAAATATTTTTTTGCTGGCTTATCTTCACCACGCTCTTTTGAGAGTTCGATTTTCAAATCTTTAATCGCAACAATTGCTGCATTAGGACTTAACTTTTTAGGGCAAACCTCAACGCAATTCATAATGTTATGACAACGATATAAACGATAAGGATCTTCTAGATTCTCTAAACGCTCAGCTTCTGCATGGTCTCTTGAATCAACAATAAATCGATAGGCTTGTAACAGCGCAGCAGGGCCAACAAACTTATCTGGATTCCACCAAAAGCTAGGGCATGAAGTCGTGCAAGCACCACACAGAACACACTCGTACAAGCCATCCAACTTCGCCCTATCTTCTGGGCTTTGTAAGCGTTCAGTTTCTGGCAGAGAGTCATCGTTCTTAAGATATGGGTCAACCGAATTAAAATGTTCATAAAATTGCGTCATGTCGACTACAAGGTCACGTATCACTGGCAACCCTGGTAATGGCCTGACGATTACTGGCTCCGTTAAATCTGCGATTCTGGTAATACAAGCCAAACCATTTTTACCATTAATATTCATCGCATCACTGCCACAAACACCTTCACGACAAGATTTACGCAAGCTCATCGAATCATCTTGATGCTTCACACGTAACAATGCATCCAATAGCATGTTATCGCCTTCTTGCAACTCGACTTCGTAATCTTGCATATAGGGTTTTTCATCAACATCAGGGTCAAACCGATAAATAGATAGTTTCATATCAGTAAACTCTCGCTTTGGGTTCAAATGACGCAACAGTGAGTGGTTGCAAGCGCACAGGCTTATAGCTGATTTTTTGACCATATTTATAATAAAGCGAATGGGTCAGCCAGTTTTTATCATCGCGTGTTTCAAAGTCTTCCCGCGCATGTGCGCCGCGGCTTTCTGTGCGATTGTGTGCTGTATGCATTGTGGCTACCGCAACCTCAATCATATTGTCGAGTTCCAATGCCTCTACCAGAGCCGTATTAAACACTTTGCTTTTATCGTTAATCACAAGGCTTTCTACTCGTTTAGCGATGGTATCAATTTCTGCCACACCTTTAGCTAACAAGTCTGGGAAGCGAAAGACACCACAATTACTTTGCATGGTTTTACGCATATCAACCCGTGTTTGCATCATATTTTCACCTTCAGCCTTATGGAAGCGATTCACTCTTTGCAAAGTCGCCTCACCAACGTCTTTTGGCAGCGGTTGATGCGTTTTATTGGTTTTAACAAATGCTGCAATATGGTTGCCAGCTTGTTTGCCGAACACCACCAAATCTAGCAATGAGTTAGATCCAAGCCGGTTAGCGCCATGCACCGATATACAAGCGCACTCGCCCACTGCATATAACCCGTTCACAACCTTTTCACCATTGCCATCAGGTACCACGACTTGTCCATTAATATTGGTTGGCAAACCACCCATCATGTAATGCGCTGTTGGCACGACAGGAATAGGGTCTTTAACAGGGTCAACATTCGCAAATTTTTTCGCAATTTCTCGTATGCCAGGTAAACGCTGATCAATAATTTCAGCGCCTAGATGGTCGAGTTTTAAATACACGGCGTCTTTATTTTTACCGACGCCTCGCCCCTCTTTAATTTCAGTAGCTGATGCGCGTGAAACGACGTCGCGACTAGCCAAGTCCTTTGCGGTTGGCGCATAACGCTCCATAAAGCGCTCACCTTCACTGTTAACCAAGTAACCACCTTCACCACGCACACCCTCCGTAACCAGTACACCTGCATGCAATACGCCAGTTGGGTGAAACTGCCAAAACTCCATGTCTTGCAACGGTATCCCAGCACGTGCTGCCATGCCTAAACCATCGCCAGTACACGCATATGCATTCGTACTCGCTTGAAAAATCCGGCCTGCGCCGCCCGTTGCTAGTAAAGTTGTTTTTGCTTGGAAAATATGAATCTCGCCTGTTTCAATTTGCAAGGCAAGCACACCGACCACATCACCCTCTGGATTGCGAATTAAATCTAAGGCATACCACTCCACAAAGAAGTTTGTTTTAGCTTTTACGTTACGCTGATAAAGGGTATGCAACATGGCATGACCTGTTCGGTCAGCTACCGCACAGGTGCGTGAAATCTCTGATTCGCCGAAGTTTTTCGTCATACCACCAAATGGCCGCTGAAATATTTTACCGTTCTCTAAACGGTCAAAAGGCATCCCAAAATGCTCCAACTCAATAATGGCTTTTGCGGCATTTTTACACATGAATTCAATCGCATCTTGGTCGCCTAAAAAGTCCGAACCCTTAATGGTGTCATACATGTGCCAAATCCACTTATCTTCAGCCACATTGCCTAGCGATGCTGCAATACCGCCTTGTGCCGCCACGGTATGTGAGCGTGTAGGAAACAACTTGGAAAGCACAGCCACTTCCGCACCAGATTCTGCCAACTCTAAAGCAGCACGCAATCCAGCGCCACCGCCGCCGACAATAACGGTATCAAACTGATGTTGTTCTAATGCCATTTATAAACCCCAAAGAATAATTGAAAGCCAAACCACATAGATCACCAGCAACAAATCAACCATGACTTGCAGATAGGTGCGTAAAGTTTGATTGAAAATGTAATCGCGCAACACATCCCTCACACCGATCCAAGCATGCACACTCAGACAAATAAAAAATAAAAAAGTACTGATCCTAAATAGAAAACTACTGGCAAAATCAGACCATGCAGCATAGCCATCTGGACTAACTATCAATAAAGCAACAATAAGCAGCACACTGTAGACGGCCATCACGACTGCCGTTATCCGTTGCGACAACCATATACGCATGCCTGGATACTTGCTCGTTAACAATTCAATAATCATTTACAGCCTTGTTTAATAGCCAAATGTAAGGAGGCTAAATACATATTAAAAAATACTCCATGCAAACAACAAAATAGATAACCCAACCAGCACCAACACAACACGGCCAGTCAATCGTGCCTTTTCTAGGCTACTCATCCAGTGAACGTCTTGTAGAAAATGACGAATACCCGCATAAAAATGATGGAAAAAAGCCCAAGAACTAGCAATAAAAAATAGTTTAATCAGCCAATGGCTAAATAGCTGCTGCAACGCCAAGTAGCTAGCTTCGGATGCCAATGACTGTTGAAATGCGATTAACATCAGAGGCAACAACAAAAATAAAACAATGCCTGCTGCTCGATGCATAATCGACACTACCGCATTAATGGGTAAGCGAATGGTGAATAAATCAAGGTTTTTAACAGGCCGTTTTCTTTGCATCATTCCGCTCCCGCTGCCTCCGCAACAGCACCTGCAACTTTGTCTAATAAACGCTTATCAATAGGCTTGGGGATAATATAGTCTTTACCAAAGGCTAGTGCTTTCAAGTTATACGCTTTCAGAACATCGGCTGGTACAGGCTCGCGTGCTAACTCACTCAATGCATAAGCTGCAGCCATTTTCATTTTTTCGGTAATTTTTGTCGCTTTTGCATCCAACGCACCTCTAAATAAATAGGGAAAGCACAAAACGTTATTCACTTGGTTAGGGAAATCACTACGCCCTGTCGCCATCAAAACATCATCTCGAATACCATGCGCTACGCTAGGTAAAATTTCAGGATCGGGATTAGCTAAGGCAAAAATAATTGGATTCTTAGCCATTTCTTTTACCAACGCTGGGTTCAATGCATTTTTAGCTGATACGCCAATAAACACATCCGCTTGAGGCATGACATCTGCCAGTGTTTTTGAATCTGTTGACTGAATCGCCAACTCACGATTATTGTCATGTAATTCTTTACGATCAGTATCCAGCACACCCATTCTATCGACCATAGTGATGTTGGTTGCGCCCATTAGTTTGAGTAATTTCGCACATGAGCAACCAGCAGCACCTGCTCCTAAAAATACAATTTTTGCGGTTGGTAACGTTTTCCCTTGTACTTCAAGTGCATTCAATAACGCGCCTGCAACAATCACTGCCGTGCCATGCTGATCATCATGAAATACAGGAATATCTAATCTTTTTTTCAATTCATTTTCAATATAAAAACAGTGTGGAGCGGCAATATCTTCTAAATTAATACCACCAAATGTGGGCGCGATATTGACCACTGTTTGAATAAACTCATCTGGCGTTTTCGCATTGATTTCAATATCAAACACATCAATACCCGAAAAATGCTTAAACAAAACGGCTTTACCTTCCATGACAGGCTTGCTAGCAAGCGGACCCATGTTTCCCAGACCCAAAACAGCAGTTCCATCAGTAATCACTGCCACCAAATTGCCTTTATTAGTATATTTATAGGCATTCTCTGGGTTGTCATGAATCTCACGTACAGGTGCAGCGACGCCAGGTGAGTAGGCTAACGACAAATCATCTTGCGTCTCACAGGGCTTTCTAGATTCCACACTTAACTTTCCCGGTATCGGAAATTGGTGGTAATCAAGCGCGCGTTTTTTTAAATCATCCATTGTTTAGCCTTTCGATTACCCTACTCAAGTTCACTCATATAATGATGGTCATCCGTCAAGCACAAACCCAAACGCCATTCCATTGGCTTATCCCCATACGTATATGAAACACGCTCAATACTTAACAGGGGTGCACCCAATTCCAGGTGCAGCGCCTCAGCCACCTCCGCAGAAGCCGCTATAGCAGTCAATCGTTCTTCCGCACGAATCATACGAACACCGTACTCCGTTTCATACATGCTATACATTGAGCCATTATTCTCTTCTATTCGCGCCGCATTCAAGCCCTTAAATGGCGCTGCAGGAATCGCAATATGATCGTAAATTAACGGCCTTCCAGAAAACGTTAACAACCGCTTTACCTCTATTAATATAGAACCTGCTTTTATTTGCAAAATACCCGCCTTATGTGCATCTGCTTTTACTTTTTTATAGCCAACCTGCTCACTATTAAGGACCTCTTTTTGTCCGCTAGCTGCTGTTAGTCGCAGAAACCTTAACTTAACACCTTCTTCATTATGCGTAGCAACATAAGTTCCTTTTCCTTGCCTGCGAATTAAAATATTTTCACCGGCAAGACTGTCAATTGCCTTACGCACCGTCCCTTGACTCACTTTATAGCGGCCAGCCAAATCAATCTCACTAGGAATCACGTCGCCCGGACGCCACTCACCCCCAATCAAGCTCTGCGTTAACAGTACCTTTATTTGCTCGTATAGCGGTCTGTAATTAGGTGAACTTATATCTACCATCACATTTTTATCCTTAATTCCATCTTTAATGCCATTATTCTTTCAGGCAAAACTATTTAAACATAGCAAAATAAAGTAACCTAGTATTTTATATCTTATATAAGACATAAGATAAATGTTTACAGCTCAAGAAGGGCCTTTATATAATCACCCTATAACTTACATTTTCTAACTGAGTATACTTATGGGATATAGATAAAATCGTGATGACGACACATGAGTCCGCCATTCGCATTATTGATAAAGCTGGTCCGTTAGATAACCCCGCTGACCGCGACCATTGCCTCCAATATATATCGGCAACTGGTTTACTAAAAGGCAAGTTAACAGCACTTGATTATGAGGATGCTTCAGCTGCGGACCCCAGAATTGATGCCATTCGTGAAAAAATGATTTGTGTAGAGAAGGTGGAATACACTGCCGATTATCTCAATCCAGAAAAACGCTCAATAGCCAATGCCATTCAAATCTTCTTCACCGATGGAACAAGCTCTAGTCTGGTTGCCGTAGAATACCCAATCGGTCATCGTCGTCGTCGTGATGAAGGCATTCCTGAACTGGTGAAAAAATTCAAAACAAACTTAGCTAGGCGCTTTAACGAGCGCACACAAAAAGATGTATTGGCGCTATGTTTAGATCAAAAACAATTAGAAGCTACACCAGTACAACAATTTACGGATATGCTTGCCGTTAATTAAATCAATGATTACTACCACCTTCCACGAAGGTTGAAGTAACACTCTTAGCTTTATCAAATATACCTTATCCCAATAATTACTTTTCCATTTTTCATCTGGCTCATCATCTAATTCAACGGTAACTTGGCTACTATTAATCTCGTTACTGCCATCCTCATTGCCAATAGGCAATGAAGTCGTTTTACTTGGCTTATCTTTTACGCTTTCATCAAGCACTTTGTCTGTGAGGATGAGGGTACCCATCAATGCTTGTTCATTATTTTTACGGTCAACAAACGTAACCACACTAGCAAACTCTTTATAGACTTTAACCTCATTTGCACGTTTTAATTTCGAGCTAAACATTAAATCGATCAATTGATTACGATTTTTCGCTAGCACTGCACGACTGCTCTTCTCTTTTTGCATCATTCAACCCAGCTAAACCATGATTAAAAAATTAATGTGTCATAACTTAACACTCGGCACTCAAAATAAAAAGTTTAATCATCTCCCTCATTAACTTAATCGATAAAAGCTGCTTTCAGTGGGCGGTCTAGGGTAAAATATTGCTTTATTTTAACTCAACTGTTTTTATTCTATGGCTCTTACCAATTTAAATGCTCTTTCCCCGTTAGACGGTCGTTATCAAACTAAATTAGACGCACTACGCCCCTTCTTTAGTGAGTACGCCTTAATCAAATACCGTGCTTTGGTTGAAGTGGAATGGTTAAAAGCACTGAGTGCTGCTAAAGAACTTACTGAAATTGCACCATTTAGTGAGGATGCGATTGCAGAACTCAATGCGGCCATTGCTGAATTTAGCGAAGCAGATGCAGCTCAAGTCAAGGCGATTGAAAGCCGTACCAACCATGATGTGAAAGCGCTAGAGTACTGGCTGAAAGAAAAATTTATTGGCAACCCTGAAATCAAAAAAGTGAGTGAGTTCATTCACTTTGCCTGTACTTCAGAAGATATTAATAACCTATCACATGCACTCATGTTGAAATCTGCGCGTGACGGTGTAATGTCACCAAAATTAGACGAAGTGATTAGCCGTTTAACTGAGTTAGCACTTGAGTTTTCAGCGCAACCATTATTGTCTCGCACGCATGGTCAAACAGCCTCTCCAACCACAATGGGTAAAGAGCTGGCTAACGTGGCTTACCGTTTAAAACGTCAACAAAAACAATTAGCGAACAATGAAGTGTTAGGAAAAATCAACGGTGCAGTCGGTAACTTTAATGCGCACTTATCTGCATACCCAGATTTTGATTGGGAAAGCTTCGCCAAAAACTTTGTCGAAAGCTTGGGCTTAGATTACAACCCAATGACGATTCAGATTGAGCCGCATGACTATATGGCGGAAATCTATGACATTCTGGCACGTACTAACACAATCTTGATTGATATTAACCGCGACCTATGGGGCTACATATCAGTTGGTTACTTTAAACAAAAAGTAAAAGCAGGTGAAATTGGTTCTTCAACCATGCCACACAAAGTGAACCCAATTGACTTTGAAAACTCAGAAGGCAACTTAGGCATGGCAAACGCCATCTTGGGTCACCTTGCGGCAAAACTACCGATTTCACGCTGGCAACGTGATTTAACCGACAGCACCGTCTTACGCAATATGGGTGTTGGCTTGGGTTACACGCTACTCGGTTACGACTCTTGCTTACGTGGTTTAAACAAGCTAGAGATTAACAGCGCTAAGTTGGATGCCGATTTGAATAACAGCTGGGAAGTTTTAGCTGAACCGATTCAAACGGTGATGCGTCGCTATGGTATTGAAAATCCATACGAACAGTTGAAAGAGCTAACACGTGGTAAAGGCGGCATTAATAAGGCTTCTTTACATTCGTTTGTCGAAACACTGGCGATTCCAGCTGAAGCCAAGCAAGCATTACTGGAGTTAACGCCAGAAAACTACATTGGCAAGGCGGTTGAATTGACAAAGAAACATAGCAGCTAGTCTTCATGGAAATACTGGTCCTATATTACTCACAAGGCGGTTCAGTGCGCGAATTAGCGCAACTGATTGCTCGTGGCATTGATAGTGTGCAAGGGTCTAAAGCACGGTTACGCACAGTACCAAAAGTATCCACTAATTGTGAAGCCAGCGAGCCAGACATTCCTGAGACTGGTGATGTTTATGTCGAGCTGTCTGATCTAGAAGAATGTGCTGGCTTAGCGCTAGGCAGCCCGACGCGCTTTGGCAATATGGCAGCGCCAATGAAATATTTTTTAGATGGCACTTCTGGCTTATGGCTAAAAGGTGCGCTTATCGGTAAGCCTGCGTGTGTGTTTACTTCTAGCGGTTCACTACATGGTGGTAACGAAAGCACTTTACTCACCATGATGTTACCGCTGCTACACCATGGCATGACCCTCCTCGGCATACCTTACAGCGAAGCCAGTTTAGTCACAACGCAATCAGGTGGCACACCTTATGGCGCTAGCCATATTGGGGGCGCAATGAATGACAAACCGATTAGCGAAGATGAGAAGAAGCTCTGCATCGCATTAGGTAAGCGTTTAGCGAAAACCGCATTGAAATTAAACGCTTGAGGCTTGCATAGATGCATTTAATCCTATGAATTTAAATCTTGAAGCGCAGCAGTTTTTATTCAGCACACAAAAAGGTGTGCTCTCCACACATTCGGCCAAATTTGAAGGCTACCCTTTCGGCTCGGTAACGCCCTTTGTCTTGAATCATCAAGGCATGCCTGGGATACTAATTAGCAGCTTAGCGCAGCATACCAAAAACATCATTCAAAACAGCAACGTTTCATTACTGGTCTTTACTAATGAAGATGACCTGCAAGCCAGTGCACGACTTACTTTACTGGCCAAGGCAGAGCAAACGGATAAAGATAACGTCTTAATGCGCGCCCGTTACTTGCGTTATATCCCGCAAGCAGAAACCTACTTTGATGCACATGATTTTACGTTTTACACCCTCTATATTACCCAAGCGCGCTATATCTCTGGGTTTGGCAAAATGGGCTGGGTTGAAGCCGTTGATATGCAAATTCAAACTTATCCACTGATGACAGAAGAGCCAGATATTTTGACGCATATGAATCAAGATCACATTGAGAATTTAACGGCTTATTGTCTACATTACCATCAAGTCGCGTCGGCTTCAGCCGAAATGATCGGCATTGATAGTCTAGGCTTTGATGTGCGTGTGTGGCACACAGCTGATCAATCAGACGAGCCAAAGACTTTACGATTTGCATTTGAAGAAGCCGTGACCACGGCGCAAGAGGCGCGGGTTGCCTTAGTACAAATGGCAAAAATATGTCGAAGCTAGTTAAAAAACTACAACTGGGCGCATCCTTTAGCTTGATTGCGCTGACTCTCTTATGCTTAGCCTGGGAAATATTCCTCGCACCTTTAAACGAAAATGGCTCATTGCTATTTTTAAAAGCATTACCTTTATTAGCCCCACTCTTTGGTATTCTGAAAGGCAAACGCTACACTTACCAATGGGCAAGCATGCTTATTCTGCTTTACTTTATTGAAGGCGTTGTACGCACTTGGTCTGACCAAGGGCTTTCAGCCCAGTTAGCGGCGATAGAAATTGCACTCAGCGTGGCCTTCTTCACCTGTACAATTTTTTACGCGCGCCATACGCGTAAAGCAAGCTAGTCACTTATAATAACGTTATGCATATTTTAATATCTAATGATGACGGCTATCTATCAGAAGGCATTGCCACACTGGCTGCCCACCTAAGTGAGATCGCTGACATTACCGTGGTCGCGCCAGAACGCAATCGTAGCGGCGCAAGCAACTCCCTCACCTTAGATAGGCCTTTATCAGTTAGAGAAGCAAGAAATGGTTTCTTCTACATTAACGGCACACCAACCGACTGCGTCCATATCGCTCTCACAGGTTTGATTGCCGAAATGCCTGACTTAGTCATTTCTGGTATTAATGATGGTGCCAATATGGGCGATGATACGATTTATAGCGGTACAGTTGCGGCGGCAATGGAAGGCTATTTACTTAACATTCCATCCATCGCCATTTCCATGTCCCAACATGATGCAACACATTTTGAAACTGCGGCGAAAGTCGCTGTGGAACTAGTACAGCATTACATCAAGAACCCTTTAAAGGGCGCTGTATTATTGAATGTGAATGTACCAGACGTGCCTTACGCCGAGCTAAGAGGTCGCGTTGTGACGCGCTTAGGCAAACGACATAAAGCAGAACCAGTGATTCAAGAGCGCACACCACGTGGTGAAAAGATTTATTGGATCGGCGCAGCAGGTAAGCCCAATGATGGTGGTGAAGGGACAGATTTTTATGCTATTGCAAACTACCAAGTATCTATCACCCCTGTTCATGCAGACTTAACGAAACATGAGCAACTTGACGCAATACAGAATTGGCTCAAATAATTAATGGCACTCAGTAATCTCAATAGAAAACCTGGTATTGGCATGACCTCATCACGGACACGTGATCGCATGTTAAACCGTTTACGTGAACAAGGCATTAAAGACGAAATAACGTTATCGGCGATGAGTGATATTCAGCGTCATATTTTCGTCGATGAAGCCTTATCCGCCCGTGCTTATGAAGATGTTTCTTTGCCGATTGGTTATGGCCAAACCATTTCACAACCGTACATAGTTGCAAGAATGACAGAGGTTTTGCGTGACGGCTCGCCGTTAAATAAAGTACTTGAAGTCGGTACTGGTTGCGGCTATCAAACCGCTGTTTTATCGCGTGTTGCTAAAGAAGTCTTATCCGTTGAGCGGATACGCCCATTGGTATTAAAAGCACGTGACAACTTGCGTACGCTTAAATGTATCAATGTAAAACTCGACCATGCGGATGGTAGTAATGGCTTGGAAGACTACGCACCATTTGATGGCATTATCGTTACCGCTGCAGCGAGCCATATACCAGAAGACCTACTCGCTCAATTAGCCGAAGGTGGCAGAATGGTGATTCCAGTTGGATCAGATACACAAACTTTGTATTTGATAGAGCGACAACATGGTGAGTTCAAAAAAACAGAACTAGAAGCAGTTAAATTTGTCCCTTTATTAGGAGGGGTGGAATAGTGAAACACATATGGTTAATAACCCTTATCGCTATTTTCTTTGCTGGCTGTGCAAGCCATACCCCTGCCCCTGTTATCAACCGCTCACCGCAAGCGAGTAGCACTAACGATTGGCGTCCAAACACATATACCGTCAGAAAAGGGGATACTTTATATAGTATCGGCTTGGAGCATGGTTATGATTATAGAGAAATTGCTGCTGCTAATCATATCTACTCCCCTTTTAGGATTCGAATTGGGCAAAAGCTCAACTTTTCCAGCTTAAACACTAAAGATTTGACAGATGGCGCGAAACCAAGCACATATGAAAATGAAGACGACGTCATTGTCTCCGCAGTAGACACAGAGGATGAGGTTCAGTCCAATTCAGAAATAACGCCACCTACAAAAACAGCTTCACCAATCGCTGCAGACCCAGCGGCAACTCCAGTACTCACTGAACCTAAAGCGATTCGCGAACCATATAGCTTAGAAGCATTAAATCGCATATCACCAGCGCCTGCACCACCGACCAAAGTCGCAGCACCAACCAAAGCTAAACCAGCTGTTGTAGAAGGTGTCGCATGGTCTTGGCCCACACAGGGAAAAGTCAGCGCAAGATTCAATGCCGCTAGCAACAAAGGTATTAATATTACAGGCAAAGAAGGGCAAGCCATCACAGCGGCCTCAGCAGGAAAGATTATTTATACAGGTGCTGATTTACGCGGTTATGGAAAACTCGTTATTATCAAACACAGTAAAACATTACTATCTGTTTATGCGCATAATAGTAAAATTAACGTAAAAGAAGGCCAAATTATAAAAGCAGGCCAAAAAATTGCAGAAATGGGAGACACGGATACTGACAAAGTGAAATTACATTTTGAAATCCGTCAAAAAGGTAAATCAGTTGACCCAGAGCAATTCTTGCCAAAAAGCTAATACCTGCACGCTGTTAATGACTAATAGTAAAACCTGAAAGACAAACCGTTATGCATCCAAATAAGTACAAGCAAAACGAGAATATTCGTCCAGAATCGCTATTGAAAACCATTACCTCAGTCACCCCTATGTTGCTAATGGTACTTGGGATTGTTGGTATCGCTTTAAAATTTTTTTATGGCAATGGTTTATTTGGGCAGGCATTCTCTTACTTATTCCAATCAATACAATCGATGCTGCTGATTCCGCTAATTCTCTTCGCGCTCTGGTTGCTTAACCGGTGGATTAGCACACCAAGTAAAACGAAAAAAAAAGAGTTGCAACCTCCCGATGTATATCATGGTGCTAGTCGACACCTATTATGCTTTCCGGCTAACAATGACTGGTGGCCTCTAAAACAAATTAAACATAATCGATTGATTTAAAATAAAAAAGCCGTATAAGTCGACTTTTTTATTTGTCTAATATGATGACTAATGATCAGCTTTTTCCAGCTTCATCTTTATAATATTGACGCACAGTTTTCATATCATAATCACGTGCCCATTTAATAATTTCATCAAATGCTGGTGCACCAATTTCACCTTGCTGTGCATGAATACCCGCTTGCTCACGAACCACCAAAATACCTGGGATTTTATTCACGTCAAAATACTCAGCAATTTCTGGGTCTTTTTCCGTATCGACCATGCCAAATACGATGTCAGCATTTTTTTCCGCTGCCGCTTCAAATGTAGGCGTAAAGGCAACACAAGGGTCACACCAAGGTGCCCAAAAATCAATAATCACAAAATCATTATTCGTAATCGTCTCTTTAAAATTCTCTTTAGTCAGTGTAACAACCGCCATGGGGTATTCCTATGAAATAAATAAAAACATTATTTTATCAGATGATGGATTGATTCCACACGCCTTCGTAAAAGAGTTCACCCAGCGGCTTACGCTTTCTTGGTGCTAAGGTATGTTCTTTCGCTTCTTCAGGCAGTGCATCCACATCGGCAATATAACCAACCGCCATCATGGACATCATTTCAAATTGCTCAGGAATATTAAATGCAGCACGTGTTTTTTCACCATCAAAACCTCCCATCTGATGGGTCACTAAACCCATGCTCGTTGCTTGCAATGACAAACTAACGGCGGCGGCACCTGTATCGTAAGCACCCCAGCGATTCGGCTTTTGATTCTGTTCAAATAAAGTACCGGCACAAATCAAGACAAACACTGGCGCATCCTTTGCCCAACCTTGGTTGCCTTGCACGATACAATCAAATGCTTTTTCCCAAGCCGCCGCATCTTTATTTTTATCCCATACAATAAAGCGCCAAGGCTCATCACCAAAACAAGAGGGCGCCCAACGTGCGGCTTCTAGCATACTTATAATTTGTGCTTGGCTCACTGGCTTACTCGCATCATAAGCTCTAGGGCTCCAACGGTTAGCAATGATGTCGTGAACAGGTGCTTGTGTTGTTGCTGGTTTTTTCATGTGTTTATTCCAATGTAATCTATGTTGCAAATAATATAATTTTATAAAAATGGATAGTCCGTATAGCCTTGTTCACTACCGCCATAAAACGTATTGCTATCAGCTTCATTCAGCGGCGCATCTGCTTTAAAACGTGCTACCAAATCTGGGTTGGCAATAAAGGGGACGCCATAGGCGACAAAATCCGCATGTCCGCATGCAATGGCAGCATTGCCACGGGCTTTATCATAAGACAAATTAGCCATATAAGCACCCTTAAATAACTTCCTAAAGGTATTAAAATCAAACGGACCAGCTTCACCACGGCCGTGTATGCCGCCTTCAACCACATGCAAATAAGCCAAATCAAATTGATTCAACTCAGTCGCGACATAATTAAACAGAGCTTGTGGGTCGCTGTCATTCATATCATTAAATGGATTAACAGGCGATAGACGAACACCCGTCCGATTTAAGCCAATGGTATCAACCACTGCCTGCGTCACTTCCATTAATAAGCGCGCACGATTCTCGAAGCTACCACCATAAGCATCGGCTCGTTGATTACTACCATTACGTAAAAACTGATCAAGTAGATAACCATTCGCAGCATGAATTTCCACACCATCAAAACCAGCTGCGATAGCAGACTTCGCAGCATGCACGTAATCTTGCACAATTACAGGTAGCTCATCAGCACCCAAGGCACGTGGCTCTACATAATCTTGCAAGCCTTCATAGGTAAAAGCTTGTCCGGCAGGTTTAATCGAAGATGGGGCAACAGGCAAAGTACTATCAGGCAATAAACTAGGATGTGAAATACGGCCAACATGCCATAATTGAATCACGACCTTGCCTCCTTTAGCATGCACGGCATCAGTCACTTTTTTCCAGCCAGCGATTTGCGCATCGGTATAAATGCCAGGCAGTGCAGGATAACCGTGCGCCATTGCTGAAATTGGTGTCGCCTCCGTCACAATCAAACCTGCACTTGCCCGTTGTGCATAATAAGTGGCATTCATGTCTTGTGGTATGCCGGCCTCACCTGCGCGATTACGTGTCAATGGCGCCATCACCACTCTATTAGTTAGTGCAATACTGCCGAGCTTTCCTGCTGAAAATAAATCCATTGCCAACCCCTTTATGTTATTTCGCTTTAATGCCTTCAATTAATAAGGTAACCTCAATATCATCCCCAACTGGCGCATTGGCTTTTTTCATCCAAGCAAACCCATAATCAGACGCTTTAATCACTGTCGCTGCTTCAAAACCAGAACGTTTCCCTCCCCATGGGTCAGCACCAAAACCTAAGATTTCAAAAGGGATGATGATTGTTTTTGTCACACCATGCATTGTAAAGTCACCTGTCATCAAGCCTTGTGTCGCTGACTTCGCTACAATTTTTTTACTCACAAAGGTGATTTCACCAAAGTTCAGCGCATCCAAATATTCAGGTTTTTGTATATGCTCATCTCGTTTAGCCAAGTTTGTATTCACACTCGCTACTTTTATGGTGGCATGTACACTGGAATTGGCTAGATTATCATGATCGATTTTAATCATGCCAGTCACATCACTAAAACTACCCGATGTTTTAGCCACCACATGGCGGACACTGAAATTTGCAAAACTATGCTTACTATCAATAGTGTATTGCTCCACCTCAGCCGAAGCCAAGCTTGTAAAGGCCACTAAGCCCAACGCTAAAAATAACTTTTTCATTTTTACTCCTTTAATTTACATGACAAACATTACTGATTGCCCGTCTCCACTACAGGCAAATCAAAAAGAATTAACTCGGCTGCTTGTTGCGCAGTAAGTTGATGATACCCAGCATCGACCATGGCAGCATCACCGGCTGACAGTGCTTTTCCATCAAACAAAACCTCACCTTTTGCTACTTGCAAATAAGCACACCTATTTTCCTTGAGCACAATAACCAAACCCTTTCCCGCCGCTAAATGAGCCGCATCAATCGTCACATCTTGATGAATTTTAATAGCGCCTTGCTGTTCATTGGGTGCCACAATTCGACACCATTGATTGGTTTTTTGTTCTACAGAAAAATGTTTTTCTTCATAGCTAGGCGTTAAATTACTTTCTGCTGGCATGATCCAAATTTGCAATAAATGCACAGGCGATTCGCTAGAGGCATTAAACTCACTATGCCGCACACCAGTGCCAGCAGTCATGCGCCGCACATCACCCACGCCAATCACGGAACCATTACCCATACTATCTTGATGACGTAATGCGCCAGATAAAATATAGGTCACAATCTCCATATTACGATGTGAATGTTCGCTAAAACCACGACCAGCCGCAATCACATCTTCGTTAATGACCCGCAAAACGGAGTACTGCATATGAGCTGGATCATGATATTCAGCAAACGAAAAAGAATGGCGCGCATTGAGCCATCTATGGTCTACATGACCACGCTCTTCTGATTTTCTAAAATTAATCATGTGAAACCTTTCAATATAGTTTAATAAATTTGATTATATTATGCTTAATAAAAGTGAATGGATAGCGGATAATTTTGCTAAACTCATTCAGTTATTTTGAGCAATGTATCTTTTAATTAAATTTAAGTATTAAAAACATGTCCATCAAACTATCCATAGAATCATTAGAAGTGATTGATGCGATTTCTCGCAAAGGCAGCTTTGCGGCCGCAGCTGAATCGCTATTCCGCGTACCTTCAGCACTCACGTATACGGTAAGAAAACTAGAGGAAGATTTAGGCCTCTCGCTTTTTGATCGTAGTGGTCATCGCGCAATACTCACAAAAGCAGGCGAAGAGCTAATCAAAGAAGGTCGCCCCCTGTTAGAGGCGGTGCAAGTGTTAGAGAGCAGAGTTAAACGTGTTGCGACAGGCATAGAAACTGACATTACCATTGCGATTAGCGACTTATTTAGCAATACCGCCATCCTTCAAGCCTTAGCAGACTTTTATCTGCAAGACTTTGGTACACGGGTCAAAATCACTAGAGAGGTGTTTGGTGGTAGTTGGGATGCATTGATTACGGGTCGTGCCGACATTTCTATGGGCGCACCAGGGGATATACCCTCTGGCGGTGGTTACGCTACCAAACTCATTGGCAACCTTGACTTTGTCTTTGCTGTCGCGCCACAACACCCCTTGGCTAGCTTAAAAGAACCACTTAACAGTCAGAACATTATTCAATACCGCGCCGTTGCCGTCGCCGATAGTTCACGCAACTTACCACCCCGCACTGCTGGCATACTGACAGGGCAAGATGTACTGACTGTCCACAATATGGAAAGCAAGCTTGAAGCGCAAATAATGGGACTTGGCGTCGGTTACGTGCCCAAACACCTTGCCTTGCGTTATGCCAAAGCAGGTAAGTTGATCATTAAAACAGTCGCCGAATCCAGAAACATTGCCCCCACTTATATCGCTTGGCGTAATAATGCAGACAAAACATCGGGTAAAGCACAGCAGTGGTTATTAAAACGCTTAGAACAAATTTCATTAGAAGCCTTAATGCCGATAGAATAGTCATATGACGACATCAACACAAGTCGATATTGATTATATGCAACAGGCCATCGCGCTTGCTCAGCAAGCGGCCGAGCAAGGCGAAGTGCCTGTTGGTGCCATTATCGTTAAAGATGGTGCAATCATCGGCAAGGGTAGCAATACACCAATTAACACACACGACCCAACCGCACATGCAGAAATCATCGCGATGCGCGAGGCGGCGCAACGCATTGGTAACTATCGACTAGTTGATTGCACGCTATACGTCACATTAGAGCCTTGTGCCATGTGTACAGGTGCGATGCAGCATGCACGTATCGCACGGGTGGTTTATGGCGCTAGCGATGCAAAAACAGGTGCTTGTGGCAGCGTCGTGGATTTAATGGCAGAAGCGAGACTGAATCATCATGCCGTAGTGGAAGGTGGTGTACTAGCGGAGGAATGTGGCAGCTTACTCAGCACATTCTTTAAGGCGCGTCGTCAGAAAGGTTAAACAAAACTCATAGACAATAAAAAACCCGCCAGATCGGGTTTTTTATTGTGAAGAATAATTAGAAAGAACTAATCATTCCCACCCATTAATGCCATTAACAAATGCAATAAATGGCTGAACATATTATGCAAGCTAATATAGATGCTTAATGTTGCCATCACATAATTCGTTTGGCCACCACGTACGATTTGATTGATTTCATACAAAATGTAAGCTGACATTAATAAAACAACGCCTGCTGAAATGGTCAGTGACAATGCTGGAATTTGGAAGAAGAAGTTAGCAAGAATCGCTAACACAATCAACACAAAACCAATCGTAATAAACTTGCCTAAGAAACTAAAGTCACGCTTCGAGTTGCTTGCAACAGCTGACAACGTTAAGAAAGAGGCGGCTGTACCACCAGCGGCTAAGCCAATGAGTTGTGCGCCATTACTTAAGCCTAGAGCAACTTGTAAAATTGGGCCTAACAACATACCCATGATAAATGTGAAGCCAAACAGCAACCAAATACCTGCTGCATTGTTCGCATTTTTAGCCACCAACCAGCTCATACCGAAAACAACCGCCATGATGCCGATAAAAGCAACAATAGGGCTCGCTGCAAATAAGAATGAAAAATTAATACTAATCCCAAGCATCGCGCCAAGCACGGTTGGAATCATGGTCATACCAAGCAATGCGTAAGTATTACGCAGCACTTTATTCGTTGGTGAAGCGACACTGGCCTCGCGACCTAGAACTTCAATATTATCTGCCATTGCAAAAATCCTTTAAAATTACTGAGAAGTATTAATTACTAAGATAGCGGCAATCGCTAAAAGTTTCAAGTAACAAATTGTGAATTTTTCATTAAACACGCTTAAGTACAGAGACATTAAGCGAACAAGTCGCCCTCTACTGGCTGGCCAACCATCGCCACACGTTTCGCAACATCCTTAAAAGCAGGCTGTGCAACATCATCATGCGGCTGATGTCCATGCATCCGCGCTAATCTAGCAATGCTTTGCGCAGACATTTTCCACTCTAAATTTTCTAAAAGTTCATCCGCCATTTCAGGTTGATTGCATAACAAAATCATATCGCAACCCGCATTCAATGCAGCCAAGCTACGCGTCGTCACATCGCCGCCAACCGTCGCGCCTTCCATGCTCAAGTCATCGCTAAAAATCACGCCGTTAAAGCCCAAACGCTCGCGTAAGACTTTTTGTAACCACTTGGGTGAAAAGCCAGCAGGCTTGTCATCGACTTTAGGATAAATCACATGCGCAGGCATAATCGCAGGAATACCCTCATCAATCATTTGCCTGAATGGTTGCATATCATTTTGTGCAATTTGATCAAACTCACGCTCATCCACTGGAATGCTGACATGTGAATCCGCTGTCACAAAACCATGTCCAGGAAAATGCTTACCCACCGCTGCCATGCCGCCTTTTTTTAAACCTTGCATGAGGTTAAAAGCCAACTCATTAATCGCACGTGGGTCTAGGTGAAAAGCACGATCGCCAATCACCAAACTATCACCATAATCCATATCTAAGATAGGCGTAAAACTAAAATCAACGCCATGCGCGCGTAACTCAGCGGCCAATACAAAACCTGCCTCAGCCGCCAGTTCTTTAGCTTTTTTACGATCGTTATCCCAAACCTTACCGAACTCACGCATTGGCGGAATCTTGGTAAAGCCGCCTCTAAACCGTTGTACGCGACCACCTTCGTGATCAACAGCAATTAACAATGGTGGTTGTCGCACTTTGTGAATGCTCGTGGTGAGCGTTTTCAACTGTTCGCAACTCTCAAAATTACGTGCAAATAAAATAACGCCACCCACTGATGGGTGTTGTAAACGGCGAATGTCATCGGCAGTTAGCGTTGTGCCAACCACATCCAACATGACAGGTCCTAAAGACATACTGTAACTCCTGATTGTGAGCATTAGATTTGGATTTTAACTGATTCTGCTAACACTAAGCAGATTAATCAGGTGCATAGAACATGCACCTGATATTGCCTGACGGTTTTAATAAAATGAAACTAAATACGATGATTGAGCGGTTACTTATTCGTGCTTATCACCGTATGGCACATCCCCATAAGGGAACTTAGTGTGGCCAAAACGCATAACGAGTACGGCTAAAGCCAGAATCAGAATAGAGAATGCGATTGAAAGCATATGCTGATCAGTCAGCTCCTTTAAATCCAGCAACAAATACCGCGCTAGCGCCACCATCGCAATATAAATCGGGTAACGCATTGGAATCTTACCTGAACCGAAATAACTGTTAATCATGGAGAAGACTTCTAGGTATAAAAACAGTTGTAGCAAGTCACCTAAGCCGACGGTACCCGTTGCCCAAATACGCATTAATTCATGTGACAGTGAGACGAAAGTCGCACCAGTGACTAATAAAAGTCCCAACCTCTCAACCCACATCAATAACCCACTAGTAAAAGCGTCTGTTTTCATACGATATCTTTCCATATTGTCTCCTTTCGTCAGAATTTTTAGTGTAGCACAGGTTCGATGGGGTGATTTCCATAGATTAAAGCAAGTGAAGTGCGACTAGAAGAACCCTATTCAAACTCCCTCCCTTCAACCCCAGAAAGAATACACCACATATCTTCACCGCTATCTTTATGTATTAAGCTAAACCCATCTACATCATGGACATTACCAGTTAGAATCCGAGCCAATTCAAAAACAGACTCTTTATACTTATCTAAAAATTCAAAGATATCATTGTAAGTAATATTAAGCTCACTTATAAGAAATGGGGCAGGCTCCTCACCTAATGGAGTCATTTCTAAATGTGCAGAATATTTATCTCTAAACGTTATAATTTTTTTTGCAAAATCATCAATCTTTATATCATTAATAGCTTTTGATACAACTCGCACCCTTTAACAAAAGATGCCTCAAACTCCTCTTTGTCCTTACCACGCCACATTTTTTTATCTGTGTGACTACCTTTTGAGTTTGACTTGCCGTCACAAAGCTAAACCACCGTTAAACGATAAAGCGAAGTCACCTCTTTAGAACGCGCTTTATGTAACGGATCAGACGTATCGCTGGCTTTACCGTGTTTAGGTTCAATATCCAACTTTTCAACAACACTTAAGCCTGCTTCCGTTATCCATTGCTGCAATTCTTCTGCACTACGCAACTCAAGATGTTCTGCAAAATCTGAAAGAATTAACCAAGCTTCACCGTTAACAGCTAGATAGCTTTTCACGCCAGCTAAGAAGCCTTTGAGCATTTGGCTATCTGGATCGTATACCGCTTGCTCAATCGCACTATTGGCTTTAGCTGGTAACCAAGGTGGGTTGCAGACGATTAAATCAGCTAGACCTGCATCGGTTGGTGGGAATAAGTCTGCACCAACAATTTTGACTTGTTCGGTATAGCCTAGTTTTTGAATATTATGTTTGGCGCAAACAAGTGCACGTGAGGCCAGCTCAGTGGCAATGATTTTTTTTACACCACGTTTGGCTAAAATGGCCGCGATGACGCCAGTGCCTGTACCAATATCAAATGCTACATCGACATTCTCGATAGGTGCAGTATTGATTAGCTCTAGATACTCACCACGCACAGGTGAATACACACCGTAGCTTGGGGTAATGCTCGCACCTAGTTGTGGAATCTCTACCCCTTTTTTATGCCACTCATAAGCACCGATTAAACCGAGAACCTCGCGTAGTGACACTAAGCGTGTGCCATTATTTTCGCTTTTGCCGTAAGCATGTTCGCAGGCGGCGGTAATATCAGGGGCGCGGTTATATGGTAATTGATAATCGCCTGTTAATTCAACCAACAACATACCCAAGGTGCGCGCGCGTTCAATTTGGCTTTTGCGATACAGATGGAACTGGTCTTTTGAACTAATTGGCGCACCTGTTTTTTGCTCTTTATTGCGTTTGTGTCGTGCTTTTGGTTTTAAGTAGCGGTTATCAATGCGGCGTGAAATAGCTTGTGCCATATGCTTCGCATTTTGAAAGTCGCCACGCCACAATAAAGCGGTCCCTTCGCAGACCAACTTATAAGCCGCATCGGCCTTAAGCGTATCGGCAATCACTTGGATTTTTTTAGGTGGTCGATTATCGGCAGCAGATTGCCAAATCGCTTCTTGGGTTTTCTTGTCTTCTTGCCAAGTGATGATAGGTTGTGTCAAAGGAAGTCCTGTACTGAAATATATAAAATTGAAATGTTTAGTGTGCGGTTTTATTCATCAATAGGAAATAACTAGGCGTTTCGACGCAGACATTACTTTAGTACGGTAAGTCGGAACAACAACGTTATTTTTCGTTTATGTATGAAGCAATGTCTAGTTTATCACGGAGGTAGTCCCCTCCTAGGTTTATTGCGAGTATTAGACTCATCAAACTCGCCCCAACCAGCAACACATAATGCGGTGCAACCAACATATAACGCACCGCATCCCGTAGCATCCCGCCCCACGAGGCATTTGGCGCCTGAATGCCCAGCCCTAAAAATGACAGGCTGGCTTCGGCAATCATAATACTCGCCAAGCTATAAGTCGCTTCGACAATTAAGACTGAAAGCAATAACGGCAAGATATGCCGCCACATCATGCGCAACGGTGTTGCGCCTAGCGATTCTGATGCCAGAACATGTTGGCGATTGCGTAAGCTTAAGGTTTGTCCCCGCGTCAACCGTGCATAACCCACCCAACCAGTTAAACAAAGCGCAAACATGAGGTTAATTATGCCGGGGCCTAATACGGCGGCAAAGGCAATAGCAAGTAAGATACCAGGGAAAGCTAAAAAGATATCGGTGATTTGCATGAGAATTTTATCCAGTTTGCCACCGTAAAAGCCTGCTAATAAACCGACAGTGACACCAACTAGCATAGTGACAGCCGTAACGACGACTGCTACAATAAATGACACCTCCACACCACGTAAGATACGCGCCAAAATATCGCGGCCTAAGTCATCAGCGCCAAACCAGTGGGTGATACTTGGGTTAGCCAATACGCTGTTTAAATCAACTTCGTTACCGTACAAACCTAAGACACGTCCTAGCAAAACAGCGACAATCCAAAATCCAATAATAATCAGTGAGATTGTTTTCATACTAACTATTCCCACTTCGCATTCTTGGATCAACGAGGCGATACACCATATCCGTAATAAAGTTAATCACAACATAACTGAGTGCAACGGCGAGCACACAAGCTTGGGTCACAGGGTAGTCGCGTTTCTCGATACTTTCGACGAGCAAGCGGCCAATGCCATCCCAACTAAAGATGGTTTCGGTAATGACCGTGCCTGCTAGCAAGCTACCCATTTGCAAACCAACGATAGTGACAATCGGTAACAAAGCAGCACGTAAGGCATGGCGGATAATCACGTCACGCTCACTCAAGCCTTTCGCACGAGCGGTGCGAATAAAGTCTTCATTCAAGACTTCTAACAAGCTGGTACGCGTCATTCTGGTAAGAATCGCGCTGAGACCGAAGCCTAGTGTTAGTGCCGGTAGGATAATCGCCGCTGGCTCACTCATGCCGCTCACAGGGAGCCAGCCTAACCATACGGCAAAGACCAACATGAGCATTGGTCCAAGCCAAAATGCTGGCATAGCTGATAAACGGACACTAACAACGGTGACTATGATATCTTGCCAGCGGCCTGCTTTCAGAGCAGCATAAATACCTAAAGGGACGCCAATCAGCAAGCCGATAAGCATGGATAGAAAAGCCAATTGAACACTGGCTGGATAACGCGTTTTGAATAATTCAATAATGGGTGTTTTGGTGTGAATTGAGCGGCCTAAGTCACCATGCGCAAGCTTATTTAAATAACCACCAAACTGCGTTAATAACGGTTGGTTTAAGCCTAACTGTTCGCGTAAGGCTTCGCGATCTGCCATACTAGCTGACTCACCTAGCATCACTTCAACAGGGTCGCCTGGCACTAAATGAATCAATAAAAAGGTGAGTACTAATACACCGAAGATAACGGTGAAAAACTGGAACAACCGACTAATCATGGTTCATGCTAATTATCATTGATTTGAACGGCAGTACCAACTGACACCAGGTCAAATAAAATAATCAGGTCACCATTATGCATACGTACGCAACCATGTGAACCGATGACGTTAATATCGACGTTATCTGGCGTGCCATGGATATAAATATAACGCTGCATGGTATCGACATTACCTAAACGATTAAAGCCAACTTCTTGCCCTGAAAGCCATAAAATACGAGTGAGTATCCAATCACGATTAGGGTACTCCTCCATGAGCGCTGGTGTACAAATTTCACCTGTCTGCCGACGGGCGATAAATACCGTGTCCACTGGTGCGCCCTCACCAATTTTGGCACGAATCACGTGTTGACCTAACGGCGTACACCCGCTGTCTTTTTCGCAACCAACACCGTTAACGGCAGTTGAAACTGGAAATTGTGCCAGTTGCTTGCCATCAGGACTCAGTAAAGTAAGCGTTTGATCTTTGATTGAAATATTAATGTGCATCATGGCGTATTGTAGCCGACCTTTTAATAGTTGCTAAATCATCCCAGTTGCCGTCAGATTGTGGCGCATAGTCTGTAATGTTCTTTTGCATGACGGCAACCTGCCCTTCATACCATAATGGAATATACGGCAACTGCTGATGAATGCGCGCTGTCACGGCAGGCCAGTCTTCTTTGAGTAATAATGCATCTAACTCAGCATCAATATATCGCCCACGATTAAAACCATTTGGCGGCATAAACTGGGAGCCAAATACTTTGCTATAAATTTCAGGTGTTTCTATCCCAACCCATGTTAAGCCGTATAACTGAAAGTTGCCTTGTTTCACTTCAGCAAAGAACGTACCCCAGTCTAAACTACGAATTTCCAGCGCAATACCTGCTTGTGCCATCTGCGCTTGTAATATCGTCGCCAAACGCACTCGCTGGGCATCAGTACTGGTTTTATAAATCAACTTCAACGGCAGCTCAATACCAGCTGATTGCAACAATTGCTTGGATAACACAGGATTGTATTCAATATGCTTAAGTTCGGCATTACCTGCATAATGTTCTGGCGGCAAAATAACTGCTGCCAATCGCGTATCACGCACCATTACTTGATTAACAATCGCTTTTCTATCAATGGCATGGGCGAGCGCCTGTCTGACGTTAAGCTGTTTCAAAATCAGGTCTTGCATATTCAAGCCCAAATAGGAAAAGTTAGTGCCTTGCGTCGTTTTCACTTGCAAGTCAGGTTGCTTTTGTAAGTATTTGACAAGTTCTGGTGGCAAATCACCTTGCAATAAATCAGTTTCACCCCGCATCAACTTCAATACTCTAACGGTTGGGTCTTTTACTTCGGCCAACATCAGCACCTGCCCATCGCTCAGGCGCTTTAACGTCAGCTCTCTTTCCCAAAAGACAAACTCAAACAAGCCATTCCCAACTGGCTTGTGTGTAAAATCATGTTGTTGCTCAATTAAGTCTTTAGGCAAAACACCAATGATTAACTTCTCAGGAAAGTGTGTATCGGCGATTGTTAGCTTAAAATCCAAAGTCTGCTGATTAACGATATTAATATCGTTAATATTGCGAAATTCAGCCGCATGCGGCGAATCTTTTAACGCCAATAGACTTTCATAAGTCGCTTTGACATCTTCCGAGGTTAACGGCTTGCCGTGATGAAATAACGCAATATCATTATTTAACGTAAAGCGATACTGTATAGGACTTATTTTTCGCCAAGTCGCTAGACTCGGCGTTGGCTTTGATGTTGTATCAAACTCGACTAATCGTTGATAAATTAATCGATTCACACGTTCAGAAGCGGCATCTGTCGCGTAACGTGGATCTAAATTTAGAGGAGCTTGCGTAATCGCAAATCGAATTTCATTCGTTTGCTTCTCTTGCCCACATGCTGCCAACAGCATCGCGCTGCATAATAAGATAAACAGGTTTCTAGTCACAGCAATAAGTTTACTTGATTATGCTCGCTAACGATGACAATTCATTCAAGTCAAGAGGCTATTTTTATGTATACCCTTTACATGGAAAGCCATGCATAAATTGCAATCCTATGTAAACTGCGTATTATGGTGGCTATTATTAATTAAAGAATGAACAGGAGAAGAGTATGGTCGGAATGATTCAACTGTTAGGCCGCGTAATGCTGGCACTTATTTTCATCCTTGCTGGCATGGGGAAAATAATGGACCCTGCAGGCACTGTTGGTTATATGCAAGCCATGGGCGTCTCTAGCATGCTACTTTGGCCAACCATCCTATTAGAGATACTTGGCGGCATTGCTATAGCGGTTGGATACAAAACGCCATTGGCAGCCATTGCGCTGGCTTTATTTTCCATCGCAGCAGCTATGCTTTTTCATAGCAACTTTGGCGATAAAATGCAGATAATACTTTTTATGAAAGACATCGCAATGGCAGGCGGTTTATTGTTACTCGCAGTTAGTGGTTCAACCGCTTATAGTATTGATAAAAAGATTCAAAAAAAGACCTTATTTTAAGACCGTCAGTTTTTAATCTGCGTCTTTTGTAAACAACGCGATAGATTCCACATGTGCGGTATGTGGGAACATATTAATCACACCAACAGCACTGAGCTTGTAACCCTTCTGATTCACCAGCACATCAATATCGCGCGCTAGCGTTGCTGGATTACAAGATACGTACACAATACTGCCGGGCGCATTGCGCTCATCAATGGCTTTAACTAAATCAAATGCGCCGTCGCGTGGCGGGTCAATTAACCACTTATCAAAGCGACCTAAGCCAGTGAGTGACTCTGGTGTCATTTGAAATAAATCAGACACATCATATGTCGTGTTAGCTTCCAAGCCATTCAAAGCTGCGCTTTCTATAGCGCGTGCCACTAAATTATCTAAGCCTTCATAACCAAACACTTGGGCGCCACTACGAGCGATAGGCAGTGTGAAGTTACCAATACCACAGAAGAAGTCAGCAATGCGTTCGCCAGTTTTCGGCGCTAACAACTCCATTGCACGGCTGACCATCATTTGGTTAATCTCAGGGTTTACTTGCGTAAATTCATTAGGCTTGAATGGGTACTTCAGCTCAAACTCATCCAATGAATATTGTAGTGATGGCGCATTCAATGGGTAGAATGGCTTAACGGTATCTGGCCCTTTGGTCTGTGTCCAAATATTCACATGATGTTGATCTGCAAAGGCTTCTAACATCACTTCATCTGTCTCAGTTAAAGCTTCCATGATACGGAAGATGAGCACAATGTTTTTACCATTATGCGCTGCATCCACATTTGGCTCTGCACTTGGTTCACCCACTGCTAATTCCAATTGTGGAATTTTGTCTCGAATACTCAACTGTGCAATCATTTCCTGCAATGGAACAATCAATGCAGACACTTCAAGCGTCAATACTTCACAACTATCCATGTCTGCCACATAGCGTGTGCCTTTTTCATTAAAGCCAACCAGCACGCGTTCTTTTTTAATCACGTATTTAACGCTGAGTCTGGCTTTATGACGGTAGCCCCAAGTAGGGCCCATGAGTGGCGGCAACATTTTTTCTGGTACTGCTTTACCGATGTGCTTAATATCGCCGTCTAAAGAATGTTGCTTAGCTTCGATTTGAGCAGTAGGGTCCAAGTGCTGCAACTTACAACCGCCGCAATAACCAAAGTGCTTACATTGTGGCGTGACACGTAAATCAGATGGCTCAATCACCTCGACAATATTGGCAAAAGCATAATCAGCCTTACTGCGCGTGATTTGATAAGTGACTTTTTCTTTCGGCAATGCGCCGTCAACAAAGATGGTTTTACCATCAACATGTGTCACGCCTCGCCCCTCTTGGTCTAATGACTCAATAATCACTGGGGCTGAGATTTCAGCGGGAACCCGCTCGGATTGACTTCTATTTCGACGAAGTGCCACGTATAAACCTTCAAAACTGAATAAAGCGCTATTTTAAATGATTAGCCAGCATGACTCATGTCTTTTTCTAACAGGCTTTTGTAACAAGCTAAGCCCAAGCCGCTAAAAACACATCCCAATGCTCACCTTCATAAGCTGTTAACGTTTCTCGCACCAGAGCAATTTCTCGCTCATAAGCCGTTTGTGTGAATTGGCCACGCATCAATTGAAAGCGAAGGTAAACCAAATGTGTATTGGCAACATCCGTTTCGCAATAGTCACGAATTTCAGATAACTTTCCATTCTTATAAGCATCCCATACTTTACTGCCGTCCATACCCAGCTTGCCAGGGAAACCACATAGTTTAGCCAAGTCATCCAAAGGCGCATTAGCACGTCCGTTATACATCGCCATCACTTCCATTAAGTCCAAATGGCGCATGTGATAACGGCTAATATAGTTATTCCATTTAAACTCTTTATCGTCTTCGCCTAAATCCCAATAACGGCTTGCATTCACGCCATGCACTAAGCCACGATAATGTAAAACAGGCAAATCAAAACCACTGCCATTCCAAGAGATAATTTGCGGAGTGTATTTTTCGATGCCATCGTAAAAGCGCTGGATTATTTCTGCTTCGCTGGAACCTTCCTCGCCTAGCGTCCAAATACTAAAGTGATCGCCGTAACGCAGCGCACAGGAAATAGCGCAGATACGATGCTGATATAACGGCAAAAAATCGTTGCCACTTTTTTGCCTCCGTTGATGCAGTGCGATGTTAACCACATCTTCATCTGATGTGTCAGTTGGGACATCCAACAAGGCACGAATACCTTGTGCATCTGGGATGGTTTCAATATCAAAAACTAATGTAGGTGTCATACCCATAAGGATACAATAAAAACTTAAAACAAAACTAATCAAATAAATCAGTCAAACAAACGCAGTTTGCGCAGATAATGATGAGTTCATCGCAAGCTAACACCTACTATAGTTACACTAGCGCTTCCTCACTGATCGTTTGCTCAGCACATCTAAGCTTTCTTCATCGGCTTTATATAGCCGCGTAGGGTTGTGCATTTCATCACCAGAAAACATCATGATGGCATGACATACAAGCGCTTCAGAGTCAGCTGGTGTAAATTTACCAAATCCAAATTTCGTATTCCGAATCACCTGCCATGCACCTCGTGGTTCTTCATATTCTGGTTTAGTAAAATTCCGTCTTAGCTCTGCCGTCGGCATGCTCACTAAAGCACCGTCGATTTCTTCAGTCATCATCACCCAACCAGCCTCATCCGCGTTCTCTGTTTTTTGTAACTGAAACAAATGCCACTCATCATCGTAAACGAGCTGAATAATACTATGGACAGAACCTGTACTCTGATTCAATGTGAAATAAACGCCCTGATCATCAAGGGTAATGGCTTTGCCATGCTTAGGTAAATTAACAATATTCTGCGTCATAAAAACCCCTTCACTAGACCCTAGTTCAAGTTAAACTAGCTTAAGTAAAGACTAGCTAAATATTAGCTTAGGCCAAGCTAGAAACAAAAGAGGGTTTGCCAGTTAATTAACACTATTAAGCCAGATAGCCGTCTGCGGGGCTACTTTTTCTGCCAAGCTCCTGCACTTTGATAATACCAACCACCTTGTGCTTTATCAATCCAGCGCCCAGCAAAAGCATCTTGAATGCTAGCCTCCCATTCTGGGTGACTGTTGGCGACTGCAACTTCTTTGTAGAGCCTACTGCGGTCCGAATTTTCGGAAGCAACCAGCGCATTAATCCCTCGCCTATCTTTTAATGGTAATGCTTTAGCATCGCGCACAGCAATCAAACCATTGGCAGTTAAGCCGATTGCGCCGCTTTCATAGTGCGAGGCCAATGCAGTATGCCGTGCTTGCATACTGTTTTTTAATGCATTAATCGCTGGTGTGTTGACTTCTAGGTTTGGTGCCGCATGCACTACGCTCATTGTTAAAAACATCAACCCTAAGAAATAACTTATGAATTGTTTCATACCAAGTTGTATCATTATTAATTCCTTTTATTTGGTTGCTGTCGCTTCAGCATCAGGTGTTGTAGCCTTCTTCGCTTCATCATCTATTTGCCACACATCATCAATGATTTGATCAGCCGCCTCTTGGGCTGCAGCGGCGGGGAAATAAATATTAATCGTGACACATGCTGTCAACAATCCAAAAAGCGCTACTACTGCTATCTTGCTTGTCATCTTTTACCTTTATAAAACTACTTTACAATTACTATTGAATTGCCGTCTGTAATTCGTTTGATGCGGCTTAACAAATCAGTCAAACTGACTTGCTTGTTATAACCATTGACATTCACTGATGGAATACCACTACCTTTAACGATTATATACCCCTCAGGTGTTGCCGCGACACCGCCCATTTCACACATATCACGTCGCAACTTACAACTAATGCCAATCTTATCGTAATTAAAATTATCGAAAAATCGTAAAAATGTACGCTGCAACGCAGCAGCCGTGCCTTCGCCACCTAAGGCAGCAATGTTCTCTACGGCACGTTGCGATATTTTTTTTCGCTGATCATCCGCACTCGTTTGTAAGGATGCATCAAACTTAACCGCTTTCCAGTTTTCCAACTCCAAGCCTTTTACATCACCGTCCAACTTACCCTCAATCACGCCAAAACGATACGTACGTGTTAACTCAGCCAAGTCTAATTTCCACACAGTTAAATCCGCGTACATGCGCGTCACAACACCTAATGGGTCGTCTATTCGTAGGTTCTTCATGCCGACCGTGCCATCGAATACATTAAACGTCATCGCACCATCCATACTCAATTGTTTGCTCGCATAGGTCACCAAAGGTACTTGCCCAGAAATCTGCCCCTCCATTACAGGCCAGCCCAGTGCAGTACTAAACTGATTAAGGTCGATTGGAATTAAGTCCATCCGTAAATGCCAAAACCAATTTTTACCCAGCCATGCGGCTGAAACATCCTTAAAACACAATGCGCCATCCAACAAAGGTAATACCAACTCTGGTGCTGTTAATGCATAACGGTTAAGCTCCGCTTTCAATTTTGTCTGACCTAAGGGCAAGTTGAGCAAATAACCATTTTCATACTCAAGGCTGATATTTTGTGGAATATCATAATCCCATGGAATATTGGCATTGACGTGATTAAATGCAAATTTACCATTTTTGTCTTCAATATTCGCATCCATCAGCTTTAATTGAAAATTGGCAGGCTGTGCATCTTTCATCGCAAACTGCCAATTCGCCTTGCCAGAAACAACCAAACTCCCAAAAGTAGATCTTTCTAACGTTGGCTTCAACAACAATGTATAAAGACCATCAAAATCAACCTGCTGTGCGTTCACTTTCACATCAAACAACTGTTTGGTTTTAGCATCAATCTTGCCCATTGCATGCATTTCCCCGACATC
Source organism: Methylophilaceae bacterium (assembly GCA_028823485.1). Lineage (GTDB taxonomy): Bacteria > Pseudomonadota > Gammaproteobacteria > Burkholderiales > Methylophilaceae. The sequence goes on along the minus strand of JAPKBG010000002.1, from coordinate 46,595 downwards.
TTTTACCAGCAATCTGGCATCTTCAACAACAATATATTTTGTATTTGCATAGCCCTTTGCAGAAAAGGCACTCCCTGCATCGCCAAAATAAAACGGCTCCCAAAACACCTCACCCTCATCCCAATTCAGCTGACCATCCCATTGCCAAACAGCGTTCTTTTTCTTTGCGTTAAACTGCAAATCACCAACCAAACCTTCAGCCGCATGCAAGCCTGTTGCATCACTGAAATTAATGCCATTGAATAAAATATCAAATGAAAGTTGAGTGGGTTGCTGCGTCACATGAGCAGAAAAGGGGGCATTCACAATAGATGAGGTTAACTGACCATCTAAACAATCAATGTAACCGGCTCGCCCACTAAGTAGCGTACCGCAAACTAATTTAAACGGAATAAAATCAGGTTCAGACTGTGGCTTCACTGCCGCGATTAGGTTTAGTTTTGGCTTTTTACCTTTTAAATCAACATGGAATTGCGCATCTTTTATCTGACCTAACGGCGAATCAATCGAACCAACACTCACTTGAATGCTAGAGACAGCATAAGCCATTTGGCTAGTGAAAAAGAGCGTCGCTAACAGTAGCGTCGACAAGAACTGTTTTATGCTGCTAGCAACCATAATGATATTAAAGGTAAGCCTAAGCTGGGAACACACCTGTGGAAAGGTAACGGTCACCACGATCACAGACGATGCTAACAATGACAGCATTTTCGACTGTTTTAGATAGCTGCAATGCAGTATACAACGCACCGCCACTAGAGATGCCAGCGAAGATACCTTCTTGTGTTGCGAGTTTACGTGTGGTGTTTTCTGCTTTTTTTTGATTGACTAGCCTAATATCGTCGACGCGCGCTTTATCATAAATAGAGGGCAAATACGCTTCTGTCCATTTACGTATACCTGGAATTTGTGAGCCCACTTCTGGCTGCACCCCGATAATCTTAATGTTGGCATTCTGTTCTTTTAGAAAACGTGACGTGCCCATAATCGTACCCGTCGTGCCCATACTAGAAACAAAGTGTGTCACCTTGCCTTCGGTATCACGCCAGATTTCTGGACCAGTGCCTTCATAATGTGCTTGCGGATTATCCATATTGCTAAACTGATCTAATACAATGCCTTCACCTTCAGATTGCATCTTCATGGCAACATCCCGCGCTAGCTCAATACTACCATCCGTTGGTGTCAGCACCAACTCCGCACCATAGGCGGCCATACTTTGCCGACGTTCAATACTTTGATTCTCCGGCATGACTAAAATCATTTTATAGCCGCGCATCGCCGCCACCATCGCTAGGGCAATACCTGTATTACCACTAGTCGCTTCAATTAGCGTATCGCCTGGCTGAATATCCCCACGCGCTTCTGCACGCGTAATCATGCTATGCGCAGGCCTATCTTTAACTGAACCCGCAGGATTGTTACCTTCTAGTTTCAACAAAATGGTATTGCTCGTTTCACCTTGCATCCGTTGCAAAGCCACGAGCGGCGTATTACCAACAAAATCGTTAATTGTTTTTATATTCATAGTTTAAATTATAGCGTTAAAACGCAAGCCGTTCACTTTTCTATTCCGAGTAACAGTAGTACATAAAATCACTTCAAGGCTGCTTGATTAAAGCAACGAACCTCAAACAGCGCTTGCTACCATGAGATGGTTATAAAAAGACCATATTTAAGGATCAAACATGATTTGTTACACTCGCAATTTTGAAGATGTACTCATTCAACGTGCGTTTGCTGATATTGAGCAAGGTTTTTATGTTGATGTTTGCGCTTGTTTACCCGTTGCTGATAGCAATACTTATGGTTTATATACAAGTGGCTGGACTGGCATTGCAGTTGAGCCAAATGTATCAGAAGAGCTGCTCAAAATGTGGCGTAAAACCCGCTCTGGAGACGTGTTGTTAGACCAGGCCGTCAGCAACGAAAGTGGTGATTTAGAGTTTCATGTATTCAACGCTAGGCAGATTAGTACAGAGTCTAAGGCATCGGTAGCGTATTGGAAGGAAAATGGCCATGAACCGACTCACGTTAAAACGGTTGAACAGGTTACGCTTAACACCATCATCGAGGCGCAACCTGATGTGACTGACTGACACCTACTTTGTATTGATATCGAGGGCGTGGACTACAACATACTACAAAGGGTAAACTGGGAAGCACACCGACCATGGGTTGTTGTCCTTGAAGCCGTATGGCCAGGTAGCCCCAGACCCAACCATCAGAAATGGAAGCCATACTTATCTTAGCAAAGGCTATGTACTTGCATACTTTGACGCAGTCAATCGCTATTATGTGGCGCAAGAGCAAAAAGAGCTACTCATGCATTTTCAGTTACCGCCAAACGTGTGGGATAACTTCACATTCTATAATGAGATAGTGTTGGAATACCAACTCGTCCAAGCGCAAGAAGAAATTGCACGCTTGACAGCCAAGTAGGCTGAACTGGTTACCGTATAGTTATTGAGTGTTTAGCTTCAATAAATAAATAGCATACACAGCACAGGCAGCGAAGCTTATCAACCCAAGTTGTGGCAGCGTTAACCCTAAGAACGTCCAATCAATAGATGCACAATCCCCAGTGCCTCTGAAGACTAATTTAAGTGCCTTTTCTAACGGAAAATTCTCAAACATATAATCAAAGCCAACTCCGCAATCAGCAATCATGCTCTCTTTGTTTGCTTGCAGATACCAATGGCGAATGGCTACACCGACGCCGCCTAAAGCCGTTAACACTTGTAAGCCTGTGAATGCTTTTTTCATGCTGCTAGCTGGTGGAATAAAGGCTGCAATCAAAAACAAAACACCCAAACTCATGAAGATAATCCGTTGAAAAATACAGAGTGGGCACGGGTTTAACTCATACTGGGTCTGAATCAATAACGCTAAAGCGACAATCAGGAAGCAGCCAATAAAACCTAGTAAATACCCTGTCTTGCCGGTTAAAAAAGCGCACAGTTTTTCACACATAAAAATTCCTAATATTTATTATCTTAAATTTGGTCATACAGACTTCGTGATTGCTAGATTGTAATGGATAATACGAACTATGGCAGATTATGACAGCTTTAGCTTCCAAAAGATTCCGCAAAAAGTTCTTTCAGTTAGCGAATTAAATCGCTTAGCCCGTGATGTGTTACAGGCGAGCTTTCCATTAAACTGGGTTTCTGGTGAAGTTTCCAACTTCACTCGCGCCGCCAGTGGGCACTGGTATTTTTCACTGAAAGATGCTGGCGCACAGGTGCGATGCGTGATGTTTAAAGGCCGTAATAGCTATACCGACTTTACGCCACGTGAAGGCGATAAAATCGAAGCACGTGCAACCGTTACACTATATGAAGCCCGTGGTGACTTTCAACTCACCGTAGAATCAATCAGGCAAGCGGGGCTCGGCGACCTATTTGAAAAGTTTGAACAATTAAAACGTCAGCTGCAGCAAGAAGGATTGTTTGAGGCCGCACGCAAACAAGCCATTCCAGCGCATGCAAAAACGATAGGCATTGTAACCTCGCCTGATGCAGCGGCTTTACGTGATGTACTCACCACGCTTAACCGTCGTAACCCAAACATAAAAGTCATCATCTACCCAACCCCTGTACAAGGCAAAAGTGCCGCAGCCACAATCGCTAGCACCATTAACAATGCCAATGCGCGGCAAGAGGTCGATACCCTAATTATCTGTCGCGGTGGCGGTAGCATAGAAGACTTATGGCAGTTTAATGAAGAGATTGTTGCGCGTGCGATTGCTAACTGCACCATTCCAACTATTAGTGGCGTTGGCCACGAAACTGATTTTACGATTTGTGATTTTGTTGCAGATAGTCGCGCAGCCACCCCAACCGCTGCTGCTGAATTAGCATGCCAAGATATGGGCCACTTAAAACAGAAATTGAGCAACATTGCGCAACAATTAAACCGTCAGATAGTATTAAACCTGAATCAGCAGTCACAACGATTAGACTTTTTAGCGCAACGACTTATCTCTCCTGCGCAAAAATTAAAAAATCAAATGGGTAATGTGAAGCAATTACAAAGCCGTCTCAACTATGCAACGAAGCAAGTACTCAACAAACATCAACAGCATTTTAATCAACTAAAGAGCAGTGTGGCGCAGCTTAGTCCTGAAGCGGTACTATCTAGAGGCTACGCAATTGTCTCTGTCGATAACAAACCATTAACCCATAGTCAGCAAACACATATCGGACAAGCGTTAAACATTCAACTCCATCACGGAAAAGTAGAAGCTAACGTCACAAAAAACTAACCAAGTAATCATGCGGTTTGAAATACTGCACATAAGTAAAAGTTTAATAAATGGTTCAACCAATTACTAAAGCCATCCGTTAATATAGCTTGTTATTTTTGAAATTTGAGATTTAAGGACTTTCAATGAAAAAGTTTATTTCCGTTTTAGTTGCGTCTGTAGCCTTGCAGCTAGGTGGTTGTGCAACGACAACCAACAGTAGTGCATCGGGTGTAACACGCTCACAATTCTTGGTAATGCCAGCATCACAAGTCAACCAAATGTCTGCACAGGCTTACACTGAAACACTATCTGTAGCCAAGAAAAAATCAACGCTGAATGTAGACAAAGCGATGTATAACCGTGTCAATACGATTTCTCAACGTTTGATTGCGCAAGTCGGTGTCTTTAGACCTGATGCAAAAAAATGGGCTTGGGAAGTCAATGTAGAGAAAAATGATCAACTGAATGCTTACTGCATGCCTGGTGGAAAAATCATGGTACTTTCTGGCTTGGTTGAAAAAATCAACGCAACTGATGACGAGCTTGCTGCGGTGATTGGTCATGAGATTGCCCATGCGTTGCGTGAGCATGGTCGTGAGCGTATGTCGCAAGCTTATTTTTACCAATTGGGTTTGCAAGCGTTAGCAACTTTTGTTGGCAACGGTGCTGGTGCTGGCATTGCCATGAAAGGTGCTAGTTTAGGTAGCCAATCGTTTTTTTTTCTACCTAACGGTCGCGAACAAGAGCGTGAATCAGACCGTATTGGACTCGAGCTGGCAGCCCGTGCTGGTTACAACCCTGATGCTGCTGTCACATTATGGCAAAAAATGGGTGCGCAGAGCAAAAACTCGCCACCTGAATTTTTAAGCACTCACCCTGCCAGTGAAAGCCGCATTACAGATTTAAAAGCACTAGCGCCAAAAGTACGCCCTTTATACTTGGCAGCAAAACGTAAATAACAAACTACGTTACGTTCATCTAAAGCGCGTACATTGGGTGTGCGCGTTTTTTATGTTTTTGGCAGATGCGCGGTTTGCGTTAAAATAGCGCCTTTATTATTACAACTAAGATTTATATAATCTTTTAAACCACCTCATTTATTTGGAAATTCTTATGGAACCACGTCAGAGTATTATCGAAGCCGCTTTTGAAGATCGCGCTAACATCAACCCAGCCAATGCAACAGCAGAAGTTAAATCGACTGTTGAAAGCGTACTAGCCGATTTAGACTCAGGCACATTGCGCGTTGCTTCTCGCATCGGCGATACACAAAACTGGGAAGTACATCAATGGTTAAAAATGGCGGTATTATTATCTTTCCGCTTAGAAGACAATGTCTTATTAGATGACGGCGTTGCTAAGTACTTTGATAAAGTGCCAACAAAATTTGCTAACTATACTGAGCAAGATTTTAAAGACGGTGGTTTCCGTGTAGTACCAAACGCTATTGCACGTCGTGGTTCATTTGTCGGTAAAAATGCAGTATTAATGCCTTCATACGTAAACATTGGTGCCTATGTAGGCGAAGGCACGATGGTTGATACATGGGCAACCGTTGGCTCATGTGCACAAATTGGTAAAAATGTTCACTTGTCTGGCGGCGTTGGCATTGGTGGTGTATTAGAGCCATTACAAGCTGGTCCAACCATTATTGGTGATAACTGCTTTATCGGCGCGCGTTCAGAAGTCGTTGAAGGTGTTGTCGTTGAAGATAACAGCGTGATTTCAATGGGTGTTTACATTGGTCAATCAACTAAGATTTACGATCGTGAAACAGGTGAAGTCACTTATGGCCGCATCCCAGCTGGCTCAGTGGTTGTTTCTGGCAACCTGCCTTCAAAAGACGGTAGCTACAGTCTTTACTGTGCAGTTATCGTAAAGAAAGTGGACGCAAAAACACTAAGCAAAGTCGGCATCAACGAACTATTGCGCGGCATTTAGTTTACAATCTTCATTAAATGGTAAGTGCGTCTTGCACTTGCCGTTTACATGCGTATGGTTCGCTCTATTCATGACCCCCATTCATACCGCTCAGCCATCACCTGGCGAGCAATTTCTGAGTCTTAAATACTAAATATTTATGGAATAAATGGCTTTACAATACAAATAATTGCAGATTGACTTCGAACCGCCTATTCCAAAAATTAAAAAGCCAAAAAATAGGTAACAACGACACATCCCATGGCTAGCTGTTAAAATGGCATTAATTACTTAATGGCCCACAAAAAGCATATGAAACTCTACGGCATCCCTAATTGCAACACCGTCAAAAAAGCCCGCGTTTGGCTAGATGAAAACAACATCGAACACTCTTTTCACAACTTCAAAAAAGATGGCATTGATGAAGTAACGATTAGCAACTGGCTCACCCAACAACCTTGGGAAAAACTCGTCAACCGTGCTGGCATGACATGGCGCAAGTTGGAAGATGAAGTAAAAGAAAGCATCACTGATAACAGCAGTGCTTGTGCATTGATGATGGAAAAAACTTCCGTGATTAAACGCCCTATTTTAGAAAAAGATGGTCAAGTAATGAGCTTAGGCTTTAAAGAAGAGATTTATCAGGAGCTATTCGCATGAGCATCACGTCAAACAAAACATTAGAGTTAACGTTAGATCTATTGGCTAGAGATTCTGTCACTCCTGAAGATAAAGGCTGCCAAGACCTAATGATTTCACGCTTAGAGCCGCTTGGTTTTAAAATCGAGCGTATGCGCTTTGGCGATGTCGATAATTTCTTTGCCCGTCGTGGCACAGAAGGCCCATTGCTTGTATTTGCTGGTCATACCGATGTCGTACCAACAGGCCCACTAGACCAATGGCATACGCCGCCATTTGAACCGACGATTAAAGACGGCATGCTTTACGCCCGTGGCGCATCGGATATGAAAACTTCACTGGCCGCTTTTATCACTAGCATAGAAGAGTTTGTTGCTGAGAATCCAAATCATAACGGTTCTATCGGCTTACTAATTACCGCCGATGAAGAAGCCGCTGCCACGCACGGCACGGTTAAAATCGTTGAAACACTCAAAGCACGTAATGAGCTGATTGATTATTGTGTCGTTGGTGAACCAACCTCGAACCAAGTCGTTGGCGATATGATTAAAAATGGTCGTCGTGGCTCATTAAGCTGTTACTTAACCGTCAAAGGTGTGCAAGGTCATATTGCTTATCCGCACTTAGTTAAAAACCCAATCCACCTAGCCTCCCCTGCCATTAAAGAAATGGTGGGGACCGTGTGGGATGAAGGTAACCCTTACTTCCCACCTACCAGCTGGCAAATCAGCAATATCAATGGCGGTACAGGTGCAACCAATGTCGTGCCAGGTGAACTAGAGATTATCTTTAACTTCCGATATTGCCCTGAATATAACGGCGAAGGCAGTACCGAAGCCAACCTCAAGTCACGCGTGTTAGCGATCTTAGATAGCCACGGATTAGAATACGACATTAAATGGGAGCATAACCAAAGCTATATCACACCTGGAGGCGCGCTCTCTAGCGCCATTACCGCCGCGATTAAACATAGCTACAATGTGACGCCAGAGTTGTCGACAACAGGCGGCACATCGGATGGGCGCTTTATTGCAGATATTAGTAAAGAGGTGGTTGAATTTGGCCCACTGAACAAAACGATTCACAAGCTGAATGAATGCGTCGGCCTAGACTGTATCGAACCACTAAAAGAAACGTATAAGAAAACCATGGAAATCCTACTAGGAAACGGTGCATAAGGTGGCAATCACATTATCAATGGAGCTATCAACCATACGCGACTGGATTCGCTATGCCGTCAGCCAGTTCGAAGTATCCGATATCTTTTACGGCCACGGTGCAGATAATAGCTATGACGAAGCCATCTGGCTTATCATGAGTGGTTTACACTTACCAATGGATACGCTAGAAAATTTTCTAGATGCCAACATCACATCAACAGAACGTGACCACCTTGCCAACTTAATCGAACAACGTGTCACCAACCACACACCAACCGCCTACTTAGTCAAAGAAGCATGGCTACACGACTTTAAATTTTATGTGGATGAACGCGTACTGGTACCGCGTTCTTTTATCGCTGAGTTATTACTTGATGATAGCCTCACCCCGTGGATTGAATTTCCAGAAATGGTGGAGAGTGCAGCAGACCTTTGCGCAGGTAGTGGTTGTTTAGGCATCTTACTCGCGCATGCGTTCCCAGATGCAACCGTCGACGTCATCGACATCTCACCCGATGCAATAGACGTCAGCAATATCAATATCGCCAACTATGGCCTAGAAGAACAAGTCACCGCTATACAATCGGATATGTTTACCGCATTAGCGGGTAAAACTTACGATGTATTGATTAGCAACCCACCTTACGTAGACGCACCTAGCATGGCGGTACTACCAACGGAATACCGCAATGAACCGCAACTAGCTTTAGGTAGTGGCACGGATGGTTTAGACCACACGCACACTATCCTACGTGAAGCTGCTAATTACCTAACAGATGAAGGTGTGTTGATAGTCGAGATTGGGCATAACAGGGAGGCGCTACTGGAGGCTTATCCCGCAGTACCATTCGTTTGGTTAGATACTAGTGCTGGCGATCAGTTTGTTTTTTTACTCACCAAAGCACAACTACTGGCTACTGAAGCAAGCAGCTAAACCTAACTTCTAATACGTCTGTTCTTAGGCGGTTTTCTTTTCGGTGAGATTGTTGCGCTTGGTTTTCTTTTAGCGACAGGCTTGCCATCCGCACTTCTTTCTTGCGGTGGGTGCTCCAATACGCCGCCTCTGCGCTTACGCACTTTCGGTGTAAATACAGTGGTCGCTTTATCTCTTTCGCGTTGATTCAACTGTCTTGGCGGTGCTTTTGGCACTTCTAAACCCGCCCATTCCATTAGGCCAATCACTTGTTTAGCTTCTAGCTTCAACATGCCCCCACGTTTCACACGTGATGGCAATGTGACTGGACCAAAGCGTACGCGCATCAAGCGGCTGACTGGCATTTGGAAGGCTTCGAATAAACGACGCACTTCACGGTTACGGCCTTCGCGTAGAATCACTTGATACCAGTGGTTGGATCCTTCACCACCTTGTGCGGTAATCACATCAAAAGCGGCAGGGCCATCTTCTAGCTCAATGCCTTGCGTAAGCATTTCCATTTGCTCGTCGGTCAATTCACCAAAAACACGTACTGCGTACTCACGCTCCACTTCATAGCGTGGGTGCATAAAGCGATTGGCTAGATCTCCTGATGTGGTAAAGATTAATAAGCCGGAGGTATTCATATCCAAACGGCCAATGGCAATCCATTTAGCGTCTTTGATTTTTGGCAGTTTATCAAACACGCTGGCGCGGCCTTCCGGGTCTGATGCACTGACGATTTCATCATCAGGCTTATGATAGATTAAGACTTGCGGTAGCTCTGGTGTGAAAGAGAGTCGAACGACGCGATTATCAACGCGCACTTCATCATATTTACTGACACCAACGCCTAATTGCGCTACTTCACCATTGACCAATACACGACCACTTTCAATCAGTGTTTCCATATCACGACGCGAGCCCATGCCTGCCATCGCTAATAGTTTATGTAAACGTTGCGTTGGTTCTGGCGTGTCACCCTCTACAGGCGCTGGCCTACGTGGTGCGGGTTTGTCTTGTGGTTTTTTAAACGGTCTGGCCATGGGAGATACTTATTAATCGATAAGTGTGTGATTTTACAGCAACAAGTCTGTTCCGACTAAAGATTCTAAGCCTAGCGGCTAAAGAAAATTAAGCATAGTAATTAACTACTGAGCGGAACTTCACTTTGAGAGAAATCTTCAAATGGCGGCAACTCAGAGAGTGAGCATAAATTGAGGTCATCTAAAAAATGTTTCGTCGTAGCATAAAGGGACGGTCTACCTGGCACTTCTCGCTGTCCAACCACATCCACCCAATCACGTTCTACCAATTGACGCATGACATTTGGATTAACTGCTACGCCGCGAATCTGTTCAATATCGCCACGGGTCACAGGCTGACGATAAGCAATAATCGCCAACGTTTCCATCACAGCGCGTGAATATCGCGGCTGGCGTTCTGGATTCAAGCGTACAATAAAGGCACTCAGCTCAGGCTTAGCTTGAAAGCGATAACCTGTCGCCACTTGGATTAAATCTAAGGTTCTATCTTCCCAGTCTTGCTTGAGTTCATCTAGCAACATGCGTAATGTTGCCCGCTCCATGCGGCCAGCAAACAGCTTAAGCATGTCATCCAAGCTTAATGGCTGGCTTGCTGTGAGCAAAGCAGCCTCTAAGATGCCTTTCATTTCCGCCACGTTTTCAGGCCCTCTCATTCGACATTACTCGCTTGCAAATAAATGGTTGAAAATGCAGCTTGCTGGGTGATTTTAATCAAGCCTTCTTTAGCTAGTTCTAGAATGGCTAAAAAGTTAACGACGAGCTTAGGCAAGCCGCCCGTTTCGAAATCAAACAATTCAGAAAACTCACACATGCCACCAGCTTGTAAGCGGCGTAACACCAAGCTCATGTGTTCGCGTACAGAAAGTTCGGCACGACCAAGTTGGTGATTTGAATTTAATTTAGCGCGTTTAACCACATTTTTCCAAGCTTCCACCAGCGCATCCACATCAACCTCAGGCGGTTTAATCTCGGCAATGTGTTGGTAGTAAGCATGCGCGACTTGAAATCCCTCACCTACTTTAGGCATTTCATCTAGACGCTGCGCGGCTAATTTAATCGCCTCATACTCCATCAAGCGTCTCACCAATTCAGCACGTGGGTCATCTTCCTCTTCAACTTCCGCTGGCGTCGGTAGCAACATGCGCGACTTAATCTCAATCAACATGGCAGACATCAGTAAATAATCTGCCGCCAGCTCTAGATTGATCGCTCTCATTTTGTCAACATAGTCCATATACTGCACAGTTAGCTTTGCCATGGGTATGTCTAAAATATCGAGATTGTTCTTGCGGATAAGGTAAAGCAATAAGTCTAAAGGGCCTTCAAAAGACTCCAAATAGACCTCTAGGGCATCAGGCGGGATATATAAATCCAGCGGAAGCTCGGTAAGCAGCTCGCCATTGATTTTAATCTCCGATGTGGTTACTAACAAATGAATCCTTCAAAGAATCATCATTGCAATAAACCACATCATATAGCACTTTAGTCAAAGTTAAAACACTAAATATGCTAAATACAGCTATCCAGGATGAATTAACTAACTATAACCCAAACCCATTGCATCGCGCACATCACGCATGGTCTCACGTGCTACCTTGCGGGCTTTTTCATTACCTTCAGCGACGATATTTTTAACCAATGAAGGGTCTTCTGTATATTGTACTGCGCGTTCTTGCATCGGCTTCAGCTCTTTCAATACACCATCAATCACAGGCTGCTTACATTCGATACAACCAATGCCACCTGATTTACAACCAGTTTGCACCCAGTCTTGCACGCTGTCATCTGAGTAAATCTCATGCAATTGCCATACTGGGCAATTCACTGGATCACCCGGATCAGTCCGACGTACACGTGCTGGATCGGTCGGCATGGTTCTGATTTTTTTGGTCACGTCATCTGGTGATTCACGTAATGAAATCGTGTTGTTATATGACTTAGACATCTTCTGCCCGTCTAAGCCTGGCATTTTAGAAGCGGGTGTTAACTTATATTCAGGTTCTAACAAGATAATTTTACCACCGCCCTCAAGATAGCCGAGCAAACGTTCTTTGTCGCCCATGCTGAGATTCTGCTGCTCCTCTATCATGGCGCGCGCTGACTCTAGCGCCTCATCATCACCACTTTCTTGGTGGGAATTTCGCATTTCTTCATATAATTTAGCGCGCTTTTTGCCGAGCTTTTTAATCGCTTCTTTAGCTTTGTCTTCAAAGCCAGCCTCTTTACCGTAAATGTGGTTAAAGCGACGTGCGATTTCTCGTGTCAATTCGATATGTGGAATTTGATCTTCGCCGACTGGCACTTGTGTCGCTTTGTACATCAAGATGTCAGCACTTTGTAGTAATGGATAACCTAAGAAACCATAAGTGGCTAAATCTTTACCAGATAGTTTTTCCTGCTGGTCTTTATAAGTCGGCACACGTTCTAACCAACTGAGCGGTGTAATCATCGAAAGTAAAGTATTCAGTTCTGCATGCTCAGGTACTTTTGACTGAATAAACACGGTGGCACTAGATGGGTCTACACCTGCAGCCAACCAGTCAATGACCATTTCCCACACGCTTTCTTCGATAATTTCAGGCGTGTCATAATGCGTGGTTAACGCATGCCAATCCGCAACGAAGAAGAAGCATTCATGCTCGTGTTGCAGGCGTAGCCAGTTTTTCAGCACGCCATTGTAATGTCCAAGATGTAAATTGCCTGTTGGGCGCATGCCCGATAAAACGCGTTCGACCGCCATGTAGTAACCTAGTGTTTAAGTGCGTTGATAAATATAACGTTATTATACAAAGAATGATTAAGCAAAGATGCTTAAAATCAATTGTGCAAAGAACCCAATGATAGGTGAAATGATTTTACCTAGTATGCCTGTAAACATTAAGGCAATTAAAATCACGAAACCATAGCGTTCTACCTGAGAAAGCTTAGTAGCTAAATGCATTGGCAATAAGCTAACGGCAATACGTCCACCATCCAGCGGTGGCAGCGGCAATAAGTTTAATACCATGAGCACCAAGTTAATCATAATGCCAATCTTACTCATCTCTATTAAAAAGAATCCTGCCGAGCCTGAAGTTCTACTTGCATAATTCAGCACTAGCGTCCAACAAATCGCCATCAGGAAGTTAGAAGCGGGCCCTGCAGCAGCCACCCATAACATGTCTTTTTTAGGGTTGCGTAAATTAGCAAAATTAACTGGAACTGGCTTCGCCCAACCGAATAAAATACCGCCCAGCATTAAGGTTAAAGCTGGCAGTAAAATGGTCCCAACTGGATCAATATGCTTAAGCGGATTAAGCGTAATGCGGCCCATTTTTTCTGCGGTCAAATCACCAAAGTATTTCGCGGCATAACCGTGCGCGGCTTCATGCACGGTAATGGCAAATATAATAGGTAGTGCCGATACAGCAATTTTTTGTACTAAAGTCAGTTCCATTTTTTACTCTTTATGTTTACAACCCAAATGGCGATGCATCGGCAACGCCTTCTCTAATGAGTTGTGGCGTTTTATCGGTTAAATCAATCACCGTCGTAAATCCAATAAGGGAAAGGTCAGAGTCTATCACCAAATCCAACTGATGCTCTAATCGCTCACGGATATCCCAAGCCAAGTTCATCGGCTCTTCTTCATCCGCAATTTGCAAGGTCATACTCAACATCGGCTCACCTAGCTCGCCTAATATAGCTTGCACCACATTGTGGTCAGGCACGCGAATACCAATGGCACTGCGTTTAGGGTGTTGCAAACGACGTGGTACTTCTCGCGTTGCATTAAATATAAAAGAGTAAGCGCCAGGGGTATTGGCTTTTAGTAAGCGAAACTGAGTATTATCGACTTTGGCATAATTGGCTAGCTCGCTAAGATTGCGGCAGATTAAAGTAAACAGTTGTTTATCACTGACTTGCCGTATCTGGCGAATACGATCTTGCGCCGCCCTATTCCCCAACATACACCCTAGCGCATAGCTAGAGTCGGTCGGGTAAGCAATCACGCCACCTGCTTGTAAGATTTCAACCGTATGCTTAATTAACCTTGTTTGTGGGTTATCTGCATTGATTACAAAATACTGAGCCATAATTCAGTTTCGCGCTTAGTTCAGCGCCTTTGCCTCTTCCCAGCCTTGCCATACTGGTACGCAGTTGGTTGGTAAATCTTGAATACGCCCCATTGGCATGAAAGACATCCCTGGCCCATGAAAATCAGACCCTAATGAGGCTTTTAAACTAAATCGGTGAGCGATCATTGCAAACTGTTGATATTGAGGCGGGTTATGACTGCCAGTCACCACTTCAATGGCTTCGCCACCGAGCATTCTAAATTCATGCATAAGTAAGTGTAAGTTAGTTCTGCCTAAGTCATACCGCCCTGGGTGTGCAATCACAGCAGTACCGCCACTATCTTTAATTAAGGTAATCGCCTCTTCTAAAGGCATCCATACATGGTTAACAAAGCCAGGCTTTCCTTTGACCATATACTTTTTAAATACTGTTTTAATATCTTTAACATGCCCAGCTTCAACCAAATAACGAGCGAAGTGACTGCGCGTCACTATACCTGCACCAGCAATCGCTTTCGCGCCTTCTAAACAACCACTAATCCCCGCATCTTCTAGCCCTTTAGCAATAATTGCTGCGCGTTCCAAACGGCCTTGTCGCACGGTGGCGAGCTTATCTTTGAGTGGCGCAAATTCGGGATTCACTTTTAAACCAACGATATGTAAGGTGCGATTCTTCCAAGTCACAGAAATTTCAACGCCATTAATAAACTGCATCCCTAGCTGCTCAGCGGCCACACGCGCCCGTGCTAAACCGCCCATATCGTCATGGTCCGTCAGCGCCATCACCTTCAGCCCTTGCTCGTACGCATAGGCAACCAACTCCTCTGGTGAGTACATCCCATCAGAAATGGTAGAATGGCAGTGTAAATCGATTGTTGCAGGCATAGAGAAAAACGCTTAGCAAAAGTGTATATTGTCTATTTTATAACAAAATATGATGATTGCTTGGATGAAACATCGCTGAACTGACCTTTAATGCACAATCTACGATAAAATCGACCGACTGCTTGTGTGGTACAAACAATTAATAATGAAGTTGTTACCTAGAAAGAAAAAGAGAAAGTAAGCATGAAAGTTTTTTTTGATTTATTCCCAGTTATCTTGTTTTTTGTTACTTTCAAGCTATCTGACATTTTTATCGCGACTGCTGCTGCCATTGGCGCAACGATTGCCATGATTATATACAGCAAAGTACGTCATGGAAAAGTAGAGAAAATGCTGATGATTAATGGCCTTGTGATTTCAATATTGGGCGGCATCACTTTACTGCTCCATGATAAGACCTTTATTTTGTGGAAACCAACTGTACTGTACTGGCTGCTTGCTGGCGCACTATTTATTTCAAATGGTTTTTTTAAGAAGAATTTAATTCAACAAATGATGGGGAAAATGTTGAATCCACCAGCAGCCGTTTGGAGCAAACTTAATCTCGCGTGGGTTATATTTTTAATCGCGCTTGGCTTTCTTAACATCTATGTATTTAAAAATTATAGTGAAGACGCCTGGGTTAACTTCAAGCTATTTGGCGTAACCTCGATGATGTTTGTTTTTATGATGGCGCAAACCTTCATGCTAAAAGACTACTTAATAGAGCAGCCTGAAGCAGGCTCATCAAATATAGAGCCCTCTAAAGAAAAGAAGGAATAACCATGTGGTACACCATTGTGGCGGAAGATATGCCGAACAGCCTTGAGAAACGCATGCAAGCACGAGTAGAACACTTAGCTAGGCTTGCCGCATTACAAGATGCTGGCAGGTTAATGCTGGCAGGCCCATTCCCTGCGATTGATAGCAATGACCCCGGCCCTGCAGGCTTTACGGGCAGCTTGATTGTTGCAGCATTCAACAATTTAAATGAGGCGAAAGCATGGTCTGATGCAGACCCATATGTCAACGCTGGCGTTTATAATCAGGTTATAGTAAAACCTTTTCGCAAAACCCTACCTTAAATACAGAGCCCAAGCATGATGAATTTAATTGATACGATTAGAGAAAGACTCTCGGTGTTGAGCCCCACCAGCCTAGAAATTGAAGATAACAGTGCTGCTCACGCAGGGCACAAAGGAAATAACGGTGGCGGCCACTTCAATCTTAAAATAGCTAGCTCGCATTTTTCGAAAAAATCGCAGATAATACGGCATCGATTAATATATCAGGCACTAGGTGACTTAATGCCGCAACAAATTCATGCTATAAGCATTGTTGCAATTTCACCAACTGACCCCAACTAACAGTAGCAATACTTCATATACACTTAAGGAAGCTCATGAAATTGAAACAATTATTAATCACAATAGCAGCCCTTTCTGCCATTGCATTAACACCGGCAGCCCAGGCAGCAGACGCCGCCGCAACCGTTAACGGAAAACCAATTAAGCAATCATGGGTTAATTTCATCATAAAAGATGCCAAAGCACGCGGGCAAAAAGGCGCTGATTTAGAAAAAGCAGTCCTTAACGAGTTGATTGGTTCTGAATTAGCGTATCAAGAAGCATCAAAAAATGGCTTTGATAAAAAAGCAGACATTACCACTGCTGCAGAAATCGGAAAACGTAAACTCGTTGTGAATGCATTTTTGGCGGACCATATGGATAAACACCCTGTTTCAGATGCTGATACAAAAAATGCATATGATCAATACAAAAAAGAGATGGGAGATAAAGAGTATAAAGCGCAGCACATTCTTGTTAAAGCAGAAGCAGAAGCAGTAGATATTTTGGCTAAATTAAATAAAGGTGATGATTTTGCAGAGCTTGCAAGAGAGAAGTCATTGGACCCTGGCTCAAGCGTTAAAGGTGGCGATTTAGGCTGGTTCCCATTAGCTGGCATGGTTAAACCATTTAGCGATGCTGTTTCCTCACTTAAAAAAGGCGCTACTGCAGATGCGCCAGTACAAACAAAATTCGGTTGGCACATCATTAGACTAACGGATAGTCGCGCAACGAAGGTGCCACCTTATGAAAAAGCGAAAGAAGGTTTAAAACGCACACTACAACAACGTAAACTTGAAAAACTGATGTTAGGTTTAAAAGAAAAAGCGAAAATTCTAGTACCAGGCAAATAAACTACTTGCCATCGTTTAAAAAGGCTTGCAATTGCAAGCCTTTTTAATTGGCGTCACATTAAAATAGGTCATACATGTTTCTAGACATCATTTCAACATCTATGTAATAATAAGAACTATTCTTATTCGCATCAATAGAATCATACATGAGCCTACTATACAACTTAAAATCTGGTGACTTAGCTACCATCAGTGGTATCAATACTGCAACAGCAGAGCAATCGCTCTACCAGCGTCTGATGGCCTTAGGTTTTCGTGTCGGCAAAAAAATTAAAGTCATGCGAAAAGCCAGCTTCAATGGCCCACTACAAGTCAGAATCGGTTCAACTGACATTATCCTGCGTGAGTCTGAAGCCAAGCTCATTCAAATTTCACACTAGCGCCTCATCACACCGTTAGCATAAGCATTCAGCTGAATAGTTAAATCACCATGAAAAGAATTGCCTTACTTGGTATGCCGAATACAGGCAAATCCACCCTATTTAACCGCTTATCAGGCGCATCTGCCCGAGTCGGCAATTGGCCTGGCATTACCGTTGATTTAATGAGCGCAAAAGTCTTAGTCGGCGGTCACATCGCTGAACTGATTGATTTACCAGGCTTATATGATTTACATGGGTTCTCAGATGACGAACAAGTGGTTCGCCACTTTTTAAGCAACAACGAAGTTGATTTAGTGCTCATCGTACTTAACTCAACGCAAATTGACCGCCAGTTGTCATTAGCCCTGCAAATTCGCAGCCTAGGTTTACCTGCCGTACTCGTGCTGAATATGCAAGATGAAGCAAAACGCGCTGGCATCACGTTCGACATTGAGAGAATGGCTAACAAAATCAGCATGCCAGTATTGCGACTCAGCGCAAAATATGGTGATGGGTGCCCAACTTTACTCCAAAAAGCAGCAGAAGTGATTGACCAACAGGCTGAACAAGTCAGTGCTGCCGATATTGCAAAACGCTTAGAGGCTGACAATCAAATCGATGCCGAAATGCAGGCCATCGTTGAGCAGTCCGTACAAATACCGACCACATTAAACAATGACACCACAGACAATATCGACAAGGTTTTATTACATCCATGGCTAGGGCTACCAATTTTCATTTTGGCGACCTTTTTACTATTCCAATTTATCTTCACCGTCGGTGCGCCGCTTCAAGATGCCATGGCATGGTTATTTGACATTACCCGCACGAATATCCTTGAGCCCTTACTATCGTCAGCCCCGGCTTGGTTAAATGGCTTACTTCTTGATGGCATTTACAACGGTGTCAGCACGGTGGCGGCCTTTGTGCCGATTATCGTTTTATTCTTCTTGGTCATGAGCATGGTCGAAGATAGCGGCTATCTATCCCGTGCCGCCTTCTTAATGGATGCCTTTATGGCAAAGCTTGGTTTAGATGGCCGTGGTTTTGTCATGGTGCTGATGGGCTTCGGTTGTAATGTGCCTGCACTAATGGGTACACGTGTCATGCGCTCTAAAGGCATGCGCTTATTAACCATGTTGACGATTCCGCTTTCACTATGCTCTGCACGTTTACAAATATTCATCTTCATGATTGCCGTGCTCTTTGAACCTAGCCAAGCGGCTTTGGTCATGTTCTCGCTCTATATGATGAGCTTATTCACCATCTTTTTAACGGCCATATTATTTAAAGGTCGTTTTGAAAACAACGAACCATTTATTTTAGAATTACCACCTTACCGCTTCCCAACTGCTCGCCAAATCTGGCTACGTGGCTGGCAAGAAGTGAAACACTTTTTAGTGCGCGCCTCTAAATTCATTATCTTTGGTGTGGTGATGGTTTGGTTGCTGACCAATTTCCCAAACAACGTACCTGTCGCCAGCGAAGGTACTTATGCTGGTATGATTGGTTCATTCTTCGCACCATTGTTAGACCCCATTGGTATCGACACTAAGCTGGCCATCGCACTGATTTTTGGCTTCGTAGCAAAAGAAATCGTTGTCGGTTCGCTTGCAGTCATCTACGGCTTGCAAGGCGATGCCTTAATGGCGCAAATGGCAGGCAACTTAGATTGGGTACAAGGCATGAGCTTTATGTTATTCAGCCTCATTTACACGCCGTGCCTATCGACTATTGCCACGCTTAAAAGCGAATCTAAAAGCAGCGGCTTTATGTGGTTATCTATCGTTTGGTCACTGGCACTAGCATGGTTCATCAGCTTTGTGTTTTACCAAGGTGCGCGCGCTTTAGGCTTTTAGCGGTTTTTATCAACATGAGTTCCTGATATCAAGCCTGCTTTCTGATAAAATAGCGGTTTGCATTTTTAATTAAAATAACACTGTTCTCCATGTCAAATCAAGCAAACTTTTTAAGCCTTCGCGGCAGCGCTGCCCTCTCTCAATTTCGTTTAGATAAACTCTATGCTACGCTTAAAATAGCTGCGCCTAGCATCCAGCATGTTTATGCGGAATACATACACTTTTCCTTTAGCGAAGAAGCACTCAATGCAAACAAGCAAAAGACGCTCACGCAAATCCTGACTTATGGTCCAAGTAGCGAAACAGAGTCACCAGATGGCGAACTTTTTTTAGTGATTCCACGTATCGGTACGATTTCACCGTGGGCTTCTCGCGCGACTGACATTGTCAATAATTGTGGTCTAGATAGCCTGCTACGATTAGAACGCGGCGTTGCTTATTATGTAAGGACTAACAATGGTAAGGCTTTGAGCCAACAAGAACGTGCTGCTTTTACTGCTGCTATACAAGATCGCATGACAGAAACAGTCGTCAATGATTTGCAAGATGCAGAAAAACTCTATCACCACGCAGATCCAAAACCGCTCAGTAATATTGATATTTTAGACGGCGGTAAAGCAGCGCTTGAAGCAGCGAACAATGGTATGGGCTTGGCGCTGTCACCTGATGAAGTCGATTACTTAGTTGAAAACTATATCAAGATGGATCGTAACCCGACCGACGTTGAACTCATGATGTTTGCACAAGCGAATTCAGAACATTGCCGTCATAAGATTTTCAATGCTGACTGGGTGATTGATGGCGTGCAGCAAGAAATCTCACTGTTTGGCATGATTCGTAACACGCATAAATTAAATCCAGGTCACACTGTTGTGGCCTATTCGGACAACTCTTCGATTGTCGCTGGACAAAAAACAAAACGCTTCTACCCGACGGTGGACAATGTTTACGGCTCAGTAGAAGATGAGATGAACTACTTGATGAAAGTAGAAACGCATAATCACCCAACGGCTATTTCACCGTTTGCAGGTGCTGCCACAGGTGCTGGTGGTGAGATTCGTGATGAAGGTGCAACAGGTATTGGCTCTAAGCCTAAAGCAGGCTTAACTGGCTTTTCAGTTTCCAATTTAAACCTGCCGGATCTGAAACAACCTTGGGAAACACCTTATGGAAAACCAAGCCGCATCGCTGATCCATTACAGATCATGCTAGAAGCACCCTTAGGTGGCGCCGCCTATAACAATGAGTTTGGTCGCCCAAACATTGCGGGTTACTTCCGCACATTTGAATTAACGGTAAAAGATAGCAAAGGCAACCCCGAAGTCCGTGGTTACCATAAACCCATTATGCTTGCAGGTGGTGTTGGTAATATTGCAGATGACCACTCATTTAAAGACAAAATTCCTGAGGGTGCAGCATTGATTCAGCTTGGCGGCCCAGCCATGCTAATTGGCTTAGGCGGTAGTGCTGCATCAAGCATGGATACTGGTTCAAACACCGAAAATCTAGACTTTGATTCTGTGCAACGTGGCAATCCAGAACTGCAACGCCGTGTGCAAGAAGTCATCGATCGCTGCTGGCAAATGGGTTATGACAACCCTATTGTCAGTATTCATGATGTTGGTGCTGGTGGTATTTCGAATGCCCTCCCAGAGCTGGTTAACGATGCTGAAGTCGGCGCTATTTTTCAATTACGTGATGTGACTAATGAAGAGCCAGGCATGAGCCCGCTTGAATTATGGAGCAACGAAGCACAAGAACGTTATGTATTAGCCGTAGAACAAAAAGATTTGCCGCTATTTAAATCACTTTGCGAACGTGAGCGCTGCCCTTTTGCAGTGGTCGGCTTGGCAACAGCAGAACGTCATTTAACCGTAGAAGATACGCATTTCGATAACAAACCAGTCGACATGGACTTGAGTGTGTTGTTAGGTAAACCACCTAAAATGACACGCGATGTGAAAAGCGTGAGCAAACCACTCACGGTATTTGATACGAGCAAGCTCGACATCAAAGAAGCCGCTAACCGTGTCTTGCATTTACCCGGCGTAGCAGACAAAACATTCCTCATTACCATTGGTGACCGCTCTGTCACGGGCTTAATCGCACGCGATCAAATGGTTGGCCCTTGGCAAGTGCCAGTAGCTGACGTCGCTGTAACTTGTGCAGGATTTGAAACTAATGTAGGTGAAGCTTTTGCCATTGGCGAACGCGCACCATTAGCACTGATTGATGCGCCTGCTTCTGGCCGTATGGCGATTGGTGAATCGATTACTAATATTGCGGCAAGCATGATTAGCGAAATTAGCAATTTAAAGCTATCTGCAAACTGGATGGCACCAGCTGGACACGAAGGTGAGGATGCTGCGTTATTCAAAACGGTGAAATCGGTTGGTATCGACTTGTGTCCTGCCCTCGGCATCAGCATTCCGGTTGGTAAAGATTCTATGAGCATGAAAACCATATGGGAAGATGCTGGCGAAAAGAAAGCGGTGACTTCACCGATCTCATTAGTCGTGACCGCATTTGCCAATACGCTAGATGCTCGTAAAACATTAACGCCACAGTTGAGAACAGACTTAGGCGAATCTAGCCTAATTTTAATTGACTTAGGCAACGGTAAAAACCGCATGGGTGGTTCTGCGCTTGCGCAAGTGTATGGTCAAATTGGCGACACAGCCCCTGATGTGGATAACCCAGCGCAATTAAAAGCCTTCTTTGAGCAGATTCAAGCGCTTAACAGTGATGGCAAATTGTTGGCTTACCATGACCGTAGTGATGGCGGCTTATTCTCAATATTAACTGAAATGGCTTTTGCAGGGCATTGTGGCCTAGAAGCAGACATTAGTGCGCTAAATGGTGACTTTGCTAGCGCCTTATTCAATGAAGAGTTAGGTGCTGTCGTACAAGTCCGTCGTGCAGAGGTGGATACGGTGTTAGCGCAATTAAATAGCACAGTAAATGATTGTGCGCACCTTATCGCACAAGTCACTACTGCGAATGAAATCAGCATCAAAAAAGGCGGCGCTACCTTTATGGATAGTCGCATCAACTTGCATCGCATGTGGTCAGAAACCACTTATCACATGCAAACACTGCGTGATAACCCAGTTTGTGCGCTAGAAGAATACAATCGCATCTTGAATGATGCGGACGCTGGCATCAACCCTGAATTGTCGTTCGATATCAATGATAACGTTGCCGCACCTTATATCAATATAGGAGTACGCCCGAACATGGCAATCTTGCGTGAGCAAGGTGTTAACGGCCAAACCGAAATGGCCGCGGCTTTTGATCGTGCTGGCTTTAACAGTGTAGACGTGCACATGAGCGATGTGATTAGCGGCAAAGTATCGCTATCCGAGTTTGCGGGTCTTGTGGCCTGCGGCGGCTTCTCATACGGAGACGTACTCGGTGCTGGTGAAGGCTGGGCAAAATCTATTTTATTCAATGCGCTGGCTCGTGATGAGTTTAGTGCTTTCTTTGATCGCAAAGACACCTTTGCGCTAGGTGTGTGTAACGGCTGCCAAATGATGAGCAACTTACACAGCATCATTCCTGGTGCTGATCATTGGCCACATTTTGTGCGTAATAAGTCTGAACAGTTCGAAGCACGCTTCTCTATGGTGGAGATTTTAGAATCACCATCCATCTTCTTTAGCGGCATGGCTGGTAGTAAAATGCCAATTGCTGTGGCGCATGGTGAAGGTTATACTGAATTTTCTGACAAAACCAGTGTCAGTAATGTGTTAGCAAAAAATCTTGCCACGGTAAGATATATTGACCACACGTCAATGCTGACAGAGGCTTATCCGTTTAACCCTAATGGTTCACCACAAGGTTTAACAGGATTTACAACCACAGATGGGCGTTTTAGTATTATGATGCCTCACCCGGAGCGTGTGTTTAGAGCGGTGCAGCATTCATGGCACCCTGATGACTGGCAAGAAGATGGGCCTTGGATGCGGATGTTTCGTAATGCAAGGCGATTCGTAGGATAGTGTTTTCTAACAAAAAAACACGATAGATAGTTTTTTGATAATAATGATTTATTTTGGAGAATCACACGATGCAATGGATTAAAACAGCTTTACTAACATGTACTTTATGCCTATCTTTTAACGTGGCGGCAATGACAGATGATGAAGAAGCTGTATGGCGCGATGGCCTAACAGATGGTCATATTGAAACAGTCAAACAATATGTCGACGCTGATGCAACTATTGTGAATAAAAAGATATTTGGTTGGAGCCCATTACAAATGGCAACAAACGGACATCACTTAGATATCGTCACATACCTACTTTCAAAAGGTGCTGATATCGATTATATGCACCCAACAGCGGAACATACTGCATTCCATTTAGCAGCATTGAGCGGCGATACAAAAATGATGGAATTATTAGAAAAATCCGGTACTGACGTGAACGTTAAACTGCGAAACAACTTTTCACTTATCCAGTATTACCGTGATGAAAACAACACAAAGATGATTGAATTCTTAACGAGTTTAGGTGTGAAAGATGATGGCTGCAAAAGCGAATACTGCTAATCAGCACTGTGACTTGTGTCACACATGCAAATCATAAAAACAGGGTTACAATGGTGTTTTAATCGCAACAATCTAAAGTGGGATTAAAATGCCATGGCCCCAACATTACTATTTGCACTGATTAGACGTATTGGCTTCATAGCAAAGACTTTACTATCGGCTTCACTCTCTTACTCGGCACACATGGCAACCTCACAAGCACGTGTCTGTGCCAGCGCGATTGTTGAACTTATGCACGGACGTTCACCAGATCCAGCCCAAGTATTTTCAAACAAATGCTACAGTTTTGTTGGTGGCATACGTGCGATGCATGTTGCCAATGCTTACCGTTACAATGCAGGAAAAAAGATTATGTTCTCTGAACAAGGTGGTGGTGTTTCGGCTAGCCCATCTGAGCAAGAGGGGAAATATGCAAATGCTTGGGAAAGCAAGATTTGGTCCGATGTACTTACCTAATGAGTAGGAGCGCAGCTTTCTCACTGTAAAATAATCCTATGCTTGAGCTCTTAACATACAAATTAAAAAGCTATTTCACATTAGCAATGTGTGGCATCATGCCACCTCTAGTCTGTGCAACAGAGCCGCCAGCAAAACTCAACCTCAATTTACCATCAGGTTTTGAGGCTAATATCTATGCAAAACTAGATAGCATGCCACGCATGATGGCCTTTGACCCAGAGGGGAATTTGTTCGTCACTTCAGCAAAAAGCAATCGCGTCATCATGCTGTCAGATAAGAACCATGACGGCATCGCTGAGGCACCAGCCTTAATCACCGAAGACTTGAATGCACCACATGGTTTGGCATTTATAGGCAATACACTATTAGTTGCCAACCAAAATGGCGTTGTAAAACTCAGCAAAAAAGATGATGCTTGGTCTACACCAGAACCATTCATCAGCAATCTAGCCACTGGTGGTCACACCCTAAAAACCATTAAAATCGGGCCAGACAACCATATTTACCTCAATGTTGGCTCTAGCTGCAATGTTTGCAACGAAAGTAATCCTGCTCGCGCGACCATTTTGCGTTATACAGCAGAGGGAAAACCTGCTGGAGCCTTAGCTGTTGTTGGCAGGCATACATCCCTCCCACCAATTTGGGCAAAAGGCTTAAGAAACTCGCAAGGCTTTGCTTGGCACCCGACAACAAAGGAAATGTTTGCGACTAACAATGGCGCTGATATGCGATCTGACCGTAAAAATGGTCCTGTTAATGACACCCTTCCCCCAGAGCATATTAATAAAATCATGCCTGGGGCGCATTATGGCTGGCCACATTGCTGGGGAAACCTAAACAACGCACACAGCATGATGGCAGACCCTAACTTTTTAGGTGCTAAGGGATTTTGTGAAGAAGCCACAGGACCAGCCATTACGCTCACATCACACTCAACACCAATTGGCATGACTTTTTTAGCTAAAAGTCAGTTCCCAACGGAATTTAAAACAGATGCGATTGTTGCATTACATGGATCTTGGAATCGTGAACAATTAAGCGGCTATAAACTTGTTCGCATTCAGTTTAAACACGGAAAGCCAACCCGTGCAGCCGATTTCGCTACGGGCTGGCTCAAAAACAACAACGCTTGGGGGCGACCTGTCGATGTCGCCGTTGGGCCAGATGGTGCACTCTATGTATCAGATGATAGAGCGGGCTATATTGTTCGTATTGTTTATAATAACAATTAATTTTTAAGAAAGTCATTATGTCAAATCAAATAATCAGCTTATTCGTTCTATTATTTGCTTGTACTACTCTTGTACAAGCTGAGTCAGTACAAACAGAACCCTTACAAGGAGAATCGACCAAGCTACAAGGCAATATCGCAGTCCATATTGCAAAGACACATTACTTACATCCTGTGCGCTTTCTACACCCCTATTTAAATGTATGGCAGATGCAAGGCCCACTAGCAGAGCAAGCAGCCATGGCTTCATTAAAAAACAGCTTTACTAACATTAATGAATGCGCGACGGACAGTGAAGCTGATGTTGTGTTGTTACTAGAACCTCATATTTTTTACAACGCCCAATTGCATGTTTTCCATGCAGAGTATATTGCACGCGCTTACACCAACGATATAACGCCGATTACTCGGATTAAAAAACAAGCATCAGAAATTGGCGCGCTGGGTATTGCGCCAGATTTTCACGTAAAAAATGCTTACTCTAAAGCAATCAAAAAAATCATCGGTAAGCTAGCCAATGACCAAGACTTTTTAGCGACTTTAAATCAAAACAAACCAATCAAAGTAGGTACGCTATGTAATCAGTTAGATAACCTACCATTTGATAAGCTATATTATTAATAGACTTAATTAAACTTTGACCACTAACTCCTGTTTATTAGATGGCGTAGAACTACGTCAAAGCGCATTGAACTGGCTCACCACAGATGACCCGCAACGTAAAGTAGAGGGAGTCATTGGCTTACAAAAGGCCTATACTGAACAGCAAGTTTCACTGAATCCACAAATAAAAATGGGCGCTGAAGCCGTTGCTGGCCGACAACTACCTGGTCGTCCGAGCAAGCCAGAATTGGTATCACCACTGGCCGTCAAAAAACGTACCATGAATACGGTGGAGGGCCGTGCTGCGCTGATTCATGCGCTCGCGCATATTGAATTCAACGCGATTAATTTAGCTTTGGATGCGGTGTGGCGGTTTGCTGATATGCCAACGCAATATTATGTTGATTGGCTGAAAGTCGCCGCAGAAGAGGCTTATCACTTCTCATTAGTTAACACACACTTAAAAACGTTCGACTACGAATACGGCAGTTTTTTAGGTCACAATTCACTATGGGAAATGGTCGAACGCACACAAGAAGACGTGCTCGCCCGCATGGCTTTAGTACCGCGAACGATGGAAGCACGCGGTTTGGATGCTAGTCCGCCACTACGTAATAAATTAGCGCAAGCTGGCGATATGGCTGCCGCTGAAATTATTGATATTATTTTGCGTGATGAGATTGGTCATGTTGCCGTTGGCAACACTTGGTATAACTGGCTGTGTAAACAACGTCAGCTTCAACCAATTTCGACATTTGAATCACTATGCCAGCAATACAACGCACCTAAATTAAGACCGCCATTTAATATGGATGCACGTAGGCAGGCAGGGTTTAGTGAAGAGGAATTAAACCTATTGTAAGTTACGCAGTGAGCAGATGAATGGCGCCATCTAAACCAACATGATTCAATGCGTACGTGGCCTGCTCTTGCACTACTGGCTTCGCATGATAAGCAATACCAATCTCGGCAACACCCATCATTTTCAGATCATTCGCACCATCTCCAATAGCAATGGTTTGCGTCACTTGCAAACCTAGTTGATCTCGTATTTTCACTAATTCATCGGCTTTGCGTTGTGCGTCTACGATATCGCCAACAACAATGCCAGTGAGTTTTCCATCAACAATTTCGAG
Source organism: Methylophilaceae bacterium (assembly GCA_028823485.1). Lineage (GTDB taxonomy): Bacteria > Pseudomonadota > Gammaproteobacteria > Burkholderiales > Methylophilaceae. Next base: position 19,344 of record JAPKBG010000002.1, on the reverse strand, counting down.
CACATTAGAAACGGCATAATCCAACCCTAGCATTTCTTTTACATGATAGGCAAAGAAGGTAAAGCCACCTGAAACCACCAAGGTTTTGATATTATTTTCTTTACATGCGGCTATCCATTCACGCACACCAGGGTTAAGCGTCAAACGCTCTTCAATCACCCTTTGCAGTGCAGACTCATCCAACCCTTTAAGTAATGAAACGCGTTGTTTTAAGCTCTCAGAAAAATCTAATTCGCCGCGCATCGCTACTTCAGTAATCTCAGCAATTTTCGGCTTAATACCCATCATGTCAGCAATTTCATCAATGCACTCAATCGAAATTAACGTCGAATCCATATCCATGACACACAAGCCAAAGCTAGCTAAACGCTGTTTATCTGGCACTAAAGCGCAGTCTATTTTCTGCTCAGCACAGAAGCGACTAACATCGTCAAAATCTGACGAATGCACAGGTAGGTAATAGGCATATTCACCAATTTGTATAAACTGGGCATTACCGCCGATTAAACGATGAATATGAGTAAGATGCGCAACACTAATGGCGCGGCCTTGAACAACTAAACGCATAGCACTCACTATTAACTTGATTGAAGCCGTATTATAGCAGTTAGTCTCAACAATCTGTAATGGGAGGAATTAAAGTCATTTCGTCTTTTCTTTACTTGGTTGAACCATACTTTGAGTGCTATCATTTTCAACTAATATTTAACGAGATTAAAAATGAAATTTACTCCCTCTAATATGACGTGGCTGAACCTTCCTAATATGCCATTGCCAGTCAAAACATTGTTTACAGGTTACTTGCTTGTAGTTGGCATTGGCTTACTTATGGCCGGCTTACAAATCATGATGACGCATGGCATGGCCGATGGTGAAATAGGGTTATCTAAAAATGATATTGTTTATAGCTATTACGGTGACCGCTCACATAGCACTTTAGAGAGTAAACTTAACGGCTCCATGAAAGCAAATGCACCAGACGCAGTACGTGCAGATATTATTAAATGGGTACGAAAAGGCGCACCTAAAAAAGATTGGGATGCTCACTTTAAGAAAGTGTTTGAAAAGCACTGTGTTGCCTGCCATAGCAATATTCCAAACATCCCCAACTTTAAGAACTTCGAAGAAGTTCAAAAGTTAGCTGCTACAAGTGATGGGGCTAGCTTTCAAAGTCTAACGCGAATCTCTCACATTCACTTATTTGGGATTAGCTTTATCTTTTTCTTTATTAGCTTGATTTTTAGTTTTGCAGTCGGCATACCAAAAAAACTAAAAGTAATAGCCATTGCTTTCCCATTCGGATTCTTAATTTTAGACATCCTGTCATGGTGGCTAACAAAACTAAATCCAAGTTTTGCTTATTTGACGATTATTGGTGGTATTGGTTATAGTTTAGCTTCTACATTCATGTGGGTAACGAGCATTTATCAAATGTTTATTCTGTCTAAAAATGGAAAAGTCTATGGTAATGCTTGGGAACAAGATTTATAGTCAAACCAAATCATTCGTTAAGTAAAAAAGCCATAGCTTAATCGCTGTGGCTTTTCTGTTTTTAAGTCCTTTTTACTAGCCTCAAGCGCACTTTTGAGAGAAAATAGGATTTAGCCTAAATAATCGACAACCCTACCGAATTAATGAACTTACACGAATACCAATCTAAACAATTACTACAACGCTATGGCATTGCAACGCCTGTTGGTGAAGTAGTACAGTCGGAAAAAGCAGCCGCAACGGCTACCAAACAAATTGCCGGCGACAAATGGGTCGTTAAAGCACAAGTCCACGCGGGTGGTCGCGGCAAAGCAGGCGGTGTAAAACTCGTCACCTCTGCATTAGAAGCACAAGCTACTGCGGGTGCCCTACTGGGGAAACAGTTAGTCACTTACCAAAATGCACCTGATGGACAACCCGTGCATCGCGTATTGGTGGAGCAAACATTACCGATTGAGCGTGAGTTATATCTATCGATGTTAGTCGACCGTGCGCTTGATCGCGTTGTGATGGTCGCCTCATCTGCTGGCGGTATGGATATTGAAGAAATTGCCTCCACACAACCAGAAAAGATATTACAAGAGGTTTGTGATCCTTTAAATGGCTTAGTTGACTTTCAAGCACGTAACATTGCATTTGCTTTAGGTTTGGCCGATGGCCAAATTGGTGAATTCACCAAGCTGGCCAAAGGGCTATACAAACTATTTATTGAAAATGATTTAGCGTTATTGGAAATCAACCCATTGATTGTGACCACTGATGGCAGCCTAGTGGCATTAGATTGCAAGATGACGGTAGATGACAATGCGCTCTACCGACAAAAAGCATTAGCTGGTCTTCGTGACTGGTCACAAGACGATGCGAAAGAAGCGGAAGCGCATCACTCAGGCCTCAACTATATTGCACTCAATGGCAATATTGGCTGCATGGTTAATGGTGCTGGCCTAGCAATGGCTACCATGGATTTAATTAAACACCATGGCGGCATGCCTGCCAATTTTTTAGATGTTGGTGGTGGTGCAACGGCTGAAACCGTGACCAAAGCCTTTAAAATCATCTTGGCTGATCAGAATGTACAGGCCATTTTAGTGAATATTTTTGGTGGCATTATGCGTTGCGATATTATTGCAACAGGAATTATTACAGCGGTAAAAGAGGTTGAAATGGCCATTCCCGTCATTGTTCGTTTAGAAGGAACAAACGTAGAGTTAGGTAAGAAAATGCTGCGGGAAAGTGGCCTCAATATTATATCGGCAGAACATTTAACTGATGCAGCAGAACAAGCAGTAAAGGCGGTTGCATGAGCATTTTAGTGAATAAAAACACCAGAGTATTATGTCAAGGATTTACTGGTAAACAAGGGTCATTTCACTCTGAGCAAGCCATCGCCTACGGCACTAAAATGGTTGGCGGTATCACGCCACGCAAAGGGGGACAAACGTACCTTGGTTTACCCGTTTTTAATACCGTACGTGAAGCTGTACGTGAAACCAAAGCTAATGCCAGCGTGATTTATGTACCACCTCCATTTGCAGCAGACTCAATTTTAGAAGCGAGCGATGCAGGCATAGAACTGGTAGTATGTATCACTGAAGGCATTCCTGTATTAGACATGATTAAAGTGCGGGCTGCTTTGGATGCCAATGGTACAAAGCTAATTGGGCCAAACTGCCCAGGTATTATCACACCCGATGAATGCAAAATTGGTATTATGCCAGGTAGCATTCACTTACGCGGCAAAGTCGGCGTAGTATCTCGCTCAGGCACGCTAACCTATGAAGCTGTGCAACAAACGACAGCACTTGGCCTTGGTCAGACCACCTGTGTTGGTATTGGCGGCGACCCAGTGAAAGGCCTAAACTTTATTGAGTGCTTAGCTTTGTTTGAGGCAGACCCAGAGACCAAAGCCATTATTATGGTGGGTGAAATTGGTGGTAGCGATGAAGAAGCTGCCGCAGATTATATTAAAAATCATGTAACTAAACCTGTCGCGGCTTATATTGCAGGTCTAACAGCACCTAAAGGTAAGCGAATGGGGCATGCTGGCGCGATTATTTCTGGTGGCTCAGGTCGCGCGGAAGATAAAATTAAAGCCTTAGAGGCTGCTGGTGCTGTCGTTGCCAACTCTCCTGCAAGTTTAGGAGAGGCCGTTATGAAAGCCATCGAGATTAAAGCAGGTTAACCATTGAAAAAAACTTTACTTTACTTTTTATTATGTTTATCCGTTTTTAGCCACATTAGTTTGGCGGAAGGCCTTCCAACTATATTAACGTCTGTTGCTCAAGGTGAAATTAAAACAGTAGCTGACATGTTGGAAAATGGCACCAACCCAAACACCCGAGACAAAGACGGCTTGACGGCACTGATCTATGCCGCACGCAAAGATAATTCGAAAGTGGTTGAGTTATTGCTTAATAATGGGGCAGACATTAATGCAGTAGACAATGATGGATGGACTGCACTGATGTTTAGCGCACAACGAGATAACACCGAGACCATCAAAATACTCCTGGCGCATGGTGCTGACACCAATATAGAGAATACTAATGGATGGAACGCCCTACGCATGGCAGCCAATGCTGGCAATAGCACATCCATTCAACTACTATTAAACCAAAAAGGTGTTGATAGCAATGCAAGAAATGCGCGTGGCAAAACAGCATTAATGTACGCATCCAAAAGCGGGGACTTAACAACAGTGATTGTATTACTTGAGCATGCTGCAGATATCAGTTTAAGAGACCTTTTAGGTAAAACGGCGCTAATTTACGCAGCACAAGAAGGGAATGCTGCAATCGTACAACACCTGATTAATGAAGGTGCGGAAGTTGATGCGAAAGACAATTCAGTATGGACTGCGCTTACTTGGGCAGTACAAAAACCCGAGTTTGAAGTTACCAAAGTACTGGTAGCAAATGGGGCTGATGTAAATCATGAAGACGCTCAAGAGACCTCTATTCTTTTATTGGCAATCAGTGCTGATTCTGTGGAGCTGGTTAAATTATTACTTGCTCATCAAGTTGATTTAAAAGCCCGTAACAAATATGGGCTAACACCTTATGTCTATGCATTAAAAGAGGGCAACCCTGAAATTGTTGCCCTTATTAAAAATGCTGGCGGTAAATATTAACAAATGAAAGTTGCCATTGCTCAGTTCAACGCGACAGTTGGAGACCTGGTAGGTAACGCCGATAAAATCACATCCCTAAGTAAACAGGCCAAATCTAATGGCGCTAGCCTCGTCATCACACCTGAATTAGGGTTATGTGGCTACCTACCAGAGGACTTATTATTTCGGCAAGACTTTATTATTGCCAACCAAAAAATACTCAACCGTATTGCAGCGTCCGTAACTGATATCTCTTTGCTTATTGGCCACCCTCATTATGAGAATGGCAACCTATATAATGCTGCTAGCTTAATACAGCATGGAAAAATCACCGCAACCTATCATAAACAAATCTTACCTAACTATAGTGTGTTTGATGAGAAACGCTATTTTGAAGCAGATGACCAGCCATTCGTCTTTGAGTTAGAAGGCGTACGTTATGGCGTGATGATTTGTGCGGATGGTTGGGAGCCAGCGCCAGCACAAAAAGCAAAAGAGGCAGGGGCTGAGTTCTTACTATCACTTAATGCCTCACCATACCATATGGATAAGTTAGAAATGCGATATGAAGTATTAATCGAGCGCGTAAAAGAAACAGGCTTGCCGCTTATTTATGCCAATCTCGTTGGTGGTCAGGATGAACTCGTGTTTGATGGCGCGTCTTTTGTATTGGATTCACAAGGCACAGTCACGCACCAGCTACCCTCATTTGTAGAGGCGTTAGATTATGTTGATGTCATTAATAAGCAACCGGTAGCAACACCAATCATTCCAGCCCTAAGTGTAGAGGCCATGGTCTACAATGCCCTTAAACTCGGCTTAGCCGATTACGTCAATAAGAATGGTTTTCCTTGTGTTGTGCTCGGCCTTTCCGGTGGTATCGACTCTGCATTAACCCTAGCCATTGCTGTCGATGCCTTAGGTGCAGACCGTATTAAAGTACTAATGATGTCATCACAATATACGGCAAGCATGAGTGTTGATGATGCAGTGGAAATGGCTAAGTTGGTTAATGTAGACTACAGCTTACTGCCAATTAAATCGTTATTCGAAACGTTCAAAGAAGCACTGTCAGAAGAATTCAAAGGCAAAGCAGAAGATACAACCGAAGAGAACTTACAAGCTCGTATACGCGGCATGCTATTAATGGCTCTATCTAACAAATTCGGGAGCATCGTAGTAACTACTGGCAACAAATCAGAAACAGCGGTTGGTTATAGCACGCTATATGGTGATATGGCTGGTGGCTTTTCATTGCTAAAGGACATCCCTAAAACATTAGTTTACAAATTGGCAAACTACCGTAACAGCCTCTTACCAGTAATTCCTGAGCGCATCATTACACGCCCACCAAGCGCTGAGCTTCGTGATGAGCAAACAGATCAAGATAGCTTACCACCTTACGAAATACTGGATGCCATCATGCAAGCCTATGTTGAAGATGACTTAAGCCTTGCGAACATTATCAAGCTTGGTTATAGCGAGGCTGATGTTAAACGTGTCACAACATTAATTGATAGAAATGAATATAAACGCCGTCAAGCACCTATCGGGGTCAGAATTACACAACGCGGGTTTGGTAAGGATAGAAGATATCCAATTACTAGCAAACTAAACTTTAATTAGTAGTACAATTTAATACAGTATTGAGGGGAAATAAATGAAAAAATTAGAAGCGATCATTAAACCTTTTAAATTAGAAGAGGTACGTGAAGCACTTTCTGAAATCGGCATTAATGGCTTGACCGTCACAGAAGTTAAAGGGTTCGGTCGTCAAAAAGGTCACACAGAGCTTTATCGTGGTGCTGAATACACCATCGATTTTTTACCTAAAGTTAAGTTAGAGCTTGTCGTTTCTGACGATATCTTAGAGTCCGCAATGGATGCGATTGTTAAGGCGGCTCATACAGGGAAAATTGGGGATGGCAAAATTTTCGTCACCAGCGTAGAACAAGCTTTACGTATTAGAACAGGTGAAACTGGCGAAGAAGCAGTTTAAACACTAGCTAGCCAGCCTGAAATACGCTACGCACATAATCTAAATCGGCTTGTGTATCCACACCCGTTGCTGGCGCATGGTCAGTAACGGTGATGGCAATTTTATAACCATGGTGCAACACCCTTAACTGCTCCAAACTTTCGATTTGCTCTAGCTGCGTAACACTCAATTCAGCATATTGTTTTAAGAAGCCCACTCGGTAGGCATAAATCCCAATATGTCGATGCGCTTTGAGGCTTTGTTTATGCGCTTCATCTCGCGGATATGGAATTGGTGCGCGGCTGAAGTACATGGCATTGCCATCTGCATCCACGACCACTTTAACCACATTAGGATTGAGCATTGAGGCTTCATCATGAATCGCATGGCAAGCGGTTGCCATCACAGCATCTCGACTATGCGCCAAGGTCAACGCCACCTCTTGAATCAATGCAGGGTCAATGAGAGGCTCATCGCCTTGTACATTAACGACAATGTCATTGTTGTCCCAATTTAGGTTTTGTGCAACCTCAGCTATTCGATCGGTGCCAGACTGATGGTCGACACGGGTCATAACAGCATCGACATGATGCTCTTGCGCTACTTGTACTATCTTGTCAAAATCTGTGGCAATGACCACGGCTTCTGCACCACTTTTTCGAGCTTGCTCTGAAACTCTAATCACCATTGGTTTACCTGCAATATCCAACAAGGGTTTTCCAGGTAAACGTGAACTCGCATATCGCGCAGGAATGACAACCTTAAAAGACACTATTCAACCTTTTCATCAGGGTCTAGTTTGCGAGCTTCTTCTTCTAGCAAGACAGGGATACCATCGCGCACAGGGTAAGCCAACCGCGCTGAGCTTGAAATCAATTCATTTTGCTCTTTTTTGTAAATCAGCGGCCCTTTTGTTACTGGGCAAACTAAAATTGCTAGTAATTTCGCATCCATATGATGTTTTCCTATCCTTTTATCACTTCTTTAACTTTGCTAGCAATTGCGGCAAAAAAGCTGATTCTATTTTAGCTTCGACAGGCAGCACCCAATGGTGTTCCTGAGCAAAAATCTGGCATTTAACGGCATCTTTTTCAGTCATGACTAACGCATCACAAGCAATATGCTCTAATTCTTTTGCGGTAAAAGCATAATGGTCGTCAAAAGCCACCCCATCAAAATCCAAGCCCAAGTTGGTCAAGCCATTAAAAAAGCGTTCTGGCTTTCCAATCCCCGCCAATGCTTTAACAGATTTATCGAAAAAGTAATCGACTGCCACTATTTGCTGAGGGTTAACTAAATTATAAAACGTTTGCCCGCATAGCTGCATACTGAATGCTTGGGCGACTGTTTTTTCTCCATTGCAGATAATGAAATCCACAGTCTGCAAACGACTTTGAGGCTCACGCAGTGGCCCTGCTGGCAATAAGTAGTGTTCGCCAGTACTCTCTGAATCCACCACTGCAATTTCCACATCACGTTTCAACCAATAATGTTGCAACCCGTCATCACTGACAATCACATCACAAGTTGGATTCGCTTTGAGTAACGCTCTGCCCACGTCCACACGCTTCCTACCAATCCAAACAGGGCAACCTGTTCGCCGTGCGATCAATAATGGTTCATCTCCCACCTGTGATGCAAGGCTATCTTGGTCCACACTGGCTGGCTGCATGTTGTTAGCACCACCATATCCACGGCTAATAACACCAGGGGTATACCCATTACTTTTTAGTTGCTCAACTAACCATAATACGACGGGCGTTTTACCACTACCGCCCATATTAATATTACCCACGACGATGACTGGTGCAGGGAGTGCATATGATGATAATACGCCGATTTTATAAGCTTGTCGGCGTAAAGCCGTTATTACTGTGAATATCCAAGAAAGTGGTAAGAGTACAAGGTAAAACAAAGCGTTTTTGTCTTTCCATGCACGTCGTATTCTGCCGACCATATACCCTACTCGCTAAACTCTTTTTGATAGAGCTTAGTATAGTAACCCTTCAATTTAAGCAACTCTTTATGTGAACCAGATTCAACGATTTTACCTTTGTCCATCACTAAAATTCTATCGGCATTTTCAATGGTACTGAGTCGGTGCGCAATGACCAAGCTTGTGCGATTTTGCATCAACACATCTAAAGCGGCTTGTACATGCTGTTCGGATTCAGTATCCAGCGCTGATGTTGCTTCATCAAGTAACAATATCGGTGCATCTTTTAATATAGCGCGCGCAATAGCAAGGCGTTGGCGCTGCCCACCTGAAAGGCGAACACCCCTATCACCAATTTCATTTTGCAAACCTTTAGGCAGTTGCTGGATAAACTCCCAAGCATTGGCTGCTTTTGCTGCAGCAATTACTTCAGCTTCACTCGTGTCTCGGAGCACACCATAAGCGATGTTATTAAATATCGTATCATTAAATAAAATAATGTCTTGGCTCACCAACGAGAACTGCGCACGCAAGTCTTTTAATGATAGCTCGCGCACATCCATACCATCTAACTGTATCGAACCCTGCTGTAACTCGTAAAACCGTGGCAATAAATTGACTAAAGAAGTTTTACCACCACCAGAGCGCCCAACTAAAGCGACCTTTTCTCCTGGGTTAACGGTAAAATTCAAATCATCCAGCGCCAATCGTTTAGCACCCTCGTAGCGCAAGCTTACATGTTCAAAAGCGATACTACCTTTTATTTTCTCTAGATGACCTTTGCCTTCATCCACTTCAATCGGCGCATCAATCACTTCAAACACACTTTGTGCAGCCGCCAGTCCAATTTGGAAATCCTCATTCGCTGCAGTGATATGTTTAATGGGTGAAATCAGCATCAACAAAGCGCCCATAAATGCCGTGAACTCACCCGCGGAGAAGCGGCCAAGTGCATAATAAATCACCAATGATAATGCTAGTCCGGCTAACACTTCAATCACAAAACTATTCAGCCCTGTAATCCGTGCTGAACGCAATTCTAACTTACGGTTATCAATCACAACCTTTGCAAATCGCTGGTCTTCATAATCTTGCGCACCAAAAATCTTAACGATACGTTGTCCAGAAATAGCCTCTTCTGAGACTTTGGTCATTTCCCCTACTGCCAACTGTACTTTTTTAGCATTAGCACGTAATTTGGGGGTAGTCTTTCTTAAATACAAAACCATTAAAGGTGCAACAATGGCAAAAATCAAGGTCAAGCGCCAATCCAAATAAAGCATATAAGCAACCAAACCCACCATGGTTAACACATCTCTCAACACATTCATTGCCGTCCGTGTCGCAACGTTAGATAGCCTTTCTGCATCGTAGGTTAGTTTAGAAACCATGACCCCTGTTGACTGTGTATCAAAGTAGCTAACAGGCATATGCATCAGCCGCCCAAAAGCCTGTATTCTTAACACTTCAACGACACGCCTTGCTATCCATCGCATGCTATACATAGAAACAAGGCCAGCCAAACCACGTACGGACATCAAAGAAAGTAACATTAATGGCAACACAAAGGCCTGCCCTGCAGGTTGTTGCATAAAACCTTCATCCGTCACTTTTTTAAGCATTGCTAGAAAGGCGGTATTACTTAACGATAAAACAGCTGTTGCTGCAATCGTGATGGCAAAGACAAATTTATATCGCCAAGCATAAGAGAAGATTCTTAAAAACAATGCTTTAGCATTGATCACTTGTGGCATATCGTATTTTTTACGCGAATGTTTCGACATGGTTAATTCTGTAGAAACCAGTGGAGGAATAAAGTCAATTAATTACTTAGCGCCTGATTGTGTCGCAAACGTAATGTGCGTGTAGTTAGCAACGCGCGCGGCTTCCATTACATTGACCACTGATTGATGTGTTGATTTTGCATCAGCATTAATCACGATTGTTGGGTCTTTACCATTGCCTACCGCAGCTTGTAACGCACTAGCAATGTCCTCCACACGAGCTCCAGCCGCCTTCGCATCGACCATATACCGCCCAGATGCATCAATATCGACAGTAATCATTAAGGGCTTATCTTCAGCTGTATTGGCCTCAGCCGTTGGCAAGTTAATTTGCAACTCACTCGTTTGTGAGAACGTCGCATTAACGATTAAAAAGATGATAATCACTAACAACACATCAATTAAAGGGATAAAGTTAATTTCTAAGTCTTCGTTATTTTTTCCACGTTGAAAATTCATTTCAGTGTTCCTTTAACCTTGAGGCGTTGATTAACGCTCACCATGCAGAATTTCAACTAATTTAATGGCTTGCTGCTCCATATCTAACAATAAAGTATCAACTTTAGTTCGGAAGTAACGATAAGCAATCATGGCAGGAACAGCGACAACAATACCCGCTGCCGTATTATAAAGTGCCACAGAAATACCACGGGCAAACTGTGCAACGTCATGGCCTGAATTAGTAAAAGCGCCAAATAGTTCAACCATACCAATCACTGTCCCTAGTAAGCCAAGTAGGGGTGCCACTGTTGCAATGGTGCCAAGCGTTGAAAGGTACTTCTCCAGCTGATGCGCCACTGCACGACCTGTTTCCTCAATAGACTCTTTCATCACTTCTCTAGAATTTTTTTCATTAGCTAACGCACTAGCAAATATTTTCCCAAGTAGCGAGTGCTCCTCAAGCTTAACGAGACTATCTTTATTGATAACCCCTTGCCCCATCCATTTGTGCACTTCTGGCAATAGGTTAGTCGGTGCGATTACTTCACTACGCAATACCCAAGTACGTTCAACAATAATTGCTAACGCAATAATTGAAGCAAAAATCAACGGCCAGATTGGCCAACCTGCAGCTACAATAATTTCCCACACAGTGGAGACTCCTTAATTAAATCAGATAAAACAAAACTACCGCTACTTTAGCTTAGAAGCGCACACTTCGGCAAGTGAGACTTCATAAAATTTTGTCATGCGAATACCTAGCATGAACTGAACGCCATGCTTTGATTTGGATTCGGTTTTGCGCAGTGTAAATAAAATAATTCCCTATGTCAGAGGTTGTTTTTCTGTAGGTGCACTTTAAAAAGCGAACTCTGTATGTCAACTAAATTAAATAAAGCTGTACCCTCCTAATCAAAATTATCAATTTGGCACCTTTCTTCAAAATTAGACCAGAATTTGTAAGTGAAATATCAATAAGCTGATGGTAAAGTGGCTTGCAATTGCAAATACCAAGCACCCAAGACAAAGCCTACGACAATCGTTCAGTGACGTCCATCTATCAGCGGTCTATTAAGAAAATGCTGCAAGCTTACCATCTTCTAATTTGAACTGTTTATGCATCTTAGCGGCTAACGTTAAATCATGCGTCACAACCACCAAACTGGTTTTCAATACAGCATTAATTTCAACTAACAAATTAAACACTTGATTAGCCGTTACGCGATCTAAGTTACCAGTCGGCTCATCGGCTAATATCGCAGCCGGTTCAGTGACTAAAGCGCGTGCCAAAGCAACACGCTGCCTTTCGCCACCAGAAAGCTCACTCGGCATATGTTCTACACGGTGTGTCATACCCACTTTATCTAACATATCTTTAGCTGCTGACAATGCTTGCTCACGGGGCATGCGTCCAATTAGCAGTGGCATCGCAACATTCTCGATGGCAGTGAATTCTGGTAGTAAATGATGGAATTGATAAACAAATCCTAAAGAATCATTTCTAATTTGACCTTTTCTGGCCTCGGACAATTGGTTCAAGTTATTACCAAGCAACTCAACCTCACCTGAACTGGGTGTATCTAAACCACCCAGCAAATGCAGCAAGGTGCTTTTACCTGAACCAGAAGCACCGACAATGGCAATCTGCTCACTTTTTTTGATGTTTAAATTAATGCCGTTTAACACGGCAACATCTAAGCCTGTATATGTTTTTGTTAAGCCTTCACAGCGAATAATGCTACTCATAACGCAAAGCCTCCGCTGGGTTGATTTTAGATGCTTTGTAGCTTGGATATAGGGTAGCTACCAAACTCAAGACGATGGATACCACAACAATCGTAATCGTATCATTCCATTCTAATTTTGAAGGCAACTCGCTAATATAGTACACCTCCTTCGATAAGAACTGCACATGAAATAGGTTTTCAATAAACGGGATGATGGTATCAATATTCAATGCAATGACAATGCCTAAAACGGCGCCAAAAAAGGTGCCAATAATGCCAATCAGCGCGCCTTGAATAATGAAGATTTGCATAATACTTTTTGGGCTGGCGCCTAATGTCCGCATAATCGCAATATCAGCGCGCTTATCGGTCACTGCCATCACCAAGGTCGATACAATATTAAATGCCGCAACCGCGACAATCAGCGTCAGAATAATAAACATCACCCGCTTTTCTAACTGTATCGCTTTAAAGAAGTTAGCATGTTGTTGCGTCCAATCGGTAATGTAATAGGCACCCAACGGCGTCAATTTTTCACTCAACTCAGCGGTCGTTGCTTGCGCATCAAATAGATTGTTAATCTTCAGACGCAAACCAGAAACCTTGTCTCCCATGCGGTAAAGCTTGGCAGCATCTTCAATATGAATCAGTGCCAAGCCGGCATCATATTCGTACATCCCAATTTGAAATAAACCAACCACGTTAAACTGTTTGATCCGCGGAATCACACCCGTCGGGGTAAATTGCCCTTGCGGTGCCATCAACACGACTTTTTCGCCGAGATTCACTCCTAAAGAATAGGCTAAATCAGCCCCTAAGATGATGTTAAACTCACCTGAAGCCAAGTCACTTAACTGACCTTCCCGCATGTTTTTACCTAAGTCAGCCACCGCATTCTCTTGATTAGGCAACACGCCTCTTACCAACGCACCTTGCACCGCCTGGCCATAGCTCAGCATCCCTTGCGCCATGACATAAGGCGCACTGGCTTTCACATTAGTCTGAGCATCAACCTGCTCTGCAAGCGACTCCCAATTGCTAAGCATATTCGTGTTTTCAGTAACTTCAATATGAGAAGCAACGCCAAGAATACGGCTACGTAGCTCCGCCTGAAAACCGTTCATCACGGAGAGTACGATAATCAGTGCAGCAACACCTAGCGCAACCCCGACCATACTGGTCATTGATATAAATGAAATAAAATGATTTTTACGTTTCGCACGGGTGTAGCGCAAGCCAACAAATAGCTCGTATGGCAATCCTGTTTTCGCAAGTATTTGGCTGAAAAATGACATTTGGAAATCTTAACAGCATATCGCTTGAAGATTTCAAGCGTTTTAAAAAAAATATGCAGCTTCGGTTCTAATAGTAAGGACAACTGTTAAAATGGCAGGATGTTTACTGGAATCATACAAGCGGTTGGTGAAATAACGCCCATAAAAACATCGTCAGGCGATATTAAAATCGATATTAACGCTGAACAACTAGACCTAAGCAATGTGAAAATAGGTGACAGCATTGCCATTAATGGTGTGTGCTTAACGGTCACAAGCTTAAGCGAAACACATTTCAAAGCGGATATCTCAAAAGAAACGTTAAATGTCACCACAGGCTTAGACCAAAAAGGCCAAGTGAATCTAGAAAAAGCATTACGTCTTGATGACCGTTTAGGTGGTCATTTAGTCAGTGGCCATGTTGATGGTGTTGGTCAGGTGGTTCAATTTGATCCAGTTAATGACTGCTGGTTACTCGCAATTCAATTACCGCATGCCATCTCGAAATACATTGCCCGCAAAGGTTCGATTTGCGTTAATGGTGTGAGCTTAACCGTCAATACGATAGAAAAAGATGTATTTACCATCAATATTATTCCACACACACTAGAAAAAACCATACTGGGCACACTGCAGGTCGGTAGCCAAGTGAATTTAGAAATCGATCAAATTGCCCGCTACGTAGACAGAATGCAGCAGTGGGAAACTGAAAGTTAAAGAATGCCGCATAAACAAATAAGTCCTATTTCAGACATCATTGCCGATATTAAAAATGGGAAAATGGTGATTTTAGTCGATGATGAAAACCGTGAAAACGAAGGTGACTTTGTGATTGCAGCAGAGTTTGCAACGGCTGAAAACATCAATTTTATGGCTAAGTATGGACGTGGTTTAATTTGCCTAACGCTAAATGAAACAAGATGCGAGCAATTAAATTTACCGCCAATGGCTAATAACAATCGTACACGCTATGGTACAAACTTCACCGTTTCTATTGAAGCGGCTAGTGGCGTGACAACAGGTATTTCTGCTGCCGACCGTGCAAAGACAATTCAAGCAGCTGTTGCGAAAGACGCTAATACCAACAGCATCGTTAGTCCAGGTCACGTATTCCCAATCAAAGCCATGAATGGCGGCGTACTAGTCCGCGCAGGTCACACAGAAGCAGGGTCAGACTTAGCCGCACTAGCAGGCATGGATCCATCCAGTGTGATTTGTGAAATTCTAAAAGATGATGGCGAAATGGCGCGCTTACCAGATTTGGTTGGCATTGCCGCTGAACATGATATCAAAATTGGAACGATTGCGGATTTAATCCACTACCGTAGTGAAAATGAAAAACTCATCGAGCGTGCAGTCGAACGCCAAATCAATACGGCTTATGGCGAAATGAAGTTGATTGCCTATAACGATAAGATTTCCAATGAAACGCACTTGGTGTTAATTAAGGGTGAACCAAGTGCTGACAAAGAAACCTTGGTACGAGTACATGAACCTTTATCTGTTTTCGATTTAATAGATAGCTCAAGCAAAACCCATAGCTGGAATACATTAAACGCCATGCAAACAATCGCCGACGCAGAATGCGGCGTGATGATACTCCTCAACCAAACCGAATCGAATGCTGATTTAGTTAACCGCATCCAACACGCAGATGAGCCAGTCCGTTATAACCAAGAGTTAAGAACATATGGTATTGGTTCACAAATTTTATTGGACTTGGGTGTGCGCAAAATGAAGCTGATGGCAGCACCGCGTAAAATGCCAAGCATGGATGGCTTTGGTTTAGAAATCACTGGCTATCTAGAACAAGATGTCTAAATAGACAGCTCTGGCTAGGTAGTGCTAGCTAACATCATGATTGGGCTGGATTAATTGGCCATTTTATTGAATTATGTTTTATTAAAATTGTGGTAAACTACAAACATTGGAAAATTTAAATCTTACAGGTCAGTTTCTCATTGCAATGCCTAGCATGACTGACCCACGTTTTTCTCAAACAATCTCGTTTATCTGCACTCACAACGAAGACGGCGCCATGGGCATTGTGCTTAACAGACCATCCAAATACAACGTTGAAGACTTACTCAATCAAATCGAGTTGAAAATAACACCCTCGTCTTTGTTAGAAGATGCGATCTATGAAGGCGGTCCTATGCAAACAGATCGCGGCTTTGTATTACACATGCCGCAACAAGAATACAATTCCACCATTCAGATTAATGACAACATTGCGCTTACAACCTCTAAAGATATTTTAGAAGCTGCTGCCGATAATCAAGCACCTAAAAAAATGATCATTGCATTAGGCTATGCAGGCTGGTCAGCAGGACAACTAGAGGAAGAAATGGGGCAAAACGCATGGCTAAACCTAGAAGCAACAGAACAACAAGCGTTACAGAAAATTATTTTTGACACCCCTGCCAACAATCGATTCAAGCTTGGCATGGACATGATGGGGCTCAACTCAAGCAATCTATTAGATGTTGCGGGGCATGCTTAAGGTGTTAAGCCAAAGTCACCTGCCGATACTGGAACGCAGTTATTCAGACATTAGTGGCACAGTGATGGGATTTGATTTTGGTGAAAAGCGCATCGGTGTCGCTATAGGAGAGACGCTATTAAAAACTGCGCATGCAAACACGACAATTGATGCAGAAGTCAATGGAGTCCGCTTTCATGCAATAGAACAGTTAATCAAAGAATGGAAGCCAAGCTTATTGATTGTCGGTTTACCAACCTATATGGATGGCAGCGAGCACCTGCTGACACAGCTCTCGAAAAAATTTGCACAGCGACTAGAAGGTCGCTTCAATTTACCTGTCATGATGATCGATGAACGCTTAAGCTCGGCCGAGGCTTCACAGCAGTTGTCAGAAGCGGGTATTAAAGGGCGTGAACAAAAAGAAAAAATTGATGCCGTAGCAGCACAAGTCATATTACAATCCTACTTCGACAGCGTGCAACAAACATAAGCGATGCAAAGACTCAATACAGACCTTAGGCTATACAACAATCAGGATGCAGCCCATGTATAACCCGCAACTCACCAGCGACGGAAAACTCAAACACCTATTAAGCATAGAAGGCTTACCAAAAAAGGTGTTATTACAAATTCTTGACAAGGCGGAATCTTTTGTTAGCGTCTCAGATCGTGATGTTAAAAAAGTACCCTTACTACATGGAAAAACAGTCTGTAATATCTTTTTTGAAAACAGTACACGCACACGCACGACATTTGAAATTGCGGCCAAACGCTTATCAGCCGATGTGATTAACCTCAACGTCAATACCTCATCACAATCAAAAGGTGAGGCGATTATCGATACGGTTAACAACCTGATTGCCATGCAAGCGGATATGTTTGTTGTGCGGCACAGTCAAAGTGGTGCAGCCCATCTCATTGCAAAGCATGTGCCTGATAATATTAGCGTAATTAATGCAGGCGATGGCCGTCACTCGCATCCAACACAAGGTTTACTCGATGTGTTTACCATTCGAAAATATAAGCCGGATATGCACAACTTACGGGTCGCACTTGTCGGCGATATTCTACACTCTCGTGTTGCACGTAGCGAAATACATGCATTGACCACATTAGGTGTGCCAGAAATACGCGTCATTGCACCAAAAACACTACTCCCAAACGAAGTTGAAAAGTTAGGGGTACACGTGTACCACGACATGAAAGAAGGCTTGAAAGATGTCGATGTTGTGATGATGTTACGCTTACAAAATGAGCGGATGAGCGGCGCTATGCTACCAAGTACACAGGAGTTTTTCAAAACCTATGGATTAACGCCAGAAAAACTAGCCTTAGCAAAACCAGATGCGATTGTGATGCATCCAGGCCCAATGAATAGAGGTGTCGAAATTGACTCACGCGTTGCGGATAGTGATCAGGCCGTTATTTTGCCGCAAGTGACTTATGGTATTGCAGTTCGCATGGCAGTCATGTCTATGCTTGCAGGAGGTGAAGCATGAAAATATGCATTAAAAACGGGCATGTCATCGACCCTAAAAATAACATTGATGCCAAACAAGACCTCTATATTGATGCAGGCCAGATTGCTAGCATCGGAGAAGCACCAAAGAATTTCATGGCCAATGAAACAATCGACGCTAACGGCTTAATCGTCACACCCGGCTTTGTTGATATAAGCGCTCGTTTACGCGAGCCTGGCAATGAATACAAAGCCACCTTAGAGAGTGAACTAAGCGCTGCAGCAGCTGGCGGCGTAACCAGTCTAGCTTGCCCACCTGATACGGATCCAGTACTAGATGAACCAGGTTTAGTTGAAATGCTCAAGCTTAGAGGCTGGCGACACAATTTAGCGCGTATTTATCCGCTCGGCGCACTCACACAAAAACTGGAAGGTAAAACACTGACAGAAATGTGTGAACTGACCGAAGCCGGCTGCGCTGGATTCACACAAGCAAATCACCCCATTATTGATACGCAAGTTTTATGGCGCGCATTTGAATACGCGGCCACTTTTGGCTATACCATCTTTTTTCACCCGGAGGAGCCCTTTCTGGCGCGAGACGGCGTTGCGCATGATGGCGAGGTAGCGAGCAGGCTAGGCCTTAAAGGTATTCCAAGTGCTGCTGAGGCATTAAGAATAGGCACTGTTTTACGAATCGCTCAAGAGACCAAAACCAAAATTCATTTCTGCCGCATCTCTACCGCAGAAGGTGTCGAACTCATCAGAGAGGCGAAAAAAAGCGGCATTACAATTACTGCCGATGTCAGCATTTACCACTTACATCTAACGGAACATGATATTGGTTACTTTGATTCTAATGCCCATTTAAAGCCACCACTCAGAACACTACGTGACAAAGAGGCATTATGCTTAGGTGTCAAAGATGGCACAATCGACGCCATCTGCTCTGACCATGCACCAGTGGATAACGATGCCAAGCTACTTCCTTTTGCAGAAGCTGAAGCAGGTGCAACTGGTTTAGAACTTTTGTTGCCGCTAACGTTAAAATGGTCAAACAACAATAAAGTGGCTTTGCGTGATGCTGTTGCTAAAATAACGATCCAATCCGCAGAAATACTGGGCATTAATAGTGGCCATCTCAGCGTGGGAGCAAATGCAGATATCACTATTTTTGATCCCGAAGCTGCTTGGACAGTGACGCCAAATTCATTAAAGAGCGAAGGTAAAAATACACCATTCTTAAATATGGAAGTAACTGGAAAAGTGATATACACCTTATTAAATGGTCAACTCACTTACCCAAGCAAGTCGAATTAAACAGTCAACTTGTCGCAACAATACAGTAGCGTGGCTTGACTCGTCATAAAAAACAGTGATAGTGTGGCTCTGATATAGTGCGTTGTTAAGAATGGTTTTGCCGCTCATCTCAATTTAATATGTGATTTTTTACCGGATGCTCCATGATTGGCAAATTGATTTTACGCACATCGCCATGAACACGAATCATTGGTGGCAGCACTGCGGACAAGTGCAAATCCGAAGCTTCGTTCTTGACTGAAAATGCCAACAAATCTGAAATATCCGCTTTCAACTCCTGTTATAATTTAATACTTAAGATTTAATACTTAAGATTTAATACTTAAGATTTAATACTTAA
>JAPKBG010000012.1 GCA_028823485.1 Methylophilaceae bacterium | reverse complement strand
CTGCTACAGTATTGTTAGGGGTTAATCAAGGCCTATGTTGGTCAATGACTCAAGCCTCTAAGCTTGATTTTGCGCATCAAAACGAGCGAGGTTTAGCGATTGGCTTGAATGAAGCTGTTGGGTATTTAGGACTTGCTATTGCAGGAATTGTAACAGCGCAACTTGCTGCAACGATTGGGGCAAGATTAAGTTTATTGGTTACAGGAATATCTACTAGCTTACTTGCGATTAGCATGACAATGTTATTTGTAAAAGACACATTGCATTGGGCAAAATCCGATAGCACGACAGAAGTAGCATTGAAAAATATTACTGTGAATAACGGTCTACAATTGACGACACTGCAACTATTTAAACGTATTTCTTGGCAAGATAAAAGGTTCATGGCAATTTGCCAAGCAGGGTTGGTCGAGAAGTTTGTAGATGCGCTGGTCTGGATTTTATACCCAATCTTTATGCTGCAATTAGGTATTAGCTTAAAAAATATAGGATGGGTGGTTGGCATATACGGTATTGTTTGGGGTCTATTGCAACCAATTTCTGGATGGTTATCTGATCGTATAGGACGTCATATATTAAGTGTATGTGGCATGTGGATTTGTGGCCTAGGCGTTGCTGCCATGTTGTTTGAGAGTAATTTAAATTGGTATTTATTTTCAGCAGGACTTTCTGGTATTGGAATGGCTATGCTTTATCCTACGCTTTCAGCATCAATTGCTGATCTAGCCGATAAAAGGTGGCGTAGCTCTGCAATTGGCATGTATCGTTTTTGGCGAGACTTAGGTTATGCTATTGGTGCATTTTGTATTGGAGTAATTGTTCAATTAAGCCATTCGGTAGAAATAGCATTTCAGTTTATTGCTATCGCTATGTTTGTATCAGGTGCTATTTTATTGTGTTGGGGTGAGGAAACGTTACATCGTGGCGATAGCGGTTCTGAATCTATTAATTGATGTTGTTGAGTGAGTAAGTAAGGTGAATTCCTATGTTTATAGCTATATTTAAAAAAAAGTGTCTTTGCATTTTCACTTTGATATCGTTAGTTTTAACTTGGACAGCTTTTTCTCAGGAGCACAATCCTTTGCTGGAAGGGTTAGATGGCAAGCAACACACATTAAGCGAATATATTGGTAAAGGAAAATGGGTTGTTGTCAATGTATGGGCTACAGCTTGCCCATATTGTCGGCGTGAACTATTTGATCTTGCAAGCTTTCATGATCGCCATTATGAGAAGGATGCCATGGTCTTAGGACTTACCTTAGAGTTAGAAAGCTTTGGTATTCCTGAAAAAGAATATTTAGCTAATTTCGCTTCAACCTATCTTATTGACTATCCACTATTACTTGTCAGTGGGGAAATTGCCAGCAGAGCAATTGGCGTACCAGTGAATACAGTCCCAATTACATTTTTTTACAATCCAAAAGGTAAAATGGTTTATCAGGTAAATGGTGAAATAACGACACAGATTTTAGAAGACGTTATTAAAAATGGAAAGCCACTATATCGTGAAAATTGAACAAAAAAATAAACACCTTTATATTAAATATTGCTTAAGCATCAGAACTTTAAGCCATTGTTTTTAACAATCTAAGTCAAATTGTTTTACTAGTGATAACAAATGAATAACGAAAAAAACACTTCAGAATATAACAAAATTTCAGGTAGTTATACGTATTTACCACTGTGTACTTTACTTATAAAGTGTAAATACAAATCAAGCAGACAGTACGTTTGATTCATATAAATAAAATTTACCAAGGGGATACAATTATGAAAAAACTACTCAACACCTTATTATCAGTAAGTATATTATGTTTCTCAATCGGCTCGTTTGCAGAAGAGGCGAAAAGACCTTCATTGTTTGACCGTATGGGCGGGGAGAAGGTCGCCAGACAAATTGTTGCAGACACTTGGGCTAATCATACTTCTAACCCTATCGTAAAAAACCGTTTTGAGGACAGTGATGGCGAATACGTTAAACAAAAAGTGTATGAAATTTTTGCAATGGCGACAGGTGCTGATGTAAAATATTCTGGTAAAGCGATGAAAGCTACACATGCCACAATGAACATTAACGAAGCAGAATTTAACGCAGTTATTGATGATGTCATGGCAGCATTAGCTAAAAATAAGGTAGGACCGCAAGAGCAAAATGAAGTGCTAGCAATTCTTTGGTCTGTGAGACCTGATGTTGTTAATTCAAATTTGACAACAAAAACATTAACAACCGAAGCAAAGGCCGTTAAGTAATATTTGGAAATATATAATGTGCTTTAGTGATAGTCGATATCACTTTTTATATGGGGTAACTTTAGGGATAGTTAAATATAACAATATTTGCATTGCTTATATTTTAATGACTTTAAAAAGGTTGTTTTATTAAGGCTTGGAACCATAAATTTAAAAAACCCATTGATTATTCATTGGGTTTTTTTGTTTCAATGCTTTCTATAGGACACGCTTTCTTAGTTGGTGTCTGAGTTGTAGAGAGTAAGGTATAGTCTTAAATTTGACTTTTTAGCTTGGCTTTTTCAAAATGTAAGTTCTTCTGCATTTGGGTCATTTCCCCGAAAATGATAAAACTCTCTCACAATTTCCAGGTATAGCTCACAAATTTATTTTAATTTAAAAAGTGGCAAAGTAAGGTCAACCGATATTCTGTATGTTGTGCAATTTTTATTGCAGGATCTTTTTTATAAACTGCAATATGCTCTGAATCGGTGAATTGATCATTTGAATACCAGTCATTTATTTGGCCTGACCTAGATGTGATTTTTTCTATTTCTTCATCTAGTTTGTTTTAATGATTATCTTCTTTAACGCAATACCTGCAAATACAACTGTTAAGGACTAAATTAAAGGCTCAGGCTATTTTTCTTTGAAATTAAAATTCTATATTAAAGCTAAAGCGCCAATAATCACAAGCTGGTACTTTTCACCATGTGTTAAAAAATGCATTACATATTTCTTATTGAAAATAAACGATATCTTTTTAGACATTACTGCTCTTGTTACTTAATGCCGCCATATCACCATCATTTAGCCATCGCCATTCGCCAACTTTTAGGTCTTCTGGCAATGCTAGCTCTCCAATTTTAATCCGTTTCAAGCCTTCTACGCGATTACTAATGGCCGAGACCATGCGTTTGACTTGGTGGTATTTTCCTTCGGCTAGGGTCATGTGGATGACGTTGTCAGAAGTTCGAGTACAGGCTAGGGCGGCGATAGGCGCATCTTCATCGACGAGTTGGACTCCGCTGAGTATATGGGCGATTTGTTCGTCATCGACGGGGTGTTTGCAGGTCACTTCGTAGACTTTGGGGACTTTGTGTTTAGGTGAGCTCATTTTGTGGATAAACTGGCCGTCGTCAGAGATTAAAATCAGCCCTGTGGTGTCTTCATCTAGTCTGCCAATGGTTTGTACGCCGCGTTCGACTAATGGGTGCGGTAATAGGCTATAAATGGTTGGGTGGTGTTGGGTTTTGTGTGTGCACTCGTAGTTGCTGGGTTTGTGCATCATGAGATAGGATTTTTCTTTGTAATCCCATACATCGCCTTTGATGGTGTATTGCATGCCAGCCAACTCAAACATGGCGCTTGGATCATCACACATTTCACCGTTAACGGTGATATCTTCATTGATAATCATAATACGACAAAGTTTGCGTGCGCCGTGGCCCTGATTATGCAAGATGCGTTCTAGGTTATTCTTTTTAGCTACTTTTGCCACGTTTATTATCCAATCGATTTTATTTCATTTACCCGTGTATGAGTGTGTATATATAAGGCAAAAATATAGCGCTGAGTACACCGTTTAAGCCCATAGCCATACTGGCAAAGATGCCTGCTTGTTCGTTTACACTAAAGGCGCGGGTAATGCCTAAACCATGCGCGCCAACGCCGATGGCTGTGCCTCTTATCCACCAAGGTCTAATTTTGAAAAGGTCTAAAATATAAGGCGCTAAGATGGCGCCTAGAATGCCAGTAATGACGGTGAAGACAGCGGTGAGTGTGGGTGATACTTGTATGCGCTCTGCGATACCCATGGCAATCGGTGCTGTGACAGATTTTGTATACATACTGCCAACGATACTTTCGCCTGCATTCATGTACTTGGCGATGAGTACGGCGCTACAGATTGAGACAATGCTACCAGCGGTTAAGGCGATAAAAATGGGCATTATTTTGCCGCGCATTTCTGAAAAGCCGCGATAGATAGGCACGGCGAGTGCAACGGTTGCCGTGCCCAGTAAAAAGTGGACAAATTTAGCACCTTCAAAATACTGTTGATAAGCTTCTTTTGGCGAGTCACCAAAACCAAATTGTGAGATGATGACAGCAATTAGGATGATAGAAATGGCAGCTGGGTTTAATATCGGATTGCGGTTAAATTTGATGTATAACGTATAGCCAAACTGATAGGAGGCTAACGTTAACACCAGTGCAAAGAGAGGGTCGCCTGATAGGTAAACCCAAATTTCTGAGATAGGGAGTCGATCAGTCATCATTTTCCCCTACTGTGTCACCTGTTGAGTCTAAGTCCTGTTTAGCCCTTTTCTTACTGCGCCTGGCTTGTTTTTCTTTTTGCAATGCTAGGCGTCTATCTTCGTCTAACAATTTCATTTCATGACGATAAGCTTTGCTATTTTCATAGGCTGGTTCTTTGAAGCTAAATAGTTTGAGGACGAGGCCTGTGACGGCAATCGCCAGTATGACACTGACCGTTAATGCAGTACCAACCGCGAACGCATGTTCTTTTAATTCGGGTAAAAAAAGAATCACACCCACGGATGCAGGAACAAATAATAGGGCTAAATGCTGCCGAAAAGTATCGGCCACTTTACCAAGTGAAGGGTTAACTTCGCCTTTGATAGCTAAAAAAGAGACCAGTAGAATCAGCCCAATCACTGGCCCGGGGATTTGCGGTAATATGAATTTGGAGACTAGCTCACCAATACCTTGCCAGATGAATATTTGTACTAGACCGTCAATCATCGAACATCAATCATAAGTAATGGCGCGCTTTTTTAGGTTAAGAGCTTATTATAAAGCCTTTTATGCTAATGGATTAACAGTGTGATCCAGTTTTTGAGTCTGTTAAACTCACCTAGCACCAGTTCTTTAAAGATGTACAGTAAGTTTAATAGTAGCTCTTTTATAGTCTGTAGCTGATCTAATACTGCCAGTTTTTATGGTAGTAATTGGCTGGCAATGGAGTGATTGGTGATATCCATATGACTTAACAAGTAAGCCACTACACAACTGATCATCGCCGTCAAAAAGAAGAACGTCGTGCTGATACTTTTGAAATTAAAGAGTCTTGATAGGCTAAAGCTGACGACTTGTAATAAGAGATAAGTAACAATACCGGATAGTCAGCCATCATAGTGGCCAATGTAAGTCGCTGACAAAATAAAGCCAGGAATATTGATGAGAATAAGAAGTGAGCCGAATGGCAAGCTGAATAATTACGGTACTTCGGTCGCTAAGTCATCACCTTGGGAAGATTAATAGTTAGCATCATAAACAGCATCAGTTAGAATGTTGGTTAATAATTGTAAAGTAGCAAAAATCTATGTCCTTTAAGCATATTACCTCACGCGATAACGCTGTTTTTAAACATTTAAAAAAACTAGCAGACAATAAACGTGAACGAAACAAGGAGGGAAAAACGCTATTAGATGGCGTACACCTGATAGCAGGTTATTTGCAGGCTTTTGGTGAGCCTGAGTTGTTGATCATTCCTGAAGGAAAAAGCTCGCAAGAAGCGGTGGCTTTGATGCAGGATTTGGCTGATGTGAATACAACTATGTTTCCGACATTGCTATTTGCTGAGCTAACGCCAGTGGCGAGTAGCACTGGTATTTTGGCTTTGGTTAAACTGCCAGCCGTGGCCGTTCCTGAGAAGGTTGATTTTGCGTTAATGCTAGAAGATATCCAAGACCCTGGCAATTTGGGCAGTATGCTCAGAACAGCTTTAGGCGCAGGTGTGGATGCTGTTTATTTATCGAAAGGTTGCACGGATGCGTGGTCGCCAAAATGTTTACGTGGCGGGCAGGGTGCACAGTTTTATTTGCCGATTATAGAAGGTGTAGATATTATTGAAACGATGACGCATTTTGAAGGCAGCAGTTATGCGACGACATTAGTGGGTGAGCCGCTTTATGCGCAAGACTTGACCAAGCCAACGGCCTTCGTGATTGGCAATGAAGGCGCTGGTTTAAGTCGTGATGCAATGAATGCAGCAACCCAGCAAATTAGCATTCCAATGAACGCTAAATTGGAATCACTGAACGCGGCTGCAGCGGCTGCGGTTTGCTTATTTGAACGTCAGCGACAAGCTACTAAAGCTTAGTTGGGTTGTTTTATTAAGGTATCTTAATGTACGGATTTATTATTTTTTAAGACGGCTTTGTCAGCAAATAGCGTTGCTGTATCAACCGCATCGAAGCGATATTGTTTGTTACAAAAGTCGCAATTGATTTCTATTTTCTTTTGTTCGGCCAGTATGCTATTCACTTCATCTTCACCCAATGTTTTTAGCATATTACTCACACGCTCGTGGCTGCATTTGCAATGAAATCGCGTTAGTTTCTTTTCGAATAAACGCACATCTTCCTCATGGAATAGTTTGGTCAGTAGTTGCTCTGCTGATTCTGTTTGCAATTCTTTATCGGTCACGGTATCTGCTAAAGTGGTCACGCGATTCCATGTATCAACATCTTGACCAACTTCTTCAGGTAGCTTTTGTAATAACAAACCTGCAGCAGAGTGACCGTCGCAGCTTAACCAAAGTTTTGTATCAATCTGTTGCGAACGTAGCATGTAGTTTTCGAGCATCACAGCGATGCTTTCACCTTCTATCGGTACGATGCCTTGATACGGCGTATTATCCTTGGTGTCTAAGGTGATAATGCAGTGGCCTTCTTTAATCAAATCTAAGAAGTTGGCTGCTTCTGCAATGTCACCATCCCATTTTGCTGTGGCGCGAATTTGCAACTCTGAGTCACATTCAACGACTAGTAATTTAAGCTGGCCTTTAGTTTGTATTTGCAACACCATGGCGCCATCCATTTTTAAAGTCGAAGTGAGAAGTACGCTGGCTGCCATCAGTTCACCTAGTGCTTTTTTGATGACTAGTGGTAAATCCTGATGTTCTAAGGCGAGTTGGTAAGTGCTTTTAAGGTGGGTTAAATTACCGCGAACTGGCGTGTTCTCAAAGAAAAATTGGTGTAGCTGATCATTTTCATTCATATCTTGTATTTTATCATTAGCTATAAAAACCCATACAATAAAAAAGCCCACCAAATGGTGGGCTTAGTTAAACATAATGAACTGTACTCAGTTTAGAATGAGTAGTTCAATGTTGCTCTAGCTGATACAGGTGCGCCTGGCAATAGGTTATTGTTGTTATGTGAGCTAGCGATGTAGTCTCTATTAGTTAAGTTTTCAACATTAAGTTGCAATGTCATTTTTTCACTTAACTTAGCGAAGATAGCTGCATCGTAGCGTGTGTAGCCAGGAATTAAAGTGTTCCCCGTTACTTGTTCAGTTGCTGCATACATTTCTGAACGACCTACCACACCTAGTGCTACAGACCACACGTTATTGATTTTGTATTTATTCCACAATGAGAATAAATGATCTGGTGTTTCGCCTAGTTCAGCCCCTTTTTTTGCAGTAATAGCGCCTGGTGCACCTTGATCTTTAGTAAGCTCACCATCTTGATAAGTATAAGCAGCAATAACTGACCATTTATCTGTCATGTTACCAGCTAAGCTAAGCTCTACACCTTGTGTTTCTTGCCCATCAATAAGTGTTTTAATACCAGCTTGATTAGGGTCATTTGCGACTAAATTTTCGCGCTCTAATAGGTAAGTAGCTGCTGTAAACGATAAGTTTGGATTAATATCCCATTTAACACCAACTTCTTTATTGATGAACTTCTCCGGATCAAACAAGTCGGGGTTGGTTTCAATTCCTTTCAAGCCTTGTAGCTGATCGCCTGTTCTTGGTGCATATGAGATGCTATAGCTTGCATATAATGAAGTGTTGTTAGTTGGCTTGAAAATCAAACCGGCTCTAGGTGACCAGAATGCATCGGTGGTATTTACACTTGCTTCATCACCTGGTCTAATATTTTTATAATCAGTTTCGAAAGTATCACGTCTCAAACCAGCAATTACTTGCCATTGGTCATTAAATTCAACTTGGTCTTGGATGTAATAGCCTTGACTACTAATTTGCGTGTCTTGTGCTTTAGCAAGATTAGATCTAGGGAAGATTGCATTGACTGTTGGATTGCTAACATCAACAGCACCTGCACCAGCAATGCTAGAAGAAGTTGTACCTGGTTGACTTACAAAGCGAGCCTGTTCATTATCTTGCTCAACAAGCTCGACACCTGCTAAAACGGTATGTTTTGTCGTACCCCAATCAAATGGAATCGTTACGTCAGTTTGATTAATGAGGTTTTTACGATCTGTTTCATCACGGTAACCACTTAATTTAACTGTATTTGCAGCAGTCACTGAACCGCTAGCATAGATGTTTTGGTAAAACTTGTCGTAGTCTGTGTAACGTGTACTATTTTTAATTTTTACATTATTGTCAAAAGTATGGTCAATCGACACGTTGAAAGACTTTGTTTCCGCTTCGTTTGGACTTAAACGTGCATTACCAAAGAATTCATCTTGGTTTTTGCTTAAGTTAAATGGTCTTCTGTCGTCACCAGTAGCATTATCTACTGATGGGATACCACGGTCGCCAATCCGTTGGTCTTTAAAGTATTCAGCAGACAAGTTGATACTAGTTTGTTCGCTTAGGTTAAATGTGAAAGTAGGAGCTGCACCATATCGCTCTAAATTTACGCCATTACGGAATGAATTCGAATCTTCGTACACTGCATTAATTCTAAACGCAACATTGTCAGTTAGTGATTGACCAAAGTCACCAGTAAAGCGCTTTTGATCCCATGCGCCATAAGTTAAAGACACGTCTTTAACTGGGTCCCAGCCTGCTTTTTTAGTCACACGATTAATCACACCACCAGCACCACCACGGCCAAAGATCATGCCATTTGGGCCTTTTAGTACTTCTACACGGTCTGTGTTGTAAAGGTCGCGGAACATTTGAATGTCATCACGCATTCCATCTAAGAAAATATCGCTGGTTGTTCTGTTGCCACGAAATACGAGTGCATCACGGTTACCTTCTCCTTGTGAAGCCATCACACCCGGCACATAACGCACAACATCTGAAATGCTTAACGCTGATTGATCTTTCATCACATCCTGTGTGATGACTGTAATCGCTTGTGGCACATTAATCAGTGGCGTATCTGTTTTTGTTGAAGCGCTTGATTCTTTCGCATTGTAGCCTTTAACGGGTTTCGTGTCGCTAACCCTTTTGCCAACCACTTCAACTGTATCTAAAGCGATTTCTTCTGCAGCCATGGCAAATGATCCAAATGCAATGCTGATGGCAGTTGAAAGTTGCAAGGTGCGAATTGCTGATTTTTTTAGTTTTGACACTTGATAGTTTTTGTCTTGGGTTGTTTTGACATTGTTAACCATAATGTGGGTTTCCTGGCTGGATTAATATGAGATGTAATTATAATCGTAATGATAATAGTTATCAATAGCATTAATAATTTATATTTATGGCTATGTTCGTTTCAGTAGCAAGGTGCTGACGAAGGGAGCTAAATAGAAGAGCTTGCTGGCCAGGCTTGAATGGCCCATTCCCAGCAATCGTTGCTTGTTGCAGATACTAAATACGCAGGTGGGTTTAATGTTAAAAAGTCAAATGCACGGCATAAGTGAGTGGAAACTGAATCTAGCGGTAGTGGTTCTGCTTGCGTTTGTTTACTTAACTTTTGGCCAAGTGTATTCATCACAATTGGCGTATGCCTATAAATTGGATGGGTAAATCCTAAAGCATCTTGCAACAGGATCTGTCTAGCAGTCGAAGTCAGTAAATCCGCCCCGCGGACCACATGGGTGACGCCTTGCGCAGCATCATCTACAATAACAGCGAGCTGATACGCAAATAAGCCATCGGCGCGTTTAATCACAAAATCACCAATTTCTGTTGCAACTTGCTGGCTTTGTAATCCAAGTGCCATATCGTTAAAGCGCGTCTCTTGATCAGGTGTTTTGAATCGCCAGGCCGGCGTTTTGTTCAAGTCAATTGTTTGATGTAAGCAAGTTTGAGGGTAGATCGCGCCTTCAATGCCTTTTTGTTCAGCGGTGTCTGTAATGGTTTTGCGTGAACAGGTGCATGGGTAAACCATGCCTTGTAACTTTAGTTCATCCAATGCCGTTTGATAAGCAGTGCTGCGCGCACTTTGATAAAGAATGTCACCATCCCAAACAAAGCCATAGGCTTGCAATGTATAGATAATATCATCGCTTGCACCCACGACTTCTCTGGGTCGGTCAAGATCTTCTATACGCAGTAACCATTGCCCTTGATTCGCTTTTGCATCGCAGTAACTAGCGACAGCAGCCACTAAAGAACCAAAATGCAAAGGACCAGTAGGTGAAGGAGCGAATCGACCTATGTATTGCATGCTGTTAGTTTTAGAAGCGGGTTAGGATTAGAGTGCTAATGCACTGGTTGCAAGTAAGGCGGAATATCCCAGCCTTTTAGTTGTTTGCCTAACAGTTCTAGACTACATAATAAGCGATTTCGACCATCTGCACTGACTTCAAATTCATAGAGACGAACGATTTTCATATGACCATGATTATTGCGCGCAAGGCTAAGTTTTTTGCAGGCAATGGTTTCATCCAGCAGTTGCAACTCATATCGGCTGGCTAGCTCTCTACCTGTAAAGATGGCAATTTCCCGTTTGGAGATAGAATCCAACCAAAACCAAGCAATGAGTAACACAATAATAAGTAATAAGATTTCGAACATAAATTATTTTAGTTTCTTAAGTGGTAATAGAGGAGCGTGAATATACAGGCTGTATGAAGTTTATATTAAATTGCACAAAAGCAAAGGTTTTCTAGCGAAACCCATTGCTATTCGGGTTGGTTTTTTGAGCAAGCTGATGCTGCTATTAGCTAGCAAAACTTAATGCAATGCACGTGTATATGAATTAAAATAGTGGAATATTAAGCCGGTTATAAATCAAAGTTATTTTAAATCAATTGCTTATGGTTTTTATTGCTTTTTGCCTTTTTAAGCCAAAAGCTAAAATAATGGTTAAAGTAACTAAATTAGGGGAGTTTAAGTGGAACAATTAGTGACAGCAAACGATACCTTGTTCGTATTGTTAGGCGCGATTATGGTGCTTGCAATGCATGCGGGTTTTGCATTCTTAGAAGTTGGTACGGTTCGTAGTAAAAACCAAGTCAATGCACTGGTTAAGATTTTAGTGGATTTTTGTGTCTCTACCATCGCATATTTTTTTATTGGCTATAGTATTGCCTATGGCGTTACATTCTTTAGCAGTGCAGAAGTACTTTCGGCAAAAAGTGGCTTTGAATTAGTTAAATTCTTCTTCTTACTAACTTTTGCCGCCGCTATTCCAGCGATTATCTCTGGCGGTATTGCCGAACGTGCAAAATTCAACCCCCAAGTGGCGGCGACATTTTTAATTGTTGGCCTTGTTTATCCATTTTTCGAAGGAATTGTCTGGAATGGCCATTATGGTATTCAAGATTGGTTCGCTATTCAGTTTGGCGCTGGCTTCCATGACTTTGCTGGTTCAGTTGTTGTGCATGCGATGGGTGGCTGGTTAGCATTAGTCGCTGTGATTTTGTTAGGTTCACGTCATGGCCGATATGGTAAGGATGGGAAAATTTATGTTCATCCACCATCGAGCATTCCATTTTTAGCATTAGGCGCATGGATTCTTACTGTTGGTTGGTTTGGGTTTAATGTCATGTCTGCACAAAGTATTGAAGGCATTTCAGGCTTAGTTGCTGTGAACTCGCTAATGGCGTTAGTAGGCGGTACGTTAGCCGCGCTTTTCTTTGGCAAAAACGACCCAGGTTTTGTCCATAATGGCCCATTAGCAGGTCTAGTGGCGGTGTGCGCTGGTTCAGATATCATGCATCCATTGGGTGCTTTAGCTACTGGCTTAATTGCAGGTGGCTTATTTGTATGGGCATTTACTTATACCCAAAATCGTTTGAAAGTGGATGATGTACTTGGTGTGTGGCCATTGCATGGTTTATGTGGCGCTTGGGGCGGTATCGCTGCGGGTATATTTGGCTGTCAAGCACTTGGCGGTATGGGCGGCGTTAGTTTGGCTGTACAAGCGATTGGTACGTTAATGGGTATTTCTGTTGCTTTAATCGGTGGGTTTGTCATCTATGGTGGATTAAAGAAAACCATGGGTCTTCGGATGTCTGACGAAGAGCAATATGATGGTGCTGATTTAAGTATTCATAAAATCAGTGCTACAGCAGAAGACTAATATTTTGAAAATGATTGGTATTTAAATGATTGGACGGAGAGCAGCCAGGCAGTGCCTTGCCGCTTCTGTAATCCATGACTCACTAACCCACGATCACTCAGTGTTAAAAAAGCTCAACCTCTCCGCTGCTCGACTCTTTCTTTTCCAAAGCACCAGAAGCGATTAATTGTGCATGCTAACATATTTGGTTTCTACCATGATGTTTTGCGCAGTATAGCGAGAGATCAGCACGATCGATTATTTTAGAAGAAAGATCAAAGGCGTCAACTTTAGCTCAGCCAAAACTGAGGGTGACTAGTCCAACTTGTGGGAAATCGAATGCCGCAATGGTTTCTCGGAAACGGCCTAATATATGAGTGATCGTATCGTCATCAGTACACTGAAATATGCCAACGAACTCTTCACCATCAAACCTGAATAATAATCTTTATCTCTAAAGATTTTATGCATCTGTTGTGAGAATAGTAATAGCACCTCATCGCCGATTAAGTGGCCTTGTGCGTCGTTCACCTGTTTGAAATGGTCTAGATCAAAAGTAGCTAAGTAGGAATGCGCATCAGTTTGGTTTTGTACATGATTTTTCAAACCGATAATGATGTCTTTGATTTTAAGGTCAAGTGTTTTTCTATTGAGTAAATCTATTAATATGTCGCGCTCACTCTCGTGGATGAGAGACATAAAGTTATGATAAATAGATAAAATTTGCAGCATTAAACTATGATTCTATGCATGGCTTGCTTCTTCTACAGTAATGATTGCTTGTGGTTTTTGTTTTGAGCACATTAATGGGAGTAGCATTAATTTTTTTTCATTTTTCAAGAGCACTGTTGATATCTTTGCCATTGTTAGACACTCAAACAATGCATTTACAATGCTTTTCGGAAGTACTTCGTTTTCAGGTTGCGCTTGACTGTTGGAAATGGCGTGTTTAGCTCTGGTAATATTGCTCGCGCTGTATAGCGCCGTGTTACTAACACTGGCTAGTGTTAGTAACATTTGCGACAAGGGTGATTCCAGCGTGTCAGAATCTCTTTTGCGGGTGAGAAAAATAATTTTATTTAGCACTGCTGGGAGGTTTGTTTCTAACATGCTGTTTAATTTTTTCGCTTAAATCTTATTTATTTTTATTATTATTCTACACTAAATGACTAAATCACTGAGTGCGTGTTAAAGATTGCTTATATTTGACGATTCTACCAATCAGTTATTCCATCATGCTAAACTTGGCGTATGACGAGATTCCATGTAATTATTCCTGCGGCAGGTATTGGCACGCGGATGGAAAATGTGTTGCCAAAGCAGTATTTGCCTCTTGCAGGCAAGCCAATTATTGCGCATATTATTCAAACCTTTTTTACGCACCCTCGCATTGCCAGCATTCACTTAGCTCTTAGCTCAGAAGATAAGTTCTGGAATAATTTAGCACTGAAAGAAGATAGCCGCTTACACATACACTATACGGGTGGTGAAAGCCGTTGTGAGACGGTGCTGAACACCTTAGAGATGATGCATGTTGATGCTGATGATTGGGTACTTGTGCATGATGCGGCAAGGCCAGGCTTGACACATGATGCGCTTGATCGTTTGCTTGAGACGTTGGTAGGAGATGACGTTGGTGGCTTGTTAGCACTGCCAGTGGCGGATACGATTAAAAAATCTAATGAAATGAATGTGGTTAATCAAACAGTTTCCAGACAAAATTTATGGCAAGCACAAACGCCGCAAATGTTTCATTATGCGATGCTAAAACAAGCATTGACTGGGTATGATGGTTTGCCAACCGATGAAGCGGAAGCGGTGGAGGCCTTAGGCTTTAGTCCTAAGCTGGTACATGGTGAATTACGCAATTTAAAAGTAACTTATCCAGCAGATTTGGCTTTATTAGAAATGATATTCGAACACACTGCTAAACAAACAGAGGAACAAGGGTAATGCGTATAGGGCAAGGTTTTGATGTACATCGATTAGTGGAAGGTCGCCCATGTATTATTGGTGGCGTCACTATCGCACATGATAAAGGCTTAGATGGACATTCTGATGCGGATGTCTTGCTACATGCGATTTGCGACGCGCTATTAGGCGCTGCCGCTTTAGGCGATATTGGCAAACATTTTTCGCCTACGGATGATCGCTACAAGGGTATTGATTCCCGCACGCTATTAACAGAGGTGGTGAGTTTGCTTGCAAGGAAGGCTTATGTGATTGGCAATATCGATGCCACTGTTATTTGCGAAGTGCCTAAACTCAGCCCACATACGGCGCAAATGTGCGCCAATATTGCGCAAGATTGTGGCGTTGCTATTGATCAAATCAATATCAAAGCCACTACCACTGAAAAGCTAGGTTTTACTGGCCGTGGTGAAGGTATTGCTGCTGAAGCCGTTTGTCTTATTGTGAAACAGTAGTCTCTATGTTCCCTCGCTTGTTTTCTAAATTTGAGCAACTGGTTAATCCTTTTCCTAAGGATGCTATTCAAGCACCACCAAAGTATTTTTGGACCTTTGTCTGGACGTGTACGGCTGGTATGCGACCGTTTTTATTGGGCATGACCATACTCACTGCGTTATTGGGCGTTTTTGAAGCGTTGCTATTTGCCATGATGGGCCGCGTCGTTGACTGGCTAGGTGACACGCCACCGGCTTTGTTTTGGGGCTTGGAACAACAGACTTTAATCGTATTGGCCGTTATTCTGCTTTCCAGCATCTTTATGATTGGCCTGCAATTGCTACTCAAGCATCAAGCGCTGGCAGGTAATTTTCCTATGCGTATGCGTTGGAATTTCCACCGTTTAATGTTGCAACAAAGTATGAGCTTTTACCAAGATGAGTTCGCGGGCCGCGTATCAGCGAAAGTCATGCAAACCGCATTAGCGGTGCGTGATGTGTGGTTTATCGTATCGGAAATCATGGTGTTTGTGACTATCTACTTTGTCACCATGATTGCTATTATTGGCAGCTTTAACCCATTGATTATCATTCCTTTTTTAACATGGCTCACACTGTACGGTAGTGCGCTGACTTACTTTGTCCCTAGGTTGAGCAAAGTCTCACAACAGCAAGCTGATGCGCGGTCATTGATGACAGGGCGCATTACCGATGCTTATACCAATATCAGCACAGTGAAGTTGTTCTCACATGCAGGACGTGAAGCTGATTATGCACAAGGTGCGATGACTGAGTTTTTAGGTACGGTGCACAAGCAAATGCGCTTAGTCAGCACGCTTGGCGCTATCAACCATTTATTGAATATGGTGCTCATTATCACCAGCGGTGGCTTTGGTTTATGGTTATGGACACAAGGTCAAATGAGCGTCGGAGGCATTGCAGCGATTGCGGCCATGTGTTTACGCTTAAATGGAATTTCACATTGGGTGATGTGGGAATTGACAACCTTGTATGAGCAAATCGGCACGGTACAAGACGGCATTAATACCTTAGCCATGCCGCATAGCATTGTCGATGAGCCAAATGCACGACCATTGCAAGTAAATCAAGGCCATGTACAGTTTAATCAAGTCAACTTTGCTTACCCTAAGCAAAAGCAAGTATTAGAGAACTTTCAGCTAGATATTCAATCAGGTGAAAAAGTCGGTTTGGTCGGGCGTTCTGGCGCGGGAAAATCAACAATGGTTAATTTACTACTGCGCTTTTATGAAGTTCAGCAAGGCGAGATTTTGATTGACGGTCAAAACGTACAAGCTGTGACACAGAACAGCCTGCGTGAACGCATCGGCATGGTGACGCAAGATACGTCTTTATTGCACAGAAGTGTACGCGACAATATTCTATACGGCCGTCCTGATGCGTCCGATGCTGACATGATTGCCGCCGCTAAACGCGCTGAAGCACACGACTTCATTCTGCAATTACGCGATGCCAAAGGCCGGCAAGGCTACGATGCCCATGTTGGTGAGCGCGGTGTGAAATTATCTGGCGGACAACGGCAGCGTGTTGCCATTGCACGTGTGATGCTCAAAGACGCACCTATCTTGTTATTAGACGAGGCAACTAGCGCGTTAGATAGTGAAGTAGAAGCCGTGATTCAGGAAAGTCTATACAACTTGATGCAAGGTAAAACCGTGGTCGCAATTGCCCACCGCTTATCCACAATTGCCGCCATGGATAGGTTGATTGTATTAGAAGAGGGTAGCATCGTCGAAGAGGGCAGTCACCAAGTTTTGCTTGCTAAAAAAGGGCTTTATGCCAGCTTCTGGGCACACCAAAGTGGTGGTTTTTTAGGCGAATAATAAGCATGCTATTTCCTGTCTTTACTCAATTGGCAGTATAACGAACGTTCGGTATTGTTTTGAGAAGTGATCTTAAACATATAAACATTTAGTAGAAAGTTCTGAATGGCTCAACTCATCATCGAAGGTAACGTATTAACCATAGCAGTTTTTGAGACCTTTAGAAAACATGGCTATGATGGCACGACCATCACCTTATTATCAAAAGTGGCAGGTCTTAAAAAATCCAGTCTTTATCACCACTTTCCTAAAGGTAAAGCCGGTATGGCAAAAACGGTTGCGACTTATATGCAAACACAAATCCAGCAAGGCGGCATTATGCCTTTGCTTAATAAAGCCATCGCGCCAGAAGAGCGCTTTAAACAGATTATCACGACGCTGCAAGCGTTTTATGCTGATGGTGCTAAAAGCTGTTTACTCAATGTGCTGAGTTTAGGCGATGTAGCACCTGATTTGAAGCAAGTGCTTAGTACAATTTACAATACACTCTTATACGCGTTAGAGAAGTTAGTGCAAAAGATTGGCATGAATAGCCATGAAGCTAAGCTATGGTCAGAACGCTTTTTAATTTTCTTGCAAGGCGCTCTAGTGATACAGCATTTAACAAAAAATGAAGAGATTTTTACCTTGTAAATGCAGGACCAGTAGCAAGCATTTAATCAATTTTTGAATAAAGATTAGTGTGGCTGTGCTTTAATGGTAATACGGGTTGAGAGCTTGGTTTAAGCTTTTAGCAATACAACCACAGCACCACTACCACCATCCTCTTGTTTTGCTTGCGCATAAGCGATGACCTCATCCTTTTGCATCAGCCAGCCACGTACTTTATTCTTTAGTATGGGTTCTTTATTATACGAACCTAAGCCTTTTCCATGCACAATACGCACACAGCGGATACCCCGCTTTTTACAGTCAGATATGAACTCGGAAACATAGGCGCGCGCTTCATCGCTGACTAAGCCGTGTAAGTCGATATGCTCTTGAACGACCCAATGCCCGCGTCTTAGCTTGCTTAAAATAACAGGGGAGTGGCCATCACGTACATAGAGCAGCTCTTCACCAGTTTCCAACTCATACGATGGAATGTAGTGGTCGCTAAGTGAGTCGATGAGGGCTTGGTGTTCGTCTCGGTTAAATTGCTCAGGCGTCGGTTTTGGTTTTTTGATTGGGTGTTGAACAGCACCGTTGGATTTAAGCGGACGCACATTGGTAACGGCTTGTTTAAATAGATTGAGTTCACCATCCGTATCACCACGCATGCTCATGGTGTTGATGAGGTAGCGCTGACCTTCGTCAGCATTAGTTTTATATGCGGCTATTTCGGATGACTCTCGTTCAAATAGTTCTTGTTTGAGAATATCGTTGGAATCAGCGTTGACGAGCGCTTGGCACTCATCTCTCGAAACTAGCCTAGGGATAGGCTGAGGCTTATTGAGTGGCTGATGCGTCACGCGGTCTGATTTGATTGGACGAACATCTTCAACTGCTTGTTTAAACAGATTTAGCTCATCATATGCGTTATCGTTCATACTCATGTTGATTATGATATGGTAAAACCTGCCTAGTTCAAAATTACTAGGCGTTAACCGAGTTTATTATCCGCGATATGGTAAGTTGGATCTTCCAACAAGTTCACTTCTACCATGCCTTTTGCATTGCCTAAAATCTCGACACAGTCTGGACTTAGATGTTTTAAATGCAAGGTTTTGCCTGCGGCGGTATATTTAGCAGCCAATGCATCAATGGCTTCTAATGCTGAGTGGTCAACTACTTTGGCATCTTTGAAATCGATCACTACATCGTTCGGGTCATCCTTAGCCTGAAATAAACCTTGGAACGCTGAAATCGAAGCAAAAAAGAGTGAACCATTGAGCACATATGTTTTTGTACCAGATTCATCAATAGAAGCACTGGCACGGATGTCTTTTGCATGTTCCCAAGCAAAGGCGAGGGCAGAGAAAATCACACCCACAATCACCGCAATCGCTAAGTCAGCAAAAACAGTAATCATAGCCACTAAAATACCAACAAAAATATCAGCTCTAGGCACTTTGCCAAATAGGCGGAAACTACCCCATTCAAAGGTTTTTTCAGCGACAACAAACATGACACCGATCAGCGCAGCCAATGGAATCATCTCAATCCACTTGGAAGCAAATAAGATAAATGAAAGTAAGAACGCTGCCGTCGCAATACCAGAAAGGCGTTTAAGCGCACCGTTGTTAATGTTGATCATACTTTGACCAATCATGGCACAACCACCCATACCACCAAATAAACCGGTCGCGATGTTTGCAAAGCCTTGCGCAAGCGATTCACGGTTTGGCATGCCTCGTGTTTCAGTCATGTCGTCAATTAAGTTAAGCGTTAGTAGTGTTTCAATCAAACCAACTGCGGCTAGAATCAATGAGTAAGGCAAGATGATGTAAAGTGTTTCTAAGTTCAAAGGTACTGCTGGTAAATGGAACGTAGGTAAACCGCCTGCAATCGAGCCTAAGTCACCCACGGTTTTAGTGTCTACACCTAAGGCAATCACACCAATAGAAACGACTAGGATAGCCGCTAATGTTGATGGAATCGCTTTGGTTAACTTAGGAAGCAAGTAAATAATAGCCATCGTCAGTACGATTAAAGCTGCCATGATGATTAGTGCATCGCTATTCATCCACTGTGTAGCCCCATCAGCAGCAGTCGTTTTGAAATGACCAAATTGTGCGAGGAAAATAACCATCGCTAAGCCATTCACAAAACCGAGCATCACAGGGTGAGGCACCATGCGGATGAATTTACCGAGCTTCGCCACACCAAATAACATCTGGAATAAACCCATGAGTACGATGGTCGCGAATAAATACTCCACACCGTGCTGTACAACGAGTGCAACCATCACGACCGCTAACGCACCTGTTGCACCAGAAATCATGCCTGGGCGACCACCCATGACAGAAGTGATGAGGCAAATCATAAACGCAGCATAAAGGCCAGTTAGTGGCGACACATGCGCAATCAGTGCAAAAGCAATCGCCTCAGGCACCATAGCTAAAGCAACGGTTAAGCCGCTGAGTAAATTCGTTTTAATTTCGTGGTTGCTGTAATCAAGCATAAAGTTCCTAATAAAAACTGTCAATTCAAACACTTTCAATTCAAATCACTTTTTGATGGCTATTTTAGACAATCAATGCGTTTTCAATAGCTTATATTTTTTTGTAACACTTTGATGATGTGGATTCTGTGTTCCGAATCCCAAGAAGTCGGCATTATGGCACATTTGGCTTTGGGCACAAAACCTAGTGACATATAAAAAACGCTCCGAACGCATGACTACGTGGAGCGCTTTTTAGTCGACTTATTTTATTGGTATCACTCTATGCTAGTGAGGTAACGCTCTGCATCCAAAGCTGCCATACAGCCAGTACCCGCACTAGTCACCGCTTGACGGTAAATGTGGTCTTGCACATCACCGGCAGCAAATACGCCTGGAATGCTCGTTGCAGTAAAGTTACCTTTACGACCCGTTTCAGTGACGATATAACCGCCTTCCATCTCGAGTTGGCCTTCAAAAATGTCGGTATTTGGTTTGTGCCCAATCGCGATAAACACGCCTTTGATCGCAATTTCTTTTGTGCCGCCATCGGTTGTGTTTTTGAGGCGCATACCAGTTACACCCATATCATCACCTAATACTTCATCTAGTGTTTGGTATGTTTGCAATTCAATCTTACCTTCTTGAACACGTGCCATCAGCTTGTCAACTAAGATTGCTTCTGCTTTAAACGTATCACGTCTATGTACTAACGTTACTTTGCTAGCGATATTCGCTAAGTAAAGCGCTTCTTCAACAGCAGTATTGCCGCCGCCGATCACCGCAACTTCTTGTTCTTTATAGAAGAATCCATCGCAAGTGGCACAAGCTGAAACGCCTTTCCCAGCAAAGGCTTCCTCACTTGGTAAGCCTAAGTATTTAGCTGAAGCGCCTGTACAAATAATGAGTGAATCACACGTGTATTCACCGGAATCACCTTCTAGGCGAATCGGTATTTCTTTTAGATGAGTGGTGTGAATATGATCAAAAATCATTTCAGTATTAAAACGTGCAGCATGTTTTTCAAAACGCGCCATTAATTCAGGGCCCATGACGCCATCGGCATCGGCAGGCCAGTTATCAACATCCGTTGTGGTCATCAACTGACCACCCTGAGCAATACCCGTAATTAATACTGGATTAAGGTTGGCACGCGCTGCGTAAACAGCGGCTGAATAACCGGCTGGACCTGAACCTAGAATGAGTAATTTTGCGTGTTTTGTTGCCATGTTGACACTTCCTTTGAATGAATACGTTTATTATAGTGATGCAGTGCGATGATTTAAAGGGCGGCTTGCATAAACTTTGTAACAAAGCGTTAATTGCTGAGCTAGTTTAAATTAAGATATGTTCAAATAAGACACGCTCAAACGAAGTGGGTTTTGCTATAATCATTGCATTACTAAAATGAATAACGTTAGGGTGATAACAGAATTGTTTTCTAAGAAAAAATCTGCTGCAACAAAGACCGCGACAGCGATAGAAGAGAGGCCTAAAAGCGAAAAGCAACTACACCATATGATGCTGGTACGTGAAGCGCTGTGGTTATTTTTGTTATTAGTTGGTCTATTTTTGGCCGTTATTCTGATGACTTACCATCCGCAAGATCCTTCATGGTTTTATATGAGCAGTGATGGCTCGGTGATTGAAAATGCAGGTGGTAAGGTCGGTGCAGTGCTGTCTGATGTCTTGTTAAACCTATTTGGCTTTTCTGCTTGGTGGTTGGTGGTGCTGACCTTGTTTACGATTTGGCTCACTTACCAACAAATTGATGCCGAAGAAAAAGAGCGGCCATTCTTAGCCTATAATATGGTTGGTTTTGGTTTGTTGCTTGCCGCATCTAGCGCATTGGAAGCAGGGCATATCGTTAGCTTACCAGCCAGTCTGCCAGATGCTGCAGGCGGGATTATCGGTGTTTCAGTTGATGGTGGTTTACGCAGACTATTTGGCTATGCTGGTTCTGCAATGGTGTTGTTATTGTTATTTTCGGTTGGATTTAGCTTATTTACAGGTTGGTCTTGGATCATGATGACTGAGAAGTTTGGTGCTACACTGATTGCGCTATCTGAATGGGCTCAAGCGAAATATCATGATTGGCAAGACCGTAAAGTCGGTAAAGTCGTTGAGCAAGAGCGTGCTGACTTTGTACAGAGTGAACGTAAACGGACCGAAGATAGAGTGCCGGTAGAAATCAAGTCTGCAAAAACACAAATTGTGAAAAGCGAGCGGGGACAGAAAGAAAAACAAGTCTCTCTTTTTGCATCTGATGATGACCGATTACCACCATTGCATTTATTAGATGAAGCGAATAGTAGTGTTGAGTTGCCATCTGATGAGACCTTGGAATTTATCTCACGTTTAATAGAACGTAAACTGGTCGATTTTGGTATCGAAGTGAAAGTGATTTCTGCCCAACCAGGCCCTGTCATTACGCGTTATGAATTAGAGCCTGCGCCTGGTGTTAAAGGAAGTCAAATCAGCAACTTATCAAAAGATTTGGCGCGTGCGCTATCAGTTCTAAGTGTGCGCGTGGTTGAGACCATTCCCGGTAAAAGTTATATGGGCTTGGAAATTCCAAATCCTAACCGCCAGATTGTGTTTTTGACTGAGATTATGGGCAGCAAAGTTTATGCGGATATGAATTCACCGCTAGCGATTGTCTTAGGTAAAGATATTGCTGGGTTACCTGTGGTGGCTGACTTAGCCAAAATGCCACATGTATTAGTGGCGGGTACGACCGGTTCTGGTAAGTCGGTTGCGATTAATGCTTTGATTCTGAGTTTATTGTATAAAGCTGATGCCAGCCAAGTACGCATGATTTTGATTGATCCGAAAATGCTAGAGCTTTCAGTTTATGAAGGTATTCCACATCTATTAGCACCTGTGGTGACTGATATGCGCCAAGCAGGTAATGCATTGAATTGGTGTGTCGCAGAGATGGAACGCCGCTATAAATTCATGTCTGCGCTTGGTGTGCGTAACTTAGCAGGCTATAACCAAAAGATTAAAGATGCAGCTAAAGCAGGTGAGTCAATTCCACATCCATTTAGCTTAACGCCAGATGAGCCGGAGCCATTAGAAGAGCTGCCAACAATCGTCGTGGTGATTGATGAGCTGGCTGACATGATGATGGTAGTCGGCAAGAAAGTGGAAGAGTTAATCGCGCGTTTAGCACAGAAAGCACGTGCTTGTGGTATTCATTTGGTGTTGGCAACGCAGCGACCTTCAGTGGATGTGATTACTGGTTTAATCAAAGCGAATGTGCCAACCCGTATCTCATTCCAAGTGTCGAGCAAAATTGATTCTCGTACCATATTAGACCAAATGGGCGCTGAAGCGTTACTAGGACAGGGTGATATGTTGTACATGCCACCTGGCTCAGGGTATCCGCAACGGATTCATGGTGCATTTGTCAGTGATAAAGAAGTGCATGCTGTTGTGAACCATCTTAAAGCGCAAGGTAAACCAAATTATATTGAAGGCATCTTAACTAACGAAACGGAAGGCGGCGGTGAAGCTGGCGAGTACAGTGAAGGTAGCGGTGAGAAAGATGAATTGTATGATGGGGCCGTGGCACTTGTATTAAAAACACGTCGCGCATCGATTTCATCGGTTCAACGTCAATTACGGATTGGTTATAACCGCGCAGCAAGGTTGATTGAAGATATGGAACGCGCTGGCCTGGTTTCAGAAATGCAAACCAATGGCAGTCGTGAGGTGCTGGTTAAAGCAGAAGACCAGTTAAAATAAAAGGATAGTGAAAGATAATATGAATAAATTGGTAAGCTTGATATTAGGGCTTTTAGTTTCAATGCAAGTATTAGCGGATGGGGTGTCTGCATTGCAAGTATTTTATCGTGATACTAACTCCATGCGCGCGGCCTTTCATCAAGAGGTGAAAGATGCTCAAGGCAATATGGTGCAAGAAGTCGAAGGAAAAATGCAGCTGGATAGGCCCAATAAGTTTAGATGGGATTACAACAAACCTTATGAACAGCAAATTGTGAGTGATGGTAAAGAGGTTTTTCTGCTGGATACTGAGCTGGAACAAGTCACTGTTCGCACCTTAAATCAAACGCTCGGCATGACACCAGCTGCATTGCTAGCGGGCGGTCAAGGTGTCGAGGAGAATTTCACCTTAAAAAACATTGAACGTCCAGCTTTTGGTAATGGTATTGAGTGGGTGCAAGCATTGCCTAATGTAGAAGATGGTGGTTTTGAACGTATCTATATCGGTTTTAAAGGTGGTGAATTACGCTATATGGAAATGGTTGATAGTTTTAAGCATACAACCACCATTACGTTTACGAATGTTGAACGCAACCCAGTTTTATCCGTAGAAACTTTCTTATTTAAGATGCCTGATGGTGTTGATGTGGTTGGTGAGTAAGTCTGAGTGAGTTCGCTTTACTTTACTAGCTGTTACAATATCCCTTTCTCTTTCTTAGGTTAAACCCGTGGATAGCTTGTTTGAAGCTACAACACCAGATGCGCCACTCGCAGAGTTGCTGCG
Organism: Methylophilaceae bacterium; assembly: GCA_028823485.1. Classification (GTDB taxonomy): domain Bacteria; phylum Pseudomonadota; class Gammaproteobacteria; order Burkholderiales; family Methylophilaceae. The sequence goes on along the minus strand of JAPKBG010000012.1, from coordinate 38,039 downwards.
ACCCAAAACCTTAGCCGAGGTTGTTGGCCAGACGCATCTATTAGGAGAGGGTAAGCCACTTAAACTAGCCTTTGCATCAGGCAAGCTGCCTTCAATGATACTGTGGGGTCCACCAGGTGTCGGTAAAACGACGCTGGCAAGGTTGATTGCTAATACTGCTGACGCTGAATTTATTCCTATTTCCGCCGTACTTTCTGGCATTAAAGACATCCGCGAAGCAGTCGAGCGTGCAGAGCATACGTTGCAGCAATCGGGTCGCAAAACCATCCTATTCGTAGATGAAGTGCATCGATTTAACAAAGGGCAGCAAGATGCGTTCTTGCCTTTCGTTGAAAGCGGTTTGATTACCTTCATTGGCGCTACCACTGAAAACCCCTCATTTGAAGTGAACAGTGCGCTATTAAGCCGTGCACAAGTGTTTGTACTCAATGCCTTATCAGAGCCTGAGTTAGCCGAGTTATTAGAACGAGCAAGACAATTGGTCGCTTCCGATATTACGTTATCAGACGCGGTGCAAGAGCAAGTGTTAGGTTATGCTGATGGCGATGCGCGGCGCTTACTTAACTTTGCTGAGAGTTTTTTCAGTGCTGCGCAAGGCGCTGGCCTTGACGAGATAGATGAAGCCTTTTTGCATACGACGATGGCCACTAAAATGCGTCGCTTTGATAAAGGTGGTGAAGCGTTTTACGATCAAATTTCAGCCTTACACAAATGCGTGCGTGGTTCGAATCCAGATGCCGCCTTATATTGGTTTTTACGCATGATAGATGGTGGTGCAGACCCATTGTATCTAGGTCGCCGTATTGTACGAATCGCCATTGAAGATATTGGCCTTGCTGATCCACGCGCGCAAACGATGGCTTTAGAAGCTTGCCAAATATACGAACGACTAGGTTCACCAGAAGGTGAATTAGCATTGTCTAATGCCGTGATTTATTTGGCAGTAGCGGCGAAAAGTAATGCATCTTATCAAGCCTACAATCAAGCTAAAGCCTTTGTTGGGCAAGATAAGTCACGTCCTGTACCATTACACTTACGTAATGCACCGACTAAGCTAATGAAGGCATTAGACTACGGCAAGGAATACCGTTATGCGCATAATGAGCCTGATGCTTATGCGGCTGGCGTAGATTATTTTCCTGATGATTTAGAAGCAATTCCATTTTATCAACCCACACCACGCGGTTTGGAAGGTAAAATATCGGAAAAATTAAAACACCTTAAGACCTTAGATCAGGCAGCCTTGAGGAAGCACTCATTAAATCAAAATAATAGTAAAGTGAAAAAGTAAATGTTAGATATTCAAGCCCTTAGAAATGATTTAGACCATGTTGTTACACAGTTAAAAAGCCGAAAATTCGACTTTGATACGGCAGCATTCACTGCTTTAGAATCAGAGCGTAAAGCCATGCAAACGCGTACACAAGAGTTGCAAGCAAAGCGTAACAGTACGTCTAAGCAAATCGGTATTGCGAAATCTAAAGGTGAAGATGCTAGTGAAATCATGAAAGAGGTCGTTGGTTTAGGTGAGGCGTTAAAAGCAGATGAAGCGCGGCTAGCTGAGATTCAATCTGAACTACAAAATATCTTACTAAGGGTCCCTAATATTCCACATGAGAGCACGCCTATTGGTGTTTCTGAAGAAGGGAATGTAGAAGTAAGAAAAGTTGGCACGCCACCAACATTTGATTTTGAGATTAAAGACCATACGGATGTTGGTATACCATTGGGTTTGGATTTCGATACTGGTGCGAAACTGTCTGGTGCGCGCTTTACCTTGATGCGCGGTCAAATTGCCAAGCTGCATCGTGCCTTGGCACAGTTTATGTTAGATACGCAAACTGAACAGAATGGTTATGAAGAGTGCTATACGCCGTATATGGTGAATGCAGAGAGCTTAATTGGCACAGGGCAGCTGCCTAAGTTTGAAGAGGACTTATTCTACATTGACCATAACGACAGTAAGCTTTACTTAATCCCAACATCTGAAGTGACGCTGACGAATACAGTACGTGATGAAATGTTAGCAGTAGAGACACTGCCATTGAAGTTAACAGCACATACACCTTGTTTCCGTTCAGAAGCTGGTTCTTATGGGCGGGATACCAAAGGCATGATTCGTCAGCATCAGTTTGATAAAGTAGAAATGGTGCAAATCGTACATCCAGAAACGAGTTATGACGCCTTGGATGAGATGGTAGGTCATGCGGAGAGTATTCTCAAAGCATTAGAGTTGCCGTATCGCGTGATGTCATTGTGTACAGGGGATATGGGTTTTGGCGCGACTAAAACCTATGACTTGGAAGTCTGGTTACCAGCGCAAGATACTTATCGTGAAATTTCATCAATTTCAAACTGCGAAGCTTTTCAAGCACGCCGCTTAAAAGCACGTTTTAAAAATGCGGAAGGAAAGACTGAATTCGTGCATACCTTAAACGGTTCTGGTTTGGCCGTAGGACGAACGCTAGTTGCTGTATTAGAGAATTATCAACAGGCAGATGGTAGTGTCGCTATCCCTACACTTTTACAGCCTTATATGGGTGGTAAAACGACGATATCACTGTAAACACTGTTACTTTAAGCCCTACCACTTTAACCTATGCTGCTTTAATTGCTCGCGATTTTATAAGGGTTGTTATCCAATGAGTCATGCGGCTGCTCAAAGCGAGAAAGAATATTGAAGTAGCTGCGAATCGATTCGACATAAATAATTGGCTGCGCACAGCGGCAGTAACCGTATTTAGCTTTGTTGTAGTACTGGGGTTTGTTGAGTTTTAGCAATGCCTTTTTAACATCTACCCAAGAGTTAGGGCTTAAACCAAGACGCTGCGCCAATACGCGTGCATCCTCAACATGCGCATAACCAACGTTGTAAGATGCAAGCGCCATATAAGTGCGGTCTGGAAATGGGACTTTTTCTGGGATAGTGTTAATCATTAAGTTCACATATTTGGCACCAGCAGGGATGCTTTGTTTCGGATCAAGTCGGTTGGTAACGCTCATTCTGTCCGAGGTGGCTTCTGTTAGCATCATCAGCCCACGGACATTAGTTGGGGACGTGTTAAACGTATCCCAATGCGACTCTTGATAGCTGAGTGCAGCAAGCAGACGCCAATCTAGCCCTGTGATTTCTTGCGCTTCCTTAAATAGTTTAATGTACTGCGGTAAGCGAGTATGCCTACGTTTAAGGAAGGTATTAATATCAATGGGTTTTAAGCGCTTACTATTGCCATGATAACGGTCAATCAGGTTACGTAAAGTCCCATCACTTTTTATCTTAGTGAAGAAAGCATTTGCCTCCAATAAAAGGTCAGGTTTGTGCCCTTTACCAAAACCCCATGCGATTTTTTCTGACTTACCAAACGGAAATGCGACACGCAGGTTTGGGTGGAAGTTTTTCAGCATAGAAACTAAATGATTATCTGCAATAGTGTATTCTACTTTTCCCTCAGCGACATCATCAAGAATATTTTCTGAATGCACCCCATCACGCTCTATCCACTTTATTTTTTTTTGTTTCCGTTGAAGCGTTTTTAGTCTTTCTACAAAGCTGCTTGAAGCAGGGACGACAATTTCTTTTCCGATTAGACTACTCACATTTTTAGCTGGTTTTTTTGTGATTACTTTGTTGTAGATGACTTGTTGATGAATACTTTGGTAAGGCACAGAAAAGTCAATGAGCGCTTTGCGCGATTCTGTTATTGTTAAGTCGGCTGCCGCAATGTCGGCTTTATTATTAACGAGTGTTTCGACGACTTCTTGGATGCTGTCAACAGTAATGAATTCTAATTTTTTGTGATTACCTAGAAACTTTGAGAAAGCCTTCGCTAAGTCATATTCAAGACCAGAAAACTCTCTATCACTATTGATATAGTAAGTGTTTGGACTGTTGATGGTCACAAAAGTAATAACGTTTGGATCACGTTTGATGACGTCAGTGGTGGGCGTTTCCTTATTGGAGGCTGGGTCTTCTCCACAACTGCAGCTACATGCGACAATTAGCAAGAGCAGTGCTAGCATGAAAATACGTTTGATGTAAGTAGACGGGCTAAACATGACGCTTGTGCTAACTGGCAAGGCCTATTGCCAGCTTTCCTCAATGTTGCCGTCATCTGCAATAAAAATGGCAGTAGCCAGTTGATGGAAAACACCATGCTCGATAACACCAGGAATGTTGTTTAGTAATTGGTTCAAATCACCCTCAGATATTTTTTGATCAAATGACATGTCAAGTATCAGGCTCCCATATGAGCTAATCGACAAACCATCTTTGGCAACGTTTTGACGCAAATCTCCTTGGCCACCTACGTTTTTAATACTTTTTTTAACTGCTTGCCAGGCAAATGGCATCACTTCAACAGGGATGGCAAAGTTTGACCCAATATGCTTAACTAACTTACTCTTGTCGGCGACCACAAAAAACTGTTTCGCAGCTTTGGCGAGTAGCTTTTCCATAACCAAATCATAACCACGACCTTTTAGTAATGTTAGGTTTGGCGTAATTTCATCTGCACCATCAACGTATAAATCAATAGCACTGACTTGTTGTAATGCAACCACAGTGAGGCCTAAGCTTTGCGCTTTCATCATGCTGATATTAGAGCTGGAGATGGTGGTGACTTTTAGATTTTCTTCTGATTGGCGGCGCGCTAACTCTTTAATGAAAAAGTTAGCAGTGGACCCTGTGCCGAGGCCAACTAACATGTCATCTTGCACATGTGTTGCTGCATGAACTGCGACAAGTTGCTTATCATTCATTGCATAAACCTTTCTTTAGTTAGGGTCTTTAAGGATTGTGTTAAATTCACACTTAAATTGAAATTGACCTCAAAGTTGCTCGCTTGTTAAGGGTATAATAGGCAAAATTCAACGCTAAACCAAGTTATTTTCAATCTCATTTATGCAGTTAATACCACCAGATATCGGTAAATCCACACATTTTCCTTATACAGCCAATGGCTTAGATAGCTTGTCACTGGCATCGCTGGCTTGTCGTTTAAAAACAACAAAAGAACCCTTGGTCATCATTTCTTCAAATGCATTTGAAGCGCAGAGATTAATGGAAGAAATACCATTCTTTGCACCAGGCTTAACTTTGCATTTGCTGCCAGACTGGGAAACCCTCCCTTACGATGTATTTTCACCGCACCCAGATTTAATTTCCGAGCGGTTGGCGACGTTGTATCAGATTAGTCAGAATAATTTTGATGTGGTTATTGTTTCTATTGCAACGGCATTACTACAAATGCCGCCAGCAGCCTATTTGGCAGGGCATACTTTTATGCTAAAAAAAGGCCAAAAACTAGACCTAGAAGCCCTTAGAAATCAATGTGCTCAAGCCGGTTATCATCATGTGTCACAAGTCATTAGTCCTGGTGAATTTAGTGTGCGTGGTGGCTTGGTGGACTTATTCCCAATGGGTGGCGTCTTGCCTTATCGGATTGATTTGTTCGATGATGAAATTGAGAGCATACGAACATTTGATGTGGATACGCAGCGTAGTTTATATCCCGTCCCAGAGATTCGGTTGTTACCAGCACGTGAGTTTCCTTTAGATAAGGCAGGTATTGACCTGTTTAGAAGTCAGTTCCGCGAACAGTTTGTTGGTGATCCACAACGCGCTAAAATCTACAAAGATGTGAGCAAAGGCATTGCTACGGGTGGCATTGAATGGTATCTGCCGTTGTTCTTTGAAGAAACGGCAACTATTTTTGACTACCTACCAAAGCAGTCCGTGCTTTGTAGCCATGGCGATTTAGATAAAGCCACACAAACGTTTTGGTATGAAGCGAATACACGCTATAAATTGCTAGCCTATGATTCAGAGCGACCAGTATTGCCACCAGAGCATTTGTTGACGAGGGCAGAAGACTTTTTTATCAACATCAAGCAGTTTTCAGTGATTAATGCACTGTTGGATAAAAAGCCTCCGGCTAAAAGCAAGTTTCCATTCTTAGAGGTTGATCGCCGTGCAGATGAGCCACTCTTTAAGCTAAAAGCCTATATTAATAAAGCCAAAAACCGGATATTAATCGCCGCTGAAAGTTTAGGTCGCCGTGAAACCATGTCTCAGTTATTTGCTGAGCAATCACTTGATTTTCCACAGTGTGAAACATGGGCTCAATTTGAAGCCAGTGATGCGCCTGTGATGATTGGTGTTTCCACCTTGTATGGTGGTTTTATTGATGATGTGGTCGTTATCACTGAGGCAGAACTCTATGCTACAACAGTTCGACAGCAAAGAAGGCGTGTTAAAGAGAAAGCGCGCAATACTGAAGGCATGCTTAGGGATTTGTCTGAGCTACGCATGAACGACCCTGTGGTGCATGAGCAGCATGGCGTCGGGCGTTACAGAGGCTTGCAAAATATCGACTTTGGCGAGGGTGAAACAGAGTTTCTACTATTGGAGTATCAAGGTGACGATAAGCTATACATTCCGGTTTCACAGTTATTCTTGATTTCACGTTACTCTGGAGGGCCGCCAGAAAGCGCGCCACTGCATAGTTTAGGTAGTGGCAAGTGGGATAAAGCCAAGAAGAGGGCGCTCAAACAAATTCGCGACACGGCTGCAGAGTTACTTAACTTATATGCACAGCGGGCTTCACGTAAAGGCCATGTCTTTACGCTGAACTTAAAAGACTACGATGCGTTTTGTGAATGCTTTCCATTTGAAGAAACGCCTGATCAACTTTCTGCTATTGAAGCAGTGATTGGTGACATGCAATCGGGCCGCCCGATGGATCGATTAGTGTGTGGTGATGTAGGCTTTGGTAAGACGGAGGTTGCATTACGTGCTGCTTTCGTTGCAGTCATGGGCGGGCGCCAAGTATCAGTATTGGTACCAACGACTTTGCTAGCAGAACAACACTATCAAAACTTCTGTGATCGCTTTGCTGACTGGCCGATTAAGATTGCTGAAATCTCACGTTTTAGAACTAAAAAAGAACAAGCAGAAGCTTTGCAAGGTCTGGCCGATGGCAAGATTGATATTATTATCGGCACGCATAGGCTGATTCAAAAAGATGTGAAGTTTAAAAACTTAGGCTTAGCAATTCTGGATGAAGAGCATCGTTTTGGTGTACGTCAAAAAGAGCAGATGAAAGCGCTGCGAGCAGAAGTGGATGTGTTGACCTTAACTGCGACACCGATTCCACGTACTTTGAGTATGGCGATGGAAGGTTTGCGTGAGTTTTCTGTGATTTCGACACCACCACAGAAACGTTTATCCATTAAAACATTCCATACGGATTATTCCGATGGCATTATCCGCGAAGCGGTAATGCGTGAGTTTAAACGGGGCGGCCAAGTTTACTTCTTGCATAATGAAGTTGATACAATTTTTGTGCAAAAAGAAAAGCTAGAGAAAATATTACCAGAAGCACGTATCGCCATTGCGCATGGTCAGTTACGTGAACGTGAGCTAGAGCATGTGATGCGTGATTTCTACCATCAGCGTTCTAACTTATTGCTCTGTACCACGATTATTGAAACCGGTATTGATATTCCAACAGCCAATACCATCATCATGAATAGAGCTGACCGATTTGGTTTGGCGCAAATGCATCAATTACGTGGCCGCGTTGGCCGCTCGCATCACCAAGCGTATGCTTATTTGCTGACAGATCCAGACCGAAAAATCACGACACAAGCACAAAAACGTTTGGATGCGATTCAACTGATGGAAGACTTAGGTGCTGGTTTTCACCTTGCCATGCATGATTTGGAAATCCGCGGAGCAGGGGAGCTACTAGGAGATGGTCAAAGTGGTGAAATGCAAGCCATTGGATTTAATATGTATTCCGATATGCTCAATCACGCTGTTAAGCAGCTTAAAGCGGGCACAGAGCCTGACTTGGATGCACCACTGGGCGTGACGACAGAAATCAACTTACACACGCCAGCATTGCTACCTGGTGACTATTGCCATGATGTACATGAACGCTTAGTGATTTATAAACGCTTGGCTAACTGTGATGGTGATGAAGCTTTAGACATGATGCAAGAAGAATTGATTGATCGCTTTGGTTTATTACCTGCACCAGGCGAAGCTTTGATTGCCTGCCATCGTTTACGTATTACCGCGAAGCATTTAGGTATTGTGAAGGTTGATGCTTCAGACGCTGCGATTCAGTTGCAATTTAATCCTAAAGCAGATATTGATCCATTGAAGTTAATCAACCTATTACAGCGTGATAAACGTTGCCGTATGAATGGGCCAGAGAAGTTGCGCATTTCAGTAGAGCTAGGCAATCTTAATCATCGAGTCGATCTGATTCAACAAATTATGAAAGAGTTTGCTTAATTTCTTGTGTCTAATTCCTAAGAGACTTTTACGAAAGCTTCATGATGGCAATGGCGACTGCAATTAAGCCAACTGTTGCCCAGCCAATACGATCGACATGTTTTCTTAAGTTAGCTTCCATGCTAGCGCCGCCCCATTTCATCAGGCCAGCCACCATGAAGAAGCGCGCGCCTCTGCCAATAAATGATGCAATCGAGAATGGCAGTAATGGCATGGCTAATGCACCTGCTGCAATGGTGAATATTTTATAGGGAATAGGTGAAAATCCTGCGAGGAATATTGCCCAAACACCCCATTCTGTAAACCAAGCTTCTGCTTTTTGAAAAGCGGCCAAATAATGATCGTTCGCTTGTAAATAAGGTGTGATGAAGTCAAAAAAAGTCGCACCGATTAAATAGCCAAGCAAGCCGCCAAGTAGCGAGGCTACTGTTGTTAATGATGCAAAATGCCAAGCTTTTGATGGCGTGGCAAGGCACATCGGTGCGAGCATCACATCAGGTGGAATTGGAAAAAAAGAGGATTCAGAAAAGCTTAATAGGCCCAAATACCAAGGCGCACTTGGTTTTTTAGACCAAGACATTACGCGTTCATAAAGGTGGGAGAATATTTTCATTTAAGTGGCCAGTTTTGTTTGGTTCATTGTTAAAGTGATTTTACACTATCGCTTTATCAGTTAGGTGTGAATCGATGGCAGGTTAATGGCAGGCTATGGTTTAAACTGCTGTGTTATATTGTAGTTAGATTATGTAAAGGAGTATTGCATTGGAAGACATCATACAAAGCTTAGAAACATTTGGATTAAATGAGCTGTGGATTTTGAAAATAATAGGCGTTTCTATCGCCGCTATAGTGATTCATTTTATTCTGGCTTTTGTGCTTGCTCTATTGCTTAAAGCATCAAAAAAAACCAAAAGTGAGTGGGATGACACGTTGCTCGTTGCCACATCAAAACCACTGCCGTTTGTGGTGTGGGTCGTCGGCATTTCAATCGTATTAAAAATTATCGGTAAGCAAACTGGTGATGAGTTGTTCGACGTTGTTCCCATGCTCAGAGATGCGTTGATTACCGTTTGCTTTGCTTGGTTTTTCTGGCGCTTAATTAACGGGGCAAGTGATCGCTACTTAGCTCAACAGAGCGATCGCGGTGATAGTATCGATTACACGACGGTTGATGCATTGTCTAAGCTAGGCCATTTGGTAGTGATTGTTGGCGCTGTGCTGACGTTAATGCAAACGTTTGGCTTTAGTGTTTCTGGCTTACTCGCTGCTGGCGGTATTGGCGGTATTGCCATTGGTTTTGCTGCAAAAGATATTTTGGCTAACTTTTTCGGCGGCTTAACTATTTACAGTGATCGGCCTTTTGAAGTCGGTGATTGGGTGCGTTCACCAGATAAGGATATTGAAGGTGTCGTGGAGAAAATTAGCTGGCGTTATACTCAGATTAGACGATTTAATGAAAACCCAATTTACGTGCCCAATGCGCTGTTCACCACAATTGTCGTTGAAAACCCATCCCGGATGAGCAATCGGCGTATTAAAGAAACCATTGGTATTCGCTATGATGATATTCACGTAATGGCATCCATCGTTGAAGATGTTAAAGCTATGCTAAAAGCGCATGTTGATATTGATACGGCTAAAACGCTGATTGTGAATTTCAATGCTTTCAGTGCCTCATCCATTGACTTTTTTATCTATACATATTCGCGAACAGTCATTTGGGAAGAGTTTCATAATGTTAAGCAAGATATCTTGTTAAAAACGGCTGATATCATTGCACAACATGGTGCTGAGATAGCATTTCCAACGCAGACGATACATATTGCTAATAGCGCAGATGATGGTGGTATTCGTAGCTAATCAAGCTTCAATAGTCTGCCGATACTGACAAAGAAAATCGCTTTTTGTATCGGCAGGTTTTGATCTTCAAATAAAGAAGCATAACCATCTAGTTGCGTTTTGTATTGCGCAGCAAAGGCTTTTAAATCGGCATCCGAGCTGGCGTTGGCTAAGGTGGTAGATTTGTAATCAATCACCCAGCGGATACCTGCATCGACAAATGTGCGGTCGACTATTTTTTGATTAACTGCTTGCTCAGTGGTAGAGGTAATTGCTAATTCATTAGCAGCCGTGTCTCTGTCCTTCAGCACCCACTGACCTTGTTCACTACCAAGTGTCGTTGATAATAGGGTGATGACACGTTTGGCTGATTGATTGGCGATTGCTGCATCATAAGCTTTTTGTTTAAACCAACGTTGCATCGCATTTTCTAAAGTAGTGATACGGCTGGCTGACCATAGGTGCAAGTCGCTTTTGGCCATCAATTCTAAATATAAGTGCGTTAAGATGCCGACATCTGCATCCAGCGTGTTGCTATTGTCTTCTTTTTTATTGTTATTGTCACTTTCGATTATTTTTGTTTTCGTAAAAAAATTAGGCGAAGCAACTTGGTTCAAACGAATCAATTGCGGTTTGAAATTTTCTAATGTGACTGTTGAGTCTATATTAGCGGTGACATTAGTTGTGATGTCAGTTGGTGGTTTGATCGCATGCGCTTCATTAAAATGGTCATACACAATCGGCCATAACATGTCTAAAAATGTATTTTTAGGCGCTTTAATCTCACCTTTGTTATTTACTTTTGCCGCACCTAATAAATGCAAACATCGTTCAGCGCGGGTTGCCGCGACGTAAAGCACACGTGCGTCTTCAAATACAGCACGTTCTTTCTCTAGTATTTTCAAATAATCATAAGGGGTGATTGCGTTGGCTGCTTGAGCGTTTGCGCCTTTAGGAATGTAAGGCGCTACGACTAAATTCACAACGTCTACTTCATGCGCTGCATCATCTGGTGATACTTCTTCCCATAGTAATAATGGCTGATCGTTGCCGCCTGTTTTGCGGTCTAAACCTGGGAGAATGACGGTATCAAATTCCAAGCCTTTGGATTTATGAATCGTCATAAATTGTAGGCTGTCATCCGCTTTGGCATCAGGTGCTGCATAGAGTTTTTCAACTTCTACCGCTAATTGTTGTGGTGAAAATTGACCTGCCGCTTCTAGCTGTTGAACGAGAGCAAAGAAAGCTTGTACATCGCGCACATCACCCGCATCCCATAAGCAATCAGCACCACCTAACATCAACCAAGCACCATGCAGCCATCGGCTGACAGAGGAGCGACCTTGATGCTGTAACGCTTGGCTCAGCACATCACGTACATGTAATACACGCTGCTGACCATCTGCACTCAATGAGGTTAAGCGCGCTTCATTGTGTATAAGCTGCATGATGGTGCTGCCCTTGTCGCTCGAGACTAAGGCGTGCAAATCAGCCAAGGTCAGGCCACACCAAGGCGCACGTAACACGGCTAACCAATTCACGCGATCGGCACGTTGGTGTAGTGCATAACTCAAAGAGAGTAAATCCTGCACAATTTGACGGTTAACGAGCTCTTCAATCTCTACCGCTTGGAAACTCAGGGTAGGGTGGTTACGGCGGATTTCAGTCACCAAAGCTGTTAAATGGCTACGCGCCCGTACCAATACGGCAATCTTTGCTTCGGGTTTATGCGCTCGGGTTTGTTGAATAATCTCAATAATGGTATCCGCCTCTAACTGGCGAATATCAGTTGCTAAGATTGGCTCTTCATCATCGTCAGTATTGCTACTTGGCTTTTCATCAAACATCGCATGCACTGTCACACCAGCTACGGATTCACTGTCTTTAGTCGCCACAAATTGACGGTAATGAATCGCGCCGCGGCTAATGCTATCTTGATCAGGAAATACCTTATCAAAGGCTGTATTCACCCATTCCACCACGGAGGGCTGTGAACGGTTATTACGCCATAATTTCAATGACTTAAGCTTTATTTGGCCTATGCCTTTTTGTGCTGCACCTAGGAACAAACCAACATTGGCTTTACGAAAGCGATAGATAGACTGCATCGGATCGCCAACACAGAATAAAGTACGGCCATCGTCTGCTTGCCAACCTCGGGTGAGCGCTTGAATAAGCTTAATTTGTGAAGGGCTGGTATCTTGAAACTCATCCACTAATAAATGCTGAATGCTATAATCCAACTTTAATGCTAAGTCGGTAGTGCTACCTTCAGCGTCTTCTAGTGCTAATAATGAGCGTTGTGATATTTCAACAAAATCCACCTCGCCATTAGCTTGAAACACCAACCATAATTCACCAACGGCAATATGCAGTAGCTGTGCAAGTGTCGCAATCATTTTCCATGTGTTTTCATCCTGCTGCAGACTTGGCAAAGTACGTAAACGTGCAAGCGCTGTTTCTGCGCCACTGGTTTGGTGCAGCGACGCAATGATTTCTAATAAGGCAGCTTTATGTAATTTAGCCTCAGATGTGGCAGGGAATCCAATGTTTTTATCTAAACGTTTCCGCAGTGTGCCACCGGCTGTTAGCACTAGCTCTGTCACCGCCTGCCACCCGGCTAAATTGTGTGTTTCAGCGCCAATTTCACTACTCCAGTCGAGCAGCTGGGCAATAGGGTGGTTAGCTTCTAAGTTACTCGCTGCAAAGCGTGCAATCGGCATGAGTGCTTGTTGGTAACGTACAGAAAACACCTCAGCTGCTACTTGAATATCGCCATTAATCATACTGGCTAGGGCTGCCTCAGCATCTTGTGCCGTATGTGCACTTTGCGAATATGGCAACCATTGATCGCGCTTTGCTAGCATTTCGGACAAGAGTTGTGTCAGCTTGTAAGTATCATTATCAAAGTACTGCAATGCATCATGAACAATCTGACCGTAATCTTCATGTTCAAGGTGCTCAATTGCCCGCATCGCGGCTTCTTCATAATACGGTCTTGGGTCATCGCGTACGCCAGGTTGCGTACCAAAACGGCTTAGTAATGGCATTTGCCTTGCTAAATTTGCACTCAATGAATCAATGGTATAAATACGTAAACGTGATGGTGTATCAAGCAGATTCCAGCCCAGTTCAGCCGAACGTGCTAAAACGGTTTTGCCTAATGCAAACGTGATTTTCTGATGTGGTTGTACTGGCAGTTCATCAGCCGCTGCCATGACTAAGCTATCCATAATCCGTGCCTTCATTTCTGAGGCGGCTTTATTGGTAAAGGTAATGGCGATGATTTCTTCTGGCGATTCTACCGTTTCTAATAGCATTAAAAAACGCTGCGTCAGCAGTTCCGTTTTACCCGCACCAGCTGGTGCTTCGACAATAAATGAGTCATGTGCTAATGCCTGCTCACGACTTAAGCTATCTTCATGCAATAAAATATCTAATGTTGCATCATTACTCATTGCAGTTGTTCCAAATTATTATGTTGACGCTCAAATTGCAATTGGCGTTCAGGTATGCGCAGCAATGGGGTTACATCACAAAAAGTCAGCTGATTTTCGTTTTCAAATGCGACCGCTGCATCACCACTTTTCAAACTAATCGCGGTGGTCGTAATGCTGCTTTTCCAATGCTGAATGATGCTTTTCCAATCGGGAAAATTGACTTCATCAAAGGCCCTTTTACCATAGTGGTCATCAAATACCGTTGCACCTTGTACCAGCTCTTTCGCCGCCGCAATACCAACAAAGGCATTATCAGCAAGGCGTACTTTGGCGTAACAGACTGCGCCAACCTCGCTGTTTTCAAACTCGCTCGCACCTTTTAAAATAAAGGCCGCATAAATCGGTAATTGCGGTTCAGTAATATTAGGCTGTGCCCAGTTTTTATAATCCAACTGGCGGCCCGTTTTGTAATCAATGACGACCAGCCTACCATCGTCTAACTGATCAATACGATCAATAATGAGTTTGATGCTAATACCTTCAATATCAATATTGCATTCACGTTCACAAGCTTGCACGCTAAAGCCTTGCGGACGTAGCATTTCAACTTCTATCAGCCATGCAAAAACCAACTTACTTAAGCGAGCCGCTTCTAAGCTTAAAAACGTGTCAGAAAAAACACCATTCCGTTCAGTATTAAACGCGGTGAGTACATTTTCTGCGATGGCTAATAACTCGGTTTTTAACGTATCAGGAATCGTATCTTGCCAAGCTTCTTGGCTGCGACCATCCCAAAATTGGGCTAAGACTTCATGCACCAAGCTGCCGCGCTCCATCACATCCAAACCATTGACTGGCTCACCGAGATTTCTCGCATTTAAGCGATACTGGTAAAACGCCCAAGCAGGGCAAATCGCCTGCGCTTTCAGTAACCCTGTGCCGCCGCCGACATGTTCGCCATCTTTAACGTGCGGCGCTTGGTGGTCATCTAGCCATTGCCAATCGCGTGTAGATGCTTGCGCTAACGTTTCTGCTAAGGTGAGGCTAATGTTAGGCGCTGACTCAAGTTTGCTAATGCCATGCATCAAAGGACTCACCCGTAGCTCGCGTTCGCCGCCTTTTTTAGCACTTGAAAAAGTCACCTGCACGGCACTTTTGATTAAGCGCTCATGTATCGCCAAGGCAAATCCCCTTTGTACTTCGCTGCTGGCATTCGGTGTATTGGCATCACGTTGAATATGCGCAGGCAATAGGGCATTGTGGCGCGCAATTGGCGGCCATACATGATCATTCATGCCCATGACCCATATTGCATTTAAAGGCTCTGCGCTGGCTTCTAGCATACCCATTACTTGGATGGCAGGTTGTGACTTGCGCTCAGGTTGGAATATCTGATTCTTGCATAATTTGGTTAGTCGTTTAATGGCTTCATTTGGACTGATTTTACCCACTAGTGGCGTTAAGCTGGCGAGTTGCAATAACACTTTTTTAAAAGATTTTACAGCTTGATATTCGTGGCTAGAAATACTACGCTCGCCTTGCCAATGCGTTGCTTTAAGTGCGTTTGCAAAGGTTTCTGCCCACTCAGCAGGGCTAGCAAAACGGCTATTATCTTGTGCGAAACCCATGAGTGCTTTGGTATCGGCTAATAAGTCAGGCAAAGCTAAAGCATGTTCACCTTCGCAAGCATAATGCAAAAAACGGATAAAGCGGTGTGAAGTGAGGCTTAGTGGACAATCCTGCCGCATACGCGCATCCAGCTTGGCGCGGGCATCGCTTTCCAGTATGCTTGTAGACCAATACACATTATGTAATAGCTGTGCAATGTCCGCTTGCAACATGGCTTGTTTTTGCCAAGCAAAGCGTAATAAATCTAATGCTGTATTGACGATTGGCAAGCTAGACAGTGAAACCCCTAAAGTAAAGTCATAGCAGCGCAGTATTTCTGCATTGGCAGGCGCGGCGGCTTCTGGGTGAAACACGTCGTCTAATAAGTCGGATAGTGTCGGGCGTAACGCTTCTAGTTCTGGCACTACAATTGCGAGCTTGGCATCTGCATTTTTCGCTAATTGATGTTGCGCCCAAGCCACCGCAGCACGACATTCAGCTTCTTGGTCATTCAGCTTGACATGCGCTAACTGTTGTGGCGCTGAATGTGTGAGCGGGTAAGTACACACCGTTACACTACGTGCTTCCAATACGGCGATTAATCGTTGCGTATTTGGGTGAATGCGGTCAAACCCTGCAAATTGAACCTGATTAGGTAATTGTCCTGCATCTTTTTGCAAACAAGTGATTTGCCAAGCTTCATAGCGTACAGCTTCTAATACATTGCTCTGTTTACATAGTTGTTGAAATTGTTCGCGCCATTGCATAAATTGCTGTGTTTCTTCAGTGGCTTCCTCTTGATTAAGATTCAAACGCCACTCAGTCAGCAAACGGTTTGCCTCCATCGCGGCACTCGCCAACCCAGCCGTATCAAACAAATCCGCTGCGTCATTATCTTTCAGTGATTGCTGTATGCTTTGCTCCCATAACAAGCCTTCTTGTGTGGCGCTCAAACCATTCGTTGGCACGCTATCCGCATCAATCTCACCCAGTAAGATCGCTGTTTCAACTACACTGTTTAGCCACTCAGAAAGCGTCGTGATATGCGGCGCTTCCCACTGCGTTTCACCACTGGCAATGTGCGCACGTTGCTGTGCCATGTGCAGGCTACGCGCAAGGCGGCTAGTGGCGCACAGGATAGTGGTTGAAGCTGTTGGAAATGACATAGCAATATTCTAAACGACACAGCATCAATCGCGAGAATTTAATCTTACAAAACATACACGCAGCATTTTGTTTTATAAGATAATGACTGAAATAAACCGACTGTTTGGAGACGCTAGCATGCTAGCAACGATTAATATGTATTTAAAATGGCTGAGTATTATCCTTATTCCATTTATATTATTCGTTATTTACACTTTTTTTACCCTGCATTGGGTCTACTCATCAGGTGAGCGGGTTGGACTTGTGCAAAAAATATCGCAAAAAGGCTTTTTTTGTAAAACGTATGAAGGTGAGCAGGTGTTGGTTACAGTACCAGGGACGCAAGCAGAAAAATTCTTTTTTACGGCTAAAAATGCTGTTGTTCATGCAAAAATTAACGCGAGTAATGGTAAGCGTGTGCGCTTGCTGTATAAGCAACATAAATGGATTCCGACTAGCTGCTTTGGCGATACCGAGTATTTTGTCTATGACGTCAAAGTATTAGACAGCCAAGCGCCTAATGGCTATTAGCCCGTTGGTTATTAGAACGGGGCTTAATAACGAATAGCAGTAATCGTCCAATAACGTTTCTCATTAGGTGTATTGACGATAATTTCATCATCGACAGATTTTCCAATACAAGCAAGTGCTATAGGAGAATCAATGGAAACATAGCCCTTTGTATTGTAGATTTCTTCTGGCCCAACGATTCTGATTTTCAAGATTTTCTCAGCTTTATTCTCTAGCTCAACCCACGCACCAAAAAAGACTTTTCCATCTTGTTGTGAGTTGTAATCAACGACTTGAATATCACCGAGGGTGACTTCTAAAAAGCGGATTCTTTTATCAAGCTTACGTAACGCTTGTTTGTTGGTTTGATAGTCTGCGTTATCAGAGCGATCACCCAAGCTAGCTGCCCATGCCACCATCTTAGTGACTTCTGGGCGCACCTCTTGCCACAAGTGCACGAGTTCTGCATTGAGCTTTTTAAAGCCTTCTCTGGTGATGATTTTTGATTTCATTGTGACCGTATTTTAATGCTTTAATATGGAGTCATGCGATTTTCTCAGATTTCGGTACAGATGTGGTACGTGGTTTATCAGAAATCAGCTCGCCCATAAATGAAGATATACCCGTCGGCTCAGTGAACTACATCACACCAGAAACCATAGTAGAAGGCACAGACATCATGCAAAGCGACTTATTCTCGCTAAGCGTCATGGTGTATGAAATGCTCTAACAAGAGCTGCCATACCACATGGAGAAAGTGCATAGACGCGGCGCGAAATCAGTCAATGAATGGCAATACCAACAACTACGCGAACACCGCCCAGATTCACCGCTAAGGTTAGATCTTGCCATCGAAAAAGCCTGCCACCCCAGCTACCGCCAACGCCATGATGCTTATTCTGAGTTTTGGGCTGACTTACAAAAACCTAATGCAACACTCATGCAAAGCTATAAACGGCGGCCGTTACTCGAACAAAACCCTAGCCGCGTTTGGCAAGTAATTAGTTTTATCTTGTTGATTGTGATTGTGGTGCAGTGGTATTTTTTGACTCAAAGCTAAGTAGGGTGCTAATAAGCGGAACGCGTTACGCAGGCTAACCATTCACCAAGTCGCTTAGCAAGCATCCCGTAAGACGTTCAGCTATTACGCCATACGAGCTAGAGCGTAGACAAATGGTATTTAAGCTCTGAGTAATGTTTTTTAACCCACCGGAATTGGAGTATGGGTATTACTTTCATTTTATTTGGAACCGGCTGACCTTTCGGAGTTTCTCCGATAAATATAACAGAGGTGCTGTTAACAGGAAATTCAAAAGTTTTTCTTAATGCCATTAAGTATCTAGAGCACTTATCAATTTCTTTTGTATACATAGCAATATACGTGTAAGTGATCTTTTAAGTACGTTCATATACTCCTCAATGAGAGGGTAATCTCCCTATTAATTTAAAGCTATCATTGTTTATGAAGGAAGATGATTTTTGCTTAAATCTACCACCAATTAAATTTGTTTTAGCGATTGTCGCAGCTTCGATAAATTGTTCTTCAGTAATTAAGCGGACGATACTCTGAATGGATTTGAAATGTGATCGCATTTTAGTGAGTTGACGCACTTTTTCTGGGAGAGAGTTCAAGTGAGATTCTATTATCGAGTGGATGTAGTGCTATTTTGGCAGGTGTCTCTTGATTTTAAGGCGCATTATTATTGATTGCAAAAGATTATAGCGTGACGCCTACAGCCATTAATATTCCATATGAGATAAAAGTGCGTTTGATCGACATTATTTCTCCTAGACGGGTTGCTTTCTACTATTGCTATTCATATTGGTGCGCCATGCACCATGATGATGCGTGATCGCGGACAATTCTCTTATGGTGCTTTGAGTTAAATGCACTGCAACACAACGCTTACCTTGCTATAATCTCGTTCCAACCTTGATTTGGATAGGTTGGTGCAATTATTGCTAACAATACTTAAGCATCGATTCTCAATGAGAATGTTGATAGCAACATTGATAAGAACTAAAAAGAATCTATCTTTACCATTAAATAGTTATAGGGGAAATAAATGAGCGGTAATGAGTCACGACTAGAGGCGATTTCTAGAATTTCAAAGGCAGCGCCTTTTGATATAGGGATGACAGCACCTCTTAAGGAAATTTGGGCGAGTGATGTATTTGGTTTAGTGCAGATGGAAGAATCACTTTCAAAATCTGCATTTAAAGCGATGAAGAAAACAGTAGAAACAGGTGCTGCATTAGATCCTGCGACTGCTGATGTGGTTGCTGCGGCAATGAAAGACTGGGCGATGACTAAAGGCGCTAAGTTCTTTTCACACATTTTCTACCCAATGACAAATGCGACTGCTGAAAAGCACGATGGTTTTATCATTACAAACTCTGACGGTGGCTCTATTACTGAGTTTACTGGTAGCTTGTTGATTAAAGGTGAGCCAGACGGTTCATCATTCCCTAACGGTAGCCTTCGTATGACAAATGCTGCTCGTGGTTATACGGCTTGGGATCCTACGAGTCCTGCGTATATCATGCAAACAGCCAACGGTGCTGTATTGACGATTCCAAGTGTATTTATGTCTTGGACTGGTGAAGCATTAGATAAAAAGATTCCTTTATTGCGCTCTAACGCGGCAATGAATGACGCGGGACAAAAAGTATTGTCTTTAATGGGCGAAGAAAAAGTCGCTCGTTTGAACTCTAGCTGTGGCGCTGAGCAAGAATACTTTTTGGTTGATGAGAGATTCGCGAATGCACGTCCTGACTTATTGTTAACCGGCCGTACATTATTCGGTGCTGCATCACCTAAAGGTCAGCAATTTGATGATCATTACTTCGGTGCGATTCCTGAGCGTGTTCAAGTGTTTATGCAAGATTTTGAAGACAAGCTATATAAGCTTGGTATTCCAGCTAAAACACACCATAACGAAGTGGCTCCTGGCCAATTCGAGATTGCACCTTATTACGAAGCGGCTAACGTAGCGGCTGACCATCAACAGTTATTAATGACTGTGATGAAAAATACAGCAAAAGCGCACGGCTTCCTTTGCTTATTACATGAAAAACCATTCGCAGGCGTGAATGGCTCAGGTAAACACGTTAACTGGTCTGTTGGTAACTCAACACAAGGTAACTTGCTTGATCCGGGTAAAACACCAAACGAAAACCTTAACTTCTTATTATTCTGTGGTGCGGTGATTCGTGGTGTGCATAAATATGGTCCTTTATTACGTGCAGTGATTGCTTCCGCTGCGAATGACCATCGTTTGGGTGCGAATGAAGCGCCCCCTGCGATTCTATCTGTTTACTTAGGTGACCAATTAGAAAAAGTATTTGATGACATCAAAACAGGTACATTACATGCTCCAACTGACGGCGGCGAGATGGACTTAGGTTTATCACAAATTCTAAACTTTACACGTGATCCAGGTGATCGTAACCGTACATCACCATTTGCGTTTACTGGTAACCGTTTTGAGTTCCGTGCGGTTGGTTCATCACAATCTGTTTCTGGTCCTTTAGTGGCGATGAACACGATGTTAGCTGATTCATTAAACTGGATTGCTGACAAACTTAAAGCTGAGCTAGATGGCGGTGCTAAAACACAGGTAGCTGTATTCTCTGTGTTAAAAGAGTTGATGGAATTACACGGTAATGCAATATTTGGCGGCGATGGCTACTCTACTGAGTGGCATGAAATGGCTGTTAAAGAGCGTGGTTTGAAAAACATTCCAACGACTGCAGATGCATTGCCAGCATTTAAAGCACCTGAAGTGATTGAGTTATTCTCTAGCACTGGCGTATTAACACCAGCTGAATTAGAGAGTCGTTTTGAAGTGTATTCTGAGCAATACGTGTTAGCACTTGAAGTTGAGGCTAAGCTAACTGTTGAAATGGCAACAACCATCATTTACCCAGCCGCAGTGACTTACTTGTCTAAGCTAGGTTCAGTGAGCGCTAAATTAACACCATCTCCTGCTGATGCGGTGACTGCCGCAGCCAATGCAATGATGACGGCTGTTGGTGTGCTTGAAACTGCTATTGCAAAACATGACTTTGCGACAATTGAAGAGAATATGAAGTTCTTAGCTGACGAAGTCCGTGGCTTAATGGATGATGTACGTGCTGCTGCAGATATACTAGAAACATTGGTATCTGACAGTGACTGGCCACTGCCTAAATATCGTGAAATGTTGTTTATTAAGTAATTGATTTAAATAAAAACAGTACGATTAAAAGCAGCGTTGATGCCAGCATGGGTCACGCTGTTTTCTTATTTCCCAGGAAAAAAGAGTCAGGTCGTGCAATCAAGCATTTATGATCTAAGCTTGGGTGTATGGCAATATCAATAAGATATGGAATATACAGGAGCGCTTTATAATGTGATTTCTGGGGTGGTCGACGTGAAGATATATTCGTTGATGATGAATTTAATGTGCATTATTGAACGGTTAGTCGAGTGATGAAAAAAGCAGAAGTGCGTGATTGCAAGACCTGCCCCTTTCTTTCTGCTCGACCTCGTACTTTTTATAAGAAAGGCAAAAGGCAAGACCTGACACCTTTTATTCTGATTGTAAATGGTCAAGCTATGCCCATCATTCTTTAGGGGGGAGCAGATAAGTTGATTAGCGAACATCCGTTATATAAGGGCTTGGGTGATGATTTGCAGCAACGGTATAAAAACTATCAAAAGATATTTGATAAGCTTGATATTGCTAAAGAAGAAAACTTAATAACAGAAGCAACCATGCGTGGCGAAGCTTATGGTACTAGTGGGTTCCATCAAAAGATCAGTCAGTTGGTTTCAAGATCAACTAAGTTGGCTGCTCATGGAGGTGATAGAAAAAGTGAGGTTTATAAAGGCAAAGCAGGCTGATCCCTTGATTTTCGCATTGCCAGAAGATCTGAAAGTTGGCGAGTGGCGATGGCCAATAAAAATGCACGAGTTGTATGGGCTTTATTAACGAATAAACAAGACTATCGTGTAACAAGTACCTGAAGAATTAGAAGGTCAGTAGATAAACATTAAGTTTTTAACGAATTGCGTGGATAAAATTTAAGTGATGCCATAAGAGATAACATCTAAATTCCAACGAACCTGGCGGGGCTAGGGGCTCATTTGAAGCAGAAGATCTGATGAGGTGAACGTGATGATTCCATCAGGGCCAGAGATTAATAAAACCTCACCTAAAGGCCGGATATATGTAAGCAATATTTCTTTATGCTACGAATAAATTTTACTTGCAAAACGAGGCGGACCATATATGACCCATTTTCTTATTAGTTTTTCTTGCCCTCTTCAAGTGCTTCAATAAATGACTCTACTTCCCACTCACAGCCACCACAACCAGTGTTAACGCCAGTCTTACTTGAAATCGCATCAAAGTCTAAACCTTGTGCGACTAAATCAAAAATCTTACCGCGTGTGGTGCCTGTACATTCACACATAATCTCATCCGTTACGCTGTCGTCTGTAGGCTTAGTTTCTTTGGTGTTCATGCTACTAGGATTCGCCAAACCAATCGTTTAGTTTTTGTGTGGCAAGTGCTTTTACATCATCATTAATATATAAGCTGACGGCAGCAATCGCTGATGCTAGCACGCCTAAATCGTCCGCGTAGCCGACCATCGGTGCAATATCTGGAATGGCATCAACAGGGAAAATAAAGTAACCTAAAGCACCATAAATGACCGTTTTAGCCCATGTTGGTGTTTTGGGGTTTTCGGCAGCATAATAGAGCCAAAGTGCTTTTTCAATTACGTCTTCACCAGCCGTTTTTGCAAACTTAACTAACTTATCCCAGAAGCCATCTTCGGAATACTCTTTAATAAAACCTTGACTCTCTTCTACTGACATCGCGGACTCCATGACTTAAGGGATTAGCTTTTATATTGGGGTGTTGAGGCACTTTTCAATAGTAGGATAAAGGCAACGGTAATGATGAGCAAGCCGATAGCGTATTACTTAGATTTAAGGTTAAGTGTAAGTAATGGTTGAACTTAAGTGGGTGGCAGATTATCCTATTGTTTATGAAGAAGTTGATTTGCATTTTATTGATGGCTTGGTTACCCGTGTTTATGGTGACGGCGGGTGCAATGAGCTTGCAAATGACGTTGCAGGGTCAACAGACGCAGCAAGCCGATTCGGCGTCTTGCCACGATAATATTGGCAACCAGAAAAGTGAAAAAATACATCAATGTATTGCTTGTGGTTTTTGTATGATGGCGACTTCAATGGCCAGTTTTGATACGGCGCTTGGATTGGCGATAACAGCATTAACATCGACAGCGCCGCTATCCACTGATGTTGTTTTTAAATCCATCAACGATACACCTGCCTTTCGACCACCGATATTCAGTTAAACACATAGGACGAATTCGTCCGTAGTTTGTTTAATTATATTGGAGGTTTATCATGTTTTACCCATTGCAACGTCACGTTGCGTATTACCATAAAGCATTATTGTATTTGCTCTGCCTATTGGGGCTAGCAGGTTGCGCGACATTTAGCGAAGATGGTGGTTTTAATGAAGTACAAAAAACCACACAGCGCTATATCAAACAAACCCCCGTGTGGGCAAACTCTAATGAAGTTAAGCAAAAAAGCGCTGAGCAAGTAAAGGCTTTGTTAAGCCCACCACTAAACATAGAAAATGTTGTGCAGATTGCGTTACTTAACAACGCACAACTACAAGCTGACTTTTACTCACTACAACTGGCTGAAGCAGATTTAGTACAGGCAGGGCGCTTACCTAACCCTAGTTTCTCGATGTTGTATGCAAAACATCGCGGTGACTACACTATTGAACAAAGCATCACCATGAATGTCATGGCGTTATTTACAATGGGTAAAGCGACTGCAATTGAGAAAAAGCGTTTTGAAGCAACGCAAAACAACATGGTGTTGTATGTGTTGAGCATGGCTAGGCAGACACGTAATGCCTACATTAACGCGTTAGCGGCAAAACAGGCTGTGGATTACCTTCAGCAAGTGAATGAGTCGGCGGAAGCGACTTATCAGCTGGCTAAACGCATGCATGAAGGTGGAAACTGGAATAAGCTAGAAGTAGGGCGTGAACAAGGCTTTTATATGGAATCAGCACTGGCATTAAGTCATGCAGAAAATGCCTGTATTCAAGCGGAAGAAGCGCTGACAGCATTGCTGGGTCTAAAGCATCCGGCTGATTTTAAACTGCCAGCACGGATGATGGATTTGCCTGATGCTGAAGACAATCTAAAAACAGTCAATCGAGCTGATTTTTCCAAGCGTTTAGACCTAGAACAAACACGCTTACAGGTGGAGGCGTTGGCTAAACGGCTTGGTTTAAGCAAAACAACGCGTTTGATTGATGTTTTAGAAATTGGCCCAGCCAGCGTGCTGGAAGGTCGGCGCGGAGACCCGGTTAAAAAAGGCTTGGAACTGCGGTTTGAGTTGCCACTATTTGATTGGGGAACGGCCAAAGTGAAACGTGCGGAGGCCATGTATATGCAAAGATTGCATCAGGCCAATAATCAAGCAATCTTAGCTGCTTCAGAAGTGCGGGCGCAATACAGTCAATACATGACTAGCTTTAATATTGCGCAGCGCTATCGTGATGAAGTGGTGCCACTACGAAAATCGATGCTGCAAGAGAGCTTACTGCAATACAACAGCATGTTGATGAGCCCATTTGCATTGATGGTCGCTGCGAGAGAGCAGGTGGCAGCTGTGAATGACTATATAGAAGCATTACGTGTTTTTTGGTTAGCAGAGAGCGATTTAGAGATGGCTTTAGTCGGTTCCCCATTAGATAGCGAAGGAAGTGTACTATGATGAACCGCAGAAAGTTTTTACAATTTGCAGCAGCCGGTGTTGCGCTAAGCGCTGTAGATAAAACCTTATTAGCGGGTATTCCTGAACCTGTGATGATGGGAAATGCCGATACGCAACCTTTGTTGATGCCTAATACAGGACGTCCTTATCAGCCAGTAGCCACGCTAAATGGCTGGAGCTTGCCTTGGCGCATGAACAAGAATGTCAAAGAGTTTCATTTGGTGGCTGAACCAGTCAAACGTGAAATTGCACCGGGCATG
Source organism: Methylophilaceae bacterium (assembly GCA_028823485.1). Taxonomy (GTDB): domain Bacteria; phylum Pseudomonadota; class Gammaproteobacteria; order Burkholderiales; family Methylophilaceae. Next base: position 13,109 of record JAPKBG010000012.1, on the reverse strand, counting down.
GTTGCTAATCTATGGGGCTATAACGGACAAAGCCCAGGCCCAACGATAGAGGTAGTCGAAGGCGACCAAGTGCGTATTTTTGTGACTAATAAACTGCCAGAAAAAACGAGTGTACATTGGCATGGACAACGTTTGCCTAATGGTATGGATGGTGTGAGTGGCTTAACGCAAGCTGCGATTGAGCCGGGTAAAACTTACGTGTATGAATTTGAGGCAAGACGGGCTGGAACGTTTATGTACCATCCACATGCTGATGAGATGTTGCAAATGGCGATGGGGATGATGGGCTCTTGGATTACACATCCTAAAAATATGAATATGCATAAAGTAGATAGAGATTATGTGTTTTTACTAAACGCCTATGATATTGAACCAGGTAGCTATTTGCCCAAAACCAATACAATGCTGAATTTCAACTTATGGACATTTAACAGTCGCGCATTCCCAGGCACTTCGCCAATCGTTGCCAAGCAAGGCGAAAAAGTACGTGTGAGAGTTGGAAACTTAACGATGACTAATCACCCCATTCATATCCATGGGCATGAGTTTGAAGTCACGGGGACGGATGGCGGGTGGGTGCCGAAGACTGCACGGTGGCCTGAAGTGACGACGGATATTGCTGTAGGTCAAATGCGCGCGATTGAGTTTGTTGCGGATGAACTGGGTGATTGGGCATTTCACTGTCATAAATCGCATCACACAATGAATGCGATGGGGCATGATTTTCCGAATATGTTAGGTGTGAGTCAACAAGGGATTGCGAAAGCATTTTCTAAGTTAGTACCAGACTATATGCCGATGGGTAAAACAGGGATGTCTGAAATGAGTGATATGGCTGAGATGATGGATATGCCATTACCTGAAAACACCTTGCCGATGATGGCGGGAAAAGGGCAATTTGGTCCCGTTGAAATGGGAGGTATGTTTACGACACTCAAAGTGCGTAAAGACATGGCAAAAAACGACTATACTGACCCAGGTCATTATGCCTTCCCTAAAGGCACGGTAGCCTATGCGTTAGATAATAGTGAAGGTTTGCCCATTGAACATCAAGCAGCTCCTACTGCTGGTGAAAAGCCAATCACTGAGTTTAATGTGAGAAAACCGCATAAAATGTCGCATGATTAGTGCGTAAGAGAATGAAGAAAAGTTACTGATGGTTGAACTAAAACAATCTTGGGATATCTTTTGTAAAATAGTCGACAACTTCGGCGACATTGGCGTGTGCTGGCGCTTAGCTAAGCAATTGCATCATGAGCATGGTTTATCTGTTCGATTATTTGTTGATGACTTGTCTGATGCGACAAAAATACTAACGGGAGTTAGCAATGCGGCAGAGCAAACCTATGAGGGTGTGACGGTTGTTCGATGGGGTGGTGCGACGTCATTTTCGCATGCTGCAGATGTGGTGCTTGAAACCTTTGCATGTGGCTTACCTGATGCTTATTTAAAGCAGATGACTACTAAGACCGTTTGGGTGAATGTCGACTATTTGTCGGCTGAATCCTGGGTGCAGGAGTTTCATGCCCTTAATGGGCTACACCGTGAAACGGGGTTTACACGCCACTTCTACTTTCCTGGCTTTATTGAGCAAACAGGCGGCTTGTTACGTGAGCAAGATTTAATGACACGTCGCAGTAATTTTCAGCAGGCTAATGCGCCGCAACAACTTAATTTCTGGAATAGTTTGCAGATCAATCACCGTGTTGATGATTTGAATATCTCTTTATTTTCTTATGAAAATGCACCAGTTAATGCATTTTTGCAGTCCTTGGTCGATGGTGATCGGCAAGCTAGTGTTTTTATGCCCTTCAATCAACATTTGCCAACCCCTTTGCTTGATCAGCATGATTTGGCAGTGGGTGATGCAATACAAACTGGCAATTTAACGCTGCATATACTGCCATTTTTAAGCCAAGAAGATTACGATGTATTGTTGTGGGCATGTGATATTAACTTTGTACGTGGTGAAGACAGCTGGGTGAGGGCGGTATGGTCTGGTAAGCCCTTTGTTTGGCAACCATATTGGCAAGAAGATAACGCCCATTTATTGAAGTTGAATGCTTTCTTAGATAATTTCTATGACCATCCTGATATTGATCATACGCTAACAAAATTACATGAGTTATGGTCAACGCAAGTCTTTCATCATGATGTTTGGCAAGACTATCTGAGTAAACTCGATGCCATATCAGCTCATACGCAGCAGCAATCCAATCACTTGATTCAGCAAGATGATTTGGTGACTAAGCTAGTGGAATTTTGCGTGAGTTAAGCAAACTAGCGTATAATTCTGGCTAAAATAAACACTCATTTAATTTGGTATTGAAACTATGAAAACAGCTCAAGAACTCCGTGTTGGTAATGTTGTGATGGTTGATGGAGAACCATTGGTATTACTGAAATCAGAATATAATAAATCTGGCCGTAGCGGTGCGGTGGTGAAAGCTAAGTTTAAAAACTTACTGACTGAAGCGCCGAGTGAAAATGTATATAATGCGACCGATAAATTTGACGTGGTGGGGTTAGAGCGAAAAGAAGTGACTTATTCTTACTTTGCAGATCCTAGCTATGTGTTTATGGATGAGGAATACAACCAATATAATGTTGATGTTGAATTTATGGATGACGCATTACCATACTTGGAAGATGGCATGGTTTGTGATATTCGATTCTACGAGGGCAAGCCAATTGCTGTGGAAATGCCAACAACGGTTGTGCGTGAAGTGACATACACCGAGCCTGCGATTAAAGGTGATACATCAGGTAAAGTGATGAAGTCAGCTAAAATAGCGACAGGCCATGAAGTGCCAGTGCCTTTGTTTGTCGCGCAAGGCGATAAGATTGAAATTGATACCCGGACTAATGATTACAAAAATAGAGTTTTGAAGTAATAATCTCTCTAAATATCCGTAAGGAATAAAAAAAGGGTGCTTAGCACCCTTTTTTATTGTAATTAGTTGGTGTTTAACTAATCAATTTGTTTACTCACCCCAGCTTCGGCAGTAACCCAAAAGTCGATTGCATTACCTTGGAAATTATTGTGTTCTGCAACGTAATAGGCGGAGATTTCAACCATTTTATAACGCTCTTCAGCGCTAATTTTACGCTTTTTGGCTGTACTGGTTTTTTTGCGACAGGTTTTTTTGGCGCAGATTTTTAATCTCCTGGCTTTTTCGCGGGGGTTGTTTTTTTAACAGACGATTTTGTTATGGGTTTTTTTGTGCGGCTACTAGCTATGGTAGCACTCCTTTTGTAAAGTAAAAGCGCGCAGAGTCATTGAGGTTTTTGACCCCGTTTATCCTATAATATTAAATCGTACCGCCTACTGTCAAGCCATCAATTTTAAGGGTTGGTTGACCAACGCCAACTGGTACACTTTGACCTTCTTTTCCACAAGTACCAACACCGCTATCCAGTGCCATATCATTACCGATCATGCTGACGCGGGTTAACACATCAGGGCCATTGCCGATCAGTGTTGCACCTTTTACCGGGTAGGTGATTTTCCCATCTTCAATCATATAGGCTTCAGCTGCACTGAAAACGAATTTACCACTAGTAATATCGACTTGGCCACCACCAAAATTTGCTGCGTACAAACCTTTTTTAACTGACTTAATAATTTCTTCTGGTTCTTTATCACCATTAAGCATGTAGGTGTTCGTCATGCGAGGCATCGGCGTGTGTGCATAGCTTTCACGACGACCATTACCAGTGAGCGGCATATTCATTAGCCGTGCATTTAATGTGTCTTGAATATAGCTACGTAAAATACCATCTTCAATCAATACCGTATTCTGGGTTGGGTTACCTTCATCATCCATGCTGAGAGAGCCGCGTCTATCTGCTATGGTCCCGTCATCAACGATGGTAATACCTTTGGCCGCAACTTTTTCACCTATCATGCCTGAGAATGCAGAGCTGCCTTTGCGGTTAAAGTCGCCTTCTAGCCCGTGACCAATTGCCTCGTGGAGTAGAATACCTGGCCAGCCCGAGCCGAGTACCACGGTCATATTACCTGCTGGAGCAGGGCGTGCACCTAGATTGACAATCGCTTGGTGTACCGCTTTTTCTGCATAGTCTTGCAATACCGCATCGGTGAAGTAGCTATAATCAAATCGACCGCCGCCGCCAGATGAGCCCTGTTCACGGCGACCATTTTGTTCTGCAATGACTTGAATGGAAACGCGAACAAGCGGGCGTACATCAGCCGCCATTACACCATCACTACGCGCCACCATCACCACTTCATATTCACCACCGATAGAAGCCATGACTTGCGTAATGCGAGGGTCTTTTTGTTTTGCGAATTGCTCTAGGCGTTCAAGCAGCTTTACTTTTGCATCTGCTGAAAGTGATGCAATTGGGTCGTTTGGCAAATAAAGCGACTTTGCTTCTGGCGTAATGATTCTACGCGCTGTTTGGTCGCTGCCAATGGCTGCAATTGCTTTGGTTGCTATTGCAGCTTCTTGTAACGCCGGTAGGTTTATTTCATCCGAGTAAGCAAAAGCGGTTTTTTCACCACTCACAGCGCGCACACCAACACCCTGGTCAATCGTAAAAGCACCCGACTTTACTTGTCCCTCTTCTAAGCCCCAGGACTCACTTCTGCTGTATTGAAAATACAAATCAGCATAGTCAACTTGATACGACATGATGCTGCTGAGTACGCCTTGGATAGCTTGTGTATCAAGCCCTGATGGCGCTAGCAATGCTGCTGTCGCCGTATCGAGATGTTGTGCTTGTTTGATAATCGGTTGTTCTAATTTCATGTTAGTTGATGCTTTAAAGTGATTGAATGGTTTTATGTTTCAGCGCAGGCAAGCTCTTACGTAAGCTAGCTTGGTAATGCGTATTAATGTTAGCAATGACAATGCCAGAGCCGCGTGGTAAATGGTCTAGTACGACACCCCAAGGGTCAACAATCATGCTGTTGCCATGGGTTTCTCTACCAGATAGGTGGTAACCACCTTGTGCAGGCGCAATGACATAGCATAAATTCTCAATGGCACGTGCACGGACTAAGGTTTCCCAGTGCGCTTTACCCGTTGTTTCAGTGAAAGCAGAAGGTACGACAATCATATCGACTTCTCCCATCGCACGGTACAGCTCAGGGAAGCGTAAATCATAACATGCTGACAAGCCAATTTTCCCATACGGGGTATCGACGACGACGACTTCATTGCCAGCTTCAATGGTTTTTTTCTCATGATATTGTTCGGTGGCCAAATCTAATCCAAACAAATGTATCTTGTCATAGCGTGCCATTTGCTTGCCTTTATCATTGTAAACAAGGCAACTATTGCGCACTTTCTTAACTGAGTTGCTGACTAAAGGAATCGTACCACCAATCAACCATATTTTGTGTTTCTTTGCGATTTTTGATAAGAAGCGCTGAATAGGGCCATCGCCTTCATCTTCTCTGACTTTGACTTTATCACTGTCATGAATGCCCATTATGGCAAAGTGCTCTGGTAATACAACCAATTTGGCACCTGCTTCAACTGCCATTTTAATCAGCCTTTCAGCTTCTATTAAATTGGAAGTAACACTAGGGCTAGAGGCCATCTGTATACCAGCCACTTTAATTGTATTGTTTTCTTTTCTTTTCTTTTTTTCTATCATATTCAGTTTATTGTGCGTTTAAAAGGGAATTAGTCGGCTCACTATCTTTCTTTTCTGCTTCTGCTTCTGCTTCTGCTTCGATAGGATTGTCCCACGTGCCAGTAATCACGTATCTACTTTGTGCGATTTTATTCAGTGGATCTTTTAGTAATTTCTGAGCAACGAAAGCGGCTACACCAGCGACTGGGCCTCCAGCAAGTGCTGCTAAAGATAGGCTATCACTGATATGTGGAACCACTTTTACATTTAAATGCTGCGTTTCTTTATTTAAGTCAATATCACCTTTAATTTCAGTTTCCGCTGCAGGACCTGTCATAAAGAAATCATCGCTATGAATAACACCACTGTTGATCGTGACGGCACCACTAATTTCATCGAAGGCGAAACCTTCGCTAAATAAATCTTTAAAGTCTAAGGTTAAGCGTCTTGGCAGGCTTTGTAAAGTGAGTAAACCAAATAGTCTGCCAACTCCAGGCTTTACCTTAATCACTTGTCCTTTAGACACGCCTAACCTAAATTTCGCATGTAGCTCTTTGGTATTAAACTGATGTGGACTGCCAGGCCAATTCAATTCCCCAGCTATCAATGCGATACCACCTTTAATTACATCGGCCTGGCCAAAACGTTTTAAAGTGTTGCCAACATCGTTGGCCGTTAATGAAAAGATTAGATTGGTGTTAGGGTTTCTGGTCCAATTATGCCAACGACCTTCAGCCAATAAGATGCTATCTGGGTTGCTAATTTTAAGCTGCTCAATCACCCAGTCGTTCTTGGTTTCATGTGCGGTGAGTTCAAGCTTACCAAGTGCTTTTTTGCCGAGTTTAAAATCATCAACTTGAATGTCTAAGGCAGGGTATTTAGTGTCTAATTTTTCAATGTCTTCATCAGCGACCTCCGTGCTCTCATTACCCTTGCCTGCTAGGATGTGGAGCTTTGATAATCTAGCAATTATTTCGCCAGTTTCTTCCCTTTTCGACGGACCTCTCCACTCAATATCACCATCAACCTCTCGACTGGTGAGTCGCATACGCAAATGGTCATCACTTGGGATAGCGTTTATTTTCAGTGTGTTTAAACTGCGATTGAAAATATCCAATTGTTGAATGGAAAGGTTGGCATTACTCAGTTTTATGCCAGAAGCGGTATTACTTGTTCGTTTGGGATTGTTAGTCAATGTTAGCCATTCATCAGCATTGAGATAGTCAAATTTTCCACGTAAAGCTAGACCAGGCATTGTGGGCATTTTTGCTGGAATATTGATGCCAATATCACCACGATCAAAGGCTAAATCACCATTTTTTTCATGACGCAAAATAATGGCTGAAGCAATATCACTATAGCTAATGTCAAAACGATCTTGATTTTTGACAGTCTGTTTTTTTACAGCGGTTAAGTTAGCCTCTTGTTCACTGGTTTTACCTAGTGGGGCAGGTAGATTGATTGCTAGCCCTTTTAAGCTGGACTTAATGCTAAGGTTTATGACTGGTTTTTTAATTGCAATATCTGCGGTCCAGTTTGTGCTGCCAGTCATGGCTTCAGTGATAGGGTTGGACGTGAATTGTTTAATGCCTGCTCCAGTAGCAGCACCATTAGCATTAATGCTAATGGTTTGATCACCAGTCGTTTGTAAATGAAACGACGCTGGACCACCTAAGATTGAGGCATTAATAACTTTTGCATTAATACCTAACTCATCAAAGTTGAGTTTTCCATTAATATTGGTAATTTTTGGTAGCCCCATTCGTTCGTTGGCATACATTACGCCATTATTAATGGTGTATTCACCTTTGAATCTTGATGCTTCTATTTCATTCAGCGGTAGACTTAGATTGATGTTGAGCTTGCCAATACCCGCTGTTTTTACATCATCAGTGAATCCTAGTGTTACTTTTTGTACTGGGCTAGTATTGATGAATGTAATTCCTTTAGTAACAGGCCCTTCGGCTATACCATCAATATTTAACACTTGTGCATCTACGCCATAAGTACTGAGTTCTGGAATCATTGCTTTTGCTCTGATGATATTAATACCAGAGGTTGTGCCTTTGTCAGCATCTAGCATCATACTATTGCCTTCAAATAGCATGTTCAATCCTAATCCCTCTATTCTTGGCCAGCTATTGCCATACTCTAAGACTGCATCGTCTATTCTTGCTGAGAATCTAAACGTGCCAAGTGATGGGTCTGGTTTATTGGCTTTATCAACGTAAGGAAAATCATCAATGCTTCCTTTAACGGTTAACTGTACATTGTTCGCTTTGCCAGAGATAATTGATGTGTCTAGCCAGCCAATGGTTTCCTCACCTATAATCAGGGGGTAATAGAAGGGTGCAAATTTAGCATCGCCATTTTCAAACTTGCCATTTAAGTAGAGGTAGCCACCCTTAGCTCCGTTCATGTCATAGATTGCGTTCAACGTTCCGTTAAGATGTGGGTTAGCGAGCACAATATCATTGGCAACAATTTTCAGCTTACCTTTATTTTTATGCCATGAGACCTTTCCATTAAGCGTTGTTAATGGAATTGGCCAGCGTAGAACATCCTTTATATTTACATAGGCATTAGATGAAGATAATTGCAAGGTGCCACTATCTTCATTGGCCTCCACTTCACCACTGAGGTTATTGAATCCTGGTATATTGAGATAAGGATTCATGCTTAATGATTTAAATGTGCTCTTAATTGCATAGTGGCTTGGATTCTCAGGATTGCCTTGTAATCTAATATTGATGTCGCTAAGTCTGCCTTGTGGGTTCAGCGCCTTTAACGGTTGGCTGACCTGTGTTGGTAACTGGATTACTTTTTGTAATTGGCTTAAATAGCTTAAGTCAAATGTATCTAGTTTTAGTGAAGCATTAACCCATGGTTTATTGTTCTTAATCGACCGAGAAACAAACCCTGAACCATTGTTAATGTGAAAATTATTTTCAGCATCAAGTTTGATATTCTGGCCAGTAATAGTTGTTGCTTTCTTTGTTTTTTCCCAAGTCAACAATCCAGCCAGTAACTTCGCATTCAATAATGCTTTCGACGTAGTAGACCTAATCGAAAGGTTATTGAGGCTAACATCCGCTTTGAGTTTGTCAATTTTTTTATCGGAGAAGGTGAGGCTCACAATTGTTTTACCTGCGCCACTTTGCAAGTCTATGGGGTAGTCAAACCATGCTTTCCATGCGGTTAAGTCAATCTCGTTAGTATTGAGGTTGAGCTCGCCATGCCACGTGTCTATATTGCTCACATCTCGGCCAAAAAAGTGACCATTAATAATGATTGGAGAGGTCGTGCCTGTTGAAGGCAAGGCCATTAAGCTAAAGAAATGTTGCCCAAATATTTTACGCCAAGCAGAATTTTTCAGGTTGAAATTGACTTTATCTAACGATAAAGCAGGCGCCTTCCTCAAATCATCTTGCCAAACAATGGCTGCATTCTTGATGTTGATATTTGCTTGACTTAATAGCCAATTCGCAAAATCAGGCTCTCCTTCTCCAGCCATTGGAATGCCGGCAATATAAATGCTACCGTTTTCTTTTCGATGTACGATTAATTTAGGGTTCTTAACATCGAGATATGACAAATGTGGGCGCATCATTGGGATACTGAGCCATGAAAACGTCCCATTGACATTTTCAAGGTGTAAAGCCGGTTGGTTTTCTTTGTCATAAATATCGATTTGACGAATAAGGACTTTTGGAGAAAGCCCATCCCAGCCTGTAATAATATTCCCAACGGTAGTTTTGAGGCCGATTTTTTCAGTAATAATGGCGGCTATATCACTTTTGTAATGATTGATATTGGGGAATACTGCGAAGCGGATGATGGCTGCTGCAATGATCATCAGTGCCAAAATTGCCAGAATGACGTAAATAAACCAGCGAAAGGTTTTTTTGATTATTAGCATGGCGATAATTGTTGTTCAGTATTGTGGTCAGGCACGTCTATATTATTCACTATTATTAGTACTATGATTTTACTTGATTATGGACAATAAATTTGTGAATAAGTGCCAACTTCTCTTGGTTTAACCCTTTTTTCACCGCTTAACGATACTATTTTATAGAAACTCTTTTTAAGTAAAGCTTAAGATTGCTTTAGAATAACGCCTTTTATCGGATTTGGTCGACAATAACGTTTTGATTCAGTTTAAAAATATAACCATCGTACGAGGCATTAAAGTGTTGATTGAGGGTGCTTCATTGCAGTTGCATCCAAGTCATAAGGTCGGGTTGACAGGTGCGAATGGCGCGGGTAAATCAAGCTTGTTTGCGATGTTGCGTGGCGAACTCGAGGCAGATAAAGGCGATTTAGAAATTCCATCTAGTTGGGTGGTTGGCCATGTAGCACAAGAAACGCCAGCATTGAGTATCTCCGCCTTACAGTTTGTATTAGAGGGTGATGAAGAACTTAGTCAAATTGAACAAGATTTGGTCGTGGCGGAAGCTAATGCCAAAGGCGAGCGCATCGCTGAATTACATGGACGTTTATCTGAAATTGAAGGCTATTCGGCAAAGTCTCGTGCAGCTGGCTTATTAGATGGCTTAGGCTTTAGCCAAGTAGAGTTAGAAAATACGGTGTCATCTTTCTCTGGTGGATGGCGTGTTCGTTTAAATTTAGCACGTGCTTTGATGTGCCGCTCTGACTTGCTCTTGCTGGATGAACCGACCAATCACTTGGATTTGGAAGCTGTGTTTTGGCTAGAAAACTGGCTGAAAAGTTACCAAGGGACGCTGTTACTCATCTCTCACGATAGAGAGTTTTTAGATGCGATTGTGAATCACATTACGCATATCGAACACCAAACGTTGACCTTATATAAAGGCGGTTATAGTGATTTTGAGCGCCAACGTTCAGAGAAGCTGGTGTTACAACAAGCCATGCATGAAAAGCAACAGCGCAAGGTTGCCCATTTACATAGCTATATTGATCGCTTTAAAGCCAAAGCCACCAAAGCCAAGCAAGCGCAAAGTCGTATTAAAGCCTTAGAGCGCATGGAGCTGATCAGCGCTGCGCATGTTGATACACAATTTAACTTCAGTTTTAGAGCGCCTTCTAGTGCACCAGAGCCATTGATGGCGATTAGTGATGTTGATGTTGGTTATGCGGATAAGCCGATTTTAAGCAATGTCTCACTCACGGTGCGCCCAAAAGAGCGTATTGGCTTGCTTGGGCCAAATGGTGCGGGTAAAACCACATTGATAAAATTGCTAGCGGGCGAGCTGAAAAGCATTACGGGTAAACGCATACTGGGCAAAGACCTTAATATCGGTTACTTTGCGCAGCACCAATTAGAGCAATTACGTGCAGAAGAGTCGCCATTGCAACATATGCAGCGGCAGGATAGTAGTGCGACAGAGCAAGAGTTGCTGAATTACCTCGGCGGTTTTGATTTTCGTGGAGACATGGCCAGGTCAGCTTGTGAAAAGTTTTCTGGCGGTGAAAAGTCGCGTTTAGCGTTGGCTTTATTGATTTGGACGCGGCCAAGCTTGTTATTACTTGATGAGCCAACCAACCACCTTGATTTGGAAATGCGCCATGCGTTGACCTTGGCTTTGCAAGCGTTTGAAGGCGGTGTGATTTTGATCTCCCATGACCGATCCTTGCTGCGCACGACTTGTGACCAATTCTTATTGGTCGCTAATGGTGTGGCTAGCATCTTTGATGGTGATTTAGATGATTATGCGACATGGGTGGCAGAGCAACGCACCCAAGCAAAAGCGGCTGCAGCTATCGAGGCACCAGTGGCTGAAAAGAAAAACAGTTATGCGCAGAATAAACTAGATCGACAGACTAGATCCGCAGCACGTAGACCACTGATTAAAGAGTCAGATAAGCTAGAACGGGATATTGCAGCTTGGCAGTTAGAAAAAGCGACGTGTGATGAACGCTTAAATGACACTACATTGTATGAAGGTGATGATAAAACAGAGCTGCAAGCTTTATTAAAACTGCAATCTGCGTTAACGTTAAGCATCGAGGAAGCAGAAGAGCGCTGGTTAGTTGTGCATGAAGAACTTGAAGCATTGCCAGAACTGAATAGTTAACGGCGCAATACTAAAGCTTACATAAACAAACAATAGATATTGAAAGCGAACGAATGGAAGAGCTAAAGTACTCACAACGATTGAAATTATTACATGGTATTTGTTTAGCGGAAGTTCACGCGGATGGCGCAAAGCCAAGTACCGATTTGGCGGATTATGATGCGTTAGATGCGGCCTACTATTTGGCTAGCTACATTACGTTTAATGCCATTTCAGCAGCAGAGCGTGATCCCAAAGCTGAGCTAACTGAAGACTTTGACATGTTAAGTGTATATCAAGCCTATGGCTTACTCACATTTGCTTTCTTAACTACGCCATTAGCGGCTGAAGAAATAAAGCCTGACTATCAGTCAGCTCAAATAACCATCGCGAAGACCTTATTCTCAGGGATTCCTGATGAACAAATGATTGAAATTGTCAATACAGGCTTAAATAAAGTAAAACTCATTAGCGATGCAGATGTTGAGCATTGGCGTGAGTTCCGTGAAAACTTAGATAAATTGACGGTGAGCTTTGTGATTGCAGGTACTGATGACGAGAGCCCACACCCTAAAGAGGAAGTGTTGCCATTATTTGGCCAACTATTAAGCCAATTATGTGAAGCATTCGAAGCTGTTTAAATCTGAGGTTTGAATAGAAAAAAAGGCCACATCACGTGGCCTTTTTTGTTACAACCCGCACGATGATTACATCGTCACTGACTGTGAACCATTTTGGTGGAAAGGTTTTGATACTTTCCCTTTAGTCGAGCGGAGTTTACAACGTGCTTTCTTTAGTGCGCGTTTTTTTAGCATTTCGGCATGCGTTAAGGTAAATATCTAATCTTTTTGCGCATCTGATAGGTCAATTCCTTGGGATATTTGGCAGTCAAGTAGAAGTGCATGGTGGTAGCATCGCTGCGCATATCATGAAACCTTATGGCTTCTGTATTACTTTGCTGTTTCCAAGTGGTTGTTACTCAATTTCACCTGATATATAATACCAGCGGTCGGTCAATACAAATTGGCTGACTTCATGTAATCGTTCAGCCTTATGACCGCCAGCCTTGTAACACGCCACAAACTCAACAATGGCTTTTGTTTGACTTGTCTTTTCAAAGCGTTTAATGCTTAAGCCTAGCCATTTGGTTGCGTCATCTTCATTCAGCTTGAGTGCGGCAGGTCGTGTATCAGGATGCCAAGTGGCTAACAAGTAAGGTTCTAAGCCCAAGACGTAGGCGCTATAACGTGAACGCATTAGTGTTTCTGCATTAGCAGTCGGCGCACCTTGGTGGTAAGGCTCGCAGCAATCTTGGTAAGTCTTTCCACTTTCGCAAGGACAAGAAGTTGACATGAAAAAATGCTACTAAAAAAAATCCACAATGTCACGAAGATGCGTCGCAGCCATTGCTTTCAGCACTGTCTGACTTAAATAAATAAGACGCAATCGACAAAGCCAGTGGAG
>JAPKBG010000001.1 GCA_028823485.1 Methylophilaceae bacterium | reverse complement strand
CAGCAGCTAAGAAGGCAGCAAAACCTAAAGCAGCTGAGTAATCCGCTAGCCCATCAAACTCTGCTTACAAAAAAGCCTCGCAATGCGAGGCTTTTTTATTACTTGTCACTTCCAAGTCAGAAAGCCACCTCTTCTACAAGCCAATATTCAGCTCAGCGCGCGCGATCAACGCAGCATTCAACGCAGCCTTAGCATCTTTATCAATCACAGTAAAGTGGCCCATCTTGCGGCCTTTACGTGCTTCTGGCTTACCATATAGGTGTAACTTGAGGTTGTTGTGTGCAAATGCTTTTTGCCAATCAGGCTCAACGCCATCTACCCAGCTATCACCAAGCACATTCACCATCACCGCTTTACTATGTATTCCGGTGCTACCAACAGGCAAACCAACCAATGCGCGTACTTGCTGCTCAAATTGATTACTCACACAAGCATCAATCGTGTAATGCCCTGAGTTATGCGGGCGTGGTGCAATTTCATTTACCAGAATGTCATTACCCACTAAGAAAAACTCTACCGCGAGTACGCCGACATAATCTAATGCAGTAGCCAGCTTCTCAGCCAAGCCTTGTGCGCGCGCTTTCATCACATCAGAACACCTTGCCGGGGCAATACTAATATCTAAAATTCCGTTCAAATGTTGGTTTTCTACCGTTGGGAAGCTCACCACCACCCCTTGAGCATCACGCACTAAAACGACAGACACCTCTAAATCTAATGCTATCATTTGCTCAAGCACACAGCCTTCTTGCTTGAAATCATCAAATGCAGCAATAGCTTCTCTTCTAGTTTTGACGCGCGCTTGCCCTTTGCCGTCGTAACCGAATCGCGCCACTTTCAAAATAGCAGGATAAAGAGGGCTGTCATCGGCTGGCATATCTTCGGCTTTTTCAATCGCCGCAAATGGCGCAACAGGTAAGCCCGCCTCTCTAATAAAGTTTTTCTCGAGCACACGATGCTGTGCAATGGAAACACTGGCGGCTGAAGGCCTTACCGTCACACACTGCGCTAACGTTTCTAGCGTTGCAGCAGGTACATTTTCAAATTCAGTTGTAATCGCTGCACAGGTTTTAGCCATTTCAGCCAATGCAGCAGGATCATCATAGTTCGCGCAGATATGGACATCTGCAATCTTGCCTGCTGGACTGTTTGAACCTGGATCTAAAACAGTGACTTGATAACCCATTTCATGGGCTGCAATCACAAAGAAACGGCCTAATTGACCGCCACCTAACATACCCAACATTGCTGGTGCAGGAATCACTTTCTCTTTCATGGCTTCTCACTCAATTCCATTGCTTCAACTTTTGCAACCTGCTGTTGACGGAATGCCGTCAATTTATCAGCCAGTGCCGCATCTTGGTTTGCCAATAATGCAACCGCAAATAGCGCCGCATTCTCCGCGCCTGCATCACCTATCGCAAAAGTAGCCACTGGAATACCTTTTGGCATTTGCACAATCGATAGCAAAGAGTCATGCCCTTGTAAGTGCTTCGATGCCACCGGCACGCCTAACACTGGCAAGATTGTTTTTGCTGCAACCATCCCTGGTAAATGGGCCGCACCGCCAGCGCCAGCAATAATGGCTTGATAGCCTTTACCTACTGCTTCTGCTGCAAACCGCATCATCATATCTGGCGTACGGTGTGCAGAAACAACTTCAGCATCGTAAGCGATGCCAAAATCTGCCAGCACTTGTGCCGCATGTTTCATTGTAGGCCAATCACTATTAGAACCCATAATAATGACGACTAATGGTTGTTTTTTATCCATATCACTTCCTAATCATTCTTTTATATTAAAACCAAGTTGTCTCGATGAATCAACTCTGGCTCATCAACATAACCTAATATTTCCCCGATGTTCTGGCTCGCGTGACCCTTAATCCGATTTGTTTCTTGTGCATTATAATTAACAATGCCCCGTGCTAACTCGTTGCCTGCAAGGTCTATGCAAGCCACCACATCCCCACGCTCAAAGCTACCTAACACCTTTTTCACACCAATCGCCAGTAAACTTTTTCCATCGGATTGTAATGCATTTATCGCACCAGGATCCAACACCAGCTTACCATCTGTACGTAGATGGTCTGCTAGCCATTGCTTCTTTGCTACCATTTTAGTTTTGGTTGATTGCAGATGCGTACCAATGGCCTCACCCGCACTTAAACGTAACAATACATCCTTTTCCAAACCAGATGCAATTATGGTATGCACGCCCGCATGTGCCGCACGTTTTGCCGCTAAAATTTTGGTGAGCATGCCACCTGTTCCGATACTAGAGCCCGCGCCTGACGCCATTTCTTCCAGTACTGGATTGCCTGCTGTCTCAAAGTTAATAAATGCCGCATTTGAATCTTTACGTGGATCCGCGGTAAATAAACCCTGCTGATCCGTTAACAAGACTAAAACATCAACTTCCATCAAATTAGCAACTAATGCGGCCAATGTGTCGTTATCTCCAAATTTAATCTCATCGGTCACAACGGTATCATTTTCATTGATAATTGGAATTACTTTTAAATCTAGCAACGTTTTAAGCGTAATTTTCGCGTTTAAATAGCGTTTTCGATCGACTAAATCTTCATGGGTCAGCAATACTTGTGCCGTATGTAGTCCATGCTCAGCAAAGCAACGTTCATAGGTTTGTATCAAGCCCATTTGACCAACAGCAGCGGCGGCTTGCAGTTCATGCACTTCGACAGGCCGCTTATCCCAACCTAAGCGTTGCATCCCTTCAGCAACTGCTCCACTAGAAACCAATATAATCTGCTGCCCTTGTTTCACCAAGGTGCTAATTTGCGCAGCCCATGCCTTAATCGCAGCGTGATCCAGCCCCTCACCATCCTTGGTGACCAAGCTAGACCCCACCTTCACGACAAAATCTTTACTATTCTGGAGTAGTGACTGGCTCATTTTGTTTTTGTGCTTCCTCTTCCTGCAATTTGATTGCATCCATATGCTCCATGATGGCATAGGTGAGTTGCTTACACCCATTTCCATTAATGGCAGAAATGGTAAATACAGGCCCATCCCAATCAAACGCTTTAACAAACTCTGCTGCGACTGCTTCAGCATCTTCAACCATATCGACTTTATTTAACACCAGCCAACGTGGTTTTGCATAAAGGGTCTCATCATGCTTCTTCAGTTCATTTGCAATCGCTCTTGCTTCTGCAACAGGGTCAGTAACACCATCTAGTGGCGCAAGGTCAACCAAGTGCAGCAATAAAGATGTTCTGGCCAAATGCTTTAGAAAGCGTACACCAAGACCAGCACCATCAGCAGCGCCTTCAATCAAGCCTGGCACATCTGCAATCACAAAACTGCGGTTAGCATCGACGCGCACAACACCTAAGTTAGGTTGCAATGTTGTAAAAGGATAATCAGCCACTTTAGGTCTTGCAGCAGAAACCGAACGGATAAAGGTTGATTTACCCGCATTTGGCATACCCAGCAAGCCAACGTCAGCCAATACTTTAAGCTCTAAAAACAGCTCAAAGGACTCACCCTCTTGCCCCATTGTACATTTACGTGGTGCGCGGTTCACACTAGATTTAAAGTGCACATTACCCAAACCATTGGCACCACCCTTGGCTAGCAAGACTTGCTTACCATCGCCGGCCAAATCAGCAACAGTCTGACCTGTGGCTTTATCTGAAATAACGGTGCCTACTGGCATACGTAACAACAAATCTTCTCCGCCAGCACCATACTGCTCTGCTTTGCGGCCATTTTCACCACGTTGTGCGCGTAGGGCTCGCGTATAACGAAAATCGACTAAGGTATTAATATTACGGTCAGCAACTGCATACACAGAGCCGCCTTTACCTCCATCACCGCCACTTGGGCCGCCCATTGGCTCATACTTTTCACGACGAAATGTCGCAATGCCATTACCACCATCGCCTGCGTACACCTTGACGGTCGCTTCATCTATGAATTTCATATTACCCTCAGTGCCTCAAATTGCCCAATATCGTTAAACATTGCTCAAGAGGCTAACAGACCACACTACTGCAAACTGCAGGAGCATTAAAACAAAAAAGCCCCACCTACTGGCAGGGCTTTCTATTTAAGCACAATTTTTAAACTGCGACTATATTCACCATATGACGCTTAAGTGGACCTTTTGTAGAAAAGGTTACTTTACCGTCAATTTTAGCAAATAAAGTATGATCTTTACCCATACCTACATTGTTACCTGCATGCATTTTTGTACCGCGTTGACGGACAATGATGCTACCTGCAGAAACCACTTGCTCACCAAAGGCTTTGACACCTAGCCGTTTGGACTCGGAGTCGCGTCCGTTTCGTGAACTACCACCTGCTTTTTTATGTGCCATGATTTATTCCTTATCTGCTGATTTTGCTTTTGTTGCAGCTGATTTCTTAGCTGCAGGCTTTTCAGCCGCTGGTTTAGCTGCAGACTTTTCAGCTGCTTCTTTTTTTGCCGCCGCAGGTTTAGCAGCAGCTTTTTTAGCAGCGCCTTTACCATTGATGTCGTCAATCTGAATTTCAGTATAGCTTTGACGATGGCCTTGTGTTTTACGATAGTGCTTACGGCGACTGAATTTAAAAATCATCACCTTATCGCCTTTGCCGTGTGAAAGCACGGTTGCATTGACTTTAGCGCCGTCAACTAATGGTGAGCCGATTGTTACATCATCACCGTCAGCTAACATTAGGATTTTATCAATCACTACTTTGCTACCTACGTCACCATCTAATTTTTCTACTTTTAAGTAGTCACCAGCAGCAACTTTATATTGTTTGCCACCTGTTTTAATAACTGCGTACATGTTGGTTTGCCTTGTTTCACACGTTCAAATGAATCGCGCATTATACTAAATTTACGAAATATTGCAAACAATAAATGATTCTTTAGTTCACAAACTCTATTCCACATTTCACTCGCATCTCTATGATAAAATGCTTTCCTTTATTATAGTTCATTCCAAACAAATTTAATCCTGTGTCTTTAAAACAAATTCAATCTCCAATTGCAGCAGATATGCAAGTCGTCAATACGGTGATTCGTAACTCTCTTCACTCGGAAGTGTCTCTTATCAACACGATAGGCGAGCACATTATCGGCAATGCTGGCAAACGCTTACGGCCAGCACTTGTACTATTGTCCAGCGGCTTATTAGGCTCAGTTAGCAGCCAGCAGCATCAGATAGCAGCGATTATCGAATTCATCCACACAGCGACCTTATTGCATGATGATGTCGTTGACGAGTCAGAGCTGCGTCGCGGTAAAAGTACAGCCAACCATATCTTTGGCAATGCAGCGAGTGTATTAGTAGGGG
This sequence comes from Methylophilaceae bacterium, assembly GCA_028823485.1. GTDB lineage: Bacteria > Pseudomonadota > Gammaproteobacteria > Burkholderiales > Methylophilaceae. The sequence goes on along the minus strand of JAPKBG010000001.1, from coordinate 177,224 downwards.
ACTTTTTATATTCGCGCGCGTTTCAAATGATGGTTGCGATTAAAAATATGCGCGTCATGGATATTTTATCGGAAGCAACGAATATCATTGCAGAAGGTGAAGTTTTACAACTTCTCAACCTACACAATGCAGATGTGTCAGAAGCAGCATACTTAAAAGTCATTCACTACAAAACGGCTAAACTATTTGAAGCGGCTGCTAGGCTAGGCGCCGTTATTAGTGAGGACAATAACTCCTCTGATGAAGAGAATCTTGCGCTTTATGGTATGCACTTAGGTACGGCTTTTCAATTGGTAGATGATGTATTAGACATTAATGGCGATGCTGAAAAGACTGGTAAGAATTTAGGCGATGACTTAACCGAGGGCAAGCCAACATTACCCATTTTATACGCGATGCACCAAAGCGATGCAAAACAAGCCGCCGTTATTCGCCAAGCGATTGAGCAAGGTGGCGACAACGATATCCCTGCCGTACTAGCTGCCGTTGCGGCAACCAATGCTTGTGAATACGTACTGAGTATTGCGAAAAAAGAGGCGGATGCCGCTTGCGCAGCCATTGAGGGTTTCGCCGATTCAGAATACAAAACAGCCATGATTCAGTTGACTGAATTTTCTGTCAGCCGCCAGTTCTAAACGCTTACAGCTCTAGAACTCACATTTACCATCATTAATTCAAAGTAACAAGCTCACCACTGTCCGCATGGTAGTAACTCAAATGTGCGCAATCACTAGTGCCAGAAGTTAGCGTCCCGTCAAATAAAGCTTGTCCATCAACATCCACAACAGCATACCCATTGCGATACAACGTTACTTCTGCTGTTTTTGCTGTTTTCGATTTTTTGGTTACTGACTGGGCCAGCTTCTCCCGCAAATTAAAACTAATGTAGGCTTCATCTTCATCTTCAGCATACACTTCCCACTCATTACCCCCAGCTAACTGCGTTAGCCAGCCAGGCAAATCAACTTCTACTCGGCAAATGATGGCTTTATCCCATCCACTGGCATTGTCATTGTCGTTGTCGTTGTCATCATCTGTCAGACTTTCTAATTCTGCCAACAAGTCATCTTGGTCAATCATGATGGTTTCCTTCACTATCTTAAATGAGCATCTTTATTTACATGAGGTCATGCCTGATTAATTTCAAGCACTTTGCATGCCATTCCCACATTATTGCATAGTTTAATTAACGGTGAGATGATACGGAGAGTTTACATGACCAGAGAATCTTATGCTTGAGAATCTATCCGCCTTTTCTAATATGCTCAGTACAGCGCCTGCTATTTTCATCGCCCTATCATCCATTTTAGGTTTGTTGATTGGTAGCTTCCTTAATGTCGTCATTTATAGACTGCCTAAAATGATGGAATGGGAATGGCATAAAAACTGCCTTGAGCTACAAGGAAAAGAAGCGCCAGCGCAAACCAAGCTATCTTTAGCTAAACCACGTTCAGCTTGCCCTAAATGCCAACATCAAATCACAGCACTTGAAAACATACCTGTCATTAGCTACCTACTTTTAGGTGGCAAGTGCAAATCTTGCAAAACAAAAATTAGCATGCGCTACCCTTTAGTTGAATTACTGACTGGCGCTTTGCTAGGCTTCATCGCCTACCAATTTGGCTATACCTATATAACACTTTTTGCATGGCTGTTCACGCTAGCACTCATTACACTAACCTTCATCGATTTTGACACACAGCTATTACCAGACGATATCACCTTGCCGCTATTGTGGCTGGGGCTTTTGTTCAACCTCAATAGCGGCTTCACTGACTTACAGTCTGCCGTTGTTGGTGCTATCGCGGGCTACTTGACCTTATGGTCTATCTATTGGCTATTTAAATTAGTTACGGGAAAAGAAGGTATGGGTTGCGGTGACTTTAAATTATTAGCGGTCATCGGCGCCTGGTTTGGTTGGCAACTTCTACCTGCCATTATTTTACTGAGCTCAGTACTGGGCTCAGTCACTGGTATTGCCTTAATTCTGATGAAAGGAAAATCTGGCAACACGGCATTTCCTTTCGGTCCCTTTTTGGCCCTTGGCGGCATCTCCGCATTACTCTTTGAGCGACAGCTTGCTAGCTTCTATTTAACTTAAGAATGCGCTGAATTTAAAGATATGTTTACAATTGCGCTAACAGGCGGCATTGGTTGTGGTAAATCTGAAGTCACCCAAGCTTTTTCCACGCTTGGTGTGCCTATTGTTGATTTAGATGCTATCGCTCACCAGCTAACGGCAGCCAAACAACCACTGATTGACACCATCATTGCCAAATTTGGTCAGTCCTATGTGGCAGAGGAAGGCGCATTAGATCGTGACAAAATGCGGGAGCTGGTCTTTAACAAAGAGTCCGCACGTCATGAGCTTAATGCTATTTTGCACCCAGCCATTTATCAAGAAGCTGTCAAACAACTACAAGTGCATGCGGATGCCCCGTATGCTATTTTGGCCATTCCCTTACTCGACAAAGGTAGCCCCTACATGTCGGCTATTGATCGGATTTTAGTCATCGACTGCGATGAAGAAACACAAATCCAACGTGTTAAACAACGTAATCAATTGAACAGTACTCAGGTTAAACAAATTATTCAAGCACAAATGCCGAGAAAAGCACGATTAGCCATAGCGGATGATTTAATTGAAAATAACGGTAATATTGAAGAGTTAAAGCAAAAAATCAACGTTTTACACCTTAAATACGATAAAATTTGCATAGTTAGAAAAACAATCTCATAATGCACATCAACTTCATCAGCTAAAGCTGCACATTATTACAACATTGCCTAATTACGAATATCCATTTAACGAACGCATACGCGCACTTTTGAGGTTAGAAAATATCTTCAAAAAAGTGCTGTTCCACGTAAATGCTGGCGATCAAAATAACCATCACAGCGCGCTCATTCTATTATTGCAGATGTTAGAATTAATCGATCGTACAGATATTAAAGTCGACATTATGCATGAGCTGGATAGACAAATCCTTTCCATGCAAAGCTTGATAGGCAATCCCAACATTTCAACCGGAGTATTAAGCCAAACCCTAGAAGACACAAAAAAGAGTGTTGCCACACTGCGTGCCGAGAACAGCAAAATTGGGCAATCAATACGTGACAACAATTGGCTCATGAGCATCAAAAAACGTTCCAGCATTCCTGGTGGGGCATGCCAGTTTGACCTACCATCTTATCACTATTGGCTTAACCAAAGTCTAGAAAAGCGGGGCCAAGATTTTGATGTTTGGCTATCTCAACTATTACCGATGTACGAAAGCATTAAAATCATTTTGCATTTACTACGCTCGAGTGGCGTCGAAAATGATTGCATAGCAACCGACGGTAACTACCAAAAATCTATTACCTCACCGAAGCCAACGCAGCTACTTCAAATCAATATAATCGATAATTGCGGCTGCTTTCCTGAAATTAGTGCGAATAAATATGCCCTCAATGTCCGCTTTCATTCAATGAGCCTTAACGAAAAAGCGCAGGCATGTAATGATGATATACATTTCAAAATGACGCTGTGCAATTTGATGTAGAATATTGAACGTTTACAAACTCAATTGATAGAAGCCGATTTAACAGAAAGCTACTGACAAATAAAGCCATGCAACAAGAAAAACCAGCCTCAAAGATTAAACAAGTTGCCTGCCCGAGCTGTAAAATCTTGTCAGACTTTACGCCGAAAAATCCCTACCGCCCTTTTTGCTCAGAACGTTGCAAGCTAATGGACTTAGGTGAATGGGCAAGTGAGAGCTACAAAATTCCTGAAAAACCAGCCTCAATAGATGTTGATGACCTGAACTAACCCGACAATCAAAACACTTTTCATACGAGATACTCATGATTAAACTACTAAAGCTTATTCCACTTATTTTATTAATAACGGCTTGCAAATCTCAGGTCAACACTGAGGTGTCTATCTCAGATGCATGGGTAAGAGAAAATATACCCGGCCAAGAAGTCGGTGCCGCTTATATGACGCTAAAAAGCCCAATAAAAAGCACATTAGTGTATGCGGAAGCAATCGATGCCGCTGGCTCAGTAGAGATTCATAGCATGACCATGAATGATGGCGTAATGAAAATGCGCATGCTAGATGAATTGCCGCTAGAGCCCAATAAACCTGTCGAACTGAAGTCAGGCAGCTTTCACCTGATGTTATTTGACTTAAAAGAACCATTTAAAGCAGGTCAAAAAGTAAGCTTTAAACTTTGCTTTGAAGATGCAAGCGGAAAAATCACAGAACAACACATTACCGCGCCAGTTAAAAGCCCCACCTAATCGTTAATACGTCTATTTAGCTTAGTCCTGCCAGTGCCTCTATAATAGGCACGTTAGCTGGCAATACTGGCGCCACTCTCACTTGGTTGGGCAGTTGCCAGGACAGCTCTTGCCCTTCTTTCGGTGTTAGCTCTCCTTGCCACCGTGTGACAAAAAAAAAGTGTAGGTGAACGCTTTTAGCTGGTGAATCATGGGTCTCTGGATAAGCAAATTGCTTTTGCATCCATGGCTGAAAGTCAGTTGGCACTATATTCACCTCCTCTTCCAACTCTCTAACAAGCGCTTGCTCTGCCGTTTCTCCCACCTCAATTTTTCCCCCAGGAAACTCCCACCAGCCAGTCCAAGGCTTACCTGCTGGTCGACTCGCCAATAGAAATTCGCCGTTATATTTTTTTAAAATAGCAACAGCAACATGTGTAACTTTATGAACAGCTTTAGTCATCAAGCTTTAACTGCCCTGCATAATCCCGTGCAAATTGGTAGGCCACACGACCACTACGCGCACCTCTTGTATACGTGAACTGTAATGCTGCTTTTTTTGCAGCGCCATCAAAGTCAACGTCATAAACCTTTAGCCAGTGGGCAGCAATGGCTAAATATTCATTTTGATCAAAAGTATAAAAAGAAAGCCACAAACCGAAGCGCTCTGCCAAGGCTAATTTTTCTTCAATCGTATCGTTAGGCCGTATTTCACCACCCTCAGTTGTCGTTGCCAAGTTATCGGCCATCAGCTCTGGCATTAGGTTTTTACGGTTTGACGTGGCGTAAACCAAGACGTTACCTGAGGTTGATACGATAGATCCGTCCAGTGCAACTTTTAATGCTTTATAAGCAATATCATTCGCTTCAAAGGTTAAGTCATCGCAATAAATGATGAATTTTTCAGATCGCTTTCTAATTAAATCAACAATCTCAGGCAGGTGTACCAAATCATGCTTTTCCACTTCAATCAGGCGTAACCCTTTTGCTGAAAACTCGGTTAACAAGGCTTTAATTAAGGATGACTTACCTGTTCCTCGCGCACCAGTTAGCAACATGTTATTTGCAGAAATTCCCTGTAGAAACTGACGCGTATTTCTAATAATCTCTTTTTTTTGTGTATCTACAAACTGTATATTGTCTAAATGTATTTGATGCGGATGTGTAATGGCTTGCAAGCCACCTTTGCCATTCACGCCAACCCATCGCCAAGCAATCGCATTCCAGTCAACCTCAGGTGCAGTTGATTGTAGTGCGCATTCTAGACGGCTGATTAACTGTTCAGCTCGCGAAATAAGGTTATCAAAAGGTTGAGTCATCAACGTTTAGCTACGATAGTCAGCGTTAATCTTGACGTAATCATAACTAAAGTCGCAAGTCCAAATAGTCGCGTCAGCCTGTCCGCGGTTTAAGTCAACACGGACTAAAATATCTTCTTCTTGCATCACGGCAACGCCTTCCTCCTCTTGATAACTAGGCGAGATACAGCCATGTTCAGCCACCAACACACCTCCCAAGTAAAGAGACAATACATTGACATCTAAATCGTCAACATCCGCATAACCAATGGCTGCAAGAATCCGGCCTAAATTAGGATCAGAAGCAAAAAAGGCAGTTTTAACCAAGGGTGAGTGCGCAATCGTATAAGCCACTTTTCGACACTCAGCCGCATCTTTACCATGCTCAACTTGAATAGTCATAAATTTAGTCGCTCCCTCGCCATCGCGCACAATGGCTTGTGCCAGCTCAACTCCGACTTCGGTCATTACATCACGCAGTGCGACAAAGTCAGCACTATCTTCTGTAATTTCTGCATTGCCCGCTAGGTTAGTTGCCATGATGATAAAACTATCATTGGTACTGGTATCACCATCTACCGTTATGCAGTTAAATGACTTATTCACGGCATAATCAATAATGACATCTAAAGCTGGCTTGCTGATGGCTGCATCTGTTGCCACATAGCCCAACATAGTCGCCATATTAGGATGAATCATGCCAGAGCCTTTGCTTATACCTGTGATGGTAATAGTCTTGCCGTCAATGGTTAATTGCCGCGATGTTGCTTTAGGCAAGATGTCGGTCGTCATAATTGACTCAGCGGCATTGAGCCAGTTATCTGCTTTTAAATTAACGATGGCTGCTGGCAAAGCATTCACAATTCTATCGACTGGCAACGGCTCCAAAATCACGCCGGTTGAAAACGGCAAAATTTGGTCACTGCTTAAATTAAGCAGTCCAGCTAAGGCATCACAACTTTGTTTGGCATGTTGCAGCCCCAACTCACCAGTGCCAGCATTAGCATTGCCTGTATTCACGAGTAGCGCGCGAATGTCATTTGTCGCAGCTAAATGTTGCTTACAAACAATGACTGGCGCAGCGCAAAATTTATTTTGCGTAAACACGCCACTCACATGCGTACCTTCAGCTAGCTGCATCACAAGGACATCTTTGCGATTCGCTTTACGCACATTAGCTTCAGCAAAGCCAAGGGTAATACCGTTAACTGGCAATAAGGATGACGCAATCGGGGTAGTGAGTTTAACTGGCATAACGATGCTTTCTAACTAAATCATTTAACAATAGAGCTTATTCTAGCGCATTAAATGAAGAAGCAATCAAAAAGGCTCGCTTAAAATTGCGTCGTTATGCCTTACGCCAAGTCGTGCCTTGCGGCGTGTCTTCCAATGCGATGCCTGAATCGGCTAATTCTTGTCGAATACGGTCAGCTTCCGCATAATTTTTGGCTGCTTTCGCATCTATCCGTGCTTTGATTAAGCCATCAATATCTAATACAATATTTGCCGCTTCACCTTGCATAAACGCATCAGTACCCTGCGCTAACAAACCAATCACACCTGCTAGATTTTTCAGTAAATTAGCAGCTTCAGTCGCTTTGTTTGTATTCACCTCATTCGCTAAATCAAACAACACCGCAATAGCTTCTGGCGTATTAAAGTCATCGTCCATAGCTGCTTTAAATCGCAATGCTTCAAGGTGAGACCAATCAATCGCATCCGATGTGGTTTCTACATCACGCAACGCGTTATAAAGCCTCGTCAGCGCCGCCTTAGCACCGTCTAAATGCTTATCACTATAGTTAAGAGGACTACGGTAATGCGCGCGTAAAATAAAGAAGCGAACAACCTCTGGATCATATTGCTCCAACACCGTTCTAATGGTGAAAAAGTTGCCCAAAGACTTAGACATTTTTTCATCATCAACACGTACAAAACCGTTATGCATCCAATAGTTAGCCATTTGACAATTGTGTGCCGCTTCACTTTGTGCAATCTCGTTTTCATGGTGTGGAAATTGCAAATCTTGTCCGCCGCCGTGAATGTCAAAATGTTCACCCAAGTGCTTTGCACTCATGGCTGAGCACTCAATATGCCACCCTGGGCGACCCGCGCCCCAAGGCGAATCCCAATGTGGCTCGTTTGGCTTCACTGACTTCCACAACACAAAGTCTAACGGATCTCTTTTAAACGTATCGACTTCTACCCGTTCCCCCGCGCGCAAATCATCCAAACTCTTACCAGAAAGCTTGCCATAGCCATCAAAGCTGCGTACGGCATAAAACACATCGCCATTATCAGCAGTGTAGGCACTCCCCCTTTCAACCAAAGTCTGGATCATTTCAACCATGGCATCAATATGGGCAGTCGCTCGCGGCTCGTTATCAGGGCGAATCACGCCAAGCTTAGCCGCATCTTCGTCCATGGCATCAATAAACCGCTGAGTCAGCTCGGCAATCGTCTCATTATTTTCATTGGCGCGATTAATGATTTTATCGTCAACATCGGTGATATTACGCACATACGTCACTGCATAATCAGAGGTGCGAAACCAGCGTGAAACTAGATCAAAAACGACCATGACACGGGCATGGCCTAAATGACAATAGTCATACACAGTCATGCCGCAGACATACATGCGAACTTGATTGGATTGAATAGGGGTAAATGTTTCTTTGTTACGCGTTAACGTATTATAAATTTTTAGCATTCGTTCGCATTTCTGAGGGTGAATCTAGCAATAAAACAATCTAACAGCCCAATTTAAGAACAATTATTTACCTTGAAAGCCCATAAGTCTATTGGATATTAGCAGTCCTGTTGGTAGAATACAGTGTATTACCAACCAAATTTAAGTATATCACAATGACAATCCACAACATTCTACGTAAAAAGTTTGTAGCGCCATTATTGTTAGCGTTAATGTTCTCAGCGACAGTAACTATTGCTGATGAATTAAAAGATATTTCAACAATGGCAGAGCAAGGCCAACAAGAAGAAGCTTTAACGCGTATTGATGCTTATTTGGATGCAAACCCAAAGGATGCACAAGGTTTGTTTACAAAAGGGATTATTCAAGCAGAAGGTGGTCAACGTGATGCGGCAATCACAACGTTTAAGTTATTAACCAAAACCTATCCAAATCTGCCAGAGCCATATAACAACTTAGCTGTTTTATATGCAGATGCTGGAAAATATGACTTGGCAAAAAAATCGCTTGAAACAGCGATAAAAACACATCCTAGCTATGCTACCGCACATGAAAACTTAGGTGACATCTATGCGCGCATGGCTTCGGAAGCCTATGACAAAGCACTAAAATTAGATAATGCAAACTCACGCGCACAGAGCAAATTGTCATTAATTAAAGACTTGTTTAGTGACAACGTGAAAACAGTAGTCGCGACTAACAACTCAACAACAACACGCCCAATTAGAAAAGCAATGCCTACCACACCACCAGCAACACCTAAAGCAATTCCAGCTCTTAAAAAGCAAGCTGAGACTGTTGTTGACAATACAGGTGAGGTAGAAAATAACGTTAATGCGGCAGTTGATGCGTGGGCAGCGGCATGGTCAGGTCAAAACATCAACAACTATCTTGCTAGCTATGCTGACAATTTCAAATCAACAAAAGGCAGAAGCCTTAATAGCTGGAAAAAATTACGTGAAACACGTGTAACAAGTCCGTCTGGTATTAGCTTAAACTTAAGTAACCGTAGAATGACTGTTATTGACGAAAACAATGCGGAAATTAGTTTCAAACAGCGTTACCAAGCAAAAGGTCGCTCTGTTATCCATACATTTAAAACACTTTCTTTAAATAAAGATGGTGGCAAATGGTTGATTGTAAAGGAAATGGCATCAAACTAAATCGATTTGATGTGGTTTTAAGTGTAGTATAAGTAAGATATGATGAAATTTAAACGAATGAATACTTTCAAACTCCTTCCGATAAGGATTGTGCAATACCTGCTGGTTGTTTGCTTTATGCTACTCCCTTGGTCTGCAACTGCAGTGAATCAAAGCAAGTTAACTGGACAAGTATTCTCAAGCACCTCAGGTAAAGATTTAGTTGAAGGTTTGTTGGTGAAAAGCCTCATGCAAATTACTGAGGGCAACACTAAGCAAGCAATGCTCACAGTGAATGAGCTTATTCGCACCACACCAAACTTCAAACTGGCCCATTTAATTCGTGGTGACTTACTGAGTGCCCAGAGTCGCGCACTCAACACATTTGGCAACCTTCCACCATCATCTTCTGGCACAGACTCAGAAGAAGTAGAGGGCTTGCGAGAGGAAGCACGAACACGTATCAACCACTATTTTTCTGCTGACAATCAAAATATGGTGCCAGATATCACATTTAAAATGGATGCTAATCAAAAGCATTTAATTTTAATCGACACGGTCAAATCCAGACTGTATCTATATAAAAAATCAAACAATGGTCTGCAGCCTGTTGCAGATTACTATGTTACTATCGGTAAAAATGGTGCTGATAAAAATGTCGAAGGTGATCAACGCACTCCAGTCGGGCTTTATTTTTCTAACAAAAAAATAACAGCGCCATTAGCTGACCTCTATGGTGATGGTGCATACCCATTAAACTACCCTAATGAGCTAGACACCCACAACAATAAAACAGGTTATGGCATTTGGTTACATGGCACACCCCAAGATACTTACAGCAGACCACCACGTGCTAGTAATGGCTGTGTTGTTCTTAGCAACCCAGACTTAGGAAAATTACAGCCTGTATTAAAAAATGGGGGCGTCCCTGTCATCATTTCTGATACTGTGAAATGGGTTGACAGTAGCCGTGTAGAAGAAAAAGCTAAAGAATTAAAAGCACTGAATAAGGCTTTAGAGGGCTGGCGTTCAGATTGGGTGTCACAAAACACCAATCAATATTTAAGCAACTATTCGAACAACTTTTTTTATAATAAAGGAAAGTTACCTGAATGGACTGCACACAAGCGTCGCGTGCTATCAAGCAAACCAAACCTTACGGTTAAAGTGAGTAATGTCAGCATGTTCAGCTACCCTACGCATAGCCATACAAAAGGAAAAAAAACCATTGGTGACAAAATAATCGTTGTCAACTTCGATCAATACTACCAAAGCCCTTCCTTGAAAAATACAATGCGTAAAAGACAGTATTGGAAAAACGAAAACAATCAATGGAAAATCATTTACGAAGGTGGGGCATAATCATCATGAAAACCCTAATTATCAAGCGTTTTCTTTTAGCACTGCTGTTAACCAACATAGTAAGCAACAGTTACGCAGCCACGAAAGTTGAGTTCAAAACAAATAAGGGTGATTTTATTGTTGAACTCTATCCTAAAAAAGCACCAAAAACAGTTGCCAATTTCTTGCAATATATCAAAGACGACTTTTATAAAAAAACCATCTTTCACCGTGTGATTAATGGCTTTATGATTCAAGGTGGTGGTTTTGAACGTGACTTATTTGAAAAACCAACTCGTGCACCAGTTAAAAACGAAGCTAGCAATGGTCTGAAAAACATCACAGGATCAATCGCCATGGCACGAACTTCCGACCCCGACTCAGCTACGGCTCAATTCTTTATCAATCTTAATGACAACGCTTTCCTAGACCACACAGGCCCTGAACCATCAAAAATTGGGTATTGCGTGTTTGGCCGTGTAATTAGCGGCATGGACGTTGTTAAACAGATTGCCATCACGCCAACTGGCAGCATCTCACGATTTACTGATGTGCCAACAAAAGCCATCAAAATTAAAAGCGCGACACTACTTTCAGAAGTCGCGGCTAAATAACGAACAACCTCACAAAATTTAAGGATTTACCATGGTAAAACTATTAACCAATTACGGCGAGATTACGATTGAGCTCGATGCCGAAAAAGCACCTATTACTGTTGCTAATTTTTTACAATATGTCGAAAGCGGCTTTTATGATGGTCTTATTTTCCATCGTGTGATTAAAGACTTCATGCTACAAACCGGTGGTTTCAACGCCGATATGAAACAAAAAGAGACTGAAGCAGAAATCAAAAATGAAGCGGATAATGGCTTAAGCAACGATAAGTACACCATTGCAATGGCACGTACATCCATTCCAGACTCAGCAAGTAGCCAGTTTTTCATCAATGCAAATGATAATGCCTTTCTCAACCACACCTCACCAACATCTAGCGGCTGGGGCTACTGTGTATTTGGTAAAGTAACAGAAGGTATGGACGTAGTTGATAAAATTGAGGCAGTTGGAACGACAACAACTGCGGGCCATCAAGATGTGCCTGCTGAGCCTGTTATCATCGAAAAAGCGACGCTTTGTTAATGGTGTAATATAGCCTTACAAAACGACTCATATGGATCACAGTTTATTTATTTCTGATTTACATTTATGTGAGTCGCGCCCAGCGATAATCAATGCCTTTGTGTCTTTTTTACAAGAGACTGCCATTCATGCAAATTCACTCTATATATTAGGTGATTTATTTGAATACTGGGCGGGTGACGATGCCATAGCCCTAGGCAAACACGAGCAGTCGATTCATGCGCTTAATACACTGAGTCAACAAGGTGTTGAACTCTTCTTAATCCATGGCAACCGAGACTTTTTACTCGGCGATACGTTTGCTAAGGCAGCCAACCTCAGAATTCTCCCAGATCCCAGCCTTATTTCATTGTATGGCACATTAACATTACTGAGCCATGGCGACATGTTGTGTACTGATGATGTTGATTACCAGCACTTTAAAGCTGAAGTGCGTAGCGATGCTTGGAAAGCACAATTTTTAAGCGAACCATTATCAAACCGCATTGATTACATCGAATCAATTCGTAGAAAAAGTGAAGCGGAAAAGTCAGTTAAATCAATGAGTATTATGGATGTGAATACAGTTGCAGTAGAGGCGCTTTTCTTACAACATGACTGCCCACCAAGGCTGATTCATGGCCACACTCACCGTCCTATGCAGCATCAACACCACATTAAGAATAACACTTATGAGCGTTGGGTATTAGGCGACTGGTATGAGAAAGGCAGCTATTTAAGAGTAGATAAACACGGTTGCCACGAACGCCAGCTTTAATCGCTCAATAATAAAGCGTGATCTTAATCAAGGAAAACTCCATTTTTATATCCAGCATTTCAATTTCGTCATGGTCACGTAATGCATGCGTGTCCGCATCAATTTTCTTAACATTCACATGCAAGTCATCATCATTCACAATATGTGAAATAAAGCAGCCTTGACTACGCTTTGTCACTAACACCAGCTGTTTATTAGGTTGCTCAATTTTCAAGATCGCTTTATCAAAGAGTAATTACTCCCCACGTCATCACCATTTAATATGGTCAGCCGTGGCGGCTTTTGTTGTTTCGCCGTTTTTTTAAGCGGCTTTTCAGCGGACTTAACAATCGGCTGTTGTATTTTTTCTGGCATTACTTGCACGGGCTGGCTTTCATTCTCATCAGCCTCAGCAGGGCCTACGACTAAAACGGTACTTTCAAACCCATCATTTTGTGACTAATGAATCGTGTAATCCTGTAGGTATCTTAATTTATATTTACCTAATCCAATCAAGTCACCATCCGCAAATATATACTTTTTAACTTTCACTTTATTGACGATTGTACCATTCGTGCTATTAAGATCCTCTACGTAGCTGCCATCTGTTGTTGTTACTACCACAGCATGTTCACCACTAATCGACAGGTTATCAATATGCACATCATTTGATGCACCTCTTCCAATACTAATGCGCCCTTTATCGAGCACAGTCTCTTTAACTACATTTCCATCCAATAAAAAAACTAGCTTTGCGATACCGTCCTTATGAAACCCATTGCTGCTTAAGTAACTTGTACTTATTTTCAATATCCACTACATTGAAAATGATATATTTACCAATGATAATAAAACTAAAATATTATCCTGCCCACCACCTTCATTTGCAAAGGCTACTAACCTTTTAGCGGCAAGCTGCATATCGCCACACGCGTCAATAAGCGTACTTTTAATTTCATCGTCACCCACCAAATCTGTTAACCCATCGGAGCATAATAAATATAGGTCCTCAATATGCGTGTCATATTTTTTTAATGTTAGCACCTCATCATGCCCTATGCCCTAAGCGTACGTGCCATTAAACGTACACCAGGTGAGTATCTTGAATCTTCTTGAGTGATTTGTCCTGTATTGATTTTTCTTGCAAAAGAGAGTGGTCTTCCGTTAATTGTAGCAGCTCATTGCCCATTAGGCGATACATCCTAGAGTTACCAGCATGACCAATGACAATCGTATTGTTGATAAAAACATCACTGACAAAAGTAGTGTCCATCCCTTCACAAGCCGCATACTTTTGCGAAGTGTTAATAATCTCCTCATTCGCACGCTGCCTGCTTTTTGCAGCATTTCAGGAATAGATAAGGCCTGACTATCACCTTGCAAATGCTGCAATTTAGTGAATGCTGCAATGGTCACCAGCATCGCCATTTGACTTACAACCTCACCACTCTTATACCCCCATCTGACATGATCAGTCCATACGTTAAATCGCTGGAGAAGACATCTTCATTAAGCGTTTCTAACTAAACCGACATCAGAAACACTCAGCAACACCGATCGCATGACTTACATTTATCAGTGGCTCATTCAACATTTAGCTGAACGAGTTATTTTCTAAACTCTTGTGGTCTAGCTGAAGCGGCAACTTTATCAAGCACGCCATTAATATACTTATGCCCATCAGCGCCGCCAAATATCTTGGCCAACTCAACACCTTCATTAATTGCCACACGGTATGGAATGCTCACATCGTAGATTAGCTCGTAGGATGAAACCCTTAGTATCGCATGCTCAATGGGGCTTAGCTCTGGGAGCGTTCTATCAATATAAGTATCAATCTGTTCATCAAGCATGGCAAGCTGATCTATCACGCCCTGTAATAACAACTTAAAATACTTTTCATCGGCTTTATTGTAATCAGGATCGTCTTTCATATCTAAAAATACCTGTTTGATATCACCTTCATTCATCATGATGCGGTAAATGGCTTTCAGCGCAATCTCACGCGACTTACGGCGATTGCGACTGCCTTTAGATTTTTTAGTCGTCATCTTTTTATTCACTGTTGTATCGCTCATAGCACACTCACCAAGTTGGACATTTCAATCGCCACCTGGGCAGCTTCAGCACCTTTAACGTCCATGCGCTCAACAGCCTGAGCATTGCTTTCTGTAGTAAGGATGGCATTGGCAACTGGGATGCCTGTATTAAACTGCACCTCAGTCACACCACGAGCAGACTCATTAGCAACCACTTCAAAGTGATAGGTTTCACCGCGCACAATTGCACCAAGCGCGATTAAGGCATCATATTGCTCACTCATCGCCATATGCTGCAAAGTCAGCGGTGTCTCAAGTGCGCCAGCGACGGTAGCAATACGGATATCTTTCGCAGCGACACCTAGCTTCAACAACTCAGCATGGCAGGCTTTTAATAAGCCATCACCAATATCGCTATTAAAACGAGACAGCACCACACCAATGCGTTTGCCAGTGCCATCTAAGTTGATTGCTATTTTGTCCAAAACGTTCTCTCAATTTCGTAAAAGCAGTATTTTACGCTATTTAACCAGACTAGCTAAGCTAAGCGTCTAATTAAATAGCGTTTATTAGACTGCTTTAACTAAATAGCGACCATGCTTTTTGTGCCGTGCTCCATATGCCGTAGATAATTGGCACTAACACCGCAGCCCATGCAAGCAACATAACAACGCTATGTTTCTCTGTCACCGCACTAGCGGTCGCATTTTTAGCAGCCACTTTTTCATGACCAGCACTACGCACCGCTGCGAGCTCTTTATCGGTCATAAAGTCTTTATCCGCAACAGGCTTAATCAACATGTTCGCGATAAAGCCAACCACCATCATGCCCGCCAACACCAACATAATCGGAGCATAGATTTGATCATAAGGCACACCAGCCTCCAAGCGCGTGTCATGCATATAGTTCACAATAACGGGCCCCACAAGGCCTGCCGTAGACCATGCCAGCAGAATTCGCCCATGAATCGCACCGACGAATTGCGTACCAAACATATCGGCTAAATATGCAGGAATTGTCGCAAAGCCGCCGCCATACATCGAGGAAATAATACAGAAGCAAGCGACAAATAATGACAATGACTTAAAGCCCGCCACATAAGCAGATGAACAGTATAAGAACGCGCCTAATACAAAGAAGATATAGTAAGTGCATTTACGTCCAAGTTTATCTGAAGAGGATGCCCAGCCAATACGTCCAAAAATATTAAAGACGGAAATTAAACCAACAAACCCAGCACCAACTAAAGCCGCTGCAGTCGTCATGGCATGATCATTTTTTACATCAGCAAAGCCAAGTTCAGGTTGACCAATCAAAGCGCCACCAAAGGTTTCTTGCAGCATGGGAGACGCAGCACCCAAGATGCCGATACAAGCTGACACATTCATACAAAGCACTAACCATAACAGCCAAAATTGCGGCGTTTTATGCGCGTTATTCAAATGCACATGTTTAGAAGCAATCATGGCATTTTCTGTCTTGGCAGGTGGATTCCAACCCTCAGGCTTCCAACCCGTTGCTGGAATACGATAGCCGAAAGAACCACTCACCATAAAGATGAAATAAATAATGCCAAGAATGACAAAAGTTTGCCATACGCCCGCACCACCAGCTTCAGAAAAGTGTGCCATCAACTTGGTTGCAATTGGAGAGCCAATCATAGCACCTCCACCAAAGCCCATAATCGCCATGCCCGTTGCCATGCCGCGATGGTCAGGGAACCATTTGATGAGCGTCGATACTGGAGAGATATAAGCCAAACCTAACCCAATACCACCAATGACGCCACTGCCTAACCATAACAGCCAAAGCTGATGCACATAAATACCGTATGCAGAGATTAGTAATCCACCTGCCCATAGAATGGCTGAGACAAAGCCTGTTTTTCTCGGGCCTTCTCTCTCCAACCAACCACCAAAGATAGCAGCAGAACAACCCAACAACACAAAAAAGAGGGTAAACATCCACCCTAAATCAAACTGTGTCCAGTTACAATCAGTCGCAAACAATGCTTTTGCTGTTCCCGCCAACTTATCACTAAAAGTCGCTGCGCCAGCAGAACAAGAAGCAACAGGATCACCCGCACCATCTTTCAATGCATTCCCTAACGGCTTCCAAAAAACACTAAATCCATAGGCCATGCCAATAGACAAATGTATGGCCAATGCTGCTGGTGGAACTAACCAACGATTAAAGCCTGGGCTTGCAATCGTATTCTCTTTATCTAAAATCCCCGCCATCTAGCTCTCCCAATTTTTATATTTTAACTATTCTGATTAATTTTAACTTACATCTTGTTACATAATGGAGGAAATGGCAATTAAGATTATTAACTAAGCGATTAATCTTTTCCCTATTGTCATAAATTTGAAATATTATAGTCACATAATGATTTCACCTTAATATTTCAAAGTGTGGAGAAAATGCCAGCTAATATATTAGTTGTAGAAGATGAACCTGCTTTACAAGAGCTGCTAGCGCTTAACATTACGCAGGCAGGTCACACACCTATGCGTGCTATTAGTGCTGAACATGCGCAAGAGCTTTTACGCAATGCGCTACCCGACTTAATTTTACTCGACTGGATGCTCCCGAAAATGAGTGGCATTGATTTTGCACGACAGCTCAAGTCAGATAGCGCGACCAAACAAATTCCAATCATTATGCTCACTGCGCGTGGCGGTGAATTTGATAAAGTCCGTTGCTTAGAAGTCGGTGCGGATGATTATGTGACCAAACCTTTTAGCCCAAAAGAGCTAAACGCACGCATTAAAGCGGTATTACGTCGCATAGCGCCTCAAATGACAGATGATCCAATTGAGATTCAAGGCCTGCACTTAGACCCAGTCACACGTCGTGTTAAAAGCAATAATAAGGTTGTCGATTTAGGCCCAACAGAATTCAGGCTTTTACATTATTTTATGGGCAACCCTGAGCGTGTCCACTCACGCAGTCAGTTGCTTGACAAGGTATGGGGCCACCATGTCTTTGTAGAAGACCGTACCGTCGACGTGCATATCCGTCGGCTAAGAAATGCACTCTCCATTTCAGGCCATCAAGATTTAATTCAAACAGTCCGCGGTTCTGGTTACAGGCTTTCTGTGATTACGGCATAGGCAACACGTAAAATTAAATCAAAACATGCTTATTCTGGCACGTAAAAGACACTATAATATGTACACGTAATACAGGTTAGGCAGCAGGTAAACAATCTTGTCAGATATTAGGTGGAAAACTTTTTGGCTAGGCTTAGGTCTCTTAGCCGTCGCGCTTGTTATCTGGGCGATTAAAGGCATAGTTCTCGCCTTAGTATTTTTGTGTATTGCGCTATCACTCTACATTGCGCGGCTGCTTTACTGGCTATACCAATTACAAATTTGGCTTAGAACCCCCAGCTTAAATGAAGTTCCAGAAGGCAAAGGCATCTGGGAAACGGTCTTCTCCAGCCTATTTCAACACCAACGTAAAAACATTCGAGCAGAAGCCGAGCTCGTTGCTGCACTTGAAGGCTTTAAGCGCGCAACCAATGCACTGCCCGATGGCATCGTCGTACTCAACCATCGTGATGAAGTGGAGTGGTGCAACCCGCCAGCCGAATTATTACTTGGCTTAGACATCAGCAGGGATGTCAATCAGCCTGTACAAAATCTCGTTCGTTATGCGGAGTTTATTAACTATCTGCAGAGCAGCCAATATGCTGAGCCGGTGATTGTTAAGTCGATTCGCAATACAGAAACCACACTGCAAATACAACTCATTGTATTTGGCACCGCACAAAAATTACTCATCTGCCGCAACATTTCCGCACAAGAAAAAATTGACACCATGCGTCGAGACTTTATTGCCAATGTCTCTCATGAGCTACGCACACCACTCACCGTCGTCGGTGGATTTTTAGAGACACTGCTCGATACAAAAGATGCTGTTCCTGATAGTTCAAAAGGTTACTTCGACATGATGATTAGCCAAACAAGCCGTATGCGTCTCATTATCGAAGACTTGTTAACGCTATCACGTATTGAAAGTAATAGTGAATCCCCCACCACTTCTGTCATCAACATGTCCACACTACTCACCATGTTGCAAAATGATGCTAAGGCGCTCAGCAATGGCAAACATAAAATTCACCTAAATGCTGACGAAAC
Source organism: Methylophilaceae bacterium (assembly GCA_028823485.1). Classification (GTDB taxonomy): domain Bacteria; phylum Pseudomonadota; class Gammaproteobacteria; order Burkholderiales; family Methylophilaceae. Next base: position 158,406 of record JAPKBG010000001.1, on the reverse strand, counting down.
ACTCAATATCAAAGGCAGCAATGATGAGCTACTCAGTGCCTTCACCAATTTAGTCACTAATGCCGTGAGATACACCCCAAAAGGTGGCGATGTCACCATCGGTTGGACGTTAAAAAACAAGCAAGCGGTCCTTAATGTAAAAGACTCAGGCATTGGTATTGAAGCACAACATATCGCCAGGCTGACCGAACGATTCTATCGCGTAGACAATGGTCGCAGCCGCGATACCGGTGGTACCGGTTTAGGGTTAGCCATTGTAAAACACATACTTAACCGCCATAAAGCGAGATTAGAGATTAAAAGCACCATTGGCGAAGGCAGTACTTTCAGCATTGTTTTCCCACAGTCTCGAACGGCAATCAAGCCATCCGAAGAGGCCGCATGAGACTCCTCTGCAGCGTGTTCCTTTCCATTTTGTTAAGCGCATGTGCAAGTAATAACACGGTCAGCAAACACCCAGTCCCTCAACGGACGGATAGTAGTAGCATTAGCCAGCTAGCCAAATCCGATTTTGATCGCATGGCTGACATGGAGCTTAGAAGTAACACAACAAGCCTACGTACCTTAATGATTAAGCTATATAAACGCAATCCACGTGAGCTAGCTAAAAATGATAAAGCGTCTGCTGAGCACATGGCAAAATGGGTATTCGAGAATGCACAACAACATCAATGGCAATTTAGCGCCATCGATAACAAGCAAGACACAACAGCTATTTTCCTCACTTTTGATGCCGACTATCAAGGTGACCGCGTTCTATCCTTTATCGTCGGCTTACAAACCATGATAGCCAAAGCGCATAACAATAAAACCGAATTTTATATGACGAATAGTTTAGACCCACAAAAAATCTACAACGTCGCTCGCAATATAGAAATTACTGCATGGAAACTCTCCAATAGTCGTGATGAAAATGGCAACCTATATCTACTCACCAATGAAATCAACGTAACAGATCGCAACCTCAGCTTTGAAAGAGAATTTGGCAAAATGATTGGCAGAACCGATTTCTACGCCATCGCCCTAGCCGAAAAATCACAACGGCTTCTTTCACGGATTGTACAAGGTCTTGCCACAGCCGTATTCCTCCCCTTTTAAGCCTTTTTCTGCTAAATAATATAATTGTTAAATTTCATTATCAGGGATTTTATTCTTGAAAAAACTGTGTTTTAAAGACGTACACCTTTAAATAAAGAAGCGTGCATAAACTCAGGTGAAACAACAATGGGTCTAATTATTCAGTTAATTTTAGGCGCTGTAGGCGGCAACATTGGTGGAGTATTATTTAAAAATATAAGCTTAGGTACACTAGGCAACAGCATCGCAGGTATCGTTGGCGGTGGTTTAGGCGCTCAAAAGTTTTATCAGCAGTATTAGGCGGCGCAGCTAGTGGTGGTATGGTTGGCACCGTTGCGAGTAGTGGCATTGGTGGTGTCGCATCGATGGCTATTATTGGCTTCATTAAGAAATCAATGACTAAGTAAGTTAGGTCTTATTAGCCTGTTTAAAATCCCCATTTTGCGGCTTTTTTCACAACTGACTTAACGCTTTAGTATTTAGGGACGTTGGGGAAGACCTTTACGGTCTTGCGGGTGTGCTATGTAACGTAATCCGATGTTCATAATAGACTCCAATCTATTATCACTCTCTTTCGCCTCTAGGGGAGTTGCTTTCTTTTGCTTGTGCTAAAGAAAGCTAACCAAAGAAACACACACCCTGCTAACACGCCCTTTGGGTTCCTTGCGTTACTCAACAAAATAAGCGGCTGCGGAACTCAACCTAGCGGCTTGCACAAACCGCAAGCCACCGCGGGATTCAAACAGGTCCTCGCCTTCATCTTATTTCGTCTGCGCCACTCAGCGTGATAAGGGGATTGAAGGTCAAAGCCAACGTGGATGAGACTTCCACTTTCGTCATTCTCGCGAAAGCGGGAATCCATGTTGCACTTTTAAGTTCAAAGTGGCTTCCCATTTTCATGGGAATGACGGTGGTGATAGTAGGTAGGTTTTTTCTGAGTTAAGTGCTGCAATCACTCAAATTAAGATGGTGTTCCGTCCCTTTAACGCCTCGCTGAGTAACGGAAGTGAACAAGGAGGTTTTGTCGAGGACCTGTCCGAGCACCGCGACAGGCCACGTTTTGTGTGTTCTGTTAGGGCGAGTTCCGTCTCAATCGACTTGATGCTTTAGCATCAAGCGAGATTGGTGATGTCCTTTACGGGTACAGACGCCTTGATTGCTGAGTAGCGCAGGTTAGCTGAAGGACCTTTCAACCGACTTAGCGCTTTAGCGCCTAGCGAGTTTGGGAACGACCCTTGCGGTTGCGGTGTAAGGTGTCGTTTTCTTTCCCCTACTTCTTTTGGACAAGCAAAAGAAATAGGGTCGCCGTCGCGCGAAAAGCGACTAGCTCAAACCTTATACAATAAGGCTTGTTAAATACAAGTAGCCTGTAATTAAAAGCCAATAAAAAGTCAATAACGTTAAAAGGACATAGATGTAATAAACGATAATCTGCAGTTGTTTAGATGTTTTATGCCAAGAATCATCAACCCCATGAGCATTGTTATAATAGGTTCTGTTGTAGAAGAATCTCCATAAAAGCCCCATCATTGCAGCAAGTCCACATGATAAAAAAAGATAATTTATATTTTTAACCGCGACTAAACTATCTGCATTAAGCAATATATATCCACACGTAACTAGTTCTGCAGAAACGATAAATTAGGTAAGCCTCTGTACTATGTCATACGCGTACTGGCGTGTAGAAAACAATTGCTCTCTATGCTGTAGCTCATGTGTGCTATTTATTTGCGCACTATTATCAGCATCTCTTGTTGCCATGCCTACCCCAATTCAACCTCAACCAAATTATCACTAAAGCTAGCCGAATTCCCCATATCCCCAAACTCAGCCAAACTAATTGAGTTAACAGTCCCTTTATTCAACTGTCTCCAATAACCCAGTGAAGCCACAATAATCCCAGCATTCACATCATCCGTAATAATCGCTTTACCTTCAAACGCACCACGACCATTAAACACTTTTACTGTCGCATCATGCTTAATACCACGCGCATCCGCATCGGCTGCATTCATCATCACAAACTGCTCGCCTTGTGCTTTTTGCTGACTATCCATATTGGCATAGCAAGAGTTTAAGAATGCGTGGCTCTTAGGTGAAATAATGCTGAGTGGGTATTTAGCCGCTAGCTCAGGGTTAGTGTCCGCTGATTCACGTGACTCTAGATAGTCTGGCAATGAATCCAAGTCTTGTCCTGGTTGAAAACCTTCATACATTTGACGGAACGGGCCTGCGACAAAGTTTTTAGCGCCTTCCACCATAAAGTTGCATTTGCCATTCGGTGTTGGGAAGTTACCTTCTGCATGACGGGCACGCGTATCCATATCACCAAAGTCTTTTAAGCGCGCATAGCCATGTTCACGTAGGTAATCTAAGTCAACGCCTTCGCAGGTGGTTGCATCCCAGTCGACAAAGTTTTCTAAGCACTCGCTATCACTCCATTTCAAGTTCTCATCGTCATAACCCATGCACGCAGCTAGACGTCTAAATATCTCTCGGTTAGAGATGGCATCACCTGGTGCATCAATACATTGTTCATTGTAGGTGAGGTATAGATGGCCCCATGACAGCACCATGTCTTCCATCTCGGCACCCATCGCGGCTGGCAAGACAATATCGGCATAGGCCGCTGTGTCTGAGATAAAGTGGTCTGCCACGACGGTGAATAAATCTTCACGTTCTAAGCCTTTGGCAATTTTGTCTGTCTCTGGCGCTTGTGTCAGTGGGTTGGTATTCCAAACCATCACTGATTTAATCGGTGTTTTAAGGTCTAACTCACCCAGTAATGCGCGGCCAAATTGCAAGTTATTCACCACTTGCGTACCTTCTGGAATGAGGTCTGGACGGCAGATCACATCATACTTGTATGGGTGTTCCCATACAGGAAACTGTAATGCGCCGCCGCCAACATGACGCCATGCACCTGTGAGTGCTGGCAAGCAAGTGACTGCACGAATCGCTTGGCTACCGCCGTAGTTTCTTTCTAACGCTACACCTAGGCGAATCGCCGATGGTTGTGTCGTTGCATATTCACGCGCGAATTTTCTGATATCATCAGCTGGGATGCCTGTGATTTCTTCAGCCCATTCTGGCGTACGTGTTTTGGCTCGCGCGGCGAGTTCAGCATAACCTTCTGTGTAGTTATCAATGTAATCTTGATCTTGTAAGCCTTCGTCGATAATCACATGCATCATAGCCATGGCTAATGCACCATCGGTACCCGGCTTAGGCGCGAGGTGCCAGTCTGCTGCTTTTGCAGTTTTAGAGGCGTAAGAGTCAATCACAACGACTTTGACGCCAGTCTTTTGTGCTTCATGAATGATGTGCCAATGATGTAAGTTAGTGCTCACTGAGTTACATGCCCACACCACAATGTATTTAGCATGCTTAAAGCTTTCAGGTTCTAAGCCAGCTGTTGGACCAACGGTTAACAGCCATGCTGTACATGAGCCTTCACCACAGAAGGTGCGCTCAGTCACGGTTGCGCCCATGCGCGCGAAGAAAGCATCGCCACCATTTAAGCCATGTACTAAGCCTTGGTTACCTAAATAGCTGTTCGGCATAATGGCTTGTGAGCCATCTTCATCAATAATGGTTTTCCATTTATCGGTAATCGTTGTCAGTGCTTCATCCCAGCTGATGCGTTCAAACTGCTTAGTCCCTTTAGGACCTACGCGCTTCATTGGGTACAGCAGACGATCTGGATGATAATGACGTTTTTCGTAATCTTTGAGTTTGACGCATAAGCCGCCGCGCGTCATCGGGTGTTTTTTATTACCTGTGACTTTGAGTAACTTGCCATGTTGCACATGGTACTCCATGCTACAAGTGTCAGGACAATCGTGCGGACATCCACCATGGTGAATTTTGATGTCTAAATCAACAGGCTTATTCATGTGTCGCTTCTCCTCAAAAGATCAGATGAAATTTGTTAATATTTTGTAAATATCACTATAGACCAGCCTGTCTATTCTTGCAATTATTTTCATTGCCGTTCAAACAAGACTAGAATATCGACATGAACACGCCATTAACCCTATTGAACGAACTAACGCCTGAAGTATTTTTGACAGAATATTGGCAAAAAAAGCCATTATTGATTCGCCAAGCAGTACCGAACTTCAAAGGCTTTTTAACACCTAATGAACTAGCTGGGCTCGCCTGCGAAGAGGACGTGCAATCTAGAATTGTGAAGAAAATTGATGACAATTGGCACTTAACACACGGCCCATTTGATGAATTGTCACTCACTGCCCTGCCTGAAAAAGATTGGACGCTATTAGTACAAGCCGTCAACCATCACCTGCCTGAAGCAGCCGAACTCCTCAGCCAGTTTAACTTTATCCCACATGCGCGTTTAGACGACCTTATGGTAAGTTACGCTATCACTGGCGGCTCTGTTGGACCACATATAGATTCATACGATGTATTTTTATTGCAAGGTAGTGGAAAAAGACGCTGGAAGATTAATGCACATACTGATTTAACATTAATAGATGGTCTGCCATTACGCATTCTAGAAAATTTTAAAGCGGAACAAGAGTGGGTGCTAGAGGCTGGTGACATGCTTTATTTACCTCCAAACATTGCCCATCATGGCGTATCAGAAGATGATGATTGCATGACTTACTCTATTGGCTTTAGAGTGCCAAAAAAGCAAGAGGTTATTGAAGCCTTTTTGGAGCACCTGCAAGATACTATTCAAACAGATGGCTTGTATGAGGACGCTGATTTACGTTGTCAGCAACACCCTGCCGAAATCAGCGATGTCATGATTGCAAAAGTGGGGGCCATGTTACAAAAAATCACATGGGATAAAAACACCGTACGCGACTTTTTAGGCCGTTCACTGACAGAGCCAAGACCAGATGTGTTTTTTGAGCCTATCAGTACTGAAGCTGCTGGAGAGGTGTCTATTGATGATTTTGCTCAACTACTGGCTAAACACATTTTATTCCTGGATTTGAAATCTCAATTACTCTTTTATGGCAGCCATTTTTACATCAATGGCGAACCTTTACTCGTTCCAGAGGATATAGAATCACCTGTTCGCGAATTAGCAGATACACGCACTTTAAACACGCAGGTTTTACATGACACGCAAAGACTTATGTTAGCGAAAACCTTTCATACCGCATTATTAGCAGGCTATATTACAATTCAGTAGGCGCGTTGATGAGATAGATTAGGTGAGTGAATCATGAAGGAACTTGAATTACCACAGAATACTGTCCTATTAGGTGCTACGGCGATAGATGTCGTGATTACAGAGACGCAAGAGCAGTTATTACTTTTTGACCAAGACTGTTCGGTTGGTGATTTTGCCAGTATTAAACGTTTTGATTTACTAACCGCATTTTTAAATAAAAGTGGCCTTACTAAACTCACCATCATCTTGCACCATACCGACTTTTTACCGCCGCGTGCCCGCGATTATTTTAACTACTGTCAACGATCTCTCATAAGATGGTTGTTTATCAAACCAACGATCATGCAAAAATAGCAAAAGACTGATTATCCTGGCTGATGACAAGGCTTACATTAGTAGATTCCATATCGATCAAGCACGGTGCAAATATGCACTAAATGATGTGGAAAGAACTGCTAGCTTAGTAGAACGTTTTGATGAGTTATTACTAGAAACAACACGCACCATTTCTGCTACAAAGCTAGGGCTTTAATAATGCGTTATATTAAAAGCTTCTTTTTTATCTGCCTAATGTCACTAAGCTTTTCTGCTCCAGCAGAAACGGCGCTTCAAGTGATTACTTACAGCATTGCTTTGCTGATGATTTACTCCACACAATCATCCCCATCGTTGGCATCGATGGCACGGAGACTGGCATGCGAAATCAATTGATTTTACGTGTGGCGCCTGGCCGCATGCGCGATATCGAGATGATCATACTGCATTTGATGTGGCGAGAGTCAATCGTAGAATTACCATCAACACAAGCAGTAACAGTCAAAACAATTCAATCGTACAGAAGCCAATGGCAAGATGAAAATAGGTAACGTGACAATTTCAAATGATAGGCAAACAACTGCGAATACTGCCAACGTCGAATTTGAACGCCAGCACAGCAGCCAAAATAACAGTAGCAGTCAGCTTCTCAATGTGCTCGATGGTGAACGTGCCTTTACCCGTGTGGTAAAATTTTTCCTTTTACCCAAGAATCGGTCACCATGACTAGGCGTTACATTCAAGTTGACCGTATAACCGATTGGCTGGAAGTGAGTACTGGTTTTGCCGTCAGACCGCGTACGATTGGCAATCAAGTTGAATTAGAAGTGACGCCACGTATAGCCAGCCTGAATAGCTAAGGCTATATTGACTTTGAAGAACTCTCTTTAGTACTCCACGTTTCTCTTGGTGAATGGGTGGATATTGGTGGCTCCATGCAGAATCATGGCGATGTGAGCCGTCGAATTTTTGGGCCTCGAAGCAGTAGTTTATCGCAAAGTAGCAATCTGATGATTAGAGTCGATTAAGCCCTTATTTTTTGTAACAAATCCCTTACAACAAATATCAAAAAATATTTACATTCTCTTCATTAATTAGATTCGAGTGGCGCAAATTGACATGTGTAATATTACATGACGACAACATTACCAAACTTAATATTTTTTTGAAGGATTATAAAATGATACGTTCTGCTCTTTTAGCCGCTTTAATTGCAATCCCTGAAGAAATGTGAGCTGCAGCAGAAGAAGCAACAGAACAAGTGACTGAAACTGTTCAAGAGGCTGATACAGAAGCTGCACCAGCGGAGTAATCAAGCCAAGTCACTGGGTAGCATACAATTAAAAGCCGACGTATTCGTCGGCTTTTTTTATCAGCTCAGCTTTAAGCTTTACTAATGTATTAAAGAGAACGCCAATTAAAACCACTTGTTTGAGTGGCGACACCCACCCAGTCAGTATCACAATTTAGCACTTCACTTAATGCTTGTTTAGCCAGCGCTTGCGTGTTATTTTTAGCACTTAAATGCGCCGCGACAATATGCTTTAATTTTGTATTATCCAGTCGCGCTAATAGGCTTGCAGAGCTCGCATTATCTAGATGGCCTAGATGGCCACTTACTCGCTTTTTCAATGCATGATGATAAGGGCCTTGTTGTAGCATGGTCACATCATGATTGCACTCTAAGACCAAGGCATCGCAGCCACTTAGCATGGTTTCAATATGTGGCGTAGCACCCCCCACATCAGTTAACACGCCCAACTTATGCTGTCCGTCACTAAACGTGAATTGTGATGGCTCACGCGCATCATGTGGCACAGGGTAAGGAGAGACTTCTACATCATCAATGCTGAAAGTCGTGTGAATATCAACTTCATTGATTTTCAGCTTAGTAGCTTTTGGTTGATATCGCTCTGTCATGACTCGCGTACCATGAGACAACCAAACAGGAATATTAAATTTTTCTGCCAACTTGAAGGCGCCTTTAGCATGATCATCATGTTCATGCGTCACGAGAATAGCCGTCAGTGACTCCGGCGTTAATGCAAGATTGGCAAGGCGTGTCAGCGTTTCTTTCACACTAAAACCACAATCTAAGAGCAAGCGCGTAGACGCTTGCTCTATCACCATGCTATTGCCAGCACTACCGCTGCCTAGCGAAGCAAATCGCATCAGTCTTGTTATTTCAATTGATCATATAATAAAGAAATAATGCGGTTCGCCGTCGCCCCGGCATCCGTATCGCCTTCACTATCAACCATATTCACCCTAGTGCCAGTTTCAATCGCAGACACTTTAATTCTGTACTTTTTAGATGGGTCCGCTTTCTCATCTTTGCCCTTCCAAAACTTCAGCTTATCTACGATAGTACCTTCTTCTTTAGACTTGGATTTATTCTCTATTTCCTCTTCACCATTATCCCAAAATGCTAATGTTTCAAATAAACCTTTTTTCTTTTTAGGAGTATCATCAATATTAATATCGGCATATCGCACATAGAATACGCCTTCAGCACGATTTTTGTCCTCTACCACAAACCCAATACGGTCCAGTGCCAAACCAACACGACGCCAGCCGCGATCATAACTATCTTTTAATTTAAGCGTAACACTGTGATCTGACTTTTTGACCACTTCAGCCCGTTTTTCTCTCACAGGGCTATTGGCAATTTGTTTTGCTTTCTCCTCTGCCACACCCAACTTAACCATTAAGCGGCGTAATAACTCAGCATCTAAATCTCGTTCATACTCATCAAGCTTAATTGTTTTATCGGTTTTATCAGCACGGTAGCCTGTGTCAATTTCACCCAGCTGTGTTTGAATTCTTTCTTTCCCATCATCAGGTGTGCTAGCGACAGTACGGTGCGTCATATAAATCTCTGTCGTCGTTTTTATCTCCCCACGTTCTAAACGTGTGCGAAATTTACGTCTATCCGCCAAGCCAGAAAGCTTATCCATCCACTTATCAAACCGCTCACCATAGCCACGGGTATCTTCTTCCACATCAATATCATCAGAACGCACCCACTCAGTTTCTATCACACCAGTCTGTGCATCTTCAATTCGAACTGCGAAACCTTGATCTAGCCAAAATTCACGCACCACAGGCCACACCTTCTCAGCAGGCGCATCAACAACCAACCAGCGTTGACCACCCGCTTTCTCCATACGCACGCCATCGGGTGTGCTTAACACTTCTGCAACACCCACCTCTTGCCCTTCTTGGGCTTCGCTATAACTTGAGTAACTGGTACTCCCTGAAATGTTGTATGCATCACTAGAGTTAGCTGATGTTAAATCAGGTGGCACTTCTAAAGGACGTGCACTGACGCCACCTTTTTTATAGTCAGATGAATTATCAATAAATGGAATTGAAAATCCACATGCGTTTAAAAGCAATGTTGACAGGACAATGCCTATCGCTTTCCTATAAAAATTTTTCTTCATTAATCTCACCATTCTTAATTAACTCCTGCTGTTTTCATTGCTGCACGTAACCCATCGTGGTGTTGTGCAGAACAGTTGACCATCGGCAAGCGGATGCCAGATTGAATAAGTCCCATTTGTTGCAATATCCATTTTACTGGAATTGGATTTGCTTCAACAAACAACTGTTGATGTAGGCTAAATAATTGTGCATTAATTCCACAAGCTTCCGCGACTTTACCTTTTCTAGCAGCGACACACATGGCATGCATTTTTTTTGGTGCCACATTAGCCGTGACTGAAATTACCCCATGGCCGCCTAGTAACATTAAGGCCAAACCTGTTCCATCATCACCGCTATAGATACCAAAGTCATCTGGTGCGCGTAAGATTAAATCTGTGCCTCGCTCTATACTGCCAGTTGCATCTTTAATACCAACAATATTATCAATCTCAGCTAATCTAAGCGTCGTATCATTGCTAATATCAGAACCGGTACGGCCTGGGACGTTGTATAAAATTTGCGGTATATCCACTGCCGAAGCAATGGCTGAAAAGTGTTGGAACATACCTTCTTGAGTTGGCTTGTTGTAATAAGGCGCAACTAATAAACATGCATCCGCACCAAACTCTTTTGCTTTGGTCGTGAGTGCAATCGCTTCTTTTGTCGAGTTCGCTCCCGTTCCAGCAATGACGGGTGCGCGATGATTGACGTGTTTGACTGCCGTTTCAATCAGCAGAGAATGTTCATCAAAATCGACCGTCGGCGATTCGCCTGTTGTACCTGCAATGACAATGCCGTCAGTGCCTGCTTCAATATGAAAATCAAGCAACTGGCGTAATGCATCCAAATCTAAGCTGCCATCTTCAAACATAGGGGTAGCAATTGCCACCATACTGCCTTGCAACATATTCTGAACCTACTAATTTTAAACAATGATCATTTTAACTGAACTTAGACTAGTTTTGTGAAAAGCAATAGAACTGCTGCCAAAACAATTTCTATATTCTTTTAAAGAATTAAACTATAACTACATATTCTTTGTCAGAATATTGAATTTTGTTTACATTCTTACTCTCGCTGACTTCAATTGAAGGCATGCTTAACTTAACGCAATCGTGAGAAATGATGTCGCATTAACATCGATATTACACTGCTAAGCCAAACTGAAACACGTTATAATCATACAATATAATTACATCAAATAATGTCGCTGTAACAATAAAGCGATTAATAATTTGATAACGCTACTGAGTAAAACCATTTAATTTAACTATGGACTTTCAAGACTATTTCATCATTTTAATTGGCACCGTATTAGTTAACAATATCGTGCTGGTTAAAATATTAGGGCTTTGCCCCTTTATGGGCGTTTCTAAAAAATTAGAAGCGTCTATTGGCATGGCTGCGGCTACTGCATTTGTGTTAACCGTTGGCTCGATGACGAGCTGGGTGATTGATCATTACTTACTGCAGGCCTATCAATTAGAATACCTACGCACACTATCCTTTATTGTGGTTATTGCTAGCGTCGTACAATTGACACAAATGGTCATGGAAAAAAGCTTTCCCGTTCTCTACCAAATGTTAGGCATATTTTTGCCACTGATTACCAGCAACTGCGCTGTTCTCGGCATTCCATTATTAAATGCGCAAACCGACCATGGCTTTATTGAATCAGCTTTGTTCGGATTAGGTGGCGCGGCTGGATTTTCAATGGTTCTCATTATGTTTGCTTCTTTGCGTGAGCGTTTAGAAGCCGCGGACGTACCAACCCCATTTAAAGGTTCAGCCATAGCCATGATAACGGCAGCATTAATGAGCCTCGCCTTTATGGGCTTTGCTGGCCTTGATAAGTTTTAGTTTTTTGAGCTTCAACACATTAGATTTAGATTATAAATTCCCATGCTAACTGCTTTATACATCATGCTCGGTTTAGCGCTCTTGCTTGGCGCGGTGCTTGGTTATGCCGCACTCAAATTCAAGGTTGAGGGCGACCCGCTCATTGCGCGCATTGATGCTATTTTGCCGCAAACACAATGTGGCCAGTGTAGCTATCCTGGCTGCAAACCTTATGCAACAGCCATTGCTAATGGTGAAGCTGACATTAACCAATGTCCACCTGGTGGTGATGAAGGCGTGCATGCATTAGCTGACTTATTAGGCGTGGAATACAAACCGTTAAATGAAGAACACGGTGAAACTAAACCAAAAGCAGTGGCCTTTATTGAGGAAGATGTATGTATTGGTTGCACCTTATGTATTCAAGCCTGTCCTGTCGATGCCATCTTGGGTGCAGCAAAAAATATGCATACAATTGTTGCCAGTGAATGTACTGGCTGCGAACTATGTGTTGCACCATGTCCTGTTGACTGCATTATAATGGAACCCATTGAAGAAACGCCAGAAAACTGGAAGTGGAAATACCCAATCATTCCAATTAAATCAGAGATAAAGCTATAAATAGTAGAAACCTGAATGAACGCACCTATTAACATTGCTGGTCTATTAAAAAAGACAAAGGACGTATTTAATTTTCATGGTGGGGTGCACCTGCCTGAACATAAAGCGCAATCAAACCAATTACCCATTGGCCAATTGCCTTTGCCTGATCAATTGGTGCTGCCACTGCGTCAGCATATCGGCAACATGCCTAAAGTGAAAGTAGCCGTTGGCGACCATGTACTAAAAGGCCAATTAATTGCAGAGGCAGAAGGCTCTGTTTCTGCGGCCATCCATGCACCGACTTCCGGCACAATTGCAGCGATTGCCGATGCGGTGCTTCCGCATCCATCAGGATTGCCTGACCGCTGCATTACCATTACACCAGATGGCAATGACACATGGATAGAGCGCCATCCACAAGACTGGCGCAAAGGCGACGTAAACACACTCGTTAATAGCTTGCGCTTATCTGGCATCGTAGGTCTTGGTGGTGCGGCCTTTCCAACACAAATCAAGTTGCGCTCAAATAGGTCGCCTATTCATACCTTGGTGATTAATGCGGCAGAGTGTGAGCCTTATATTACTTGCGACGATATGCTGATGCGTGAGCGCTATGATCAAGTTGTGCACGGTATCGAAGTGGCGCAACGCTTGCTCGGCGCAAAGAATATCATGATTGGTATTGAAGACAATAAGCCAGAAGCGGTTAAGGCCATGCAAGCAGCAGTCGAAAATACCGACATTCAAGTCAAAGTTGTCCCGACAGTCTATCCGAGTGGCGATGCGCGCCGCCTCGTTTATTTGGTATTGGGTAAAGAAGTTCCTCAAAACAAACGCTCTACCGAGTTTGGTGTTCAAGTATTTAATGTCGCTACGGTACTCGCCTTATATCGTTATTTCGAGTTTGGCGAGCCTGCCATCAGCCGCATCGTTTCCATGACAGGCAATGTCAATCAAGCGCAAAACTTTGAAGTCTTGTTTGGCACGCCGCTCAGGCACTTAGTCAAAGCAGCAGGTGGTGCAAAAGCAGATACCAGCCACTACATCATGGGCGGACCAATGATGGGCTTTAACTTGCCTAGCGAAGATGTGCCTATTACCAAAGCAGCTAACTGCATTATTGCGGCTTCATCGACTTTATTTGAACCACCACCACCAGCCATGCCATGCATTCGCTGCTCCCGCTGTGCTGATGCCTGCCCAGTCAGTTTGCAACCACAAGAGCTGTATTGGTTTGCGAAATCGGATAACTTTGAAAAAGCGCAAGATTACAATTTATTTGATTGTATTGAATGTGGAGCTTGTTCTTATGTCTGCCCTAGCGACATTCCACTGGTACAATATTATCGCTATGCCAAGAGCGAAGTCATTGCACTGGATAAAGCACAAGAAGCCGCTGATTTAGCGCGTGAACGTAATGAATTCAGACTGGCACGTATCGAACGAGAGAAGCAAGAGCGTACTGCCAAACATGCGGCACGCGCACAAGGTGCGAAAGCTGCCAAAGTGGCTGGAAATTCAGATAGCAAGCCTGCGGCAACAGATAAACAAGCGGCTATTGCAGCTGCCATTGCGCGCGCTAAAGCACAAAAAGAAACAGACAGCGCCGCACCTAAAAACACGACTGAAATGAGTGCTGCAACGAAAGCTGAAATTGCCGAAACGGATTCTCGTAGAGTAGCGGCTGGCTTAACTGAAGAAAAATCACCTGCAGCGGATAATGACAAACAAGCTAAAATAGTTGCTGCTATTGCGCGGGCCAAAGCACAAAAAGAAGATGTAAGTAAAGTGTCTGTCAGTGGCGATGACAAGACAACTAAACCAGTAGTCGACGCGGACAGGCAAGCCAAAATTGATGCAGCGATTAAACAAGCTAAAGTAGCAAAGGCTGAGGCTGGGAAAGAAAAAACAAGTGGCAACAATGATGGGCAGCTCATGGTAGATGCAGACAAACAGGCAAAAATTGATGCAGCCATCAAACGCGCTAAAGCAGCAAAATCCGCCGCATTAACCGCCAAAAACAAAGAAGATAACTAAGCGAAATAAGGAAAGGATTTAATTGAACCGTTCCCCTTACATTACCAATGCACCTAGTGTTAGCAGCATTATGCTTAAAGTGCTATTAGCACTGCTGCCTGGCATTTTTGTCTATGCATGGTTGTATGGTGGTGGCATTTTAATCACCTTGGTATTAGCAACCGCCACTGCACTAGCGACTGAAGCAATCATGCTCAAGCTACGCAGGCGCCCAGTGCAGCCATTTTTATCTGACTACAGCGCAGTCATTACGGCCTGGTTATTAGCGTTAGCAATTCCACCACTCGCCCCTTGGTGGTTAATTGTCGTTGGCGTTGCATTTGCCATCATCATTGCGAAACAGCTGTACGGCGGGTTGGGTTACAATCCATTCAACCCTGCCATGGTTGGTTATGCAGTATTGTTGATTTCATTTCCTGTCATCATGACAAAATGGCCTGCGGCATTAAGCTTTGCAGAAACAAAGCTGAGTTTTATGGATCAATTCAATTACATTTTCAGTCATGCATTACCAGCTAATATCAGCATGGATGCGGTGACATCAGCTACGCCATTAGATTATCTAAAAACGCAGCTCAAGCTTAACCAGAGCATGGATACCATTCAAGTAGCGCCTATCTTTGGTGTATTTGGTGCCAAAGGGAGTGAGTTTGTCGCGCTGGCTTATTTAGCTGGCGGTGCATTCTTATGGCAGCAACGCATTATCACTTGGCATTTACCCACCGCCTTTTTAGGGGCGATTGCAGCCATGGCTGGTCTTTTTTGGATGATTGACCCATCACAGTTTGCGAACCCTGTGTTTCACCTATTTAGTGGTGCGAGCATATTTGCGGCATTCTTTATTTTGACTGACCCGATCAGCGGTCCAACCACGCCTAAAGGCAAACTCTATTTTGCTGCGGGGGCAGGCGTGATTACCTATTTGGTTCGCGTGTATGGTGGTTATCCTGATGGCGTCGCATTTGCCGTTATCTTTATGAATATTTGCGTACCATTGATTGATATGTATACGCAACCGCGTGTATTTGGACATAAGAAATAAGATGCCAGAAACCATACTTAAACACACCATCAAAACCGCCATTACTTTGGTCGCGTTTGCTTTTGCGTTCACCTTATTAATGACAGTCGTGTACCAAGTAACCAAAGCACCTATTGCTGAAAGTGAAGCCGCGGCGCGTATTGCCTTATTCCAGCAGGTTATTCCACACGATCGCTATGATAATGCCGTGTTAAACGATACCGTCAACATTGAACCCAGTAAGCTGCTGGGTAATAAAAAAACAAGCTCTGCCAATATTGCACGGATGAACGGCGAACCAGTTGCAATAATTTTAGAAGCCATCGCGCATGGTGGTTATAATGGCGATATTAAGTTACTAGTTGCGATTGATAGTGCTGGCATTATTTCAGGTGTGCGCGTCATCAAGCATACGGAAACCCCAGGCTTGGGCGATTATATTGACATAGCCAAATCACAATGGATTAAACTATTTGATGTCGAATCACTCACAAAGACAACTAGTGCCAATTGGGCTGTAACAAAAGATGGCGGCACTTTTGATTACATGGCTGGTGCGACCATCACACCGCGCGCAGTGATTAAAGCGGTACATAAAGCGTTACAATATTTTGAAGCAAACAAAACAGTCTTATTCAAAGAGGCTGTAAAAGAAGATGAGACAGCAAACAAGATTGGTGAAAATGGGGCAATTTAAAGACATTACTGAAAATGGCATATGGAAACAAAATCCAGGTGTAGTGCAATTACTTGGATTGTGCCCAACGCTGGCTGTGACGACCACAGTAGTCAATGGTGTTAGCCTAGGCTTGGCAACAGCAGTCGTGATGGCCGCAGCAAGTGGTGCTGTATCTCCCGTGCGTAAGTTTGTACCAAATGAAATTCGCCTACCTGTCTTTATTTTAGTGATTGCCGCCTTAGTGACTGTGATTGATTTACTCATCCATGCCTATGCATTACCGCTGCATAAAGTGCTCGGCATTTTCATCCCCCTCATTGTGGTCAACTGTATCGTTTTGGGTAGAGTCGATGCGTTCGCGGCAAAAAATCCGCCGGCACGAGCCATGTGGGATGGCTTTATCATGGGTATTGGCCTCACCATTGTATTGGCATTACTGGGTGCGATGCGCGAAGTATTAGGTAAAGGCACGTTATTCTCAGGCTTGGACTTAGCCTTAGGAGAAAACTTTAAGCATATAGTGCTAACAGTCATTCCTGACTATCAAGGCTTTTTACTTGCAGCCTTACCACCGGGTGCATTTCTTGGTTTAGCCTTTTTAATTGCTGCACATAATTGGGCTGAACAACGTAAGACCAATAAAAAGCCAACAGCAACGCCCCCAGCAAGCGAATCACTCAAGCCAGCACATTAATTAGCGGCAACTCGCCATGAATGCTGATAAACGATTTCAAATCTTTGAACGCTTAAGCACGGCAATCCCAGAACCAACTACCGAGCTTGAGCACAATTCAATTTTCGAGCTACTCATTGCCGTCATTTTATCGGCACAAGCGACGGATAAAGGCGTCAATATCGCGACCAGCAAACTGTATGTAGTCGCCAATACACCACAAGCCATATACGAATTGGGCATCGAAGGTTTAGAGCGTTACATTAAAACCATTGGCTTGTATCACGCGAAGGCCAAAAATATCATTTCCACCTGCCACATACTCGTGACGCAACATAATAGTGAAGTGCCCAATACACGCGAAGCATTAGAAGCATTACCCGGTGTTGGTCGAAAAACGGCGAATGTCATCTTAAATACCGCATTCGGCCAACCGACGATTGCAGTAGACACCCACTTATTTAGGCTCGGCAATCGCACTAAATTAGCGACAGGTAAAAGCGTATTAGCTGTTGAACAGAGATATTTAAAAACCATTCCCAAGCAGTTTATGCAAGATGCCCATCATTTACTGATTTTGCATGGCCGCTATACGTGCACCGCACGCAACCCAAAGTGTGGCGAGTGTTGCATCGCCGATTTATGTGAATACAAAGACAAAGTGATTCCCACGCCACATCTGATGGCAGGTGAAACATGAGTATCGCCACGAGCCTAGCAACGAGCAAGGAAGCAACACCAGAACTTGCCAAGCTCGCCGTGAGTCGTGCCATGGAAAAAGCAGGCATCACCACACCGAGGGCCATTTTACTTTTTTTTAACTTCAGAATTTGCTAAAGGCCCTGACCCAGCGATTCAAGCTGCGGTAAAAGCGGCGGCTTGCACACAAGTTATCGGTTGCTCTGCCCCTGGGATATTTCCTGAAGAAGATTGGGTGCTCGACAGCCCCGCTGCTGCTATGGTGCTTAGTGACACAGCGAAGCTTTCTGTGACTGAAAAAGAAGCGGCTTCTTTGTTATTAATGTTTGCGGCTCCTTATGCAATCAACAGTACTTGGCTAAACCATCCATTACACCAGCCTACACCTCGCTTTGGCAGCATTTCTGGCGATGCCACTGGCCAAGGTGCATTTTCTGTTTGGCAGAATGGCAAAGGTGCGTAGCAAGGTTATTGCGAAGTCGCTATTCAAAAGGAGACTAGTGCATTTAAGGCCTCTCATGGTTTGAAAGCCATTTCTGAACCAAAGAGAATTAGCGGTGTGAAGCAGCACCAACTATTATCGATTGGTGGCATTGAAGCTGTGGCCAGCTTAAATGCTGCATGGGACAAACTAAGCAACCAGCACCATCAGCCACTTCGCCATCAACTGGTTGCCATTTATGCCAAAGAACGAGAAACCAGTACAGAAGAAGATGATTACCATGTTGCAACCATTCTCACGAGTGACGATGACGACGGCGTAGTAACACTCAGCAAGGCTCTAGAAACGGGCAACTGGATAAGTTGGGCGCTGAGAGACGTCAACACCGCGCAAGTAGGCATGGTAAAAACGGCGAATAAACTAAGGGTGTCCTTAATGGCAGACTCTAGCTTTGCTTTGCTTTGCTTTGCTATGCTATCCTCATGCTTAAGTCGTGGGCCAAAGTTTTACAACGGCAGTGATCAAGGTTTAGAGTTGGTTAAAACATTGTTCCCAGGATTGCCAACTATCGGGTTTTATGGGAATGGTGAAATAGCGCCAATTACAGGAAGAAATGAAATATTAGATCATTCGGCAGTGCTTGGCTTATTTGCATAGTTTATTTTAAAAAACAAAAAAATTAAAGGTATAGAACCAATAGATTTATAAAAATGAGCTTATTCAACCCATCACGCGATGAAGTGCGCGATTTCTTTTTTACTAGCTGGGCTAAATTCCAGCAACAGCAGCCGCTTACCGATTTAGAAAAAATTGCGGTTAACGTGATGCAAATGCATCCTGAATATCACGCTATTTTAGGTAAGCCTGAACAATATAAACAGCAAGGCTACTTTCCAGAACAAGGTGAAACCAACCCTTTTTTGCACATGAGTTTACACTTATCAATCTTAGAGCAAATTAGCATTAATCAGCCAATCGGTATTAACATGATTTATGAAACCTTAAAAACCAAACATCAAGAGGAACATTCAGCACAGCATGATGTCCTCGATTGCTTGGGAGAGACCATTTGGTTGGCACAGCAGAATCAAACTGGACTGGACAGCGCTCATTATCTAGAATTGCTCCATAACAAGATTGGCAAAAACACGCAATGACAACCAAAGACAGCTCTAAAGACAAGACTAAAAAGCATGCGCATGATTGGCTAAATAAACATGGCGATTACCTTTATCGTTTCGCCCTAGCGCGTTTACGAGACCAACACCAAGCAGAGGATATGGTACAAGAAACGTTTATGGCGGCGATTAAAAGTGATAACTTTACTGCAAAGTCATCGCCGCGCACTTGGTTAACCGGCATACTCAAACATAAAATTATCGACCTCATGCGTAAAGGAAACCGCGAAATAAACGCTTCCGACTTGATGTCTGACCAAGATACTAATATGGATGAGTTCTTTGATAAGGAAGGCCACTGGGCTGAAGAAATCAAAGATTGGAACATGCCAGAAAGCGCATTAGAGCAACAACAATTTTTTAAAGTGTTACAAAACTGTCTAGATAAAATTCCCAGCAAACTTGCCACACTATTTATGATGCGCGACTTACAAGAAGCCGATAATAAAGAAATTTGTAAGGAACTCGACATTAGCTCGACCAATGCTTGGGTGATGTTACATAGAGCCCGTATGGGCATTCGGAAATGTTTAGAAATTAATTGGATAGGTCATTAACGAAATGATGAGTTGCAAACAAGCGAGTCAGCTAGCATCCCAGGGTTTAGACACAAAACTGTCTATTCGAGATCGCTTTGCACTTAACTTTCATTTATTCCTATGCAAATATTGCTCGCGGTTTAGTCAACAATTAAGATCCTTAAGCGTTGCTTTTAGCAAGATGGGACAATCAATTGAAGACGATAACAACATTACATTACCCACTGAAACAAAAAACAGAATCGCTAAATCATTAGATTCTGAAATTTAACCGGCATTTTATTTGTAACAATACTTTTTACATTACATTAAAGGAAATTATCATGAGTATGTCTAAAAAATCAATCGCACTAGCAGTCGGTGGCGCATTCGCATTAACATTGGGTGCAACATCGATTGCAGCTACAAGCAATCCTTTTGAAATTAAAACACTTTCTAGTGGCTACCAAGTTGCAGATAATCACGCTAAGAAAGGCGTTGATGGCAAATGTGGCGAAGGTAAATGTGGTGCTGAAAAAGCTAAAACAATGAAAGATGGCAGATGCGGTGAAGGTAAATGTGGCGCTAACAAAAAAGCGTACGAAGGTAAATGTGGTGCTGAAAAAGCTAAAGAAGGTAGCTGCGGTAAATAATTTAGTCTAGTTTCTACTAGCTAAACGCAACTGACTATGTCTTTATTATCAGACATCAATGGCGTTGGTTTGGGTCTAAAGCGCGAGCTGATTCCTCAAATTCAACGCCATTTTCAACATGGTTCTAATCGATCAGCGCCTGATGACCTCATCAGCAATATCGACTTTGTTGAAATCGCACCAGAAAACTGGATAGGTGCAGGCGGAAAATATGATGAGCAACTCGCTTGGTTTGTCGAACATTACCCAATAGTATGCCACGGCCTCTGCTTATCACTGGGTGGGCCAGGCCCACTAAATACCAAATTCTTGAAGCAGGTTAAACAACTTTTATCTGCCAATAAAATACCGCTCTATACCGAGCATTTAAGCTATTGCAGCGACTTTTACCAAGGCAAACCTGGCTATCTATATGATTTGCTCCCGATACCATTTACTGAAGAAGCCGTTCATTATGTGGCTGATCGTATTAAACAAACACAAGATATTTTAGGTCAACGCATCGCGGTCGAAAACGCATCCTTTTACCTAGAGGCACCCATTGCCACTATGAATGAACTCACGTTCTTAAATGCTGTGCTGACTGAAGCCGATTGCTGGTTGCATTTGGATATTAATAATATCTACGTTAATAGCATCAACTTTGGTTTTGATGCCAGTGCATTTTTAAAAGGTGTGCCAGCAGAACGTATTGTTTACAGTCATGTAGCTGGTCATTACCAACAAAAGCCTGATTTACTGATTGATACGCATGGTACTGATGTCATTGACCCTGTGTGGGCGTTACTAGCAGAAGCTTATGCTTTGTTTGGGACTTTCCCAACACTACTAGAACGCGATAGCAATATTCCACCATTGGATACGCTGATCAAAGAAGTGGATACAATCGCAACGCTACAGGCAGATGCGGCTAAAGTTAAGCGGCTCAGTGGTGGCTTAGTTTAAAAACACCATGTTAGATTTCCAACAATACCAACAGGCTTTCACCGCACATATTCGCGACCCAAAAAACAATGCAAAACCAAACAATGTTGATGAAGAACGCATGGCAGTCTATCGCGACGGCGTTTATAACAATATATTTGAATCTGCCTCAGTCTGCTTTCCTGTGTGCCAGGAAACCGTTGGTGCAGATGATTGGGATGCCATAGTCAGGCGTTTTGTCGCTACCCATCATGCTAGTTCACCGATATTTAGAGAAATACCAAAAGAACTCGTTACATTCTTAGATGCTGACACTAACACCCCAGACTACATCAAACAACTCGCGCACTATGAATGGGTAGAACTAGCTGTTGGTGGGATGCAAGCTGATGCACCTGTATTGAGCGAAGATGTAGACTTACTAACTGAGATCCCTGCCTTAGCCCCAGCACATATGTTGCTAGCCTATGATTATCCTGTGCAGAAAATCTCTGCGCAATTCAAACCTGATGAACAAGAAGCCACGCATTTATTAGTTTTTCGAAATGCTGAATTTGAGGTGAATTTTGTTGAGTTAAATCCGATGGTTTATGTGTTGTTAGAGTCTATTAAACAAGGCAAGACTGGCAAGCAAGCGCTTACCGAACTTGCAAGGCAGATTCAACATCCTGAGCCAGATTTAATTGTTAAGTTTGGGCATGAGGTGTTGGAGGATTTAATGCAACAACAAGCGCTTTTAGGAAGCCTCATTAAGGGTTAACAACACTATATTACAAAATCAAGTTGTGGTTGATGCTTGTTGTTTGTCGTTTTTACTAAACCACTCAAACTCAACCCCACTAATCGAACAGCCTTAACCCCTGCTTCCGTCCGTTTTAACAACTGCGGAATCCATTGCTCAACAGCAACCCTATCCAAAACAGCCTCCACCGATTGCGCTCTGGTCACTTGCTGAAAGTTGGCATACTTCACTTTCACTGTAATCGTTTTAGCTTGTAATCCTTGCTCCTCCAACTGAGTCAACACAAGCCCAGCCAATCCATGCAACTTTATCACTAACAACTCAACTGACAAAATATCTTCAGAAAAAGTCGTTTCTTTCCCTAATGATTTTATCACCCGCGTACTCTGTACTGGCCGCTCATCAATAGCACGGGCAATGTTGTAATAGTAGTGACCTGCCTTACCAAAGCGCTCTACTAATTCGACTAAGGATTTTTGCCGCAAATCGCCACCTGTATGAATACCTAACTTTTTCATTTTAGCTTCAGTGGCAGGTCCAATTCCATGAAATTTTCCAATCAGCAAATCGGCAACGAAGGCCAATCCTTGTTCAGGCTTAATGACATATAAGCCATTCGGCTTATCCATATCCGAGGCGATTTTTGCGAGAAACTTATTATAAGAAACACCAGCTGAAGCATTAAGATGCGTGGTCGCTAGAATGTCGCGCTTAATGGCCTGTGCAATGTGTGTAGCAGAGCCATTGTAATCTGCCGTATACGTAACATCTAAATAGGCTTCATCTAGCGAGAGCGGCTCAACTTGGGAAGCATATTGCCAGAATATCTCACGAATTTGATTTGACACTTCACGATAGGATTCAAGGCGTGGCGGCACAAAGATGGCTTGTGGACACAAACGATAAGCGCGCGAACAAGCCATAGCAGAGTGAATACCGAATTTTCTTGCTTCATAACTACAAGCAGCCACTACACCACGACTGTTAGGCTGACCTCCAACAATAAGTGGTTTTCCTTGATATTTGGGTTCATCACGCTGCTCGACTGATGCAAAAAAAGCATCCATATCGACGTGAATTATTTTACGTTGCTTTGTCATTAGGCTTTATTTTACCCCTACACTCGTTTACATGAGCAAACCACAGCTCACGGTGATGTTACTTGACGCGCGTCCTTCCCTTGCCCCGATGCTATGGTTAAAATACTCATAACGTTAAACATTTCAACACAACTCGATAATAACTTAAGGGTAATATGCGAACGCTCGGCAATATTTTATGGTTTATCTTAGGCGGTGCACTCATGGGTTTTGCATGGTGGTTAGCTAGTATCACAGCCTTACTCACAATTGTGGGTATTCCTTGGGCAAAAGCTTGCTTTGTCATTGGTCAATTCTCATTCCTGCCCTTTGGCAAAAAAGCCATTGCTCGTAATGAACTCTCAAAAAAAGAAGATATTGGAACAGGCGTGCTAGGTTTCTTAGGTAATTTGATTTGGTTCATCTTAGCTGGTTGGTGGCTGGCGATTGGTCACTTGATTTCTGCATTGGCCTGCTTCATTACGATTATCGGCATTCCATTTGGCTTGCAGCACTTAAAGCTGGCGGAGTTAGCTGTGTTTCCTGTTGGCAAAACAATCGTGGTTATTGAGCGCTAAGACTAAATGAAGATAATAAAAAACCAGCCTAGGCTGGTTTTTTATTGAGCGGTCATCCGACCATTTCAATCAAATAATGCAGTGGCGCGTTGGTTAGCATTTTCCGCCACTATTGTCTTTTGTGCATTATCTAGATCCCTCCAACCTTGGATTTCATCTAATGTTCGATAACAACCTTGGCAAAGCTGGCTACCCTCATCGATGGCGCATACCCCAATACAAGGTGATTGCACTTCCTCATTCCCATTCACTTCATCCATTAGTTATCTACACCAACCTAGGTCAGCGCACCGTGACATTGTTTATATTTTTTACTAGAGCCACATGGACAAGGGTCATTACGGCCAACTTTAATCCCTTCTCGCACTATAGGTTGCGCAGCTTCAGCGGCATCTTCTCCCTCTAACGCCTCATCATAGTCCGCATGTTGATATTGCACATTTTCAACACCTTCTGGTGGCTCAACAACACCCAAGTCTTCTTGCGTTTTAATCTGCACTAACATCGTCACTTTAGTGACTTCAGATTTAATCGTATTCAATAAACCTTCGAACAATTCAAACGCTTCACGTTTATATTCTTGCTTCGGATTTTTTTGCGCATATGAACGTAAATGAATACCTTGACGCAAATGATCTAAAGCAGATAAATGCTCACGCCAATGGTTATCAACACTTTGCAGCATCACTGAACGTTCGAATTGACGCATATTTTCAACACTGGCCAGCACTTCCTTCTCTGCATAAGACTCATTTGCGGCAGCAATCACACGTTCGCGCAGTGTTTCTTCATGCAAGTCTGGATTCTCTTCTAGCCATTGTACAATTGGCAAGTCCAAACCCGTTTCTGCTTCAATCGCATTCTCAAGCCCAGTGATTTCCCATAGTTCTTCAATGCTACCTGGTGGAACATACGTCGAGATTAAATCTGATAAAACATCATAACGCATTGCCGTTATTGTCTCGCCAATTTCTGTCGCCTCTAATAACTCATTACGTTGCTCATAAATCACTTTACGCTGATCATTAGAAACATCATCAAACTCTAGCAATTGCTTACGCATATCAAAGTTGCGCCCCTCTACTTTACGCTGTGCATTTTCAATCGAACGCGTCACCATAGAATGTTCAATCGCTTCACCTTCTGGCATTTTTAGGCGTTCCATAATAGCCGCCACACGATCGCCAGAGAAAATACGTAATAGTTGATCTTCTAGACACAGGTAAAAACGACTTGAACCAGGATCGCCTTGACGACCTGAACGACCCCGTAGCTGATTATCAATACGACGTGATTCATGTCGTTCTGTTCCGATAATATGCAAACCACCTGCTACGAGCACTTGCTCATGCAACTTTTCTGCATTGGCTTTAATCTTATCTATCTTCGTTGTTTTTTGTGCGTCCGTTAATTTTTCATCGGCTTCCGCCACGAGAATTTCTGGCTCAGAATTACCACCTAAAACAATATCGGTACCACGACCAGCCATATTGGTTGCAATGGTAATCATGCCAGGCTGACCTGCTTGCGTAATAATATGCGCTTCACGCTCATGTTGTTTCGCATTTAACACTTGATGATCTAATTTAGCCTTTGTGAGCGCTTTTGAAATAATTTCAGAATTCTCAATCGAAGTCGTGCCGACTAATACTGGTTGTCCACGTTTCTTACAATCTTTAATATCTTCAATCACCGCATCATATTTCTCTACCGCAGTGCGATAGACCTTATCCATGGCATCTTTACGTTGCATTGGACGGTGTGTCGGAATCACAACGGTTTCTAGACCATAAATCTGATTAAACTCGTAAGCTTCTGTATCAGCAGTACCGGTCATACCGCTTAATTTCTCATACATACGGAAATAGTTTTGAAAGGTAATAGAAGCCAGTGTTTGATTCTCTTTTTGAATTTCAACACCTTCTTTAGCTTCAACCGCTTGATGCAAACCATCTGACCAACGGCGGCCTGGCATCATACGGCCAGAGAATTCATCCACAATAACAATCTCACCATCACGAACAACATAATGCTGATCCAAATGGAATAAGTTAATGGCACGTAATGCTGCGTTTAAATGATGGACCAAACTAATGTTACCTGACTCATACAAGCTTGAGTCTGCTGGCAACAACCCAGCCTCTTCTAAATAAGCTTCAGCATGCTCATGTCCAGCTTCTGAAAAATTAACTGATTGCCCTTTTTCATCAACCCAGAAATCGCCTTCACCCTCTTCAGTTTCTTGCTTAACTAGTCTTTTAGCCACCGCATTAATTTTGATATATTCCTCAGCATCACCTTCAGCTTGGCCCGAAATAATCAAAGGCGTACGCGCCTCATCGATTAAAATTGAATCCACTTCATCGACTAGCGCATAGCTTAAGCTACGTTGTGTGCGCTGCTCGGCACTGTGTACCATGTTGTCACGTAGGTAATCAAAACCAAATTCATTATTGGTACCGTAAGTAATATCGGCAACGTAAGCGGCTTTCTTTTCAGCTGGCGGCATTTGCGACAAATTGATACCAACGGTTAGACCCAAGAAGTTATATAACTTCGCCATCCACTCTGCATCACGTTTAGCCAAGTAATCATTGACTGTAACAACATGCACACCCTTACCTGCCAACGCGTTTAAGTACACAGGCAAAGTCGCCACCAAAGTTTTACCTTCACCCGTGCGCATCTCAGCAATTTTTCCTGCGTTCAACACCATGCCACCAATTAACTGCACATCAAAGTGACGCATACCTAATGCACGTACACCACCCTCACGCACAACAGCAAAAGCCTCTTGCAATAAACTATCTAATGATTCTCCATCACTAAAACGTTGCTTAAACTCTGCCGTTTTAGCACACAACTCGCCATCTGACAAGGCTTGCATACTAGGCTCTAATTCACTGATTTTTTTAGCAATTTGCGTATAGTTTTTGACTAGTCGTTCGTTACGACTGCCAACTATTTTTCTGAACATCTTAGATAACATTAAATGACACCGATTTTCCGAACGTGCGGAAACCTTAAAAGTTAGATTTTATTTTAGTTAAGTTTGGGATATTATTTTGTAATTCAAGTGCAATCACAACTAATTTTGGTTAGTTTCTTATATATTTTCTTGGGTCTAATGGGCTGCCATTTAAACGAATTTCATAATGCAAATGTGGCCCAGTAGAACGCCCTGTACTACCGACTAGTGCAATCACTTGACCTTTAAACACGCGTTCACCATTTTTAACTAGTCGTTTTAAAGTATGTGCATAACGCGTTTCTAACCCAGAGCCATGATTCACTTTAATAAGGTTGCCATAATCATGGGTTCGCTCTGAAGTAGTCACAATACCATCGCCTGCGGCAAAAATTTTAGTTCCACTAGGTGCAGGAAAGTCTAAGCCTTCATGAAAGGCTTTAATGCCTCGAATCGGATCAATGCGCCAGCCATAGCTAGATGAATGATAAGCAGACGCCACAGGATTAACATTTGGCAACATTTCTTTAAGCACACTGCTTTGTAATACGTCTGCCTCGACAAAATTCATATACTCATCACGATGTCCAACTGCATTTGCTAGCTCAGCAATAGCTGCCTTCAAATCAGGCTCCGTCATAGGCGTTGGATTAACCAATGGTCCGCCAACACCTAAAGCATTGAATGTGTCAATTGGTTTCAAGTCAATATCTTTAGATTTTTTAGCAACCTTTTTATCAGTTCCAACTCTTGCAAGTTTAACCAATCGTTTGTTTTGCGCATCCAAGCGCATAATACGTGCCTGTAACTCACCAATTTGTTTAGCGTAAGCATCTAAATGCATTTGAGAAGACTTAATCGATTTTTCTAATTGTGCTGGAGACATGACTTCAACAACTTTGCGCTTGATATTTTTTTTTTCAGATATAAACACAGCAGTAATAAGGCTGGCAAGCGCAACAAAACCGACCAAAAGGGCCATCACATGAAAACCTGACAATGTTCTAGGCTTTGCCAAGTTATTAGAAACTAGGATAATATTCATCGTATATTAATTAAATACTCTTTAAAATAAACTTATGCAAAAAATAAATGCGTTGTTTAATAAAAACAAAAGCGATTATGACAACCAATTTAATCGATTAGTTGCTCAGGCAGATGCACATCTCAATCTTCAACAATTTTGGCAAGCCATTGCACCAGGCGCTATCAGTCAATCTAGTTCCGCAAGCAGCTTAAAGAACGGGCTGCTAACCATTTACGCTCACAATAGTGGTGTGGCGACAAAAATAAAATTAACTAACGCTAGCTTATTGACTCAATTACAAATTTTGCAAAAAGAAGACCCTGTTTACAAGCATTGTAAAGTTACTGGAATTAAGGTAAAAGTGCAAGTAAAATCTCAACAAAAACAGGTAATCCATGAACCTCGCACACTTTCTAGTAGTGCCGCTACAACACTAAGAAAGTTAGCCAAAGATATTGGCGACTCACCTCTTGCCGACAAACTGAACCATTTAGCTGACAACGCCTAGTATCGGCACGATGTATTTCCGCCGCCATAAAAAGAGATTTTACCAAAAAAATAAATTATAACATATTGATTTATATCAAAATATAGCCAAACCTTACACCCGAGCCAAAGTCTTGTTCCATTTCAGAATTAGTGCCATAATGCCTTAGTCGTTACAAATAATTTACATTTTCCAGCAGCTTTTCACGATTTAAGTTACGGATAATTATAGTTAAGATGCATCAAAAACATTAGGAGAAGTTATGTCAGTTGAATTAATCATCGCCATAGCTGCCGCAGTTTTAGCAGTGCTATATGGTTTGGTAATGAGTAAATGGATTTCGAATCTACCCGCAGGTAATGCCCGCATGCAAGAAATTGCAGGTGCGATTCAACAAGGGGCTGCTGCTTACCTAGCACGGCAATATAAAGCAATTGCCATTGTCGGCGTCGTGCTAACCGTTGCCATCGTTTTCTTGCTGGATACCACGACGGCCATTGGTTTTGTTATCGGCGCTGTTTTATCTGGTGCGTGTGGCTTTATTGGCATGAACGTTTCCGTAAAAGCCAATGTACGTACCGCACAAGCAGCAACCAATGGTATTGTGCCCGCATTTGATGTCGCGTTTAAAGGTGGTGCCATTACAGGTATGTTAGTCGTTGGTTTAGGTTTGTTAGGCGTTGCAGGCTTTTATTGGTACTTAGGTGCTGAAAATGCAGAAAGCCTGAACCCACTCATTGGCTTGGCATTTGGCTCTTCTCTTATTTCTATTTTTGCACGACTTGGTGGCGGCATCTTCACTAAAGGTGCAGATGTTGGCGCTGACTTAGTAGGTAAAGTAGAAGCTGGCATCCCAGAAGATGACCCTAGAAACCCAGCTGTGATTGCTGATAATGTAGGTGATAACGTCGGTGATTGCGCTGGTATGGCTGCTGACTTATTTGAAACCTATGCGGTGACATTGATTGCTACCATGTTATTAGGTCATCTAATGGTCACAGCGGGTTCAAACGGGATTATTTACCCAATCCTATTAGGTGCAGTATCTATCGTTGCCTCCATTATTGGCTGCTTCTTTGTTAGGGCAACGCCAGACATGAAAAATGTGATGCCTGCTTTATACAGAGGCTTAGCTGTTGCTGGATTACTATCTCTAGGCGCATTTTACTTCGTCACGGTGCAAGTCTT
The DNA here is from genome assembly GCA_028823485.1 of Methylophilaceae bacterium. GTDB lineage: Bacteria > Pseudomonadota > Gammaproteobacteria > Burkholderiales > Methylophilaceae. Next base: position 129,101 of record JAPKBG010000001.1, on the reverse strand, counting down.
CCCTGACGGCATTGCGACGACAGCAGGTGATGCTTATTCAGCTAATGCTTTATTTGGCACTTGTGCCGTTGGTTTAGCATTAACAGGCTTACTGGTTTGGATTACTGAATACTACACAGGGACAGAATACGCACCTGTTAAGCATATTGCACAAGCTTCTAGTACTGGCGATGCAACTAACATCATTGCAGGTATTGGCGTATCGATGAAATCAACTGCTTGGCCTGTTCTTTCTGTCTGCCTTGCTATTTGGGCTTCATTTGCATTGGCTGGCTTATATGGCATCGCTATTGCAGCAACTGCTATGTTGAGCATGGCGGGAATTATTGTTGCACTAGATGCTTACGGTCCAATTACAGACAATGCTGGTGGTATTGCTGAAATGGCAGACTTACCAAGTAGCGTCCGTGATGTGACTGATCCATTAGATGCTGTAGGCAATACAACTAAAGCTGTGACTAAAGGTTACGCCATTGGTTCTGCTGGCTTGGCTGCACTGGTCTTATTTGCTGATTACACACACAAATTAGATGCACAAGGTATCGTCGCTAGTTTTGACTTAAGTGATCCAATGGTCATTATTGGTTTATTTATTGGTGGCTTAATTCCATTCTTGTTTGCTGCGATGGCCATGGAGGCGGTTGGCCGTGCTGCAGGTGCTGTTGTTGAGGAGGTGCGCCGTCAGTTCCGTGAAATCAAAGGCATTATGGAAGGTACTGGCAAACCAGAGTACGGTAAAGCAGTTGATATGCTGACGACAGCAGCCATTAAAGAAATGATGCTGCCATCATTACTACCAATTGCAGTACCAATTGCAGTCGGCTTAATCCTTGGCCCTGTGGCACTGGGTGGTATGCTAATGGGCACCATTATTACTGGCTTATTTCTCGCCATTTCTATGTGTACTGGTGGTGGTGCTTGGGATAATGCTAAGAAATATATCGAAGATGGCAACCACGGTGGTAAAGGCTCTGTTGCGCATAAAGCGGCAGTGACTGGCGACACAGTAGGTGATCCATATAAAGATACTGCTGGACCTGCGATTAATCCATTGATTAAAATCATGAATATCGTGGCACTATTGATTGTACCTTTACTAGGCACACCGTTATTAGGCTAAATTAATCTTTAGCTTAATTCTAAAAACCAGCGCTTGTCGCTGGTTTTTTATTGCCCTCTCAAACACCTTCATGCGGTGGCAGAAAATCTTCTAGAAAAAAAGCCGAAAGCTCTGAACGGCCAGTCAATCCAGGCTTGCGATAAACAGCCCGCGCTTGTTCTCTAATCGTTCGCTCGCTAGTTGCTCTTACGTCTGCAGTTTCTTGATGGCTCAATCCTTTCAGCATTAACACGCCAACCTGAATTTCAGCCTGCGTCATTTTCCAGCGATCAAATTGTTTAAGCATCTATTTTGACAAACCTGCAACCAACTCCCTATTAGCATCACGCCACTGCTGTGCTTGTTGATTAGCTTCACTCAAATCATGCTCTAACAGCTTGGTTTTTGATTGTGTCGTTTGGTAGTAAAACCAACCAAAATAAACGATTCCTACCAGAGAAGTGATGAGTGTGAAAAACACACTACAAATAGCAACAGTCCATTGGCTAAGCTATTTTTTCTCATCTCGTTTACTTGTATTCATCATATTAATCGTTGCTAACATCATTTTGCGGATGTGCCTATGTTTAGTTTATCCCAAAGTACACCTTATCGAATGCAGTTGCATTCACTTTCACACAAATAATGCACCAATAATGTAGTGATTAAAGTAGATCAATATGGTGACAACAAAAGCGGTAACAATATGGGATCCATTGGTTCGCATTGGGTACTGGTGATTGCTTTTTCCACCACTTACTTTACTGAAGATGACTTAATGACACAGCATGTATGGGCTAGTTACACAGTAGCTGGCATCGTTTTAATTCGGTTAGTGTGGGGCTTTATTGGTGGACGTTACGCCAAATTCAGCAACTTCATCTACAAGTCATCAACGATACTACTTTACTTAAAAAGTCTAGTCGCACCTAAACCACAGCATTATATCGATCACAACCCTGCTGGTGGTGCGATGGTCATTGCATTGCTGTTCTACTTATCCATAGCAACGCTATCAGGGATAAAACTATACTAAGTTGAAGAAAAAAAAGGCCCTTTTCCTGTTGTTGTACAAGTTGGCACTAAAAAAGCAATGGCTACATCTCCAGAAATGACAAACCAACAGCACACTGTCAATGAAAAAGATGACGAGTTCTGGGAAGAAACACACGAAACCTTTGTTAATCTAACCCTACTGCTTGTATTTTTACAGATCGGTGGCATTATTATGTCAAGCATTGCGGATAAAGAAAAATTAGTTAAAGCCATGTTCACGGGCAAAAAGAGATCAATGACGATTTCAAGTAACCATTAATATAAGGTAATAGATTGAGACATACAGATGAGCACCGCCATCGTTCGCAGCATTCCAATTGGCTACGCGCTGCAGTATTAGGCGCGAACGATGGCATTATTTCTACCGCCAGCCTTGTCATCGGCGTCGCAGCGGCAAATGCATCCCATGAAACAATATTGTTAACGGGTGTTGCTGGATTAATTGCTGGCGCCATGTCGATGGCTGCGGGTGAGTATGTTTCTGTCAGCTCTCAAGCGGATATCGAAGCAGCTGATTTAGCCATTGAAAGCCATGCGATAGCAACCAATCATGAGAGTGAGCTAAAAGAGCTCACCCATATTTATATCGATCGCGGGTTAGTACCTGAGCTAGCGCAGCAAGTGGCAACACAGTTAATGGAACAAGATGCATTAGGTGCACATGCTCGTGATGAATTAGGCTTTACTGACCTATCAAGTGCCAAGCCGCTACAGGCAGCATTGACTTCAGGTCTCGCTTTCACGCTTGGTGCTGCATTCCCGTTATTAGTCGCTGTCTTTACTTCTCCTGAAAAAACAGAGCTAATTGTCGGTATGGCCTCTTTGCTTTCTCTCTCACTATTAGGTGCAATCGCAGCAAAAGTCGGCGGTGCTAATGTTTATATCGGCATTACAAGAGTCACCTTCTGGGGTCTACTAGCGATGGCCGCAACAGCCATCATCGGTCATTTATTTGGTGCGGCGACAGGATAAAACTGAACCACTAATAAACAACAAAAAAGCGCGGATAACCGCGCTTTTTTGTTGTTTGGAAATACTTTTAGAAAGCAGGTTTCACTTTTGCAGAATTATAACGATCAACACCATCCATAATTTCTTTGTGTGCGGCGTCAATATCTTCCCAACCTAAAATCTTAACCCATTTACCTTTGTCCAAATCTTTGTAATGTTCAAAGAAGTGAGAAATCATTTCTAAACGCCAAGGCGAAACATCTTTATAAGACTTTTGGAAGGCATATAGCGGGCATACTTTTTCAATTGGCACTGCCAACACTTTTGCATCATCGCCTGCTTCATCTTGCATGTTTAACATACCAAGTGCACGGCAACGAACAACCACACCTGGCAATAATGGGACTGGTGTAACCACTAAAATATCAACTGGATCGCCGTCGCCGCCTAATGTGTGCGGGATGTAACCGTAGTTACATGGGTATTGCATAGAAGTACCCATAAAGCGATCAACAAATAGTGACCCACTATCTTTATCAACTTCATACTTAACAGGGTCACCATTTGCTGGGATTTCAATGATGACATTAAAATCGTTAGGCAAATCCTTGCCTGAAGGTACTAAGTTCAATGACATGACATAACTTTCAACATTTTTGAGGTGCGGATTATAACAAGAGCCTGTAACAAAAGCATTACAAACACCATTAATTTATTTGTTGTCGACAGCATTCAATGACAGAATTCGGCGTTAGCTTGAGGGCGGCGTAGACAAAAAATGGCACAACCAGCAAATCATCCAGTTGACCAAGTATGGGAACGAAGTCAGGAATTAAATCAAATGGCAATAACAAATAACCAATGGCGAAACCTAAACACAGTTTCGCTAACCAAGGCGTATCTGGGTGTTTGGCAATCAGCCGATAAAGTACAAGCTCTTGTTTAATCTGTTTTACAAAGCTTTTGAATTGCTTGAACATTGCCTAAATCAATGTATTTCCTGTTAGCTTTGTATACACTTCCATATATTTCTCACTAGTCTTTTTCGCGACATCTGCTGGTAACTCAGGTCCTGGTGTTGTTTTATCCCAGCCGCTACTTTCCAACCAGTCGCGAACAAACTGCTTATCGTAACTCGGTGGATTACTGCCTGCTTGATAACTGTCTAATGGCCAAAAACGTGATGAATCTGGCGTCAACACTTCATCCATGACATATAGCACACCTTGTTCATCCAAGCCAAATTCAAACTTGGTATCAGCGATAATAATACCTTTTGTTAGCGCGTATTCAGCTGCCTCGGTATAAAGCTGAATAGCGACCTTAGCCACTTGCGCAGCCATGTCCTTACCGATTAGCTTCTCTACTTCAGCGACACTAATATTCTCATCATGCCCGCCGACATCAGCTTTACTCGAGGGAGTAAACAAAGGCTCAGCTAATTTATCAGCAATCCGTAAACCTACTGGCAATGGAATGTCACAAAGCGTGCCTTTGGCTTGATATTCCTTCCATCCACTACCAATAATATAACCACGCACAATCGCCTCAATCGGCAATGGGGTTAGCTTCTTAACCACAACGGCTCGACTGCCTAGTTGTGCTTTTTCCGCAGGGGCTGTCACAACAGTATCTGGGTCTATTCCCGTCAAATGATTTGGCACCACGTGCTTAAGCTTCTCAAACCAGAAGTTCGCCATTTGCGTCAACATAGCCCCCTTATTTTCAATTGCTGTTGGCAATATAACATCAAAAGCTGACAAACGATCACTACTGACGAGTAGCATGGTTTTATCATCGACGGCATAGATGTCGCGCACTTTACCCTGATGCAAGCGTTGTAAACTTGAGATATTGGTTTGAAACAAAGGAATATTAGACATAGCAAAAAAATCGTTAAATTGTTCTGACATTATAATGTCATGCAGCATGGTTGTCTTAACAATCAACCTAACTTAACAATCAACTTTCAATATTCTGACCTATGGTGACAATTTTCATTGTATTTATTCCACCTGGATTTCCAATCGGCTCACCGAAAGTTAAGATGACACGATCACTATTTTTAACAACTGCTTCTTTTAGCAGAATATCTTGCATTTCTCGCAAAATTTCATCTCTATCCTTACCTTCCTGATCAATCGGGTAAGGGAAGACACTACGGTAAAGCGTCAATTTTCTACGTGCTACACGATTCGGTGATAAGGCATAAATCAGCGCCATATTCTCTTTCTGCGCGAGCCAATGTGCGGTATTTCCTGATTGCGTCAATGTTGCTATCGCCCTTACTTTAAGGCGTTATGCGATATAAATAGTCGCCATAGCAATTGACACATCACTTTTGTTAAACTCACTCCGATTCACTCTAGAATCAAACCGAGTAAAGTATTCCTTTTCTGCGGCTACCGCAACACGGTGTACTGCTTCAATGGTTTCCAATGGGTATGACCTGCCGCCGTTTTCGCAGAAAGCATCACCGCATCCGTGCCATCCAAAATAGCATTAGCCACATCAGACACTCTAGCTCTTGTTGGAATAGGGCTATGAATCACCGACTCCATCATCTGCGTTGCCGTAATCACCGGCTTATGATGAATCCGCGCCAAATTGATTAAACGCTTTTGCGAGCCAGGTACTGCCGCATAACCGACTTCAACACCTAAATCACCGCGTGCCACCATAATGGTATCAGGTGCTAGGAGAATCTCCTCTGCCGCATCTATCGCTTCTGCACGTTCAATTTTAGCGATAATCCCAGCAGTACCTCCAGCTTCAGCCACTAACTTTCTAGCCAACTCAATATCAGCCGCCTCACGTGGAAATGAAACAGCCACGTAATCAGCTTCCAATGCCACAGCCGTTTTAATATCTTCTCTATCTTTTTCAGTCAAGGCTTCAGTACTTAAGCCCCCGCCTTGCTTATTGATGCCTTTATTATTAGACAGCACACCACCCGCTATCACAACATAATAAACCTTGCTGCCACTCACACGATCAACCTGCATGGTGATGCAGGCATCATTTAGCAAAGCACCGTGCCACCTTCAACTTCACTTGGCAGCTCTTTGTAATCTAGGCCAACATGATCTTGGTCACCAAGCGCACAGTTAGCATTCAACATAAACAAGTCACCGATCTTTAAAGTGATTTTGCCGACAGCAAATTGTCCGCTTCGGATTTTAGGACCCTGCAAATCACATAGCACACCAATAGGCCGATTGAGTTTAGTCGCAATACTGCGCACAATATTGGCTCTTGTAATATGTTCCTCAGCGGTCCCATGTGAAAAATTCAGCCTGACCACATTCACGCCTGCTGTAATGAGACGTGCAAGCATTTCTTCAGTTTAGGATGAGGGGCCAAGTGTAGCTACTATTTTGGTTCTGCGCATGGTCAAAGGACACCTCGGTTGGTTTAAGAATCGAATAAATAAAGGGTTATTACATCAGTATTAATACATGTATATAAGCAATTTTAGTACTAGCTATAAAAACAGCGCTAAAAAGGGCTGTTAAATCATTCAAACAAACCCATTACAAAACGCAGTAATAGGTAGCAGTCTACCTTAGCTACGTGACTCTAATATTTCAACGGCAGGCAATTTCTTACCTTCTAAAAACTCTAGGAAAGCACCGCCAGCAGTCGAGATATAACTCACATCATCATAAATATCATACTTCTGAATCGCGGCTACCGTATCGCCACCACCCGCAAGAGTAAAGGCTTTAGTCTTTGCGATGGCTTTAGCAATCGTTTTAGTGCCTTCACCAAACTGATCAAATTCAAATACACCTACAGGGCCATTCCAAACCACCGTGCCGGCATTCATGATAATCTCAGCAATCTCATCGGCAGTCTTTGGTCCGATATCAAAAATCATATCATCTGTTGCAACATCCGTTGCATCTTTAAAGACAGCAACCTCATTTGCATCAAACTTTTTGCCACATACGACGTCTTTTGCAATCGGCACTGCTGCACCACGTTGTGCCATTTTTGCAATGAGCGTACTTGCAGTGGGCACTAAATAATCTTCACATAGCGACTTTCCAACTTCTAAATCAGAGGCTTTTAGAAAGGTGTTAGCAATACCGCCGCCAACAATCATTTGGTCAACCTTTTCAGACAAGCTTTCCAATACAGTCAACTTAGTCGAGACCTTACTACCGCCGACAATTGCGACCATCGGACGCGCTGGATTCAACAATGCTTTTGTTAACGCTTCTAACTCTTGCGCTAACAAGATGCCTGCACAAGCCACTGGTGCGTATTTAGCAATACCATGTGTGCTAGCTTGCGCACGATGTGCCGTACCAAAAGCATCCATGACAAAGACATCACATAATGCAGCGTATTTTTTAGAAAGATCATCATCATTCTTTTTTTCGCCAACATTAAAGCGACAATTCTCTAGCAATATCAACTGACCTTCTTCGGTGGTTAAACTACCCGCTGGCGCATCATCACTTAACCAGTTTTTAACCAAACGAACTGGCTGACCAAGCTTTTCTGACATCACATCAGCAACAGGCTGTAACGAATTCTCTTCGGAATAAACACCTTCTTCAGGGCGGCCCAAATGGGATGTCACCATGACCTTTGCACCCGCTTTAAGCGCATACTCAATGGTTGGCATAGAAGCAGTAATACGTGCATCAGAAGTTACTTTACCATCTGATACTGGCACATTTAAATCAGCGCGTATAAATACACGTTTACCTTTTAAGTCTAAATCTGTCATTTTAATAAACTGCATCTTCTACCTTCACTGTCACTATTGTATTTAAGCGATTGCTATTTAAGCAACGTACTGAACTAAACGCAGCATGTTACATGTGTAACCATACTCATTATCATACCAGCCAACCACTTTCACAAAAGTGCTGTCTAACATAATGCCTGCATCTGCATCAAAAACACCGCCTGCTGGGTAGCCTCTAAAGTCTGTTGAGACTACTTTTTCATTGGTATAACCAAGCACACCTTTTAATGGGCCCACTTCTGAGGCTTTTTTCATCGCATCACAAATAGCGTCATAAGTCGTTTCTTTTTCAAGCTCTACGGTTAAATCAACCACAGACACATCGGCCGAGGGTACACGCATTGACATGCCAGTTAACTTCTTATCCAACGCTGAAATGACTTTGCCTAGCGCTTTAGCAGCACCTGTACTAGATGGGATGATGTTTTCAAAGACACTACGTCCGCCACGCCAATCTTTCTTAGAAGTGCTATCAACGGTTTGTTGTGAAGCCGTTGCCGCGTGTACTGTCGTCATTAAGCCACGCTTAATACCGAAGTTATCTTGCAGCACCTTAGCCAAAGGCGCCAAAGCATTCGTCGTACAAGAAGCAGCTGAAACAATGGCTTGACCCTTGTATTCCTCATGGTTAACACCGTACACGTACATTGGCGTATCGTCTTTACCTGGCGCTGATTGCACTACTTTTTTCGCGCCACCATCAATATGTGCCTGACAAGTTTCTTGTGTTAGAAACACGCCTGTTGATTCAACAACAACATCAACATTTGCTGCTGCCCAATCAATTTTCAAAGGGTCACGTTCTGCTGTAATTTGGATCTTTTTACCATCCACAACAAATGCATGATTATCGGCATTCACATCAGCCTTAAAACGACCATGCACAGAATCATACTGCAACATATAAGCCATATAAGCCGTGTCATATGAGCAGTTAATCGCAACCACCTCAACATCATTAAACTCAGCTTCTTGAACAACCGCACGTAATACCATGCGACCAATTCGACCAAACCCATTAATTCCAATTCGAATAGCCATATATTCCCTTAATCACTGTTAGGTTTTAACGCTTTAATTTTACCAAAAAGGGGCCTCATATAGAGGCCCCTTTAAGTTATATCAACTACTTAGCAATTAAAGTACTGATTTAACTGTTTTCACTACATTCTCAACTGTGAAGCCGAAGTGTTTCATCACTTCGCCACCAGGCGCTGATTCACCGAATGTATCGATACCAACAACAGCACCGTCTAAACCAACATATTTACGCCAGAAATCTGGGTGAGCAGCTTCAACAGCAACACGCTTAACACCAGGTGTTAATACGCTCTCTTGGTAAGCTTTTTCTTGACGGTCAAATACGTTAGTAGATGGCATTGAAACCACACGTACTTTCGTACCAGCAGCTGTTAATTCAGCAGCCGCGTCAACAGCTAGACTTAACTCAGAACCATTAGCGATGATGATTACATTCGCGTTAGCAGCGTCAGAGAATACATAACCACCTTTACGCACTAATTCGAAGTCTTTAGCGTCATGCTTGTTACCAGGCACGCCTTGACGACTTAGTACTAAGCAAGAAGGACCATCGTTACGCTCTGCAGCAGCAACCCAAGCGATTGTTGTTTCAGTTGAGTCAGCTGGACGCCATACATCCATATTAGGGATGTAGCGTAGGCCAGATGTGTTTTCTACAGGCTGATGTGTAGGACCGTCTTCACCTTGGCCGATAGAGTCATGTGTTAAGACATAAACAACACGTTGGTGCATCAACGCAGCCATACGCATACCGCTCTTCATGTAGTCAGAGAACATGTGGAATGTACCGCCGAATGGTAAGAAACCACCGTGCAATGCAATACCGTTCATGATGGCAGCCATACCGAACTCTCGTACACCGTATGAGATGTAGTTACCAGGCCCTTTACCACTGACGTGTTTGAAGCTAGGTGCAGCAGTTAGGTTTGAACCTGTTAAATCAGCAGAACCACCTAAGAACTCAGGTAACTCTGGTGCAAGTGCAGTAATTGCATTTTGAGAAGCTTTACGTGTTGCCAATTTTTCAGCTTTTTCATTTGTTTCAGCAATAATTTTGTCTGTTACAGATTTCCAGTCAGCCGGTAACTCACCTGCCATACGGCGTGTGAATTCTTTAGCGTCAGCTGGGAATGCAGCAGCGTAAGCAGCGAACTTGTCGTTCCAAGCTGCCTCTCTAGCGGCGCCTTTATCTTTTTGGTTCCAACCTTCATAAACGTCATCAGGGATAACGAATGGGGCATGTGGCCAGTTGATTTCTTTACGGACTAAAGCAACTTCGTCATCACCTAATGCAGCACCGTGGCAATCGTGTGAACCAGATTTGTTTGGCGAACCTTTACCAATGATTGTTTTACAGCAAATCAATGAAGGCTTATCTGTAACTGCTTTTGACTCGTCAATTGCTTTTTGGATTGCATCAACATCGTGACCATCAACTGAAACGACGTGCCAACCATATGATTTAAAACGACCAACTGTATCATCTGTATACCAACCTTCGATGTGACCATCGATAGAAATACCATTGTCATCCCAGAATGCAACTAATTTACCAAGACCCCATGTACCAGCTAAAGCACAAGCTTCGTGAGATACACCTTCCATCATGCAACCATCGCCTAAGAACGCATAGGTGTAATGGTCAACAATATCGTGGCCTGGCTTGTTGAATTGGTCAGCCATTAACTTCTCAGCCATCGCAAAACCAACACCGTTTGAGATGCCTTGGCCTAATGGGCCCGTTGTAGTCTCAATACCTGGTGCATAACCGTACTCAGGGTGACCAGCACATTGTGAATGTAGTTGACGGAATGAAGCTAATTGCTCCATCGGCAAATCATAACCAGTTAGATGTAATAGTGAGTAGAGCAACATAGAGCCATGTCCATTAGACAACACAAAGCGATCACGATCAGCCCAGTTAGCGTTGTCTGGGTTGTGGTTCATATTGTTGTTCCACACTACTTCTGCAATTTCCGCCATGCCCATAGGCGCACCTGGGTGGCCGGATTTTGCTTTTTGCACTGCGTCCATGCTTAGCGCACGGATGGCATTGCATAGATCTGCACGTGTTGCCATTGATATCTCCTAATCGATAGTTGTTGGGTGGCTTTATCGGAACCGCATAAAACCATATGTAAATTCTAAAAAAACGTGCGAAAAAATACCACTTTTCCACAAAGGGGTAAATTATTGCTTAAATCGCCTTTTTGAGCAAGGGTTACCTTAGGGGAAAGCGTAAAAATACGGAAAATTACCCAGTCAACAGCACTTTGGATTTCATCTGCGCAGAAAGAGTTGCAATGTTGCTCAGTGCTACTCTATACGGCAATCGACTCAATCACCGCTTGCGTTGCCATGCAATTGCCTTTTGCGTCATCAAAAGAGAGTAATGGAACCAAATCATTTAAAACACAATCACTAAAGTGCTCAACTTCCAAATTAAAATGATTACTCATTGGTAGCTTTTCTTCACCACTTTTGCCATCTTCGGTTTCCCAGCTGATGACAGGCACGTCCGTGCCATAGGCCCAAGCGTTGTGGCATTTAACCCAACCTTTATCACCAATAATTTCATATTCCGCTTTGCGACTCCGCTCGAAGCTGATATCAAAATGACCAAAGCGCGCGCGCCCTTGTGCATCCTCCCCAAAATCAAACACACCGCTGGTGACAACATCTGCACCATGTGTATTCAATTTAGCGTGCGCAGCAACTGCCCGCGGGTTAGCTGGCAATCCATCTTTTTGAAAACACCAGCGCAAAGCATGTACCGCATAAGGTCCAATATCCCACAAGGCACCGCCACCATCGGCCATGCTGCGATTAATCCGATACATACGCGCAGGCTTCATTAAGAAAGAAAAGCTCGCTCTTGCTGAAAGCACATCGCCAATCAAACCCTGATTAATCATATCGTGCAGCTTGTTGTGCTGCGGATGAAAGCGATACATAAAGCCTTCCATCACTTTCACGTTGTTTTCTTTAGCTGCAAATTCAAGTTTAAGCACATCAACCAAACTGGTTGTCATTGGCTTCTCAATCAACACATGCTTACCCGCGTTAATCGCCTTCATCGCCCATTCCGCATGCTCTTCATTCGCCATGGGGCAATACACAGCCTCAACATTGTTGTCAGCTATTAAACTTTCCAAATCGTCATGGCAAGTCACGTCAGCATAATTAGGCACAGAAGCGTACTTGTCTAAAGTTTCCTTCGCCGCACCAGCACGGCGACTTGCAATAGCCACCAACTGTGAATTAGGCGCTTCCATAATCGCTGGCAATAATCGTTGATTCACACGTGCCGCACCCAATATGCCCCATTTTAGCTTTCGTTCGCTCATGACTTCCCTTAAATGAATGATTGAATTAATTAAAACATTATACAATGCATAAAAATCACGACTCAAACCTTTCGTTCAATGTGGAGTAAAAGACGTCATCAATATGCAATTTGCTGAACTTAAATGGAATAACCAACAGCCTTACTCGCTCGATTTTGATGATGTCTATTACTCAGTCGATAACGGTTTAGCGGAAACTGATCATGTGTTTATTCACCATAACCAGCTCATCGAACGATTCAAGCAGCTTGTCACGCTAGCATCAGGATCACCAACCTTTACCATTATCGAAACAGGCTTTGGTACTGGACTCAATTTCTTTTGTGCAGTGCAACACTTTCTGGCACACGCACCAGCAAACGCTAGCTTGCAATTTATCTCAACCGAATGCGCTCCGCTTACACTAGCTGACTTTACAAAAGCCAACCAACACTGGCTTGTCTTTAATAAAATGGTGTCTGAGTTAGCAAACACTTACTCACAGTTGACCGATGGGCTGAACAAACTAAGCTGTTGCGATGGTCGTATCAAGCTAGACTTATGGATAGGCGATATCAACCAGACTTTTCCACAAATACAAACAGCAGCAGACGCATGGTTCTTAGATGGTTTTGCGCCTTCAAAAAATGGTGACATGTGGTCAGAAAACCTCTTTCAAGAAATCGCTCGCCTATCACAAACCAACACCACTTTTTCCACATTCACCAGCGCAGGACAAGTCAAGCGCAATCTACAAGCGGCTGGATTCAAGGTGAGTAAAGTCAAAGGCTTTGGCAGAAAACGTGAAATGCTCAGCGGTGCTTACCTTTGAAAAAGTTATCTAATCCCTAAAAGTTACCTAAAAATGGTCACAACATCATGCTAACATCAGACTTTCGCTCACCTCTAAGGTTACCAACGTGCTATCAGTGATGTTACAAATGTCAGTGCTAATTGCCATCGGCATTGCTTGGCAACGCTTTGCACCAGCACACATTCCTGCACTTGCGCATCGCCGCGCGTTAACTGACCTTGTTTTTTATATCCTGTTACCTGCCTTAGTACTTAATGTCATGTGGCAAGCCCCGCTCAATATCACCTCCATCAAAATCTCCATGACGGCGCTATCCGGTATTTTCACCTCACTATTCTTAATGTGGGCTATTATCAGCCTCTTAAGCATGAGCGGCCTGAACATTAGCAAGCCGCAAAAAGGCGCATTATTAATCGCAGGCACCTTCCCAAACTCCACTTACCTTGGCCTACCTGTCACCGCACAAGTGTTAGGTGATTGGACACAAGCGACTGTGCTGAAATATGACCTATTCGCCTGCACTCCAATGGTGTTAACGGTCGGCGTTTTAATCGCCCATTATTTTGGCGATAACAAATCAGACATCCACCCATTCCGCGAATTACTCAAAGTCCCACCACTCTGGGCACTGGCACTCGCTGGCTTATTAAATGTCGCCAACATGCCACAACCTATCCCTGTACATAACGCATTAAGCATTTTAGGCGGCGGTGTTGTGCCACTGATGCTAATTGCACTAGGCATGAGCATTCGGTGGGATACAATCAAATTGAAATATTTGCCGCTACTATTGCCTGTTTCGTTAGTATCGTTACTCATCGCACCTTTGGTCGTATGTTATGTTGCATCCGCATTACATGTGCCAACAGACACGTTAACGGTTTCTGTCATTCTAGCCGCTATGCCAACGATGATATTTGGCATTGTACTGTGTGAGCGATATCAACTAGACAGCGGCCTCTATGCCGCTGTAGTCTTTTTAACCACAGTGCTAAGCATCGGTACTTTAACGGTTTGGTTTAACTTAACGACATCGCTATTTTTTTAAACCCTTGTTTAAAAAGCTGCAGGCAAAGATATTGATAGCTATTTAAAGTGAAACGCCTAGGATAAGTATAGGCCAACTTGGCATCCAACACCTAGGGACCCGCCCCTCAACCACCTCATCACTCGCAAGTACAACATGCATACTACTGAAGCACACCCTTTGGCGCTCGCAGTCAATGCGATTGAGAAGCAGGGTTATGCCATCATGGATGACTATCTTTCGTCATCGAACATGGCAGCATTAGCAACAATCATGAAAGAAAAATGGTTTGCTGGCCAAATGGTTAGTGCCAAAACGGGCAAAGCCGCATTAAAAAATCAAACGATTCGTGGTGATTTCATTGCATGGCTAGATGAAAATGATAGCCAGCCCACGGTACAAGCTTATTTTAGGCAGATGGAATTGCTCAGGTTAATGCTGAATATGCAGCTCTTAATGAATGTGCAGTCACTAGAAACCCATGTTGTGGTTTATCCAGTGGGCAGTGTGTACCAAAAGCATTTAGACCAATTTAACAGTGGCGCAACACCGCACCTTCAACAGCGCCAACTGAGCGCCAGTTTGGATTTAAATCCAAACTGGCAAGCCCATCATGGCAGCGCATTGAGGTTGCATTTAGCGGAGAATACACATATCGACATTCTGCCAAAATCAGGTCGTATTGTACTTTTCTTATCAGCGAAATTTTGGCACGAAGTGCTTCCAGCGACTCATGAACGTTTAAGCTTAACAGGATGGTTTAGAACGCGTGAGCAATCTATTTTTTAAGCGCCATCCACCCACTTGATACTACAACCAATACTCTGCACTTGTTCTTTTGGCCCCTGCCCCGTTTCAGCCACCAACTTCATCGCATGAAATAAATCACGTGTGCTTTCAGGTGCAGCTTCCTTACGGCTTTCATCAAAGCGGCCGCGATATTGCAGCTCACCCTTGCTATTGAAACCAAAGAAATCTGGTGTACAAACAGCATCATAGGCTTTAGCGACGGCTTGCGTAGGGTCGCTTAAATATGGGAACGGAAAATCCATTTCATTGGCAATGCGCTGCATATTATCGAAGCTATCTTCTGGGTAATCCGTTGGGTCGTTAGATGCAATGGCGACTGCATTCACACCCAACATTTTCAGTTCAGCAGCATCAGTAATGAGCCGGGGCAAGATAGACTTCACATAAGGGCAGTGATTACAAATAAACATCACCAACAGACCATTTTTACCCATGACCATATCGCGCGACATGGTCGTACCATCAATGTTTTTCAAACTAAAATCTGGCGCCTGCCAGCCAAACTCACACATAGGCTGATAAATGCTCGCCATCACTAACTCCTAAAACAATTTATAATCTAAATACTATCATTTTTTAATACGCAACCACATGCCGAAAAACCGCTTTTATAGCCCAGAACAATTAGCACTCGGTGCTATCGTCAAACTGCCAGAATCTGCCGCCATTCACGCTGCTCGCGTGTTGCGTATGATTGAAGGTGAAAGCGCTATTTTATTTAATGGTGATGGCTTTGATTATGTTTGCACGCTGACCTCGGTCAAAAAAAGTGTAGTCATTGCACAAGTCACCGATAGCGCTGTGGTCGAAAATGAATCCCCACTCAACATCACCCTACTACAGGGCATATCGAGTGGCGACCGTATGGACTATACAATACAAAAAGCAGTAGAGCTTGGCGTGAATCATATTCAACCGATTGCGGCAGAACGTAGTGTTGTGAAGCTCAATCCAGAACGCGCTGCAAAACGTTTAGCGCATTGGCAGGGTGTCGCGCATTCAGCTTGCGAACAATCTGGTCGAGCAGTTGTGCCACAAATAGCAGCGCAAAAATCACTGAGCCAATGGCTAACCAAAAACCCACAAGAGAATGCAAACCGCATACTACTCAACCCAGTCGGAGCTAAGCGATTAGCTGAACTCACAAAGCCAAAGGGTGAAATCCAATTATTAATCGGTGCAGAAGGTGGCTTCAGTCTAAATGAAATTAGCATCGCTAGCAGCAATGGCTTTCAATCGATTATTTTAGGGCCAAGAGTGTTAAGAACTGAAACAGCCGCGTTAGCAGCCCTGGCCAGTATGCAATCCATTTGGGGGGATTTTTAAAAAAAACTAATCGGGCTTTATAAATTATAAACCCCACCTAAATTAAGTACCACATAACCTTCATATAATATGTCATGATTTTTAATATAATGATTGGTAGCACTTTAAAAAAGCACAGCCATGCCATTTCTATTTAACCTCAGTGACGCATTCACATCGACCAGTGACATCAACTTTCTGGCTACCACTTTTACGGCCTTCCCGTCGTTTTTACTATCCACTTTAGTAGCATATGTCTATGTGTGGACTTTACAAAAAAGCACTTATTCACGCAATTATTTACAATCGATTGTCTTAATATCCATCATTGCTTGTGTGATTATTTTATCGGTTGGTGACGGCATTGCGCGCGATGTCCGCATAATGGCGGCTGTGGGCATTATTCGCTTCAGAACTAACTTTAAAAATCCACGCGACACCACCTTCTTGTTTACATTGCTTGCGGCAGGCATTGCTTGCGGTGCTAATGCCTTTATTGTTGCCATTGAAGGCACGTTTTTTTTGCTTTGGCATCAGTGTTTTTACGTTATGCTTCTTTCAGTCTCATTGCCTATTATGACTGTGTAATTAGTTTTCAATCCAGTAGCGTTGATTAGCTCAATAAAATCACACAAACCATGGAGAAACATTGCAAAAAGTTTGTCCTAATTAACGCACAAGAAAACGGTAAAAGCGCATAAAATCAATATGCTTATCACATTAAGCGCAATAGAGAGGTGACTAATCATAAGCTCATTGAAGCCTTAAAAGCGAACAACTTTGCACACAAAATCACCGTATCAGAAGAGCTTGAGACGAGTGAAGGTTTTACTTAAGGCTCTCAGTTTTAAGCCAATAAGTTAGAACCAATGACTCAATCGTCCTGCTTTAATCACATGATGTGCAATAGGATATAGCGAAATTTTTTCGCCATCACGGGTAGTCACATCATCACTTTGTTGAACGGCATTCACATCGACCTAGGCATAGTTTACAACCTCACGCATTGGAGACCATTTCTTACCTTTTGGAATTTTAATTTCCAGCAAATCATTTAGCTTAAAAAAATGGTAGCTTTGCTAAAAAAATCCTGAACTTACCCACTTCAACAAGTTGCTTAGGCGAAGAAGCTGATACCAGTTGCTGCTGACTTAAATAGCCTCTAGTTTCTTCCAAAGTCTCTCGCACGGCCGTTTCATAAGGCGTCTCTATTTTGCTCCCACCATCAAGCAAACTCTCACCATGCTCGATTCGCCCGCCAGGAAATTCATAATAATCATGCTTGAAGGTTTGCACAAATAATACATAAGTCTTACTATCTTCCTTCGCCGCCACCAACATCCCCGCATTAGCGCGAGCAAGGTCTGGGGTCAATAGTATCGCAAGAAAAAACCAGCAGCAATATGGATTGATTTTTAAAATATTGGAAGGCCGTCTTTTTATTCAAGGCTTTAATTGTCTGCATGCTCATCACTCTATATGGAATCATGTCCATGATTCCATAAAAAAGCCTTTTGTGTATAGATAACGCACCTATCTTCAGCCCTTATTGCGCATTCTTAAGTACCCACATTCCAATTAAATGTATATTTAACCAATACCTTTATGATATACCCCTAAGTTATAAAATTGCATATTTAACAAAATTGTTTTAATATTTTGTATTATTTACATTAAATGAAGGCTAAGCGTATCATGCAACTAGGTAATACCATCCGCAACCGCCGTCAAGCCATAAAAATGACATTGGATACGTTAGCAAAAGCAATTGAGTCTGATGCAGGTAATTTATCGCGCATTGAGCGTGGCGAGCTGGGTATTTCTGAGGGTCAAATACGTAAAATTGCTAGTGCGCTCAACACCACGCCAGCCAGCTTATTTGCTGAAAGTGATGCGAACAATACCAACAACGCTGTCAGCACTGCCACCGAATCACCGCTTGAGAATCCGATAGGTTTTGTACATTGGTTTCGTTCTGCCGCGCCTTATATTCATGCGTTTGGCGGACGGACTTTTGTGATTGCTTTTGGTGGTGAGGTGGTGAGTGAACAGCAGTTTATTGCACTCTCGCATGATTTAAATCTACTCGCCAGCTTAGAAGTAAGGTTGGTATTGGTGCATGGTGCGCGTCCGCAAATTGAGCAGCGGTTACTCAGAGAACAACTGACTCCCGCTTACCACGAAGGTTTACGCATTACCGATGACGCAGCGATGGAAGCCGTGAAAGAGGCCAATGGTGGGGTGCGCGTCGAAATTGAGGCGCTACTATCGATGGGGATTGCTAATTCACCGATGGCAGGCGCGGACATTCGGGTGGCGAGTGGTAACTTTGTGACGGCTAAGCCGTTGGGCGTGATTGATGGTGTGGACTTACAACATACGGGTGAAGTGCGGAAGGTTGACGCCGTCAGCATTCAAAAGCGGCTGGATGATGGCGAGTTGGTTTTATTATCACCGATGGGCTATTCCCCTACTGGCGAAACCTTCAATCTCACATTAGAAGATGTCGCGTCAAGCGCTGCCATTGCTTTACAAGCCGAGAAACTCATCTTCTTAATGGATACTGATGGCGTCAAAAACTTACGCGGCGAAATCCTACGGGAAATGACGACGCATAAAGCCAAGAACTTGCTGAAAAATGCCAATGAAAATGATGCGCCAAAAAATTTCTCAGAAGATATTGAGTATTACTTAAGCGCTGCGGCTAGAGCGAGTGAAGATGGCATTACACGGACGCATTTAATTTCGCGGCATGTGGATGGCGCGATTATTCAAGAACTGTTTACCGCAAGCGGCATAGGCACTATGGTGACGGAGCTGCCATTAGAAACCATGCGCCAAGCGACCATTGATGATGTCGGTGGTATTTTGATGTTGATTAAGCCCTTAGAGAACCAAGGTGTTTTAGTGAGGCGTGGGCGTGAACAAATCGAAATGGAAATTCAATATTTTTAC
This sequence comes from Methylophilaceae bacterium, assembly GCA_028823485.1. GTDB lineage: Bacteria > Pseudomonadota > Gammaproteobacteria > Burkholderiales > Methylophilaceae. The sequence goes on along the minus strand of JAPKBG010000001.1, from coordinate 109,955 downwards.
GTGATTGAGTATGACAATCGCATCATCGGTTGCGCCTCGTTACACCCTTATATTGAAGATAAAATGGCAGAGCTGGCTTGCTTAGCCATAGACCCGCAATATAGAGGTGGTGGCCGCGGTGACAAGCTGTTTAACTACTGTCAAAAACAAGCAAAAAAACTGGGCTTTAATCAGCTATTTTGCTTAACTACACGAGCTGAGCATTGGTTCTTAGAGCGTGGGTTTACTTTGCTAGCACTTGAAAAGCTACCGAAATCCAAACAAACCCTCTACAATTTACAAAGAAAATCCAAAGTGTTTGTGAAAAAGCTCTAACTTTTATATACAATCCTTATATTAAAGAAATTAAAGGCATTCAGCATGATTAATGAATCACTAGCAGCCAAAAAAGCCCAGACCATTTCAGAGGCGCTGCCTTACATCAAGCGCTTCTTTGGCAAGACCATCGTCATCAAATATGGCGGAAACGCCATGACCGATGAGCACCTCAAGCAATCATTCGCACAAGACGTAGTAATGCTAAAGCTTGTCGGTATGAATCCTGTTGTCGTACATGGTGGTGGCCCACAAATTAATGAGATGCTGGATAGGGTCGGGAAAAAAGGTGAGTTCAAACAAGGCATGCGAGTGACGGACCAAGAAACCATGGACATTGTAAGCATGGTGCTTGGTGGCAAGGTGAACAAAGAAATCGTTAACCTGATTAACCAGCAAGGCGGGAAAGCCGTTGGTTTAACAGGTCAGGATGGCAACTTTATCCATGCGAAAAAATTGATGATGGAAGACATGAACGACTCGTCGAAAATGATTGATATCGGCCAAGTCGGTGAAATCACAAGCATAGACCCTAGCATCATTAACTTTTTAGATACTGATGACTTCATTCCTGTCGTTGCACCGCTTGGCGTTGGTGACAATGGCGAAACCTACAACATTAATGCCGATGTCGTCGCTGGGAAACTGGCTGAAGTGCTACACGCAGAGAAGCTCGTATTACTAACCAACACCTCTGGCGTGCTCGATAAAAATGGCGAATTGCTGACAGGCCTGACGCCGAAAGAAATTGATGCGTTAGTGGCGGATGGCACGCTATCAGGCGGTATGCTACCTAAAATCAGCTCAGCGATGAAAGCCGCTCGCAGTGGTGTAAACGCTGTGCATATTATTGATGGTCGTGTGGAACATGCACTATTACTTGAAGTGCTGACCGATGAGGGTGTGGGTACATTAATTAAAGCTAGTAACTAAGTAATACATCCGCGCATGTCTAAAGTTTGGATATTTGATTTAGACGATACGCTACACGATGCCTCTACGCATATCTTTCCCGTGATGAATCGCGCCATGACGCAATATATTCAAGATCAGCTTGCGTTGGATGAAAACAAAGCCCATTACCTACGCCAACATTATTGGCAGGTGTATGGCGCAACGCTTAAAGGCTTGATGCGACATCATGGCACAAACCCACATCACTTTTTGCGTGTAACGCATCAGTTTAAAAACCTAACGGAATTAGTCGTGCAAACGAAACGAATACGCCACCTGATTAACAGCCTATCGGGCCGTAAAGTGATTTTTACCAATGCGCCGCGTGACTATGCACTCCGAGTATTAGATTTACTGAATATCACCGATTTATTTGAATTGGTGTTTAGTGTAGAATCAACCAAATTTCATGCAAAACCTTCTGTACGCGGATTTCAAAGTTTATTAAAAAGCATTAAAGCCAAGCCACGTGATTGCATTATGTTAGAAGATAACCTCGCCGCGTTAATGACCGCAAAACGGCTTGGGATGAAAACGATTTGGATAAGTAAAAAAATCGCCAAACCAAATTTTGTTGATTTTAGATTAAGTAAGGTGTCAGCACTCGCTAACCTTAAGCTATAATAAAAATAATACTTAATAAAGTTTATTTCAGGGATTAGTATGGCAGGTGAACGTAAACAACAAATTCTAGAAGCATTAGCGAAAATGCTAGAAAACCCTAAACGTGAAAAAATCACAACTGCTGCATTAGCTGCCAAATTAGGCGTGTCAGAAGCGGCGCTTTATCGTCACTTTGCGACTAAAGCACAAATGTTTGAAGGCCTAATTGAATTTATCGAAACCAGCATTTTTGGCGTCATTAACAAAATCACGACTGAAGAAGAAGATGGTGGTAAACAGATTTTACTCATCGTTAGCATGTTGCTTAGATTTGCCGAAAAGAACCCTGGCATGACGCGCGTACTGATTGGCGATGCTCTGGTGAATGAAAACGAAAGACTACAAGAGCGTATTAACCAGCTGTATGATCGTATCGAAGTGTCGCTCAAACAGTGTCTAAAAGTATCCATTGCAGAATCTGGAAAAGAAATACAGCCAGAAAGCCAAGCCAATATGATGTTATGTTTCGTCGTTGGTCGCTGGCATCAGTATGCGAAGAGCGGTTTCAAACGCAAGCCACTCGAATATGTGCAGCAACAATTAGCAAGCATGATTTAAATAACAGTCACTGGCGCTCGCCACGCATTAAGCATGTCACACTCAACGACTAGAACAAGCTTAACAAGCAGTAACATATACTCACTATACATTCGGTTGAATATGTTAAAATCCATGACTTCATTTTTAGCCGTAAGGTTAACAGTGCCCTAATTTAAACCATCTTAATTGAGAATTCATCAACCATGGAATTACAAGCAAATATTAAATCATCTACCCGATTTCTATTATTAGAAGGCGTTCATCAAAATGCCGTCGACATGCTTAACAACGCTGGCTTTGAAAATATTGAATATATTACGTATGCCTTAGACGAGGCCGAATTAATTGAAAAAATTAAAGATGCGCGTTTTGTTGGCATTCGTTCAAGAACACAATTAACCAAAAAAGTATTAGATGCGGCTGAACGACTCACTGCTATCGGCTGCTTCTGCATTGGTACCAACCAAGTCGATTTAGACGCGGCGCGCGAAAAAGGCATTCCAGTCTTTAACGCCCCATACTCAAACACACGCTCAGTTGCTGAACTTGTGATTGGTCAATTGATTCTATTACTACGTGGCATCCCTGCTAAAAGCAAAAAAGTGCACAAAGGTAGCTGGCCAAAAAGCGCTAAAGACTCTAACGAAGCCCGTGGAAAAATCTTAGGCATCGTCGGTTACGGCAGCATTGGTTCACAGCTGTCAGTCTTAGCTGAAAGCCTAGGCATGCAAGTGATTTACTATGATGCAATTACTAAATTGCCATTAGGCAACGCAAGACAAGTTGGCACCATGAAAGAGCTACTAAGTACAGCGGACGTAGTGACATTACATGTCCCAGAGCTACCATCAACTAAAAACATGATGGCAAAAGCTGAGTTCGAGCAAATGAAGAAGGGTTCTATCTTCATCAACGCCGCTCGTGGTACTTGTGTACAAATTGAAGACTTAGCTGAAGTGATTGAAAACGGCAAACTACGTGGCGCAGCCATTGACGTATTCCCAACCGAGCCAAAATCAAACGCTGAACCTTTAGACTCACCATTACGTGGTTTTGATAATGTCATTCTAACGCCGCACATTGGCGGTTCAACAGCTGAAGCACAAGCGAACATCGGTTTAGAAGTCGGCGAGAAATTCGTACAATACGCTAACAGCGGAACAACAGAATCAGCGGTTAACTTCCCTAATATCGCTATGCCACAACAAGCGAATACACATCGTTTACTACATATCCACCATAACAAACCAGGTGTGTTATCTAAGATTAACCATCTGTTTGCAGCAGGAAATATTAACATCCTCGCGCAAAGCTTAATGACTAGTAACGATATTGGTTACTTGGTAATGGATGTTGCCAATGCAGATTCACAACAAGCATTTGATCAGTTGGGTAAAGTTGAAGGTACGATTCGTTTGAGATTGCTTTACTAATTTCAAACCTTCACTCTGCCAAAAAAGCCTTGCATGTTTGCAAGGCTTTTTTATGCTCAAAACAACATAGAATATTATAAAAAGACCTTTGCACGGCACAGTTAAATATTCGCACTTTGATCAATTTTCATTTTTAATGTTTAAACGTACTCATTCTTGAGTCGTTTTCTCTTAATACCGCCTTTATTTAGCGCATTCCTGCCAATAACAAGCCAATTTCACTCCAATTACCCGTGTTAAAAATGCATACCATGATAATTAGAAAAGAGGATAATGAGCTAATCACTGGCACCCTTAATTTTATATTAAAAGAAACAAACCCTCATGCAATGTCAACTCCTATAGTTGTTAGTATCAAACCAAAGAAGTAGTTCAACGTTGACCATTTAACGCTACTTCCAACCCTTCAACTTACTAGTCTTACCAATCCCAGGATTAAAGGTGTTGGTTGGATCTAGCTTACGATAGAAGGTTTTAAGCACATCTTTAGCAGCATACTCATGTCCCACATTATGCTCGGCTGGATATTCTGCGCCACGCGCATCGAATGAGTCGAGTATCTTCTGTTTCAAAGCTTTGGCATCTACGCCTTTTTTGAGCACATAGTTTTGATGCATGACGTGGCAGAACAAATGGCCGTAGTAGAATTTAGCCTCAATTAAATCATCAATCTCTTTTGGTAATTCTTCAAACCATTTTTCTTCGTTACGGCGCAAAGCGATATCAACCGTCATCATTGGGCCGACAGCGTCACCTTTAAGCACTTTATAGCGGCCAATGGCACCACCGGCCACAAAGCGATGTAGGATGGCTTTCTCGCCCTCTTCTTGCGTGCATTCGAAGTGGTTGCCTTCGTGCACTTTAAAGAACTCACTTAAATAAGCACGCGCTTCTGCTATGCCTTCACCACTCATTTCTAGAATCCAGTGATGTTGATATTGCTCATGGTATTCATCCATGCGTTTAGGCAAATGGTTGGGCAGTAAATAGCTCACCCATTGCATGATGGCTTCAGATAATTTATTCGGCAGGAATACAAAGTTACTGGCAATGCGGTCTACCGTGCGCTTGATGCCAAACAATTTAGGGATGAATTTAGAACCTAATTTGTCAATCACAACAAAAGTATCTTTGCCATATTTTTTACTCACCGCATAACAATCACGGTGCAAATACTCACCTGAAACAGGAAGCGTTTTAAACTGAGTGAGAATATTGCGGCGCATGGTTTCCAGCACTTGGTCATCATTAGTACCAATATAAAAGACTTGCTGCTTTTCAATCGGGTACGTATCCACACGCACAGCAAACACAGCCAACTTACCCGCACAGCCAGCAGATTCATGCAGACGGCGGCCGTCGTTATTAAAACGAGCAGGCGTATCTGCATCCACTTCACGCACGCGTTCGTGATAGATATTGTCTGAAGCGAGTTTATCGGGATATTGAATATCAGTTTGCTTGTAGTTCTGTTCTTGTAAGTTGGTTAGGATTTCTTCTGGCGTGTTACCAAGATCAATACCTAAGTTATTCACCAAGCTCAACTCACCACTAGCGTCAACTTGTGCGAACAATGATAGCTCGGTATAGGCTGGGCCACGTCGTACCAATGCACCCCCGGAGTTGTTACAGACGCCGCCAACAATGGAGGCGCCAATACAAGAAGAACCAATGACAGAATGAGGCTCACGTCCGTAAGGCTTTAAGGTTTCTTCTAAACCAAATAAAGTACTGCCCGGTAAGCCGATAATTTGCTTAGCATCATCAATCAGTTGGATTTGATCGATACGCATGGTGTTCACAATTACAATCGGGCGATCATAATCATTACCGTCAGGCGTTGAACCCCCTGTTAAACCAGTATTCGCCGCTTGCATAATGATAGCGACACCTGCTTTTTCACAGGCTTTCAGCACTTTCCAAATTTCAACTAAATTAGCTGGACGCGCTACGGTCAGCGCACCACCCGAACCAAAGCGAAAGCCCTTGCTGTAAGGTTCCATTTTTACGGCACTTGTAATGGTATACGATGCGCCAACGATGGCTTTCAGATCGCTAATTAAGGCTATATTAGAATTATGTTTAGACATGTTATCTCAGTATCTTTAGGACCAGTATGGTCGACTTTGCAATCAGTTGAATATAGAGTGTATCTATGTAAAGAATGTTCATCCAAAACAAAGAATAATTATAGCATGTGGGTCACACCTTGAAAATACGTAGCTGGTGTGGGCAGCAACATCAACTGCATATCAAAATACCAGTAAAGGCGTTACAATCTAACCATGCAATTATCATCTATCCACAGGTATAAAAAAGCTTTGTTTACAGCTTTACTGCTTAGCATCATTGCAATATTTAGCTACTCTCGGTTCATCCAACTAGAAACACCTAATGTGACCTTCACAACGATTAAAGGTGAAGTTTTCAATATGGCATCACTTAAAGGCAAAGTCGTACTGGTTAACTTTTGGGCAACAGATTGTAAAAGCTGTGTTGCGGAAATGCCCGAACTCATACAAACCTATGAACAATACCAAAGCAAAGGATTGGAAATCATTGCTGTTGCAATGTCATATGACCCCCCTGCTCAAGTTGTCTCTTATGCTAAACAAAAAAGCTTACCCTTTCCAGTGATGCATGATAGCTATGGCGATATCTCCCGCCGATTTGGCAGCGTTAATGTAACGCCGACGGCTTATCTGTACAATAAGAAAGGTAAACGTATACAACGTGCTATTGGGACACTGAATTTTGAGAAACTACGTACATTTTTAGATAAGGAATTAAGCTAATGTTGTGGGTTAAAGCATTTCATATTATTTTTGTCACCAGCTGGTTTGCTGGCTTATTTTACTTGCCTCGAATATTTGTTAATCACGCTATGGAAACCAATCCAGATGCCATTCAACGCTTAACACTCATGGAGCAAAAGCTTTATCGCTTTATGTTGCCTTTAGCCTTATTAGCATTGGGCTTCGGCTTGTGGCTATGGCTGGGTTACGGCATCACTGGCAAATGGATGCATCCAAAACTAACTTTGGTACTTGGCTTAATTGCTTACCATTGGTATTGCGGTAAAATCATGCGTAATTTTCAAGCTGGGAGAAACCAACGTACACACCTCTGGTTTCGCTGGTTCAATGAACTGCCTGTCATCGCATTAACAGCCATTGTTATCCTGGTGGTCGTCAAACCTTTTTAAATGATAAGCGCCATGGATATTCTAAACTCAAACTGGCTAGTACAAATGGTCACGAAAGCAGAAAAATAGCCGCAAGTGCGACTCCTGAGCCTGTTTGATATCCTGGATGATTGGACTGAGGTGCCTGGCATCAGTGAGCAATGGAAAACAGTCGAGCCATCTGATGCGGCGGCATTAAAAGCATACTTAAGTTTAGAGGCGGCAAAAGGCGGTGCTGCATTACCAGAAATGCTCGCAACTCAGCTACACATGATGGCTATCTCAGCGATGTAAGAAAAATTAATCGGCCACAACCAAGCGGCGTTAAGACATGCTAAAAGCGCAGCAGAAGCACTCATTACAGCACAAAGAAAGAGTTCCATATTGCCAGATCGTCAGTTTACGCAATTGCTGCTAGCTTCATTGGGACATTAATTATTGGCGGTGGTTTATTTTTTCTTTACAAGTCCTTACTGGATCCAGCGCCTCAAATGACGGCTGCCACACAAGAATCAGCATTGAAGCCAACAGCCTCAGTCGTTTCACCGCAAAACACGACTGCACTCATTAAACAAATTAAACAAATGCGAAGTGGAAACTGCCGCTTACTAGAAGCAGTTCAGCTACCAGATGCGGACAAATCAGTTTATTTCAAAAATATTATACTTGGTCAAATCAGCATAGACCCCAGAGAGCAAAAGCTGGCAAGAGAATTACTTAGCAAAATTCGTTGCACTTACACACCGATGCTCATGAAGAAGTCTACATAAATCTAGCGGCACTAAATGACCAGCCAATATTAAAAAATATTACTCTGATATTTTTTAAATTATCTAAACCACCACGATACAAAGAATGGATGATTGTCGTTGCCGTTTCGTCACCCTGCCCTTTAACTAGATTTTCTGATAAATCCTTACGTTTGAAATTACCTTTCCAAATAACATTCGAGCCTGCCGCTGTTAGCAATACTTGAATGGTTGAAGTATAAGCACTAACAGGCAACTCACCTTGATTAAGGACACAAGAATATGTATTCAGTACTGATGTGTATGCTGTTAATGTTACTGTAGTTTGACCGTCATCTTGTAACATTAATAAGCGAACTGCACTTTTTTGGTTATTGGCTCCACTGACTATCTAAGTTTTGCCACGACTGGATGCCATGCCCCTAAATCATAAAAATCATTTACTTTTGCCCATTCCTAACTTGTTGGCGCATTAATCGCGACCGTCTGAACAACACTTATATTATTACTACTTGCTGCTGTACCACCATTACTGACACAAGCTGTTATTGCAATTGCGCCTAGCAACATTATTAGGTTTGTTAATGTGCTCAATAACTAATGACGATATATACTATACCGTTCTGTATTATTTATTAAAGAAATAACAGAATATACATTGCTAAAAGATTAGATAATCCAAGGTAAAGATTACAATAATTGACAAGTCTGTATACCATATAACAAAAAATAAACACCCATGATATACTTGTTCCATGAGTGTGTTAAAAGACAAAATACTAAATACAACAAACCGATTTATTCCAAACCCGCGGTATTAACTCTACGGGTGTAGATACGATTGTTGCCGTTGCTGGTACAACTAAAATGACACTTTATAAGCACTTTCACACAAAAGAAGGGCTTATTCTTGAAGTGCTCAAGAAGAGTCAGCAAGACTTTCAAAATTGGCTAGATAATAAATTAAGCAGCAATAGCAAAGCCCCTGCAGATAAAATCAAACAGCTATTTGATTTTATTGAGGAGTGGATTACTTCACCAAGCTTTCTAGGCATGGGCTTTATTAAAGCATCAGCAGAGTTCCCTAATGAAGAAAATCCAATCCACCAATTATCCTCCAAGCAATCACGTGAGTTTAGACAATATATTGGCAAACTAGCTGGTGAAGCCAATATTAAAGATGCTGATGGTTTAGCCTTGCAGTTATCATTGCTTTTTGAAGGTGCTGTGCAAGCAGAGCAAATGAAACGTGGCTCTGGTGCGATTAAATATGCTAAGAAAGCAGCTAAATTACTGATAGATGGTGCGATTAATAAACAAGTATTAACTACCGATTTCTAGTTTTAACTTGCAAGAACACATCTCGCTAAAACATAATGTTGTTTTAACTTAATTCAACACTCAATCTTATGCAAACACTTATCTGCGGTTCCATCGCTTTTGACACCATTATGGTGTTCCAAGATCAATTTAAAAACCATATCCTACCGGATCAAATTCACAAGCTTAGCGTTGCGTTTTTCGTCCCAGAAATGCGTAAAGAGTTTGGTGGTACTGCAGGCAATATTGCTTACAACCTACAATTACTTGAAGGTGAGCCTCTTATTATGGCAACCGTTGGGGAAGATTTCGGCAACTACCAAACTTGGATGGATGAAAATAAATTATCGAATCTACATATTAAAACGATTCCAAATACATTCACTGCACAAGCCTTTATCACAACCGATTTAGACGACAATCAAATCACCGCTTTCCATCCTGGTGCGATGATGGAATCGCATCAAAATAGCATCAATGATGCAAAAGATATTGATGTGGCAATTATTGCGCCTGATGGCCGTGATGGTATGTTCCAGCATGCAAAAGAATGTTTTGATGCCAAGATTCCATTTATGTTTGATCCAGGCCAAGGCTTACCGATGTTTAATGGTGAGGAGCTTATGCATTTTATCAATATGGCAACCTACTTAGCAGTGAACGATTATGAGGCACAAGTACTACAGGATAAAACAGGCTTAACTTTGGACCAAATAGCAGTAAAAGTAGATGCACTTATCGTTACACTGGGCGCTGAAGGCTCGCATATTTATGCAGATGGTCAACGCCATGTAATTCCAAGCGTTAAACCTACTGCAGTGGTTGATCCAACCGGCTGTGGTGATGCTTATCGTGCAGGCTTGTTGTATGGCATTGTAAGGAAATGGGACTGGCCTACTTGCGGCAGACTAGCTGCGACAATGGGCGCCATTAAAATTGCTAGCCGTGGCGGCCAAAATCACAAACCAAGCCGTGAAAATATTGAGGACATTTATAGTCAAGCGCTTATTAAAGAAGAAACTAATAAAGCACAAACGACCTAAATCTTTAAATTCTAAACCGTTCGATTTGACAGGAGAAATCATGAGATTTCCAACATTTATTATTATTGCGACCTTATCCATATTGTTGGCATCGTGTGCTAGCTCAAACTCTGGTAGTGTTTATTCACGCGATGATGCACGTAAAGTACAGACGGTTAGAACGGGTGTCGTTGAAAGCGTACGCAACGTCCTACTTGAGGGCACTAAATCACCGATAGGCACAGCTGCTGGTGGCGCAATCGGCGGTATTGCTGGTGGCTCTATCGGTAGCGGTCGCGGAAGCAGCATTGGTGCCGTGATTGGCGCTGTTGCTGGCGGCATTGCTGGCGCAGTTATAGAAGAAGGCGTTACACGTAAAGATGCATTAGAAATCACGATAAAACTCAGTGGTGGCGGCCTTGTCGCAATTGTACAAGAAGCTGATGAACAATTTAATCCTGGCGACAGTGTACGCATCGTAGAAGGCAATGGCACTTCTCGTGTCACCCATTAGGCGCATCACATATTTAAAGTTCAGCGCCTTCATAAAACCGTCATTTAATTTTAATCTAAGTTTCACCTCAATCTCATACCATCTCTTCTAATCAAAGGGGAGATGACTGATGATTCAAAAACAAGTATTAAGCGCACTAAAAGCAATACCTAGCCAACAAACCACGCCAAGCCAACCAGGTTTAAAAGTGTCTTTAGCAAGAAACCCCAGTGAAGTAAAAGAAGCTCAACGCTTACGTTATAAGGTATTTGCCGAAGAAATGGGCGCTCAAATAGCGAACAATAATGGTTTAGACATTGATGGCTTCGATGCTTATTGTGATCACCTGCTTGTCCGCGACACTAACACACAGCAAGTTATCGGCACTTATCGCATATTAACGCCAAAACAAGCCAATGAAGCAGGTTGTTACTATTCATCTGGTGAATTTGATTTAAGCCGCATCAATCACTTATTGGATAATACGGTTGAAGTTGGCCGTGCTTGTGTCCATCAAAACTACCGCAATGGCGCTACCATCACAATGCTGTGGGGTGGTTTAGCTAAATACATGCAAACACATGGCTATGAACATATGATTGGCTGTGCCAGCATCCCAATGAATGATGGTGGTCATGCTGCGGCATCACTGTATACGCAATTAAAAGAGAATTATTTATGTCCAGTAGAGTATCGCGTTTTCCCTCATGTACATTTACCAATAGAGTCGCTCAATACGAATGCAAAGGCGATATGCCCCCCGTTGATTAAAGGTTATTTGCGCTTAGGTGCCAAAATCTGCGGTGTGCCAGCATGGGATAGCAGTTTCAATACTGCCGATATACTGTTAATGTTAACTTTATCTGAAATCAACAAAAGATATGCCTCGCACTTCTTAAAATAAAATTGCAACAAACCAACCTATTCACACGTAGCTATCGCATCTTTCGCGTATTCATCCATGTATTAATTGGCATATCGATTATCGCCACTTCTTGGCCTTTTATTAGCGCAAAACCTAGAACAACCCTCACAAAGTGGTGGTGCAATGCCTTATTAAACTGCTTCAATATTCAGCTCATAACGACTGGGAAGTTACCCAAAGGCAACCTATCCAATAGTATGTTTCTAGCCAACCACATTTCTTGGGCTGACATCTATGCACTGAATAGCATTATCCCATTACAATTTATCGCCAAGTCCGACATTAATAACTGGCCAGTATTGGGCTACCTTGTTAGAAAGTCAGGTACGATTTTCATCGACAGAAGTAGTCGCAAAGATACTGCACGCATTGTTGAAACGACTGTTAATAACCTTGTCGCGGGCAGTAACGTTGGCTTTTTTCCCGAAGGTACAACGACAGATGGCACAGAGTTGGCTCGTTTTAAAAGTAGCATTGTACAGGCCGCTATTAACGCCAACACCCCACTCCATCCTATCGCCATACGCTACCCTCTCCCAAATGGCGGCATCAACACGGCTATGGCATACGCTGGAGAAACCACAATGGTAGAATCGATGATGAATGTGTTAAAGCAGAAAGCACCAGTGGTGGAGTTACACTTCTTGACGCCAATCAGCCCTAAAGCAGGCAATAGGCAAGCCCTGACACATGCCGTATTTGAAAGCATTTCTGTGCAGCTGAAGCTTTAACATGATAGGTGTTAGATTTAGTTAGGCTGATCTTTTTTCTTCGAATTCACTTGTGTTATTTGTTTAGTTTCTAAACACATCGCCGTTAACTGCCCACCCCATAAACAACCCGTATCTAGTGCATAAACATGTTCATGTTGATGCAAACCCAATGCCGACCAGTGACCAACAATCATCTGCTGATTTTTAGATGCGCGATTAGGTAAATCAAACCAAGGTACCAACCCTTCTGGCACTTCGCCTAACTGTCCTTTAAAGTCAAAGTCGAGTGCGCCGTCATGCGTACAAACTCGCATCCGCGTCATTGCATTGGTGATGGCACGTAATCGGTCATAACCCGTTAAATCATCATGCCAAACATTAGGTGAGTTCCCATACATATTAGCTAAGAAGTCGATGTAAGCATCGCTCTGTAATGCCGCTTCCACCTCTTTAGCATAAGCCAAAGCATCGCTTAGTTGCCATTGTGGCAATAGCCCTGCATGCACCATGACATAGTCGTGATTTGCCACCATCAAGGGCTGATGGCGCAACCAAGTTAATAACACGTCAGCATCTGGCGCATCAAAGATAGGCTGCAGGGTATCACTACGGTTTAATTTTCGAATGCCATGTGCGATTGCTACCGCATGCAAGTCATGATTACCCAAAACCATTTTGACATTATCCTGATGACGATAACACCACCTTAAGACTTCTAATGATCCACTACCGCGATTAACAATATCACCAACCAGCCACAACGTATCCGCTAAAAGATTAAACTCGATGCGCTTCAATAACGCTTGAAAAGCATGATAACAACCCTGAATATCCCCTATTGCATAAGTCGCCATTCGCGCACCTTCAATGTGGATTTAGTGGCTTAATACTCTGCATCTTCAGGTGCCGCAGCTTCTGGCGCTTTAAAGTCAGCCCCAGCTTGGTTCGCCATATAAGCAACAGCTTTAGCCATTTCATTGTCAGTCAAATCAGCATTACCTCCACGCGCAGGCATCAAACGAATGCCTGCAATCGCGTTTTTGGTTAATGTCTCATAACCTTGTGCAATACGCGAAGACCAAGCGCTAGCATCACCAAGTATAGGTGAGTTCATTAGGCCTGTGCCATGACATGCCGCACAGGATTGATTAACAACTTCTTCCCCGCTCTTTTCGACTTTTGGCCCATCACTTGCTGAAGCAAGCTCAACCTGTGCCAAAGGTGCGATATTTTCAACGACGGCTGTTCTATCAACAACAGCCGCTTCTTTCATCGCCACTTCAGGTGATTTCGTAATGGTATAAATAACAAAAATTGGGGCAATAATACCTCCCAATAAAATAATCGCTTTTTGTACTAGACTGATATTCTGTGTCGCCGCTGCATCGTTACTCATCTTGTTAAAACTCATCATTAAATTGAATAAAATAATTATACCAGCAAGTTAAGCGCATCAACACTAGCTTTAACACCTGACACAGACAATCAGCACCCCCTTTGATATAATCCGCAACACGCGCCTGTAGCTCAGCTGGATAGAGTACCAGTTTCCGAAACTGGGGGTCGCAGGTTCGATTCCTGTCAGGCGCACCAAATAACAACTCAAAGCCACTCAATAAAAAGCCCTGCTATCAGATGATAGCAGGGCTTTTTATTGAGTGGGATGCCCAAATTAATGCGGCAGTATTGTCCAATAGTGGTCAATCACCAAGGCTAAAAATAGCAGCATTAAGTACAAAATAGAGTAATTGAATGTACTTTTTGCTAGTTCATCCGTATAGGTTTTATACAACTTGATGGCATAGCCCATAAAGATTGCATCCAGTATGAGTACGGAAACCAAATAGATGATGCCGCTCATGCGCATAGCAAAAGGAATCAATGTAACGGCAACTAGAATAATGGTGTAGAGCAAGATGTGTAATCTTGTATACATTTCACCATGCGTCACTGGCAACATTGGCAAACCTGACTTTGCATATTCTTCACGACGATAAAGCGCTAATGCCCAGAAGTGCGGTGGCGTCCAAGCAAAGATAATCAATACCAGTATCCATGCCTCTGCTGAAACCACACCTGTTACTGCAGCCCAACCTAATGCTGGCGGCATCGCGCCAGATAAGCCACCAATCACGATATTCAGTGGTGTTGCTGGCTTAAGAAAGATGGTATACACCACGGCATAACCAAGAAAAGTAGCAAAGGTGAGCCACATCGTGAGTGGATTCACAAAAAAGTACAAAATAAACAAACCAACTAGCGCGACGATGGTGGCGAAAATAAAGGTTTGTTTAGAGTTAATTTGTCCTGTGGGTAGCGGACGGCCTCTTGTTCGCGCCATTTTCGCATCGATTTTTTGCTCGACTAAATGATTGAACGCAGCCGCGGCACCTGATGCCATTGCAATACCGACAGTCGCCGCTAACAAGATGTTCCATTGCACCATGCCTGGCGTTGCCAAGAACATACCAATGATTGCCGTAAAGACAATCAGGGCGGTGACACGCGGCTTACATAAGGCAAAAAAACTACTAAAGTCTGTCTTTGTTCCAGATTGGTTTATTCCTGTTGTTGCACTCATTCAATAACCTTTTAATTATTTGGGTAAAAATCCCAACATACATATTGCGTTAATCTGTAATTTTGGAGTTTATCATAACAACGGTCATCAAGAGCAATGCTGCAACCAAGTTATGGGCGACTGCTAATACTGTTGGTAGGTATAACAATAAATTAGCGATGCCTAACCCGATTTGGACAACCAATAAAACCAACATCATAGTGGCAGGGCCACGTAACTGCACCTGTTTAAGTAGTGTTAAACCTAACAGTCCAACATAAAAAAATGTAATTAATGCCCCAACACGGTGGGTCCACTGAATCGCAACATATGCAGACAAGCTTAAGGGCTGGCCATCCAGGTTTTCACCCAACTCGCGGAACCAATGGAATGCATTAGCAAAATCCATATTAGGCACCCACTCGCCATGACAGGTTGGAAAATCGGTACAAGCTAATGCTGCATAGTTCGTACTGGTCCAACCACCTAAGAATATCTGTGCGATTAGAATAAGAAGTGCAAACCGTACAAAGTATCGTGTACTACCTGACAATAAGAACTTAGCTGATGATACGCCCCAATGTCGATGGGTTATCCATGTCAAAATCGCAAGTGTCGTCATCCCTCCCATTAAATGCATGGTAACGATGGCTGGCTTTAACAGCATGGTGACAGTCCACATGCCTAGCATGGCCTGGAAACCAACAATACCAATCAATGCAGTTGGCAACCATGGGCTTACGTTAATCGCCTTCCTTTCACGCCATGCTTGCACAAAAAGCGCCAACACAAACAAACCTAATATGCCCGCCAAATAGCGGTGTATCATTTCTTTCCATGCTTTCGCATTCTCAACTGGCACGTCTGGATAAGCAGTATGTGCATCTGCTAAGGCTTCAGCACTTTGTGGCACCGTTAACGTACCGTAACAGCCTGGCCAATCAGGACAGCCTAATCCAGCATCTGCAAGACGTACATAAGCACCTAGCACCACCACACATAATGTTAAAACCATTGCAATGTAAGCTATTCGTTTAAACATACTTACCCTCCCCAAGAATTTTTTAACAATCGCATAATATCGTGACGTAGCTCTTTTGGCTCTACATCTTTTGGGTAATGCATCATTAGATTATTCAGTGGGTCCACCAGATAAATACTGTCTTGTACTGCTACCTGCTCAAACGTCTGAACATACTGTTGCTGCTCTGCGTCTTTAGCAATTAATACAATCAACTGTGGGAACTTTTCTTGTAACTGATTAATCTGTTTAACATCAAATCCTTTTTTTAAAACGAGTATCCGCTGTACACGATCTTTTTCTTTATTTAATGACCGCTGCACCCTGTTTAACTTATCGACATTCTGCTCACAAGCTTCGTTACAGCCAGCTTCCGCCACCATAACGATGCTCCAAATTTTGCTCCATTGCTCTCCAGGAAATCTAACGCCTTTCGCATCATCCAATGCTGGAATTTCTAGTGCGACAACAGGAGTAATCAGGTTGCCAAAACTTTTGCCACTTGGCCTAATATCTAATAGATGTAAAGTGAGTGCTATTGTAAATGGCAACACAAATACGAGCACCAATAACAGAAACATCTTTTTACCTTTTAATGCTTTAACATCAGCAAGATTCTGATTACTCATTCTCTTTATTTCCTTTTTTCAATTGCTTTAAATTTAAGACGATATAGATAACAAAAAAAGTAAATGCAAAACCAAACCACTGATATGCATATCCCAAATGTAAGGTAATACGATTTTTCGGCACTGGCCACTCGCGCACAAACCCACCCACAGCATTACTTGGCGCCAAACGCACCATATAAGGCTTTACCTTAAAAGGCACTAGTGATTGATAGCGCGGCATATTAATATGTTGCCATAATGATAGCCACGGAGCATTAGCACTATGTTCTACTTCTAAGGTAAATACTTTATCTAGTGGAAAAAATAAGTCTCCAACAAAAGTATACTCTCCTGTTGGGGTTTCATAAACAGGGGCCTCTCTGTTTAGGTTACCCTCAATCCACCCTCGGTTAACCATCACATACGCTTCCTCACCAACAACTTTTACAGGTGTAACAATTTGATAGCCAGCTTTAGTATTGTGTACGCGATTATCAAGTAAAATTTCATACTCAGGCATATAAGTGCCTTTAAATGTAACGCGTTTATAGCGCCACTGACTATTATCACTGATGCCAGCAGACAACTGAACAGGTGGTTTTTCTAATCCTTGGTCAATTTGACCTTGTGCCACGATACGTTCTTGCGCTTTATCATATTGCCAAAAACCCAAACGAATACATAACGTCATTACCAACAAGGTGGCAATCGTCATGAACAGCTTAGGTTTAAACAGGTACTTTCTCATCAATCATCACTTAATTTAGTTCAGCTCACGCATCATCATTGCAAACACTCAGTACAAATCGCATAATGGCATATTAACTGTTTGGAGATTCATCATGTTGTTCAAAATTATTGTCATTGGCATGTTACTGTTAATTGGTTATAGCTTATTTTCAGCCCTATATCACATGATGAAAGGTAATCAACATGATGCCAGAATGATTAAGTCTTTAACTTGGCGTGTTGGACTTTCAATCTTCTTATTTTCACTGTTAATGCTTGGCTTCTATACTGGCGTGATTGTTAGAACCTAAAGCTGTAAAACCTATAATCAATTAATTATTTTCAGCATCTTTGTCATCTACCTTGTAAAAAGCATAGGATAACGTAACAGTATTAATACTTTTGGGCAAATCTGGACTAATGTAATAACGGATTGGCATATCTTTTACTTCACCTGGTTGCAATGTCTGGTTACTAAAACAAAAACACTCAATCTTCTTAAAATGTAATGCCGCCACTTCAGGGACAACACTCGGCACTGCAGTACCAACAATGGGTTTGTCCCCATCATTTCGCGCAGTATATGATGTGAGGGTGATTTCACCTGGGTGGACTTGCATGCTACTTTGGTTTGAATCAAAACTCCAGTCTAAACCCGGCATTGTTTGACCAGTAAATAAAATAGTCACTACTCGTGATTTATCTACCGTTATGCCTTTTGAAATATCAGTAGCCGTTATATCAGCTTTACCATTAATACCAATAGCCTTGCACACAACGTCGTATAGCGGCGCAAGTGCAAAGCCAAAGGCAAGACCTGCAGCAACAACAACCACCAACTTAATCGCTAAGCTTTTATTATTAGCTTTTATAATACTATTGGCAGACATTAGTGCGTACCTGCCCCAAAGTAAAACGATGTAATAAAGAAGGTGATGGCGAGAATGCCAATCGTCCAACCAACCAATTTATTATTTCGGTCACGTTTTTTTTCGTCTATCATTATTTATCCCTTTCCAATTTAATCTTACAACTTATATTAATTCAGAGTATCACTTATAATAGACCTCTGATATAGCAGATACGTTCTTTACACGCTTCAATAAAAAATAGCGCCACCAGGAATTAACCTAGTGGCGCTATTTTATCTGATGCTAGCTTATAGCCAGTAAACAAATACAAACAAGAATAACCAAACCACGTCAACAAAGTGCCAGTACCATGCAACAGCTTCGAAACCAAAGTGATCTTTAGAACTAAAGTGGCCCTTCATCACCCTAAAAAGAATAATCAATAACATGATAGTACCCATTGTGACATGTAAACCATGGAAACCCGTTAACATATAAAATGTGGACCCGTAAATGCCTGAATCCATCGTAAATGCCGCTTCAGCATACTCATGCATTTGTAGGTATAGGAATATAGCACCTAATGCAACGGTTAAACCTAATCCAATAATTGTCTGCTTACGATTGTCCTTCATTAAACCCCAGTGTGCGTAAGTTAATGTCGCACCAGAGATTAATAAAATCATTGTATTAATTGCTGGCAATCCCCATGGCCCCATGGACTCAAGTGCTTGCGTAGCAGCAGGCCCAGAACTTGGCCATGTGCCAGCAAAGTCTGGCCACACCAAGGTTGATTGACTAAGCCACTTTAATGCAATTGTACGAATATAGAGCAGTGCACCAAAAAAACCTGCAAAGAACATGACTTCTGAGAAAATGAACCAGCCCATGCCCCAACGGAAAGAGCTATCTACTTGCTTGTTATAAAAACCTGACACGCTTTCTTTAATTACCTCAGCGAACCAGCCAAATAATAAATAAGCAAAGATTAAGCCGCCTGCTATCAATGTATAAGTACCAGAGGCAATATTATTCAATTGCATGGCAAAACCACCCGCCATTAAGAATAATGATATTGCAGCTATTAACGGCCATAGCGATGGTGCTGGCAGGTAATAGTTATTTGTATTCTGACTCATTTTATCTTCCTATTTCTATATCAATTTATCTCTAACCGTTAGTTTTACTTAACTGTAGGAGGTGTTTCGAATGTATGGAATGGCGCTGGAGATGGTACTGTCCACTCAAGACCCTCTACTGTCTCCCATGGGTTATCACCTGCTAGCTTGCCACCACGAATTGTTTTCACAACAATGTACAAGAACAACAATTGACTTACTCCCAATGCAAATGCGCCGATTGATGAAATCATATTGAACTCAGCAAATTGCAACGCGTAATCTGGAATACGACGTGGCATACCTGCTAGCCCTGTAAAGTGCATTGGGAAGAAAGTAATGTTAAATGCAATCGTTGTTAACCAAAAGTGTGTTTTACCTAATGACTCGTCATACATGAAGCCTGTCCACTTAGGTATCCAGTAATACACTGCCCCCATAATCGCCATAGCAGCACCTGAGAACAATACATAGTGGAAGTGAGCAACGACATAATAGGTATCTTGCAACTGAATGTCGACTGGCACTATCGCCAACACTAACCCACTGAAACCACCAATGGTAAATAACAATACAACAGCAACTGAGAACAACATTGGCGTTTCAAAAGTCAATGACCCTTTCCACATCGTGGCAATCCAGTTAAACACTTTGACACCTGTAGGAACGGAAATCAACATGGTGCTGTACATAAAGAACAACTGGCCAGCAACAGGCATACCTGTTGTGAACATATGATGAGCCCACACAACGAATGATAGTAAAGCAATCGCTGATGTCGCATATACCATAGACGCATAACCAAATAATGGCTTACGAGCGAATGTTGGGATAATGGTAGAAATCAAACCAAACGCAGGCAAAATCATAATATACACTTCTGGGTGACCAAAGAACCAGAATACATGTTGGAACAATACGGGATCACCACCACCAGCAGCATCAAAGAATGTAGTGCCGAAATGACGATCTGTTAATAACATTGTTAATGCACCTGCTAATACTGGCATTGAAGCAATAAGCAAGAATGCAGTAATTAACCATGTCCATACAAACAATGGCATTTTCATTAACGACATGCCAGGAGCACGCATATTTAAGATGGTTGTAATAATGTTAATAGAGCCAACAATGGAAGAAATCCCTAAGATATGTAAAGCAAGGATAGTCATATCAACACCCATCGATGGATTCTGTACAGATAAAGGAGGATACATTGTCCAACCACCAGCAACTGCACCACCTGGTACGAATATAGAAGCCATCAACAAGATGGCTGCTGGAATCATTAACCAGAAACTCATATTATTCAGTCTTGGGAAAGCTAGGTCTGAAGTCCCAATCATCAGCGGAATCATCCAGTTAGCAAAACCAACGAAAGCGGGCATAATCGCACCGAAAATCATGATTAAACCATGCAATGTTGTTAGTTTATTAAAGTTCTCTGGCTCTATAAATTGCAAACCAGGCTGAAAAAGCTCAGCTCGAATGCCTAAGGCTAAAGCACCAGCAAAGAAGAACATAAACAGACTGAACCACAGGTACATCGTACCAATATCTTTATGGTTAGTTGATGCAACCCAGCGCATGACGCCAGTAGGATGCCCATGATCTTCATGATCATCGTGATGTGTTGCAGTTGTTGTACTCATCAGTTTCTCCTAAAAACTAAAGCTTATTTCTAATAAAATTAAATTCGGTTTAAGGCTTATCGTGCAGCTTTTACTGCTGAAGGTTGAATAAAGTCGCCAGTGCTGTTACCTAAAGCATTACGTTCGTAAGCAATCACTGCGGCAATATCCGTATCATTCAACACATCTCTCCATGCTGGCATGATGTTTTTTCCATTTAAGATAATATCGAGATGTCCTTCAAGTGGGCCTGTTGCTACCGCACTGCCTGTCATCGCTGGGAATGCTGGAGGAATACCTGCACCTGTTGCGCCATGACAGACTGAGCAATTCTTGTTATAAACAGCTTCACCTTGAGCGACTAAATCAACTTTAGTCCACTCTTTATCAGCACCAGCATCTGCAGCGGCAGCCGCATCTTTTTGTGCAGATAACCAAGCATCATAATCAGCTTGCTCTTTCACTTCTACAACAATCGGCATGAAACCATGAGCTTTACCACATAGCTCAGCACACTGTCCGCGGTATGTACCTGTTTTATCAGCTCTAAACCATGTTTCTCTTACAAAGCCTGGAATTGCATCTTGTTTTACACCAAATGATGGTACCCACCATGCATGGATCACGTCAGATGCCGTTAATAAAATCTTAACTTTCTTACCAACAGGCACGACAAGAGGGTTATCTACTTCTAATAAATAGTTCTCGCCTTTTTCAGCTTTATTGTGCACCTGGTCTTGCGGTGTTGATAAAGTGCTGATGAACTTAACGTCTTGATCAAGGTAATCATAAGCCCACTTCCACTGAGAGCCTGTTACCTTGATGCTCATATCAGCAGCACTAGTATCTTTCATTGCAACAATTGTTTTTGTGGCTGGATACGCCATAGCCGCGAGAATAATCACTGGAATAATTGTCCAGACCACTTCTAGCAAATGATTCTCATGAAATTGAACGGCTTTATGTCCTACTGACTTACGATGTTTAAAGATTGAATAAAACATCAAGCCAAAAACGAGAATAAAAATACCAATACAAATCCATAAAATCAGCATATGTAACCCATAGACCTGACCGGCTATGTCTGTTGCTGGTGCTCTTAAATTTAATGCATACGCTGCATGAGAATTGACGGCAAACATTGATAAAAATGCTGCGCCTAAAGAGAAAATTGTTCTCTTGATCATAACTGAATTCACTCCAAAAATTGTGAACAGCTTAATAATGACAAAGTAAATAACTCCCTCGTCAAATATACCGCTGCGTGATTTTACTGACAACTAACACGCCAACTACTGACTGCGTGTTTTATTATTGATAAAACTAATATGGATTTATATCGAAAAACTAAATCAGCTAAATCCAAAATTTTCATAATTTTAGCAAAACCATTTGTGATTATCAAGAATAATGTAACAAATAGTTACATATTTTTGAATCCCTCTAACTAGACCACATAAGGGGCTGTGTGGTGCCGGGAGGGGGAATCGAACCCCCACGTTGTCACCAACGCGGGATTTTGAATCCCGTGCGTCTACCAATTCCGCCATCCCGGCTTATTCGGATTATACATTCCTGTATAATTGCAACTGCGCAATTATAGCAAGCTCTTTCTTAATTGCGAAACCATAATTTACCAAAACATCATTTTTTGAAACCTCAGATGCAAACTAAAGACTTCGACTTCCATTTACCAGACCACTTAATCGCACAGCACCCAGCGCCACAACGAAATGCTAGCCGCTTGTTACAGGTGAGCGCTCAGACAGGGCATTTAATCGATAGCCGCTTTTTAGATTTACCTAATACCTTATCTAAAGATGACTTGTTAATCTTCAATGATACACGTGTGATTAAAGCGCGTCTGTTTGGTCAGAAAGCAACAGGTGGCGTTATTGAGGTTATGATAGAGCGTGTTTTAAACGATCACGAGGCTCACGCGTTGATACGCGCCTCTCGCTCACCTAAGATCGGTAGCACTGTCATATTAGACAATGCCGTTGAAGTTAAAATCATAGGCCGTGATGACGATTTGTTTCATCTTAAATTTCTATCTGAAACACCCGTATTAGACTTCCTTGAAACGCATGGCAACTTACCATTACCACCTTATATTACCCATGGCGCAGATAGCACCGATGAAACACGTTATCAAACCGTTTATGCCAAGCATGCAGGTGCTGTAGCAGCACCGACAGCTGGCTTACATTTTGATGAAGCGATGCTTGAACAGCTAAAACAACAAGGCATTCAAATCGCTTATATTACGCTGCATGTCGGCGCAGGGACGTTCCAACCAGTTAAGGTAGACAATGTCGCTGATCATAAAATGCATAGCGAGGTCTACCATGTTCCAGATGAAACCGTTGCACTGATTAAAAGCACGCGTGCAGCAGGCAGAAAAGTCACTGCGGTAGGAACGACAGTATTACGTGCATTAGAAAGTGCGGCACAATCTGGGCAGCTAACAGCAGGTAAGCAAGAGACGAGTATTTTTATTACACCAGGCTATACATTTAACGTAGTTGATCGGTTACTGACCAACTTTCACCTGCCCAAAAGTACACTACTCATGTTAGTGTCTGCCTTTGCTGGATTTGACAATATAAAGCATGCATATCAGTATGCCATCGAAAACGAGTATCGATTTTTTAGCTATGGCGATGCCATGTTGTTAGACAAGCAAGCTTAACGGTAGTTAGATTGAACAAACAGGCCAATAGTGTGACTAACCTCTACAATATGTTCTACGACATAACGATTTACAACACTACAATAATCAATGGAAGTTTAAAGATGATCCAATTAAACATACATCAACTTAGAGTAAAGGCTAGCGTTACATTTGCAGGCGCCTTATTTGCATCAACATTACAAGCGGCGGTTTTACCAGAAGCCAAATTGACAATAAAAATACCAATGGCAAAAACGCCGACATCACGTCCAATGACAGTCGCCTACCACCCTGCACTCATGCATTACTACGTAGCTGATGGTGGGTTAGCGCCAATGGGTAGTGAGTGGTCTGCTCCTATGTCCAAATCACAAGTACATGCATTTAATGACAAGGGGGAATACGTCAACTCAGCAGAGCCTGGTTATGACAACCGTTCAATTTATTACAATGCCAATACAAGCAATATAGAAACCATTACCTACAATATATCCAGTGAATTTGGCTTTGCTCCCAATACAGGGATGTACGCATTAGAGATGTCTAAAACTGGCAAAATTAAAGACTCATCCAAAGAAATCATGCAGTTTCACTCCGCCTTTGGAGATGCGTTCACCATGCCCACTTATGATGCAGAAAATGACCGTTATTTTGCTAAACAAAAGCGGAGTAATATAGTGCGCATTGTGACCCAGAAAGATGAAACCCCCATTGGAGAGATTGCTTTAGACATCGCAGCAGCTGGCGCAAAGTTTGATGATATTAGTGATAATTTTGTGGCATATACTGGGTCTAAAGGTGAAGAATTAGCATTGCTAGATTTAGACCACAAAGCATTTTTAGTGTTTGATTTAACAGGGAAGTTTATCGCTAAGAGCGCCATCCCTAAAGGGATTAAATTGCGTGCAAAAAACTATTACAACGGCCTAGGCTACACGAATAATATGTTTTTCTTATACAACGAAGAAGGAAGTGAATTTGGTACTTACCACGGTTATCAAATTATTAAATAACAGCTTTCAATAGACCATAAAAAGCCGCGCTATTGCGCGGCAATTTACTTCATGAGGAATTACTTACCTAACATACCAGCAAGCTTGCCTGAAGCCATACCAAACAAAGCACCAATCACTGTTGAAATAATCACCAACAATACTGGGTTTGATAAATCTGCTGCCATAGCGTTACCAGCAGTACCTGCTGTCAATGCCAAGCCTGCCGCTGCAGCATAACCATATACATTTGCTGGCACAACTGAAAGTAGGCTGACACTTGACGCTGCAACTAATGGAAATACAGTGGCTGCAATAATAATAGGCGCTGCTAATACTCCTAAGCCAGATAATGCTCCACCACTAACCAAAGCCAATGCAACTCCAGCCATTACTGCACCATAAGCCATTCCAGCGATTGTTTTTTGCAACGCTGCATCATCACCACCTGTATGGAAATAACACCCCCAAGCAATAAAACCAACCCAAACTAAAGCTATTCCTGCTAATGGGTTTAATGCTAAAAATGCCCATACACCACCTAGTATTGCAATACTTACTGCTAATGCGATTAACTTTGACATACTTAAATCTCCCTGATTAATTACTTCTTAATAAAAAATAATATTACGAGACAACTGTCGATTGATTCTGTTGTCTTATAAAGTAAACTAATTCAAATCAAATCGACAAGGTATGGTATGCCTATTTTGGTGCAATGTGAAACTTTTTTATTATTAATGCGCTTAACGTTGCGGCTTTAATACCACAATGCTATCGACTAACTATTGACCGCTAAATTTAGAATTTTTCTTTTAATTCTAATACTTACGATGCTTTTAAATGACTATATTTGGGTATTTAGACTTACCTAAACTACCGTCATATCGACCCAATGCTCGGAACAGATTTCCGTACTCAATGTCCAAATGATGCCCTAAAATAGTGCACCCATATCGTAAATTCAGGCGCAAATCGAACAAACTATGGTCAGGATTTCCAGTCGTTTTGGCCCAAAATGGCATCACCTGTATATAGCCACGTGCCCCGACGCGAGACACAGCATATTTGTTAATATGCGCCCTCCACCTGTATCAAACTTAAGACTAATTGAGGGTCTAAGCCCGCACGAGTGGCTTCATACTGAACAGATATGAGAAAGTCTTCACGATCAGATTTGTCAGGTATCTGTTTTTGTAAACGTTGTGACATTTCCGCCAACCAAGCCTGCCCTTCTTCTGGATTAGCAAACACCAGCCTAAGCGCAGGCGCATCACTCACTGATTTCTGCATGACCACTTTAACACTATTAGAAAGAGCCTCCTCCCTTTGCCCACCCGCATAAAGCTGTGTAACCAATAGCAATAAGCTAACAAAAAGGAATGGCTTAACTAGAAATTGGCTCAATTTAGCTGTGTCAAAATATGTTGTTTAATCTCAGACAAACTAACGTTCTGCGCGTCTGTTTGTTGGCGTGACTTATATTCAACCGCCTCATCAGCCAAACCACGCTCACCAATCACAATGCGATGTGGAGTACCCATTAAATCACTCTCGGCAAACATCACGCCTGGGCGCTCACTACGATCATCTAAAAGCACATCAACGCCCTCTTGCAGCAAGTCTTGATAAAGCGCATTAGCCGCTTCTTTAACAACATCGCTCTTATGGAAGCCAATTGGGCAAATCACAACGGTAAATGGCGCCATACTGAGTGGGAAAACAATACCTTTTTCATCCCTGCATTGCTCAATCGCCGCACCAACAATACGTGATACGCCAATACCATAACAACCCATTTCCATGAATTGGCTTTTACCGTTTTCATCCAAATACGTTGCATCCATGGCCTCTGAGTACTTAGACCCCAACTGGAAAATATGACCGACTTCAATACCGCGACACAAAGCAAGTGTACCTTTTCCGTCCGGGCTCGCATCACCTTCAACCACATCACGAATATCCGCCACAGCACTTGGCTCAGGCAAGTCTCGACCAAAGTTAACACCACTTAAATGGAATTTAGGCTTATTTGCACCGCACACAAAATCACTCATCAGCGCGACTGTTTTATCAGCCACGACTCTCACATTGCCAGCAACACCAACTGGGCCAATAAAGCCAGGTGGGCAATTATTCAGATGCTCACGGATTTCAGCTTCTACAGCGAATCTAAAATCGCTACAACCATCTACTTTTGTGAGCTTCAGTTCATTCAGGTGATGATCGCCACGTAGCAAAGCCAAACAGAAAGACTCATTACCCTCATCATCTTTCAGCATCAAAGCAATCGCTTTAACCGTGCGCTCAACACTCATGTCTAATAACTTAGCTACATCTTCACAAGCGGTTTGCTTGGGTGTATCAACATCTCGCATGGTTTCCGTTGCTTCAGCGCGCGTACCGCTGACAACCGTTTCAGCCATTTCTACGTTGGCCGCATAATCAGAGGCATCACAGTAAGCCAAGCCATCTTCACCGCTGTCTGCCAGCACATGAAACTCTTGCGAGCCATCACCACCAATGGCACCAGAGTCTGCTTTTACTGCGCGGAACTTCAAGCCTAATCTGGTGAAAATATTGGTATAAGCTTGATGCATTTGTTGATACGTATCTTCCAAACTCTCATGATTGGTATGGAAAGAGTAAGCATCTTTCATCAAGAATTCACGTGCGCGCATTACACCAAAACGTGGGCGAATTTCATCACGGAATTTAGTTTGTACTTGGTAAAAAGTAAGCGGAAGCTGTTTATAGCTATTAATTTCTTTACGCGCGATATCCGTAATCACTTCTTCATGCGTAGGGCCGAAACAAAACTCACGTTCATGTCTATCTTGAATCTTCAACATCTGCGGACCAAACACAGCCCAACGGCCTGTTTCTTCCCATAACTCTCTTGGCTGCACTGCTGGCATTAACAATTCCAGCGCACCAGCTTTATTCATTTCTTCGCGCACAATCGCTTCAACTTTTCTCAGCACACGCAAACCCAACGGCATCCAGCTATATAAGCCGCTACCGAGTTTTTTAATTAAACCAGCACGCACCATCAACTGATGACTCATCAGCTCCGCATCGCTTGGTGCTTCTTTTTGGGTGGAGATAAAAAATTGTGAGCTGCGCATAATCTTGCCAATCATTGAATAAGGTGGGATTTTAGCGCGAAATGCGGTTTAAGTCAGCTAATAGCTGGTGCTAAGTTGATGATCAATCACCCTCTCTTGGCTTGCCGATAGGACTATCTTCAGGCTGATAATCAGCTTTCCATACTTTAAACGGCACAATCATTGCAGCATGCCCGTTATCGTAAAATCAACTATCTACGGCAAATCGTTCTCCCGTGACTATTTCTCGCATCACTGCAGTCGTATGTGGCCATACCCGTAAAGAAAAAATTACGGGTCCGCATATCTTCGATTACATGCAATGTTAAATAACCCGCCTGCTTTAATAAGCGGAGATAACCAGTTGTATTAATGGCTTCATCATTGCAGTCTTGCTGCCCAGAGTAAGCGGGATTATCAAAAGTGTCCGCTCTGTCGGCAACTGTCCCGACTTTATCTCCAACAGCCGCTTCTAGCAAGCCAATGGCTTTAGCAACGCGTTCTCGTTCATCTTCTGGGCTATTAATAGGCTCTAAAAACAACATGACAACTGGCTGCCAATCGGCATCACTCAATGCAGCCTTCAATACATTTGCACCCCCACTGCCTTGGCAGATTTCTAATTGATTGCTCTGGGGTGTTTGACGATAGATGCGCTGAATATCATCAAACGCGGCAAATCCTGATTGTGCAAAACACAGTAAAGCTGCAATTAGCGCGCGTTAAAGAATAAGCGGCTTATCTGGCAGTTCATTTTTTTTGCGTTGTACGCTACGTTTACGTTTGTTTTTAATACTTTTAACTGAAAAGTGTGCCTCCAATGCCTTATTGACTTCCGCAATGCCTTGCAACACACCCGCTTCAAATTCACCGCGCCTAAATAGCACTTCAATTCCATGACAAATCACATCCCACCGATCATAACCAATCGGTTTATCAATGCCGCGATCAGCAACAATTTCCACATCTCTATCGGCTAATAATAAGTAAATTAATACGCCGTTATTACGCTCTGTTTCCCATATATTCAAATGCGAAAATAATTCGATTGCACGTACTCTTGGGCTTTTCTTCGAAAGTATTTCAAAGGGGTGCAACCCCAACTCAACAACAAAGCGTATTTCGCCTGTATGTTTGGCTTCACTCTCCGTAATCGCGGCTTATATTTTGTAAAGCCTGTTCAGGAAAATGATGCTTCACCTGCCAAGGGTTGCTGATCAAATGTCAAAAAATCTTGCTATCGTTTTAAACATCACCAACTCCCTGGCGCGCCACCGCCACCAAAATCGCCGCCCATGCCGCCGCCAAAACCACCACCTTCGAAGCCACCGCCTCCGAAGACACCACCACCTAGGCCGCCACCGCCTGGATAACCACCGAAGCCACCGCCTCGATTACCCATCATCATGGTGAAAAAGAAAGCAACAACACTGAGTATGCCAGCACCAAGTAAGGACAATCCAGTAAAAAAGACAATACTGCCCACCAAACCCCCGTTTAATGCACTGCCAAAAAAGTTACCAAAAATGCCTTTTAGAAAAATACCAGAAATCATGCCGCCAAATAGCAACATTGGTAACAAATCCTCTAGCTGACTCGCACCAACATTCTTTTTACTAGAGGCAGGCAATGGCTCACCATCAATCAAACAAATTATCTGATCCGCTGCAGCAGCGATACCACCAGCAAAGTCACCTTGTTTAAACTTAGGCGTAAAAGTGTCATTAATAATATGCTTAGCATACAAGTCAGGTATCGCACCCTCCAACCCATAACCAACTTCAATGCGCATTTTCTGATCATCTATAGCAATCAATATTAGCACGCCATCATCGACAATCTAGCGGCCCACCTTCCACTCATCAACCACACGTATCGAATACTGCTAGATTTCATCTGGTTGCGTCGTAGGCACAAGCAACACCGCAATTTGACTACCTTTAGCTTCCTCAAATCTTTTCAACTTAGCTTCAAGAGCAGCTTGCTCGGACTCAAGATAAGGTTTGGGTTAAATCAACCGCACGTGCCGTAAAAGCTGGCACTTCAACCATGGCGGCAAACGCTATTTGCGATGCTAATAACAGCATCGCAATGACGCTTACTTCAAAGTGAGACTTCACTTGATTAATAATAGATTACGTTACGCTTAAAACTCAAACACAGGCGGTGCTGAGATTTCCACTTCACTTTCAACGGCAAGCGATGGCTTAAGATCATAGCCCATCACCATTGCTGTTAAGTTCGCGTGGTGCTTACTATTTTTACAAGTTAGTAGCTGTAAACTTTGCCAAACACAAATCTTCCCAAGCGTTTGATTTTTCTGCCAAATTCTCTAACAGCGCCTCTGGAGAATAAGTCACAATCACTGGAGTATCATTCAACTCATGCGGATAGCCGCGCAACGCTGCTAACGAATCCGTTGCCGTTAATAACTGCTGCGCCGCCGCTTCACCCATGACAACAATCACTTTGCCCGCGAATTGAATCAATGCCGCTGCATCAGCCTGCTCGACATTTTGTCCATCTTTGACAGCAACCGCTTTTATCATGTTTTGCAGCAGAGTCTCTGCTTCTTCACTCTGTTGCTGCTGTAGCACAAATAGCCACTGCGCATCGTCGCTGACAATACATCTAAACGCAACAGATGGTAATGCCGCTTCTGACACAGCCGGTGCGCTAATGACTGGTGGTACTGGCTTTTGCTCAGCCACATTCAGCTCAGGCTCAGGGACCACAACTTCATGGGCCGCCACTTCTGCTATTGGCAATACTGCTGAAACCTCTGCTATTGGCGCAACTGCTTCTGTCGCTTTTTCTGGTGCTTTGATAGCAGGCGTCCGCGACTGCCATACTGGCAGCAACTCTAACTCGCGTAGTATATCGTCTTGATTCATCCCGCTCATTATAGCGCCACCTTCATGATCACCGCATCTTCTCGCCCATTTTCGACAGGGTAATAACCACGGCGCACATTCACCCCAACAAAGCTTGCGCGTTCATACAAAGCAATCGCCGCCGTATTACTGGCTCTCACCTCTAAAAACATCACCGCAGCACCCAGTGCTATCGCATACTCCAACATGTGCGCCATTAGTAGGCGCCCTAGTCCTTGTTGTTGATAAGGTGCTGCAACACTAAAATTCAGCAACTCCGCTTCATCTAATACTATCGACATCAGTGAGTAGCCAACAATTTCATCTTGCCGCGTCAGCACCCATGCAGCATGACCTGATTGAAGCGAATCGTTAAAAATTCCGCGCGTCCATGGATGCAAAGAAATCGTCGGCTCAATCGCCATCACTGCATCTAAATCATTTTCCAGCATCGGCCTAAACTGACAATCAGGTTTCAACACACTACTCATAAACGCAAACCTTGTTCACGCTCTTTAGATGTCAGCGCCACGCGGTTGCGAATGTAAACAGGCTTCGCTTCAATCGCTGGCAGCGCTTCACTGCGTTCAAATACAGGTGTTGCTAGTGTCAAAATCGCTTCAGCTATGGGTGTCATCTCAGGTAACGTGCTCGCCACTTGATTCGCATATTGCGTATGCAAAGCTTCGCTGTGCACGCTCCAAGCCGTACCCACGCCAACCCAGCCATCGCCATCGACTGCTGGCACTAAGTCTGGCTTATAAACGCCCGCCGCGTGCACCTCTGTCCATTGGTTATTTTCTCGCACAAAGACGGAATGATAAGCTTCACCCATACGCGCATCTGAGGCCGCAATCACGCGTTCTGCACCGCTCGCCTCAGCCAGTGCCATTAACACATTCACACCCACTACTGGCAAATTCGCGCCAAAAGCCAAGCCCTGCGCCACACCACAAGCAATGCGAACTCCCGTAAAAGAGCCGGGCCCTGCGCCAAAGGCAATGCCATTCAAATCAGTTAGCGCAAGCTGTGCGTTATCCAACAAGGTTTGTATTTGCGGCAAAATTAATTGTGAAGCCGTTTGTCCCGCCTTCAAATCGATTTTATACGTCTGCTGCTCTGTGCGCAACGCAATCGACAAAAACTCGGTTGATGCATCAAAAGCTAATAATTTCATAGGCGTTATTTTGACATTAAAACGAAATGGGCGCTCAACATAATAGCTGCTAACTGAAGCTTACTCATGTCCAATCCGACCACGTAAAGCTTTCACGCGCCCACGTTGCGTTTTGCTTTCTAATCTGCGTTTTTGAGAACCGTAAGTCGGTCGCGTGGCACGCCGTGTGGGAAGCATATGATTGGCAGCGTTCACAATGTCATGTAGCCGTTTAATCGCATCACGTTTATTCGCCTCTTGCGTCCGAAACTGCTGCGCTTTAATCACCAGCACACCTCCCGCCGTAATGCGCTTATCCTTACTGTCTAATAAACGTGCTTTGAGCCAATCACTTAAGCTTGATGCATGGATATCAAAACGCAAATGAATCGCACTAGACACTTTATTCACATTTTGACCTCCAGCCCCTTGGGCGCGGATGGCTGTTAGTTCATACTCAATATCTCGAATAGTTAACAAAATTTATTCAGCTCGCTAAAAAACACTTCCACATCTGCCAATACTTTTGTACGTCTAAACGGCGGCAAGCTTTGCCAAATGCGCTTGCCGTAAGATTTAGTAATCAAGCGCGGATCACAAATCATCAGCACGCCTTTATCCGTTTCATCTCGAATTAAGCGACCTGCACCCTGTTTTAGCGTAATCACCGAATAAGGCAATTGATACTCCATAAAGGCATTTTTACCTTCAGTATTCAGTTGGTCAATTCGTGCTGAAAGCACAGGATCATCTGGCGGTGCAAATGGGAGCTTGTCGATAATAACGGCACTTAAGGCTTCACCGCGCACATCGACACCTTCCCAAAAGCTTTGGGAGCCGACTAGCACGGCATTACCATGAGTACGGAAGCGGTCTAACAATTCGGTTCGTGTGCTGTCGCCTTGTAATAGTATTGGGTACTCCATGCCACTCAATGCAAACGCATCTTTTAACAGCGCATAAATTTCACGCATGGCACGCAGTGATGTACATAAAACAAAAGCACGACCTTGGCTGGCTTGTATTACTGGTAATGCGGCTTTAGTGACTGCCTCGATATAATCTGGGCTATTCGGGTCTGGCATACCCATTGGCGCATAGAGCAACGCCTGCTGCTCATAATTAAATGGGCTTTGTAGGTAAAGCGTCTCTGCTCCAGCTAAACCCATTTGCGACTGATAATGACTAAAGTCACTTTTGACCGCCAAGGTGGCCGAGGTGAATATCCACGCACGTGGTTCTGCATTAAGTTGTTTACCGAATCCTTCGGCCACACTGAGCGGCGTAGCATGTAATTGTACCGATTGCGTAAACACTTCTACCCAACGTACTAAATTACTATTTTCGGCTTTATGCCAACGGCTGAGTTGTATTAATAATTCCTCACCACGCTGCCAACACTTTTCCAACATGGGATCACGTGCCGCCTGGCTTTCTAACACTTTAGTTAGTGCAGCTAATTGTTCCTGTATCTGACTATATGCCTCCTCAAAACCTTTTAGCACCAATGCTTTTTTGACTGGCATGCGCGCGCCTTCATAGGCGAAAATCAATCTAAAGTCTTTCACCGCTTTTTCTAATGGTGGTACAGCTTCACTTAAGGCAATACAGTCTTTTACTAAGCTTAAATAAGCGGAGGTGCTATCGCGACAAAGCTCTAATACTTGATTGGTCGACACATCCTCACCAAAGAACAAACCAGCTATATCTGGCAGTTGGTGCGCTTCATCGAAAATCACCGTGTTGGCGCTAGGCAGCAGCTCTGTCACCCCTTCA
This sequence comes from Methylophilaceae bacterium, assembly GCA_028823485.1. GTDB lineage: Bacteria > Pseudomonadota > Gammaproteobacteria > Burkholderiales > Methylophilaceae. Next base: position 76,545 of record JAPKBG010000001.1, on the reverse strand, counting down.
TCACGCAACATCACATCAGCAAAAAACAAATGGTGATTCACGACAACGACATCTGCCGCCAGCGCTTTTTTACGCGCGCCCATCACAAAGCACTCTTTATAATAATGACAATCTTGACCTAAACAGTTATCTCGTGTGGAGGTGACATTTGACCAAATCATGGCATTTTCTGGCACGTCAGTTAACTCAGCCTTATCACCTGTTTTGTTATGTTCAGCAAAGTCCTTAATGATATGCATATACTTCGCATCCTCGCGTGAGGCAAAGCGGCCTTCTTTTTCTGCACTTTCTAAATGATAGTGGCACACATAATTAGCACGCCCTTTTAGCATACTAACCGTGACGGGTACTTTGAGCGCATCACGTACATTAGGTAAATCACGATTGAACAATTGGTCTTGCAAGGTTTTGGTACCCGTTGAAATAATCACTTTGCCGCCAAACAGCAACGCGGGCACCAAGTAAGCAAATGTTTTGCCAGTACCCGTTCCGGCTTCTGCGACTAATTGCTTATTCCCAGCAATCGCATCGGCAATGGCATGCGCCATGCGCACTTGCTCTTCTCGCTCGGTGTAACCATCAATGGCAGTCGATAAAGCGCCGCCGGCTGCGAACACTTGGCTTAATTGCTTATTCTGATCCTCACTACTGTTGTTTTCGGCTTTTTGATTTTCAGGCTTATGGTTTTCACTGCTTTTATTTTGACTCTCAGACATAAGTCGAATTATCCCATGAATATGCGTTGATGCGCGAAATGCAAGCACCTCATTAAATCGCCTTCTTAAAGCGTCAATGGTAAAATATTTAATGTCTTGTACAGCTCTTACAATTTCCAAAAGCTGGTATTTAACTTTCAGTGTTTAAACTAAAAATCATGAAACGTTTTATTGTTCACTTGCTTTGCACTGTTAGCATCATGCTTTGCAATAGCGCTGCCGCTAACTTTAGCACTCAAAATGAGAAAGGTGTCCCCATCACCTTTCTGGAAGCAGCAAAAAACTCTATCTCAGACGAGGTACTCTCTCAAGCCATGAGCCTTAAAGGCATTAAATACAAATATGGTGGCAACTCACCTAAAACGGGATTTGATTGCAGCGGCTTTGTAAACTATGTATTTAATAAAGCGGCCAATGTTAAGATGCCTCGAACAACGCGTGGCTTAAGCCGTATCGGTGACACAGTCAAGAAGCAGGAATTGCTGCCTGGCGGCTTGGTCTTTTTCAACACGAGAAGAAGACCGTTCTCTCATGTTGGCATCTACCTTGGCGAGGGTGAATTTATTCACGCACCGAGTACAGGCAGCAAAGTCAGCGTCGAAAACAGGGACACTGGTTACTGGAAACAACGCTTCAATGGTGGCAAGCGCGTGAAAGAAACCAGCGAAGATTAAGCTTTATGGCGTTGCTACTGGCTTGTCGCTGTGCCCGAGGCTTCTATCTGGGGCAATGTGATCGCGAATCAACTGCTTTAATTCTTTTGATTCAGGAAAGCGCTCCATCGCTTTTCTATTAAACAAAACGACCTCATTTAAACGCACCTCAAAAACACCTCCGGTACCTGGCATTAATGACACAGCGGTTAAATCGGCATCAAAAGTCGTTAACAGCTCCTGCGCCATCCAAGCCGCACGTAATAACCAACGGCATTGCGTACAATATTCTATTTCAACACAATATGTATTTGCCACTAAATTCCCCATTTGACGATGTTTTACCTATTCAGCGATATAATGCATTTGAAATATAACAAATATGAACCTATTATATGGTTATGTGTTCATATACACTTAGCATACGCTGAACATACTCTAAACATACTATATCAATAAAGAAGGCAACACATGCACGCAACATTTAAAAAGTTTGGCTTAGTCTCATCAGGCATTTTGATTGGATTACTGATTAGCCTCAATTTAACCGTACTGGCTGAGAAGCTAGGCGTCTCTAACCTACCCGTTGATGACTTACGTGTGTTTGCTGAAGTCTATGGCAAAGTTAAGAGTGATTATGTTGAAGTGGTTGCCGACAAAAAGCTCATCGACGAAGCATTAACAGGCATGTTGCAGGGCCTAGACCCGCACTCAGCCTATATGGATAAAGATGCTTATAAAGATTTACAAGCTGGCACACAAGGCGAGTTTGGCGGTTTAGGCATTGAAGTCGTCATGGAAGATGGCCTAGTTAAAGTCGTGACCCCTATTGAAGATAGCCCAGCTTACAAAGTGGGTTTAAAACCTGGCGATCTTGTGATGAAGCTGGACGATAAACCAGTACGCGGCATGACACTAAACGATGCGGTTAAAATCATGCGTGGCAAACGAGGCACTGATATTGTGCTAACCGTACTACGTAAAAATGCAGATAAACCACTAACCTTTACCATTACGCGTGACATCATCAAATCGCAAAGCGTTAAAAACAAATACATCGAACAAGATTACGGATATGTCCGTATTACGCAGTTCCAAGATCACACGGGTGAAGATTTAGCAAAAGCGCTGATTTCACTAGAAAAAGAAAACAAAAAACCACTCAAAGGCTTAGTGCTGGATTTACGTAACAATCCAGGTGGTTTACTTGATGCAGCTGTAGGCGTTTCAGCAGCATTCTTACCAAAAGACAAATTAGTGGTTTATACCGAAGGCCGCATAGAAGACTCTAAAATGAACTTGAAAGCGAACGCTAGAGATTATACCCGTCGTGGAAAATTAGACTACCTAAGAAACGTACCTGCCAGCTACAAAACAACAAAAATGGTTGTGCTATTAAATGCAGGTTCAGCATCAGCCTCCGAAATTGTTGCTGGCGCATTGCAAGACCATAAGCGCGCGACTATCTTAGGCGTTAAGAGCTTTGGTAAAGGGTCAGTACAAACCATCTTGCCATTGAATAATGGTAGTGCAATCAAGCTCACCACAGCACGTTATTTCACGCCAAATGGTCGTTCAATTCAGGCCAAAGGCATTGTGCCTGATATTAATGTTGGTGATGGGTCTGATAACTCAAACCGCATTTATGAAGCGGATTTAGCAGGTCATTTATCTAATCCTAAAGATGGCTCTGATGCTAAAGAGACTGAAATGAAAAGAGCAGCAGTCAAAGTTGAAGTTGAAGTTGAAGTTGAAAAACAAGTCGCACTAGATAAAGCCAAAGAGAAAAAATTTGCTGAGCCTAAAGGCCCTATTAAGCCAGCCTCTGAAGATGATATTCAATTTGTCCAGGCGATGAATGTACTAAAAGGCTTGCCGGTTGAAACAACACCGAGTGAAGAAGTGAAAGAAGCAGAAGTAATACCAAAATAACAGTCTCTCAGTAGCTTCAAACCCAGCCCTGCAAGGTCTTGCTTTCAAACTAGACTTTGTAGGGTTTTTCATGGGCAATATTAAAGCATAAAAATATGCATAAAATCGTTTGCTTTAATAGCCATTTAAACTAAACTCACATCATGTTGATAGACAATATTATTACGACGTTTGACACTGCATTACGCACTGTTTTTACAGAAGCAAAATCCTCCCGAGCACACCCTGATACCGCGATAGACGAGGGTAGCATCAACGACAGTGCGAAGCAAAATGTGATTAGCTTAATGCGCATCAATCATGTTGGAGAAGTGTGCGCACAAGCCCTGTATAGTGGCCAAGCATTCACCTCTCGCAACCCACAGATCGTTAACGCACTAAAACATGCCGCCGCTGAGGAAACCGACCACTTAGCCTGGTGCGAATCACGCATTAAAGAGCTGGGAGGCAGAAAAAGTTTACTCAACCCAGTTTGGTACCTAAGCAGCTTCACCATCGGTGCAGTTGCTGGTGCAATTGGCGACAAATGGAATTTAGGATTTTTAGCAGAGACCGAACAACAAGTGAGTGCGCATTTATCTACCCACTTAGAAAAGCTACCCACAACGGATAGTAAAACACGTGCCATTGTTGAACAAATGCATATTGATGAAACAGCACATGCACAAGAAGCGGTTAACTTAGGCGCGGCCGAGTTGCCTCATGCCGTGAAAGCGGCAATGAAACTATCATCGAAATTAATGACAACAATAGCATATTACGTATAGCTGACATTACCAATTAGAAAGTGAAACCATGGAAAATTTTAAAGACGTCTTGCTGGATTTAGATCCTATTGATGATATTGTGCGTATAGAGCTATTTTATGCAGATGGAGAAGAAGCTGGTGTGTTGATGAATAAACTAGGCAGTGCGGGCTCAGTCAAGGTTTACAGTCACCTTTACAAAATGTTTGGCAGCATCAATGTAGAAGCTGCAATAGAAGGCTTGTCCCTGTACGCAGAACACACTGCTGATGCTGAAGACCACCCACGCAAGCACCCTAATATTGACCGCCTATTTCAAGTCATTGAAGATAAGGACCCGATGACGATTAAAATCATCAAAGCTTAACGCTTTATAGTCTTTACGTTAACAACTTAACAATGGGCGGATGATAGATTAACTCTAACAAATGCCCAACAGCATCTAAACAATAAAACCCACGCGATCCATCCCTATGGGTTTTAGGCGCCTCAGTAATTCGCACACCGGCTTTGACAAAGTATTCATACCAAGCATCAACAGCATCCACACTATCCAGCACGAACCCAATGTGGTCTAAACGCTGTTGCGCTTGCGGCGTGTAATCGACACGATGCAGTGCAAACACATCACCACCATTGGTTAAGTACACATTATCAGCATCTGGCTGCCATTCAATTTTCATATCCATGATGCGTGTATAAAAATCGATAGCCGTGTCTAACTCTTGAACAAAAAGGGCTATATGGCGTAGCCCTAACATGCCTTTCGGTTTACTCACGATTGAGTACCAACTGCTTTAATCTCAAAACCATGGGTAATCTCAACACTTTTACTTAACATGATAGAAGCTGAGCAGTATTTTTCAGCTGACAGCTCTACCGCACGAGCCACTTGCTTCTCATTCATATCATTACCTGTAATCACAAAGTGCACGTGAATCTTAGTAAAGACCTTTGGTATTTCATCTGAGCGTTCTGCTGTGATGTCAGCAACACAATCAACGACTGCTTGACGTGATTTTTTCAGAATCGTCATCACATCAAAAGAGGTGCATCCACCCATGCCAATTAACAACATCTCCATTGGTCGCATGCCAATATTCCGCCCACCATTTTCAGGTGCGCCATCCATAATCACGGCATGCCCAGTTTCGGACTCGCCCATAAACGTTACATCTTCAATCCACTTAATCTTAACTTTCACTTTTCACCTTTTATTCACTCATTAGTAGCCCGCCTTGCCTTTGATAATTGGCAGGCTGTTCATTTACATCATTATACACAGTGCAGAAATGACAGATACTACCTCCTTTTTACCAAAGCACCCTATTACCGAGTCTTTATATGAGTACCGAGTTATTGAACAATGGGCATTGTGTCTGCATTTCGTTTAGTGACCAAGTCGATAATAGCAGCTCCGATGACGTGCAATCCAATCAGTTTCTCATTGTCACTGACGGGCATGGCGCACTCATTGGTTGGGGCGGCAACATGCCCTATAACGCGCTCATGATGAGTATGGGGGAATATTTATACTTTAAAAGTATAGAATACATTCTCGCCTCTCATCAAGATCCAGACATTGTCGCATCGATCAACAAATAGATGGTAGGTACAAATTGCAAGGCCATCGCACCGGGAATATTGGTGCGATTTTTACCGCACGATTGTGGTGTCGGCAAGACAGAAGTTCGGATTATTGGTATCCCAAATAAAGGCATGAATACTATGCTGGGCAATACAACTATCAAATCAATCCCAGCGTATTTTTTACATTCAGATGGTAACTTTCAATTTTACGATATCGCCCGTAAGGTTTTATTCTCTAGTGACCTTGGTGCGTCTTTGGTACATCATCATGTGGCCGCAAAGCCAGTGGCCGATTGAAGCGCACATTCCTCATATGTTAAGCTTCCGTCAGCGCTATATGAACGGGAGTAAAGCTTGTCGCTTCTGGGAAAATATGGTTAAAGATTTGAAAATCAATGCCATCGTTCCGCAACATGGCAGCCTATTCATTGGCGATTAAATGGTGGATAAATTTATTCATTGGGTTGAAAACCTTGAATATGGTTTAGACCTGTTTACGCAAGAAAATTATCAGATTCCACAATAATTAAGCGCGTGATATCACTTCAAAATAGCGCCCACAAAAAAGCCCGTTATTGAACGGACTTTTTAACACTTAAATATTCAGTGCATTAACTATTTAACGTCTAAATTATTTTACGTCTAACAGTTCAACATCAAAAACCAATATCGCATTAGGTGGAATTGCACCACCTGCACCACGTGCGCCGTAGCCCATTTCAGGTGGAATAACCAATGTACGTTTGCCGCCAATTTTCATCCCCGCAAAACCTTTGTCCCAACCTTGAATTACTTGTCCAGCACCTAAGTTAAACTCAAATGGTTGGCCTCTATCAACTGAGCTATCAAATTTATCACCTTTATTATCTGGTGCATTTTCATCAAACAACCAACCTGTGTAATGAACTGATACCATGAACCCAATTTCAGCTTCACGGCCTTCGCCTACAACGGTATCATTTTTAACCAGTTCAGTAATACTTTGTGTCATTTCTGTTGTTTCCTTATTCTTATCAGCAACATTGCTTGGTTCAGCTTGGCATGCATTTAGTGCTACAAGGCACAAGGCTGCGACAAGGGTATTTAATTTGTTCATATTCGCCATTCAATTAGTCCAGTTATAAAATGAGTTGTAAGTTGTGTCAAAAGTTAAGCCAGTATGATACTGTAAATTTCATTAAGTTCGAACCCCTATGCACTAAGGTCGATTATAAACCCACTCAATCAACGCATCTTGTGCTTTCTGACTCGAAGATGCTTTGGCATGATTCACAATCATCACCACCACATTACGTCGATTCTTTGCATCTAATACATAACCAGCGATGGCCTTCACACCTTTAATGGAACCTGTTTTCATATGCGCTCTTCCGCTCACTGGTTTTTTTCTTAGGCGACTGATCAACGTTCCATCTAAAGACAGTATTGGCAGTGATGACATCAGCTCTGACATCAACGGCCCTTCATAAGCATCCAACAGCATACTACCTAAATCCTTCGCCGTCACACGCTCAATCCGTGACAATCCAGAACCATTTTCAATCACCCAACTATCGGCATTCCGTCCATTATCGACCATCCACGATTTTACCGCCAACATGCCGCGTACTTCACTGGCTGGCTGATCATGATAATTCGCAGCAACTGTGAGCAATATCTGTCTTGCCATCACATTATTGCTCCACTTGTTCACATCGCGCACGATATTGGCTAAAGGTTGAGAATCTTGCACCACTAACTTAACAACCTGCAATGGCATTTCTGTTTGACTCCGAAAATTGCCATTAAGCACACCGCCGAGTTGTCGCCAAAGATTTTTAAACATAAAGTAAGCATAATGCTCATCATCAAACAAACTCAGTTCTAAATACTTCTCACCGCAGCGCGAAGAAAATTTGCCGCCAAAAGTGACTGTCGCTTTGGTTTTAGACGTATTCACATCATAGGTCAAACGGTTACGCCAACTGCCACAGCCATTTTTAACCAGCGTCATATTGTTCACAATTTTGACTTCAGGCAATTCAACCTCTTGTGAAATATTCACCTTGCCCTCATGCGCCGTGAATTTAAAACTGGTATGACGACCATTCACTAAAAAGGCACTAGGCAATGCATTATATGAACGCCATTTTTCATTATCAAACACTTTATGATTCGCAACACTCGTCGCAAAATAACTTTTATCGATAATCAAATCGCCTGTGATTTCTCTCAGCCCTTGCTGACGAACACTCACTAATAATCGCCTAAATTCATCCTCTTGAAAACTAGGGTCACCATAACCTTTAATAATCAAATTACCATGCAAGACACCATCTTCCACCACGCCATCTCGATACACTTCGGTCTTCCATGTAAATGTTGGTTTCAATAAATCCAAAGCGGCATAGGTTGTCACCAACTTCATCACGGATGCTGGATTCATCGGCTTATTGGCATTAAGGCTCAATTGCGCATGTTTTCCATCAACTGCTTGCACATAAATCGACGTACTAGACTCAGGAACACCTGCTTTTTTTAATGCCAATGCGATTGGTGCAGGCAGACCTGCTTGTGCAATATGGCTGACTAAGACTAAGCAAAAAGAGACGAGTAATTTTTTCATAAAGAAGCTTCTATTGATAACTTCGTTGTTTGCACCAAGAAATCAATTTCAGTTTCATTGATCACATATGGCGGCATAAAATAAACGGTCTTGCCAATTGGCCGCAGCAACAAACCATGTTCAAGCGACTGCTGATAAAACGTATTCGCAAAGGTTGTTTGTTCCGTCTTTACATCAAAGGCAAATATCATACCTTGATTGCGCAAATGCTTGATTGGCAAGTCAGTCAACACCTTCATTTTATCGTTAATTATCGCCGCTGTTTGTTTATTTTTATTAATCACATCATCGGTTTCAAATATTGCCAAGGTCGCCAATGCCGCGCTACAGGCCAACGGATTACCTGTATAACTATGGCTATGTAAAAAGGCTTTAGCCGTACTATCATCATAGAATGCAGCATATACATCATCTGTCGTCAGCACGGCCGACAATGGTAAATAACCGCCTGTGATGCCTTTCGACAAACAGATAAAGTCGGGCTTGATGTCTGATTGTTCGCAAGCAAACATCGTCCCTGTTCGCCCAAAGCCAACCGCAATTTCATCGGCAATTAAATGCACACCGTATTGGCTACAAATCTCACGCGCCCGCTTGAGATAAACAGGGTGATACATGCCCATTCCTGCCGCACATTGCACCAATGGTTCGATGATAAACGCGGCTAGTTCATGGTGATGTTGAGCGAGATAATCTTCTAATTCTTTTGCACAACGTAAGGCAAAATCCTCAGCACTTTCACCAGTTTCAGCTAGCCGAAAATCTGGACTCGGCATTTTGGCTGACTGCGTTAATAATGCCGCGTAGGTATCTTTAAAAATAGCGACATCAGTTACGCCTAACGACCCTAACGTTTCACCGTGATAACTGTTTTGTAAACTGATGAATTTGTTTTTAGCTTCTTTTTCGCTATTGCGCCAATAATGAAAACTCATCTTCAGTGCAATCTCAGTCGCACTCGCGCCATCACTGGCATAAAAAGCATGGCCTAAACCTGTTAATACTGCTAACTTCTCCGACAACTCAACAACTGGCGCATGGGTAAAACCAGCCAGCATCACATGTTCTAAGGTATCGAGCTGTTGCTTAATCGCATCTTTAATCCGTGGATTGTTGTGTCCAAAGATATTCACCCACCAAGAACTCACCGCATCCAGATAACGCTTACCATCGGCATCTTTCAGCCAAACGCCCTCGCCGCTCTGCATCGGCACTAGCGGCAAATGTTCATGTTGTTTCATCTGTGTGCAAGGATGCCACACCGCCTGTAAACTTCTTTTTAATAGTGCTTCATTACTCATGAGTTAAATTGTACGTGTTTTTCGTTCCCATAACGGTTGTATACTACAACAAATGGAAATCTTAAGCTTACTCACGAATCTTGATACCCACATTGCCGCTATTATCGGCGCCTATGGCAATCAAGTCTACTTACTCTTATTCGCCATCGTATTTCTAGAAATCGGCGTATTCCCATTCTTTTTCTTACCGGGCAATCCGTTGATTTTTGTTGCGGGTTCTTTTTGCAGCCTCGGCTCACTACATCTTACCCCCCATCTTATTCACCTTAATCAGTGCCGCATTCCTAGGCAATATGGTGAGTTATAAAATTGGCAATGCCTTTGCCAGTAAAATCAATCATAGCCACTCAGGCTGGGTCAATAAAAAAGCCATGGCCCAAACGAAAGCCGCTTATGAAAAATATGGTCAATTAACCTTGATGATTTCAGGGTTTACTGCCGTGGTAAGAGCCTTTGCGCCCTTACTAGCAGGCATCAGTCAAATGCCCTGCCGACAATATGTATTCGCCTCAACGACAGGCAGCTTCATCTGGGTCGGCATGCTCGTCACAGCGGGGTACTTCTTTAGCCACATTGCCTTTATTCAAATGCACATGGCCAGCATCATCTTGTCGGACTTAACGATAGGCTTATGCTTTGTTGTTTTCGGGTGGCTTAAATCACGCGGCAAGCATAAAGAAGCCTTAACTAAAGTACGTTAAATTAAGGCGCAGGATTCATCATCGCCAGATGAATCTGCTCAATCTCATTCATCACCGCATCACTCAGTTTCACTTGATACGCATTTATATTCTCTTTGAGTTGCGTCATCGTTGTTGCGCCAATAATCGTACTGGTAACAAACCAACGGTTATACACGAAGCTCAGTGCCAATTGCGTTGGGGTTAGATCATTGGCACGTGCGAGTTCTGCATAGCGTTTCACCGCTGCCGCCACGGCTGGTTTTTTATAACGTAATGCATAACTAGGGAACAAGGTTGCGCGGCCAATGGCGCTTGGGTCTTCGATATATTTAGCTGTCAAATGACCGAAGGCTAATGGTGAGTACGCCAGCAAACTAATACTCTCGCGATAAAGTACTTCCGCCATGCCGAATTCCATGCCCCGCGTAATCAAGTTATAGCAGTTCTGCATCGTAGCAACGCGAGGCAAGTGATGTTGCTCGGCAATGCGGCAAAACTCCATCAGACCCCATGGCTGTTCATTACTAACGCCCACTGCGCGAATCTTGCCTTCTTTCACTAGTTCAGCCAACGTTTCCAATTGATTCTGAATACTGACCCATTCTATTTCGTTACCCTCGGCATCAAACTCTTCAGCAGGGTCAAACGCATATTGTCCAAACATCGGCACATTGCGCTCTGGCCAATGCAGTTGGTACACATCAATATAGTCAGTTTTAAGGCGTTTTAATGAATCATGTATCGCACTTCGGATATTGTCTCGATCTAAGTTGGTTGGCCCACCACGTATCCAACCAATATTACGTCTTGGTCCGGCGGCTTTAGTGCCTAAGATGATTTTATCGCGCGCTTGTTTTTTCAGCCACTGGCCTATCATGGTTTCAGTGCGCGTAAACGTTTCTGCTTTTGGTGGTACAGGATACATCTCAGCGGTATCAATAAAGTTAACACCTTGCGCTAACACGTAATCCAACTGTGCATGCGCATCAGCCTCGGTGTTTTGGTCGCCATAAGTCATGGTGCCTAAACACACTTTAGACACTTCAATATTGGTATTACCTAACTTCGTATAATCCATTAATACACCCTTATATTCAATATGACTTAATTACAGCATGTTCTAATGCAATACCTTTGGTACTTCTGACGCATCCATCATCGCTACTGAAACCGCTTCATCCATAGACCAACCTGCTTCTTTCGTCGCCAACTGCAACATATTACTAATCGCCAATACCAGCTCTGGGGTTAAATTTACATTCACTGCCAGCTCTTCTAAACACGTAATCTCTAATAACTTCGCATCCTCGCCCAGTTTAAAGCTAACCGCTAATAAAGTGCCATCATCTTGCAATGAGTTACGTGGCGTATATTCTGTTACAAAGTCTAATTTTGACAAGGCTTCCGTTGCCTTTACCTCTTGCTCAAATTGCTCCACGGCTTCCGCCGCTTCTGCTTGAGAAAAAGCCTTAGACTCAGGCAAGTGTGCCTCACCGTTCAGCGCCGCCCATAAGCCACGTGAAAAGCAATAGGTAAACCATAATGCAATTTCAGTATCGTCACTTAAGCCGACCCGAAACAACAATCTATCTTGCACTTTATCGTAACTCAGATTCAATTGCTGAATCCCTAACTCAGATGCCTTCTCTACCACTTTATTCTCTTCCGTCAAACCGCCATACCCCTAAACCAATTTATTTATTATTATCTCTTGAAATCAAAACTTTCGTCCCAAGTTAGCACTGTAGTAGTGAGAGTGCTAAACTCTTGCACATTGTAATTTAATTAACTTTTACTAGTTTAAGCATAACTCAAGGAGAAATCTAATGAAAATTCGTCCATTACACGATCGCGTTGTTGTAAAGCGTAAAGAAGAAGAGCGTACAACTGCATCAGGTATTGTTATTCCAGACTCTGCAGCAGAGAAACCAGCTGAAGGCGTGATCCTAGCAGTCGGTACTGGCAAAAAAGACGACAACGGCAAAAGCATTCCATTAGACGTTAAAGTTGGCGACAAAGTGTTATTCAAAAGCTACGGTGGCACACCAGTTAAAGTAGATGGCGAAGAGCTACTAGTCATGACTGAAGATGACATCTTAGCAATCGTCGAATAATTTCGATGGGTATATTGGGTCGAATAAGTCGACTCATTGCAACACAGAATTTAAACCAAATAATAGAAAGCATTTAGGAGAATTTAAATGGCAGCAAAAGACGTAAGATTCGGCGATGACGTTCGTCAAAAAATGGTGGCAGGTGTAAACGTATTAGCTAATGCAGTGCGCGTTACTTTAGGCCCTAAAGGTCGTAACGTTGTTTTAGAGCGCTCATTCGGCGCACCTACTATTACTAAAGATGGTGTTTCAGTAGCTAAAGAAATCGAACTTAGCGACAAGTTTGAAAACATGGGCGCTCAAATGGTAAAAGAAGTTGCTTCTAAAACCAATGACATCGCTGGTGACGGTACAACAACAGCAACAGTACTAGCACAAGCGATTATTCGCGAAGGCATGAAATCAGTCGCTGCTGGTATGAACCCAATGGATCTTAAACGCGGTATTGATAAAGCAGTTGAAGCAGCAACAGCTGAACTACAAAAGCAATCAAAACCATGTACAACGAGTAAAGAAATCGCACAAGTTGGTTCTATCTCAGCAAACTCAGATGAATCAGTTGGCCAAATCATTGCAGATGCAATGGAAAAAGTCGGTAAAGAAGGTGTGATTACGGTTGAAGACGGTTCAGGCTTAACCAACGAATTAGAAACTGTTGAAGGTATGCAGTTTGACCGTGGTTACCTATCACCATACTTCATCAACAATGCAGAGCGTCAAATTGCATTGCTAGAAAACCCATACGTGTTACTACACGACAAAAAAATCTCAAATATCCGTGATTTACTACCAACACTAGAGCAAGTGGCTAAAGAAGGCCGTCCACTATTAATCATCGCTGAAGATATCGATGGTGAAGCACTCGCAACATTAGTGGTCAACAACATCCGCGGCATCTTAAAAACAGTGGCTGTAAAAGCACCTGGTTTTGGTGACCGTCGTAAATCAATGTTAGAAGATATCGCTGTGTTAACTGGCGGTACAGTAATCGCTGAAGAAGTTGGCTTGAAACTTGAAGACGTTAAGCTAGAAAATTTAGGTTCTGCTAAACGCATCGAAATCGGTAAAGAAAACACCATCATTATTGATGGTGCTGGTGACGAGAAAAATATCAAATCACGTATTAGCCAAATCAAAGCAGAAGTAGAAAATTCAACCAGTGATTACGATAAAGAAAAACTACAAGAACGCGTAGCTAAATTAGCAGGCGGTGTTGCAGTGATTAAAGTGGGCGCTACTACTGAAATCGAAATGAAAGAGAAAAAAGCTCGTGTGGAAGATGCATTACACGCAACACGCGCAGCAGTTGAAGAAGGCATTGTTGCTGGCGGCGGCGTTGCATTCATTCGTGCACGTGACGCAATCGCTAAAGTTAAGGGCGACAATCTAGAGCAAGAAGCTGGTATTAAAATCGTTTTACGTGCGGTTGAAGAGCCATTACGTCAAATCGTTGCCAATGCTGGCGCTGAGCCATCAGTGGTTGTCAGCAATGTTGCTGCAGGTAAAGGTAACTACGGTTACAACGCTGCGAACGAAACTTACGGCGACATGATCGAAATGGGTATTCTTGATCCAACGAAAGTAACGCGTTCAGCACTTCAAAATGCAGCTTCTATTGCTGGCTTAATGCTAACAACAGACTGCATGATTGCTGATGCGCCGGTAGAAGCTTCTGCTCCTGCGATGCCTGATATGGGTGGAATGGGCGGTATGGGTGGAATGGGCGGCATGATGTAATTTTGCATTTAAGCAGTTCAGTGATACGGCGTTGCCTATCCTTGTCATACTTATTGTATTGTCTACGGATAAGCGCCTTGTCTCACTTTCCTGCTTAACGCAAAATGTGCTAACTAGCTTCACCAAAAAACAAACCCGCTTCGGCGGGTTTTTTTTGTCTGCTATTTGCTTCATTTATCACTTATCTATATATTATAAAATAAATTAAAAACTAATCAATCGGTGTTAAGTTCGCAAAAGAGCATAGTTTGGCAAATGGCAATTTTGGTCTCGAAAATGAAAAAATAATAATAGATAGTGGTATACGTAAAGCATTTACCCCTCATATACCAGTAGATGAAGTTTCTAATTTTTTTGGCCGTGAAGATGAGGCTGCTAGGCTCGTAAGTGTCATAAATTCGCCGGGCCAGCATATCCTTGTATATGGTGACAGAGGTGTAGGAAAAACATCACTTGCTAAAACTTCATGCAAATTACTTTTACAAAAGTTACAAGGTGGTGATTTTTTTGAAAAATGGTGTGATTCGAGTGATACATTCTCCACAATATTTGAGAGCCCTCTTGAAAACTGTGGGGTAGATTTTTCACTTAAAGAAACGACTCGCACTCACGACCAAGGTGGTGGTGCCACAATAAATGCTGGATTCGCAAAAGCAGACCTTTCCTCAAATAGGGAAACCAAAACAACCAACACTGCAACCTTTAAGCCCAGCTCTCCGTCTTGGGTAGCCAACAAGCTAAAGTCTCTTTCAGGGATTATGCTAATAGATGAAGCCGATGCAATCCAAGATGATTCTGATAAAAAAAGATTGCAGAGCTTATATAATTACTTAGTGATGAAAATTCAAATTTCAAACTAGTTGTTGTAGGGATTGCAACAACTGGAGAAGAGCTGACTGCGGGCCACCCATCCGTTGAACGCTGCCTAAAAGAAGTAGCTCTACAACGAATGTGCAATGATGATTTAAAGAAATTGATTCTAAATGGAATGCACTCACTCCACCTTCGAGTCGATGACTATGTAGTTGATAAAATCGTAGATATAAGTGCTGGATACCCTCACTTCACGCATCTTATTAGTTTAAAGTGTGGTGAGAATGCCATAATAAATAAGAATAAACATATAGGTAATGATGTTCTAAAACTTGCTCTAAATGAGGCTGTCAAGGATTCAGAAGGCGCACTCCAGAGAATGCTAGAATCAACACTTAGAGTTCTAAATACGCCTCAAGAATATAAATTTCTTTTGCTCACTGCTTCATACTGCAGTTCACCCGAATTCCGTAGTTCTGAACTTAGAAATAAGTTAAAAAGTAAATTCAATGTAGATATTGATTCTAAAACATTAAGTAGGCGGTTAACAAAGTTAACTGAAGGAAATGAAACAACGATTTTATATAAACCAGCTAGAGGTTGTTTTCAATTTTCAGATCCTAGAATGCCTAGTTTTTTAAAGATGGCTTTAAATTCAGAAGATAAAGGTATTTAACTACAATCAATGGGGTCAGCCAGCTCACGTAGGGCGCAATAACTGAAAGGCATTGCGCCGTATGGCTAAAACGTGCTGTGGTTCCATCCCCAGTTTTGGCGTTCAGCGTCGGTCATGCTAATGTAAATTCTATCCCCTGCGATGGATAGGTCTTCCGATATTAGGCTGCATAGCGCATCTGAAAATGCTTTTCTGTCATCGGGCAACCCTAAAGCCCGATAGTCTAACAATGCGGTCGGTGCGTCGCTGCCACCCATCGACATCGGCGTTTGTTGATCAACAGAAATCATCACATAGCTTTCTGGCTTGCCACTGGCTTTTGACACAGCACTACTGGCTTTTTTGATGAATGCTGTTACATCACTCATTTCTTGGTTTGTCTTAATATTTAGGTAGGGCATTGTTGACTCCTATATCTGTAATCCATTTTTATAACGTCATGTTGATAACATGTTCTATAGTTACTCAACTGTTTCGAAAAATCAAGACCATAGTTTCTTTACCTACGATACGCTACTATATTACTTGTACGTTTTAGGGAGCTTTAATGGCACAACTCAGTACTATCATCCAGCAGATTGAGGCAGCAACGCAAACCAAACTGAGCAATTACACGCTGAGCTCAGTTAGCGGTGGCTGTATTAACACGGCGTATAAAGTCTCTGCAGGCAATCAGTATTATTTTATTAAGGTGAACTCGCCTGATTTATCCGCAATGTTTGAAGCAGAAGCGGCTGCATTAGCAGAAATGGCCGAGCTTAATTGTGTACGTGTGCCTAAAGTGATTACTTATGGCATCGCAGATAACCACAGTTATTTGGCCTTGGAATATATTGCGCTGGATAGCATGCGCGGGGGTGCTGCAAAATTGCTCGGGCAGCAATTAGCACTATTACATCAACAGGCAATGCCCTACTTCGGCTGGCATATCGACAATACAATTGGCAGTACGCCACAAATTAACGACCGTAAAGATGATTGGCACACGTTCTGGCAGCAACATAGACTTAACCAGCAATTAGACTTTGCTGCGCAAAATGGTTATGCGGGTCGGGTGCAAGATAGAGGCATGCTGTTAAGCGAAAATCTGCATGTGTTTTTTGACAATTACACCCCCCACCCTTCCATGCTGCATGGTGATTTATGGGGTGGTAATGCAGCTGGTGATGAGCAAGGCAACCCAGTGATTTTCGACCCTGCTAGTTATTATGGTGACCGAGAAGCCGATATCGCCATGACTGAGTTATTTGGTGGTTTTGGCCATGATTTCGCCAGTGCCTACCATGCTGAATATCCATTAGAAGCGGGTTACGCTGTACGCAAAACACTTTATAATTTGTATTATATACTTAATCATGTGAATTTATTCGGTGGTAGCTATTTAGGCCAAGCTGAATCAATGATTGAGCAACTATTATCAGAAACTTAAAAAAGGTGAGGCCTTTACACGAAAGAGATTTTTGTTCAAAGACAAGGCTAAAATGCACGCAGAAGCAGAGTTTACTTTTTTGTAAATGAGCATTTGAGTACATTTTTAACGCCGTATTTGGGCAAAAAGACTTTCGTGCAAAGGTCTCAAAGTGATATGAATCAAATAAAAGTACTATTCGTTTGTATGGGCAACATCTGTCGTTCACCAACGGCTGAAGGTGTGTTTAACCACATGGTTCAAGAACGAGGTACAGAAGATCGTTTCCATCTGGATTCAGCAGGCACACATGCCTACCATGTCGGTGAAACCCCTGATGCACGGTCACAACAAATGGCGGAAAGCCGCGGCGTTGATCTGTCCTACATTCGCGCACGTAAATTCACGGCTGGTGACTTTGAGACGTTTGACTATATCTTAGCGATGGATACGGATAATTACGATATTTTGAAGCAAGCATGCCCAAGCGAGCATCAGCATAAGGTAAAGCTATTTTTAGAATACGCGCCAGAACATCCAGAAAGCGATGTGCCTGATCCTTATTATGGTGGTGAGCGCGGGTTTGAGCATGTGTTTGATTTAGTTGAAGCCGCCTCTCATGGCTTTCACGACACTGTACTTACAATAGACATAAGGCAAACGCGCTTGTCGTCCGCCGCATACTTGCGCTGCTTGAATAGAACTTTCTAAATAGAATCGTCTGAATAGTTTACCAAGGCAACTCTTCACCATTAGTATGCCAAAAAGTACCTGAGTTTGATAGTTCCAGCGCGTCCATCCGCTTGAGTAAGCCATCTACCGATTCATCAGTGTTGATCAAGCCACCATGACCAGTCATATCGGTACGCACCCAACCAGGGTGCAAAATAGCGACTGCAATGCCTTGTGGTTTCAAATCGATTGATAAAGATTTACCCGCTGCATTTAACGCAGCTTTTGACATGCGGTAGGCATAGCTGCCACCAGAATCATTATCGGCCATCGAACCCATCCGGCTGGTGACTAAGCCCACTTTTGAACCCTTGCTTAAATTATCCATTAACGCGTGAGTAACTAATAATGGGCCTAAGCTGTTGACCTCAAACATGCGTTTAAAGCTCGCAATAGCCGTTGTGCTAATGTCATTTAAACCAAGGCCACCAGCAATCCCTGCATTATTAATCAACCAGTCAATCTTACGACCATCCAGTTTTGCGACTAATTGATGTAAACTATCTGGGTCACTCACCTCTACATGTTCAATCACTTCAACACCTAGTGCTTGTAATGCTGGCGTTGCTGACCGACAGGTGGCAATCACATCAAAGCCACGCTGTTGCAGTTGCGTACAAAATTCCAATCCTATACCGCGGCTGCTACCTGTTACTAATGCTGTTTTTGCCATTTGTTTACTCCTGATCATTTTATAGCTTAGATTGTAGCGTTTGTCGTCATCGTTGGCGAGTGCATGGACTATTTAGAATAGTTGCAGAATTGGTTAAGCTCAGAGAAAATTAAATCTGAATAATTAGGGTAGTCCTGTGTCCATTACATTTTTGCGTTTGTAACGAGTAGAGATCGTTCAAGATTAAACGTGTATTTTTGAATAAGGCCTTCACTAATACGACTAGGTTTTTTAAATTCAAGTCCTACCCGGTGTTTTTCTTCAGGCTTATCACTATTTAATGAAACGATATTTCTCACTTCTAGGTTCAGTAGTGCTTGACCTAGGTCAGGGAAGTCAATTTTACAGCCCTCAAATGTTGCGCCTACCTCTATTGATGGATGTAAGTCATTTTGTATGATTAATCCGATGCCACCTAAACTAACATCTGCTAAGTTGTATTGAATACTTTTTATCATTTCGGGGTTTTTACTATCAGGCACTGGAATCTCGCAGGGGATGGGGTTGAGCATTGGTGGTTTTAATCGAAACAATTCACGGCGCTGCAGTCTTACCAACTCTTGTGGAACCTCCATTTCAAGCGCATGGCCATCACTCATTTTCGCGACACTGTGCTTCTATGCTTTCCATTTAATACGGATGCCATTGTCTTTATGTATCAGCAATTCTGGACTTGCAGCCATCCGCTTGTTAAAGGCCTCATCGATGGTGATATCGAGATAGAGGTGCTGATGATCAGCCGCTATATGAATAATGCGCGTTAAGTAATCATCCTCTGCATGATTGAATGAAACTTTTAAGTCATTCTCTTCATCTTTTAAGGCTTTTAAAATCTGTAATACTTGCAGGTCGTGGCGGACAATAAAGTCCTCCTCTCCGGGTTGAGCAATGTCTGTAGTCATATAATTAGCTTAGCAATGAATGATGACTCCATGTTAGTGCGCTTTTGCTGATGTTAATCGCGAGAATATGTTGTGTTTTTAACGCTTATTCTTGGAATAATTGAATAACTGGATCAGTGCGCGTAGGGTAGATTCGTTTATAGTCCGCAGCATGGCAAACGACCCAATGTCATCAAGTGTAACCCGCACGAATAACTACCGACAAATCGCTTTATATATACCCCAATCGCCGCCCATCATTTGTCGTGATTACGCTCAGCTTTACACCAAATTCCACTTAACTTAAATAGTGTAATTTATGGTCAAGATAACGCTAGCATTTAGTATAATTAAGCGTGAAATCGCGCGAGTTAAAATACGTATATGACATTCTTATTTACGTTATTTCAACAACTTATCAACGTAGTTCCTTTTTTAGGATGGAATCATGAAATTTTCATTTTTACTTGCTGCGTTACTAACACTTTCTTTAACTGCCTGTGCAGATACCAACACGGACATAGCACAAGATATGCCTGCTGACGCAACGCTAGAGCTTGAAACGCCAACTGCTGAAGACGCTCCACTAGATCTTAAAATGCCAGCTGATGATGAAGCGCCAACGAATGATGAAGCGTTGTAATCTTATCCATCAGTACTAAAGTGAAAAAAGCCGACTAGATGTCGGCTTTTTTAATAGTTACAATCATTGAAGGGCATTACACTGACTGATATCGATCAGGCTCCACCGCATTCAACACCTCACGCAAAACAGAAGTCGCATAATAACCAGCGGCTAATGAAAAACTAAGCTGCAATTGTGATTCATCTATCCATTGCCATGTCATTTCTTTTGGGATGGCGGCTAATGTCCGACGATCTTGCGACAAGCCAGCATGCTCCATGCCCTCACATAAAGGTGCATGTTGTTTGGCAATGGCGTTCTCTAACTCGCCAGCTGTATCGGTAGTTACCACACGGCCACGGCCCCATAACGCACCTGTTGGCAGGCCGTCATCATCTAACACATCGCCTGCTAGTGTTTTGCCCCATAAGCCATTGTTAATGCGCTCTGCCAGTATTTCATTAAAGACAAAAGAACGGACGGCGGATAAATAGATGCCTTTCATCTTGGGGTTACGGACGCGAATCTCGCGTGACACCATCAAACGGCCTTGTTCTACATTGCCGCCATCATGGCCAAATCGTTGCGGGCCAAAGTAGTTAGGCACACCATGCTGTTGAATCTGTTTTAGGTTAGCTTCAATCAGCGCTTTATCCCCTTCCACATCGCGCAAGATAATGGCGAAGTGATTACCTAACAAATCACCACGGCGCAATTTTTTCACATGGCGGCTTTGTGCTAATACGGTGAATTCATCATGCGTTAACTGCATGAGGTCTGGCATTTCACCTTTGGGTAAATAAATACTAAACCACTGCTCAGTCATTGCGTAACGGTCTTTTAAACCTGCGTAACCAACATCGTTTTCCTTCACACCAGCATATTCAACAATGCGCTGCGCAACAAAAGCGGTATTAGCACCATCTTTGCTTACCTGCACCCAAATATGTTCCCCCTCCCCTGACGGCAATGCCAAAGGCAGTTCTGTCACACGAAAATCTGCGTTATGCAATTTAAGCGATCCGCGCGCATGCGTTTCTGGGTAGGTTTTTGGCCACTGTGGGAGTTCAGTATAGGACATGTAAAAATTCTCTTTAGCCAAGCAGTGCTTGAAGGCTGCAACAATAAACAATCAGAGATGTAAAATCAACATAATTACTAGGTGTTTTAGCCGTAACAATTTACTATGGCGCACCGCCAATGATTCAGTTTATGGCATTACTCTAACAAATAGGATTTAACATGAAAGCAATTGCCGTTACCAGCAATCCAAATGAAGCTGTTTTAAAAGACTTAGGCACTGCCTACTGGCCAACATGGGAAAAAGAAGTGTCTACTTTCCCATGGACATTCGTCACTACAGAAACAGCACTCATCGAAGCAGGTGAATGCGTGATGACCCCTGAAGATGGCAGCCCTGCTGTCACATTTAAAGCTGGTGACTTAGTCGTATTCCCTAATGGCTTCAAAGGTACATGGGAAGTAAAAAAACCACTTAAAAAGCGTTTTAAGCATATTGATGGCAACTTTACCAAATGCTTCTTCTGCGGTTTAAAAATCTTATCGAACCGTATTAAAGCGATTGGTAAGTAAATAAAGTCAGCACTTTAGCTATTACATTCAATAACCTTTTAACGCTTCTTTAGCAAAGGGAGTACATAGAACTATCATTGGGATTTGGAATCTTTTTCACTTTAGCTGCAGCAGGGTTTCTTTATTTACATTATAGCCAATCCTCTCATGCTAGTAACTTAGATAAAAGAGGGGTTCTGTCAGATGGGGAAAAGGTTATTAGCCAGTAAATAGTATTTGCTATGTCATGTCGCAGGTGCATAATAACAATCTAAACATTAACGATTACTAATTCCATTGAGGATACTATGTCATTGAATCAAGCCATTACTCATTCACTTAAAGCGGCTTTACTAAGCGCTGCTATTGCTGCCAGCCTCATTGGCTGTGCAGATAAAGAAGCAACAGAGAAAACTGCTGTCATGAGCAAAGTCAGTGGTGAGAAAATCACTGGATTAAAAACACCCGAATCAGCAGTGCAAGCCAAAGACGGTAAGATTTACGTGTCTGAAATTAGTGAGTTTGGCAAAGATGGTGATGGCCAAATTAGTGTGATTGAGAATGGCGAAGTCAGTTTGTTTACGGATGGCTTAGATGACCCGAAAGGCTTAGTGATTATTGGTGATTTTTTATATGTGGCGGATAAAACACAAATCATTAAAATCAACTTATCAGATGCGACGCAAAAAGAAGTCTTCGTACCAGCCAGTGCTTTCACAACACCACCACAATTTCTAAACGATTTAGAAGCGGATCCACATGGCAATTTATACGTGTCTGATAGTGGTGATATTTTAGGGTCAGGCTTGGGCGGCGTGATTTATAAAATTACCGCTAACGGTGAAGTAACTAAGTTAGTCGATGGTAATGACAGTCCATTAGTCATGGCACCTAACGGCTTGCTTGCTGATGATACTGGCGCATTTTTATTGGTGGTTGATTTCACATCTGGCGTTTTATATAACTTAAACACTGAAACAGGTGAGGTCACGGATGTTGCAGAAGGCTTTGGCGGCGGTGATGGCCTTGTACATCACTCAAACGGCACGATGTATGTGAGTGACTGGAAAAACGGTAAAGTGTTTGCAGTTGGCTTAGATGGTGAACTCACAACCGTAGGCCCTCAATACCAAGCGGCTGCTGATATCGCCATCACTAAAGATGAACGCTACATCATGGTACCTGACATGAAGGCCGGTGAATTGGACTTTATCGACCTTACAAAAGCTGGTCTGACTCAGTAAGTCTTCAGCTTCAACAAAACAAACCCGCTTCGGCGGGTTTTGTTTTGTCTATGGCTTTACAGCTAACACCTGCAAGGCAGTTCAGCGCTAAATCCATTGTCAATTACACTTCTGATACGCCACCTGCTCCATCATCCCTACTTGAACAAACACGGTTGCGATCTGTCTGTTTCGCGTAGTATAAATACTCATCTGCTTGTGCAATCACTTCGTCAATGCTTTCATTAACATGTAACTTGGCAGCAACGCCAAAACTGCAACTGATGTTAATTGTTTACGCATCCATATTGATGACGGATAGATGCTCATATTGCCGGACAGCATTGCTCCAAATGACCGTAGCATATTTGTGCAAGGCGCGTCTATTATTGAGCGATTACCGACGATGGGGCTGTTCCTATAGATTAGTGGGTTGATGGCCATTCGAGAGCCTACAACAGCAAGAGGCGTCTCCAACATCACTAGCACAACAGCCGTAAAAGCGTCCCCAACCTCGCTAGTCGCTTAAGCGCTAAATTGCTCATGAAAGGGGCGAGTCAGTTTCGAACTGCAACTCAGCAAGTCTTGCATACAAACCACCTTTTTTCCGCAATTCGACCGCATCGCCTGCTTCTACTATCTCTCCATTTTCCATGACGACAATTTTATCGGCCTTTTGGACAGTGGCTAACCGATGGGCAATAATTAATGTTGTTCTGCCATGCATGGCAGCATCAAGCCCCTCTTGCACGAGTATTTCAGACTCAGCGTCTAAGGCGCTCGTGGCTTCGTCTAATAGTAAAATAGGTGCATCTTTTAACATGGCACGAGCAATCGCAATGCGCTGCCTTTGTCCGCCAGACAAACGTGTGCCACGCTCACCCAAGAAGGTGTTATAGCCATCGGGGAGCTGCGGTATAAACTGTGCTACTTGTGCGGCGTTAGCTGCAGCGATGACCGCCTCATCTGTCGCTTCTTGTTGGCCGTAGCGAATGTTTTCTAATACATTGGCAGAGAAAATAACAGGGTCTTGCGGAACGATGGCAATCAAGCGGCGCAAATCATGCAAGCTAATATCACTCGTCTGCTGGCCATTAATGGCAATACTACCAATCTGTGCATCATAAAAGCGTAACAGCAGTTGAAAGATAGTGGTTTTCCCTGCGCCTGAAGGCCCAACTAAAGCGATTGTTTCACCTGCATTAATGTGCAAGCTCACGCCATTTAACGCCGCCGTATTTGGCCTAGATGGATAGTGGAATGTCACATCGTTGAATTGGATATCAGCTTTGGATATATCAGCTAACGGCAAAGGGTTATCCACTTCAGTAATTGCGGTTTCAGTATGTAGTAATTCGAGTAAACGCTCAGTCGCACCTGCGGCGCGCATGATGTCACCCCACACTTGTGCCATCGTACTCACACTGCCAGCAACCATCGCCGCATATAATACAAATGAAGCTAGTTCGCCACCTGTCATCACACCCTCACTTACCTGGCGCGCGCCTAGCCATAAAACAAAAATAATCGTGCCCATCACGGCAGTAATAATCACTGCGGTGAGTAATGCTCTAACCTTAACGCGCCTAATAGCGGTTAAAAAGCTTAACTGTGCACTATCAGTAAAGCGGTTCGTTTCACGCGTTTCTTGTGTATATGATTGTACAGTTGGCATGGCATTTAAAATCTCACCCGCCATGGCTGAGCTATCGGCAATACGGTCTTGTGATTCACGTGAGAGCTTTTTGACTGAATGCCCAATGAGCATGATAGGAAAAATCAAACAGATCATTAAGCCAATATTGATTGAGAACAGGTAGAAACTTGTGACAGCAAGCATAATCATGCCGCCTAAAAATTGAAATAAGCTACGTAAACCCATGGACGCGGAACTACCAACAACGGTTTGAATAAGTGTGGTATCGCCCGTTAAACGAGAAAGAACTTCACCTGTTTGTAAGGTTTCAAAAAACTGAGGTGATTGCCTTAATACACTGGCATACACACCACTGCGCAGATCCACTGTGACGCGCTCGCCTATCCACGACACCATATAGTAACGCGAAGCCACCATGAGCGCCCAAAAAGCGGCTAAACCAAATAACACACCAAACTTAGTATCAATATTAATGGCGGGTGTTCCACCATCACCTTTAGCAAAACCGAAATCAATTAAATCCCTAAAGGCTAGCGGGACTAGTAGTAAGGCAGATGAAGCAAGGCATAACAACACAAAAGCAATTATCATCTGTAAGTGATATGGTTTTAAAAAGGGCCATAAATCTTTAAACGAGACAACGAGTTTTGGTTTAGGTCTGTATTTCAGGTTGTTGATGTTTGCTTGCGCCATCAGTTATAGCTTTCATATTTAAGATTAAATAACGAGGAAGGGTGGTTATGACACCGTGATAGCGTTAACGTGCGTGAATAATTGGATAAGGTTAAAATTAATTAACGCTTAAGTAATCAATCAATGGGATCAGGCACAATGGTGGCTTAGTTAACAGTAGCAGTCATGCAGAATAAACTGAGCCAACTAGCCTTACGAGTACTTTGGTTTGCTTTAGCCGTCTCAATAATGATGAGTTGTACTGTTAACAACAAGCCAAGTAATACTGACTATGTCCAACAAAATTGTGGCAATGAACATCGTTGCTTTGAGCGCATTCAGTCTGCACTTGATGCAATAGCGACAACCCACTCGAACATTTGGATAACGCTTCCGATAGTCGAAGGTGATTTTTACGAAAAAATCAATCTACACACTGAGAGAGTTGAGGGCCTTACGATTGAAAATATATTTGATTGTTTAAGCAACGATGTCTTGGCTGATGATGATCCAGAAAAAATTGAAGCCTCTCAAGGTGTCGCGCTGTTACTAGATATCGATAGTGACTGTGTAACGTTGGATGATGTTGCCTTGCATGGCAATCAAGACACTTTTTTTGCCAATGGCTCGCATGCTTATATTCGAAATAGCACGATCTCTGGCAACTACGATTTCACTTTTGGCAATGGTCAGTTGTTGATTGAGGACAGCACTATCGTCTCTCGAAAATGCGGCCAGCCAATGAAAGCTGGCGTTATTTATTCTTACTTCGCCGTACCATCTATGCAGTTAAAACATGACTTTGGCATTGTGTTTATTCGCAGCCGTTTAACGCGAAGCAAGCGTGCCAAATCGTTCAGTCACATTGGCGCGTCCCTGGCATCCAACAAACTTTACCGATGGCTGATATGCCTACCCCAATGCTGTCGGGCAAGTGCCGTCTATTGATTGCTTTATCGATGCACACATCGATGAACAGCATTATTCGACTATGTGTGGCACCGCACGAGATGGCCGTAAACCGGTTATTTTAAAGCCACAAGATTCACGATTTCAGGAGTCTGGCTCTGTTGGCCCAGGTGCGCATAGCGCTGCGACTTATATAGATTTGTAACCACCTTGGAATGTGTCAGACCTTTATCATGCATTTTTTATTAACTGGAAACAGGGTAACCAATAAAGTCATACTGGCCCTCACTACACGCGAAGTGTGAGAACCTGAAGAACGTTAACTGACTCTTATTGGATTGTTATAACACTACCAGCCTAGTTCATTCAGCGCCCACGGTGCATTCCATACTTTCACCATTTCACTAATCAGCCCTTGCGCATTCATGGTGAGAATATAGACATACTGAGTGTTTGTCTCATTGCCTGTTGGCGGGACAGGACCGCCCTCCCCGGTATGCTTTCCAGTAAAGGTACCGAAAAACAGCGCTATATTGGTCGACTCATCATAGGCCGAAGCATCTAAGGTATAGCTACAACCAGGTGTGGTGACGCTACCAAATCCAGCCATCCAATTTGAATAGTCTTTTACATTATCAATATCAACTAGCGGCTCGCATTGCGCACTAAATGTCGCGCCATCGGCAATATATTGCTGGCATACATCCCAGCCTTTTAGTGATTCACAAGCGTGAAAGAATTTTGTCGCATTTTCAAATGACTCCATACTGGTCTCCTTGAGAAGTTATGTGACGATTTGTTCAGCCAACTTACCATATAAACGGACAAAACCCCTTTAAATCGAAGGTTTAATTACTGTTGAGACATGCCATTGCATTCTATAAACCCTGCTTGCTGGCCTACCGCCATTGTCACCATCTGGATTTGCACCACCCTCATGTCCTCTTTATACTAAGACCTCTCATTATAAGGTTAACCTGATGGAGCTAGTTTCAGTGAATGTTGCCGTCCCTAAGGTGGTTAATATTAATGGTAAGGATGTACTCACAGGGATTTATAAAACGCCAGTGCAAGAAGCTACCTAGGTAAAGCTGCTAGGCGTAGATGGTGATAACCAAGCAGATAAAAAAGTGCATGGCGGCCCACACCAAGCGGTGTATTGTTACCCTTCAGAACATTATGATTTTTGGCAAGGTACCTTGTCGCAAAAGGATTTGTCTACGGCTACGTTTGGTGAAAACTTTACCACCTTCGGACTGAATGAAAGTAACCTGTTTATTGGTGATGTTTTCCAAATCGGTGAAGCAGCGTTTCAAGTCACCATGCCGAGAATCCCTTGTTTTAAATTGGTACACAAACTTGGCGACAAAACCATGATCAAACAGTTTTTGCATAGTGGTCGTAGTGGATTTTACTGCCGCGTACCAAAAGAAGGGAAAGTGAAAGCTGGAGATGCCATCAACATGGTTAACCGCGACCAGCAAGCCATTAGTGTGCATACGGCGCTTATTTTATATAAGTTAGATTTAAACCTACTCAATAACCCTGCTGAAATATTTATAAAAGCGCTCTCTATTGAGGGCTTGCCACCATTACTATAGGAAGCTTATAGTAAGCGCCTACTTTCGCTGAAAAATTGATATCATCGAACAGATGGGATCAATTGGGCAGCTCATTTCACCGTTAAAGATAACAAAAAAATGGGTTGCGAAGCATACCCATTATTTACTTTACATGGATAAAACATGAAGAATCAAAAACCGTTAGTCACATTACTAATTGTTGCTTTAATTGGCTTTACTTCTACTGTTTTAATTGGGTTTTAATATACAAAAGAAGCCGTCATTGCGTCAAAAAAATAAGATGTTGACACGATGTTGACGATTGCAAGCAATCAATCCTCCGTCTATATCGAGCAATACAAACAAGGCTTGTTGACCAAGCAAGAAACTGGCGAGAAAATTATTCATTTTCTATCTGCGGTGCAATTTAAATCTGCTTAAATTTGGGCAAATGGTAATTTTGGTATTGCTAGAGTGCTTACAAGAAAAGAAATTATTGGTAGTTTCAACGGTCTTATATTCAATACATGACGGAACTGGTTAATAAAAAATGTAATTCCGTACACAATCCAATATAAAGCCAATTTTAAATCAGAGAGTACTCAAAAAGAAATGGGATTACTAAGATGCCAGAATGAGATTGGATGATTGGCTATGGACTGTATATGGATAATGTCAACAGAGTCGCGTTTAAAGCGAGATGCCTATTTATCATGTCGTTGATACTTTCAATGTTAATGGTCAGATTCGGCGCATTTTATTTCTTGAAATGCAAAAAAGTCGATAAAATTTTCACACAAGCAGTCGGAAATGAAAACGTTAATTACATTACTTTGGATGGTATATTCAGTATGCTCGAACACCTAGCAGTAAAGATCGTGTTTGAATGGGTAGGAACTGAAAAGCAGAGAGCATAAATCCATCAAAAAATTCCAAATGCGATTGGCCAAGGTTGGCTATTTGCAAAACCACAAAAAATTGGTGCCTTAATGAAATTAATCAGTCCAAGAAAAAACTAGTATGCAAGCAATACTCAAACAAAGCTTACCCCTATACAGGTCTCTACACCCATCTTGGCAAACCATTATCGGTCAAGAGTTTGAGCAACCATATATGCAAAGATTGGCTGCCTTTCTAAATCAGGAGGAAGTATCTGGCAAAGTCACTTACCCGCCTAGTCCACTCATTTTCAATGCCTTTAATCACACCCCATTTAAACAAGTACGTGTAGTGATTATTGGACAAGACCCTTACCATGGCGATGGACAAGCACATGGCTTAAGTTTTTCTGTACCTGATGGTGTTAAACCACCGCCATCATTAGCGAATATTTTTAAAGAGATAACGGCAGATCTCGGCATTACCATGAGTGGCAGCGGTGATTTGTCACCCTGGGCAGCACAAGGTGTATTACTACTCAATGCCACGTTAACAGTGGAGCAGGCCAATGCGGGTTCACATCAAAAACGTGGCTGGGAAACATTGACGGATGCGGTGATTGCGGCATTAAACGCGCAACAAGAAAGCCTCGTATTTGTCTTGTGGGGCAGTTATGCCCAAAAAAAAGGAGCTGCAATTAATACGGCCAAACACCTAGTATTACAGTCAGTGCATCCATCACCATTGTCTGCCTATCGTGGTTTTTTTGGCAATCATCAATTCTCGCAAATTAATCAACACTTAATCCAGCATAGGCAACAGCCGGTTGATTGGCAACTTTAGTGTATTATCATTGAAAATGATAGGACGAAATAACAAGCCGAATGGTTAAACCAGCTACAGCTTACCTATCAGCATTATTGTTTAGCCTATTCGAGTTAATCTACACCAGCCACACGATGGCATCGAATGTTACACGCCATCACCAAACCTCACCAGCTTAGGCGATGACTATTATGCATTAGAAAAACAGAAGCCCTTATCCAATGAAATCGACGACCAGGTAAACGCATTATTTCGTGCTATGGCTGGAAAATGGAAAGGCGATATGCAATACCTGGAGTGTAGAGGCCCTGATCGCGCTCCTCGCATCATCTCCCGTAGGGCATTGGTGACCGTAAAAGCGAAGTTGAAATCAGAGCTGGGGTTCGAAATGAATGCTAATAAACACGGTATTGAAAATAGATCAAAAAGGCCTGAGCACTTAAGCTTAATCGGCAAGACACCCACTTTTGATTTGGAATTCATCAGTGATGGTCATGTTGTCTTTGCGGATCGCTATAGAAGACTCAATCAGGTTGGGAAAGAAAAGCCAACTAAAAAGTCTTCTGAAAAATAAGCGGAATCAGTCAAACAAAAAACAAGCCGCATCACTGAAACCATTATTGAAATAGACACGAATGGTGGTTCACTAGACTTTGCACGGTTCTATTACACTAATGGCGTTTATATTGGTGAAGAGCACTGGAAAATGCAGCGCAATTAAATTACGCAGAATAAGTGAGCGAATAAAGCCAGGGTTGATATGAAAAACGACTTGGTAGCCAACAAGAAAAATGCAATCACCCTCTACCACATTGCATGTTTAGGCGAGCCCATCCAAGCCATTTCGCAGTATGTCGGCGTAGAATATATTCAACACAATCCTCTCGCTGGCAATGGAAAACAAGTCTTTATTGACTACTTTGATGAAAATGGCAAAATCATCGAACACTGGAATGCACTTCAAACAGTGCCTAACGAAACCAAAAATGGCAATACAATTTATTATATGTCATCATGCCCAAAACAAAGCATTAAAAGCTTAAAGAATGGCCCAAAAAGCGAGCGTTTCTGAAGTATTCAACACCTTTTTTAAATTAGGTCTCACTTCATTTGGTGGGCCTGTCGCACACATTGGACATTTCCGAAAAGAACTGATTGAAAAGCGCCAATGGCTGAACGAGCAGCAATTCAGCCAGCTCCTCGCCATCTGCCAATTTCTACCTGGCCCAGCCAGTAGCCAACTCGGGTTTTCACTGGGCTTATTGCGCGCTGGTTGGTTAGGTGCATTGGCTGCTTTTCTTGCCTTCACCCTTCCCTCTGCGTTACTCATCATTGGCTTTGCCTCTGCGCTCCCATTATTCTCGAGCGAGATTGGCACCGCAATTATTCATGGGTTAAAACTAGTCGCTTTTGCTGTGATTGCCGATGCTATATGGGGGATGTCTAAAAAACTCTGTCCCGACTGGCAGCGACGCAGCATTACCCTGTGTGCAGTTGCCGCTATATTGCTGATAAATGTCGCTTGGTCACAAATACTGGTGATTGTTGTTGGGGCGATTGCAGGCATTGCGTTTTGTCACTCAATGTCTTGTAAGGCACTGCAGCCGATTAACGTCGGTTACAAACCGTCACTTGGCTTAGCCTTACTCGGCGTTTTCATTGCCTTGCTGTTAGCCGCCTTATTCCTATCAAAACAATCAGATCTCGTTGCCTCTGGTCAGGCATTCTATCGTGCAGGCGCATTAGTGTTTGGCGGGGGCCATGTCGTACTACCGTTACTGCAAGATGCTGTGGTTAATACAGGGCAAGTTTCCAACACTGACTTTCTGGCTGGCTATGGTGCATCGCAAGCCATTCCAGGCCCCATGTTCTCGTTTGTGGCCTATCTTGGCGCCATCATGCCAACGACAACATCCGTTAACTGGCTGGGTGCTACCATTGCGCTGACCTTTATGTTTTTGCCAGGAATTCTCTTAATCTCAGCAGCCCTTCCCTTATGGCAGTCTATTGCAAACAGACCGCATGCAGCCAATGCGATTACAGGTATTAATGCAGCAGTAGTCGGCATTTTAGCCGCTGCGCTATACGACCCGGTATTCACATCCAGCGTGATGCATGTGGTTGATTTGGCAATTGCCCTTAGTGGTTTTGCCCTACTAGTCATATGGCGACTTTCACCACTCTTTGTCGTCATTTGGTGTGTGCTAGCCAATGTGCTGTTGACTTGGCTCCCAGCTTGCTGACAGCCACATTCAAGACCCCTAAAAAATAAATCTAAAAAAAAGCCCTGATCAAGGGGTATTGATCAGGGCCAAACGCCTTTTGCGTAAGGCTTCCGCTCAGGGAGGAAAAAGCGGAACGGTAACAAAATAACAATTTTGCTACCATGCATATAGAGACTGTACTATTTCGCCAAAGTTCATGCCTGTTGCACTATTTTTTGTAACGAATTGTATTAGTCTAAAGCGCTGCCTCATGAGATAGCCACAGCGGTCATCCCCGTAGAAAATTGCAAATGCAGTCGTTAGACGTGTCTTCGCAGAATATGCCAGATAAAGCGGTCTATTCATCCGCGAGATTTACTTATTCACACGTTATAATACTGTCATGGATATTCCGAATACAGATAGCAATTCTTTACTCACCGGCCTAAACAATAAACAGTTAGAAGCCGTCACATTACCACATCAATCTTCTTTAATTTTAGCTGGTGCCGGTAGTGGTAAAACACGCGTACTAACAACCCGTATTGCATGGCTGATTCAAACTGGACAGATTTCGCCTATGGGGTTGATGGCGGTAACATTTACGAACAAAGCTGCAAAAGAAATGTTAACGCGCTTAACTTCAATGATGCCAATCAATACGCGCGGCATGTGGGTGGGCACTTTTCATGGTTTGTGTAATCGATTATTACGTGCTCATCATCGCGAGGCTGGCTTGCCTAGTACTTTCCAGATTTTAGATAATTCAGATCAGCTTTCCAGCATTAAGCGTTTACTAAAACTGATGAACGTTGATGATGAGAAATTTGCACCGAAACAAGTACAAGGCTATATCAATAATTGTAAAGAAGAAGGCTTACGAGCAGACAAAGTTGATACACACGATGCACACTCGGAACGCTTAAATGAGATTTACGCAGAATATGATAAGCAGTGTAACCGTGAAGGTGTTGCCGATTTTTCTGAATTGTTATTACGTTGCTATGAATTGTTAGCCCGCGATACACACATCCGCGAACACTATCAATCGCGCTTTCAATATATCTTGGTCGATGAGTTTCAAGATACCAATCGCTTACAATATATGTGGTTAAAACTACTCGCTGGCAAAAATAATTGCATGTTTGCCGTGGGTGATGATGACCAATCGATCTACGGCTTCCGCGGTGCTCGTGTTGGCAATATGCAAGACTTTGAAAATGATTTTAATGTCCAAAACATCGTCAAACTGGAAGAAAATTACCGCTCACACAGCAATATTCTCGATGCAGCGAATGCCATTATTGCAAATAATCAAAACCGCTTAGGTAAAAACCTATGGACATCTGCTGGCAAAGGTGAGCCAGTGCGTATTTACGAAGCGTATAACGACACTGATGAAGCGCAATTCATCGTTGATGAAATCAAGATGCTGCATGCTGAAGGCACTAGCTTAGGCGAAATTGCCATGCTTTATCGTAGTAATGCCCAGTCTCGCGTGATTGAGCATACATTATTCTCAGCCAACCTGCCTTATCGTGTCTATGGTGGCTTACGCTTTTTTGAACGTGCAGAAATTAAACATTCACTGGCCTATATGCGTTTAATCGCCAACGCCAATGACGATACCGCTCTACTCCGTGTGATTAACTTCCCAACTCGCGGGATTGGTGCACGCACCTTAGAGCAGCTACAAGCAGAAGCACGTGCTGTAGATTGCAGCCTATGGCAAACTGCTATTAATCGCGCTGGCGACGGTAAAAAAGGCGCAAAAGGTATCGAAGGCTTTGTTGCATTGATTCGCGAAATGACAGACCAAGCTTATGGCATTTCACTATCAGAAATCGCCGAGATTGCCACAACGTCATCTGGCTTGAAAAATTACTACCAAAGCACCAAAGAAGGCGAAGATCGCATTGAAAACTTGGAAGAGTTAGTCACTGCCGCAGTAGCATTTACTAATCAAGACTTTGGTAATCACAATAATGTCGACGGCGAAACTGAGCAAGATTTACTGACACAATTCTTAAGTCATGCTAGCTTAGAGGCAGGTGAACATCAAGCCGATGCTGGCCATGATGCATTACAACTCATGACCGTGCATGCGTCTAAAGGCTTAGAGTTTAGAACGGTGTTTATTAGCGGCCTAGAAGAAGGCTTATGCCCACACGAGCAAAGCATGTATGAGAGTAACGGCCTAGAAGAGGAACGTCGTTTAATGTACGTCGCGGTAACGCGTGCAAGACAACGGCTGTACTTAAGCTATGCACAAAGCCGCATGTTACACGGCAAGGTACGTTACGGCATCCCTTCACGCTTCTTGGATGAAATCCCTGAGGAATTAATAAAACGTCTGAACAGCAAACCAGTGAGGCGTTCAGGCAGTCCAGATTACAATGAATTGCCGCATCGTATGGGCAAGGCTAAAAGTAGCGAGCAAAAAAGTGCGATGCCTTGGAAAATTGGTCAAAGCGTTGATCATAAGAAATTTGGTAACGGGGTAGTAGTAAGCTATGAAGGCAGCGCAGAAGACATGCGCGTGCAGGTGAATTTTGGCAATGTCGGCTTGAAATGGCTAGCTTTAGAGTTTGCGAAACTCACGCCCGTTTAAGTATTAAAAGCCAAGTATTAAGCGTTAGGCGCCGCTCTGAAAATATCGCGATAACTCACATACTGAAAAGCTAACGTGAGTGCAATACTGACTAACAAGCAGCCAAATATCAACATGGTCATTAATGATTGTGCAAAGTCGGGTTGAATAAAGGCAAACAGTCCAGCGACTAGACTAACTGTTAATATCAGCGAGATAATGCCCGCAGTCAGCAGCAACCATGCTGCCGTCATTGCCACCACATATTGTAATGAGCCTGCAATGCTCGACTTAATGGACTTCATCACTGAGTAACCATTAAAAACAATCAACATGGGTGCAAACCAAACGGCCGCTATCAGCGGAATAAATAACAAAGTAAGCTTAAGCAGAACCGGCGTCACTGTTTGGCCTATCGCAAGCACCATTTCCTGTTCGGTCAATTGCGCTTGCTTTCCCATGGTTTCTGTAATCGCTTGTAAATCTGCGCTTAATATAATACTGACCAATATAAAGTAAAACAAACTAATCAAACCTAATAACAACAACTCTCGCATTTTAGGTTGTACCAATTGCATGATGCTTGATAAGTTTTCATCTTTTTGGACTTCAGCATTGCGGTACATCCGCATCGCAATCGCGATAAATATCGGCCAAATCAAGATGGTCAAAAATGAAAATAATTGCAACCCAGGGAATGAAGGAATAAAGACGAATATGCCTAAGTAGGATAAAGCGAGAAGCAGCCACTGTCTTGGCGTCTGTTTGAACAAAGCAACGCTTTCACTGACCCATCTCACCCCTGTTTTTGTACGTGATTCTAATATCGCCATCGCTAACTTTCTATGACGCGCTCGGCGTTGATCTTTTTAGCAGAATATTTTTGAAATAATCAGGGTCTTTAGCATGCGTTAACTCACCCTCTGCAGGAAAATGCAAATCATACAACCTCGACAACCAAAAACGTAAAGCCGCAATACATAACAAACCCTGCCAAGCTTGTTTTTCTGCCTCATTAAATGGACGGATTTCTGTATAGGCCTGCATAAAACCATTTAAGCGTGGCTCATCAAAATCACCTGTTTCAGATAAACACCAGTCATTCACCGCAATCGCCACATCATAAGCCAGCACATCGTGGCAAGCATAATAAAAATCAATAAAGCCACCTAAAGTTGCACCATCAAATAGCACATTATCACGGAACAAATCGCCATGAATCACACCTGTTGGCAAACCACCTAAATCGAGGTTATCTTGAAAGGCTAATACCTGTTGCAACAATGCTTGATCACCAGCCGATACTTTATCCATCACTTGTGCTGCAGTATGACTTCGCCATGCAGCATCACGCTGATTTTTTGATTGTTGATCAAAAGCATTACCTGCAAGATGCATCTGTGCCAATACCCGTCCGACTTGTGCGCACTGCTCTGCATCAGGCGCGCTCACATCACTACCTTGCAAACAACTGACTAATAATGCTGGCTTACCTTTAATCTCTCGCAATGCTACGCCCTGTTTATCTGCAATTGGCGCGGGGCAGGGAATATCGTGGTCAGCTAGATGTGTCATCAAATCAACAAAGTAAGGTAGCTCGTCAATTGTATTCGCTTCAAATATTGTCAGCACATAACGTGATGTTTCAGTGATGACAAAGTAATTAGTATTGGTAACCCCTGCGGCAATGCCTCTTAGCTCAGTCATTTCTCCGATAGAGAAATCCTGCAAGCAATCTTGAACCTTTGGAAGTGTGAGTGTAGTGAAAACTGACATAAAGCGTTACTTAATAAGTAGAAAGGCCAAATCAACGCATTTAGCCTTTATTGTATTCAATGAAATTAAAATCTAAACAACGTCCATTTAGGCACTGCTAATGGTGGATTCGGCCCAACATTAACCCAATCACTTTGCTGATCTTCTTTATATAGATAATACGACACACCATGATCAGGCGTAATTTTCATCATATAAAGCTCACCATTCAGACGGTATTCTTGGATGGTTTTGCTACCTTTTTTACGAATGGTAATCTCAGGCGCATCTTCTATAGGCTCACCCTGCCTTATCTTGGCAGGTGGTTCCACCTGCTCTAGTATTTCAGCATCCGCTGGCGCTGCTGCAAGCAGCCATTGCGGCGTTAAGCAAAGCAATACACTGCCGACTAATAAGCTTAACAATGATTGTTTTTTCATCTCGCACCACCCATCTTCAATAAACTAACTTTTATTCTAACAAAAAGCACGTATACAGTCGTTAATTCACATCAAATAAAGATTCAAAAAAATATGATTCATAGAAATACAGCCCAATCATAAATAAAACTGGTTTTTCTTCTCTTCAGGCGTCAGTTCAAAGCCTTTAGATTCATAATATTTAAAGATGGCAGCAACGACTTCTTCAGGCTCATCAATCACCTGCAATAAATCCAGATCATTTGGCGATGCCATTCCCTCCTCAATCAATGTATTTTTCAACCAATCTAACAATCCACCCCAAAATTTTGAACCGACCAAAATAATCGGAATTCTGCGTGTTTTACCTGTTTGCACCAATGTAATCGCTTCCATCAACTCATCCATCGTACCAAAGCCACCAGGCATCACCACGTAAGCAGATGCGTATTTCACGAACATAACCTTACGTAAGAAAAAAGTTTTAAAAGTAATACCAATGTCTTGATAACCGTTGCCAGACTGCTCAAATGGCAACTCGATATTCAAACCGACACTTGGCCCCACTCCAGGATGTGCGCCTTTGTTCGCTGCTTCCATAATGCCAGGGCCACCACCAGAGATCACAGTAAAACCTGAATCTGAGAGTAAGCGCGCAATTTTTTCAGTTAATTGATAATATTCGTGGTCTGGCTTGGTCCGCGCACTACCAAAAATAGAAATAGCAGGCGTGATTTTCTTGAGCTTTTCAGTCGCTCCTACATACTCCGCCATAATCTCAAACGCATACCACGATTCGTTGGCTTCAACATCGCTATGCAGTATTTCTGCAGTCGACATTTGCGGTAATTTATTGGTTACCATGCCCTACCCTTCTTATTAATCAGTGTTAATTAAGCTTAGCTTTAATCATATTACATAAAGTCTGCCTAGATATGGGAAAATACTGCATAAAACAAACCAGCAAACATGAAATGTTGATATGAAAACCCTTTTACTCGTCGATGGCTCCTCTTACTTATACCGCGCTTTTCACGCCATGCCTGACTTGCGTAACTTTGCCGATGAACCAACTGGTGCCATTCATGGCGTGTTAAACATGTTGCGCCGTTTACATAAAGACTACCCTGCCGACTATTGCGCCTGCGTGTTCGACGCCAAAGGTAAGACCTTCCGCGATGATCTATATCCTGAGTACAAAGCCAACCGCGCCGCCATGCCAGATGACTTACGTCCACAAATCGCACCATTGCATGAAGCGATTACCGCATTAGGCTGGCCGTTAATTATGATTGAAGGCGTAGAAGCCGATGATGTGATTGGCGCATTAGCGAAACAAGCCGAGAGCGAAGGCATTAAAACCATTATCTCGACGGGTGATAAAGATATCTCCCAACTAGTAAATGGTAAAATTACTGTGGTGAACACCATGCGCGATGCGTTCAGGCGTGTCGATGATGTATTAGATGAAGCAGGCGTAGAAAAGAAATTTGGCATACCCCCTAGCTTAATTATTGATTACTTAACGCTAATTGGCGACAAAGTAGACAACGTACCAGGTGTAGAAAAAGTCGGCCCTAAAACCGCAGTCAAATGGTTAACCGAATACGGCACGTTAGACGGCATTATCGAAAATGCTGACAACATCAAAGGCAAAGTCGGTGAGAACTTACGCGCTGCGCTCGAATGGTTGCCAAAAGCAAAAGAACTCATCACCATCCGCGTCGATATTGGCCGACAAGATAACTTAGCCGACCTCGCCCCGCGCCCATTGGATAAAGCTAAACTACACGAATTATTTGACCGCTTTGAGTTAAACAGCTGGAAGCGTGATTTAGAAAATATGGATGCCGATGGCGTCGTACCAACCGGTATTGCAAAAAGCCCTGTCTCTGATGCCACCAAAGCTAAAAAAGCCAGCGCCAATGAAATTTTTGCCGAGTCAGTCAATACTGACCGCAACTTCACCACCATCACCACACCAGAACAGCTGGATGAATGGTTAGCGAAAATCAACAGCGCAGACATCATCAGTTTTGATACGGAAACCACAGGACTAGATCCATTAGTTTCAAAAATTGTGGGTCTGTCGCTTTCAGTTAAAGCAGGTGAAGCCGCTTACTTACCACTCACGCACGATTATTTTGATGCGCCAGAACAGTTGGACTTGAAAGCCACGCTCGCCACACTGAAGCCAATATTAGAAAACTCTGATATTAAAAAAGTCGGCCAGAACTTAAAATACGACAAACACATATTAGAAAATCATGGCATCCAACTCAACGGAATCGCCCACGATACCATGTTGCAATCCTACGTATTAGAAAGTCATCGTACACATAATATGGATGACCTCGCCATGCGGCACTTAGGTTTAGAGGCTATCCATTTTGAAGACGTTGCAGGCAAAGGCGCCAAGCAAGTACCCTTTAATCAAGTAACAGTAGAAACAGCTAGCAACTATGCCGCAGAAGATGCTGATATCACACTACAATTACATCAAACCTTATTGCCGCATATCACTAAAGACGAAAAGCTAAATTACATCTACAGCGAAATCGAAATGCCATCGATGGAGGTGCTATACACCATCGAACGCAACGGTGTATTAATCGATGCCAATATGCTCAATAAACAAAGTAACGAAATTGGCATGCGTTTAGTCAAGCTAGAGAATAAAGCGTATGAATTAGCAGACCAAAAATTCAACCTTGCCTCACCTAACCAGCTGCAAGAAATCTTATTTGATAAGCTCGGTATTAAGCCTCTGAAGAAAACACCATCAGGCAAACCGAGTACCAATGAAGACGTCTTGCAAGAACTAGCCTTAGATCATCCGCTACCAAAAGTACTATTAGAGTATCGCGGTTTAGCGAAGCTCAAGTCAACGTACACCGACAAGCTCCCAAAAATGATTAACCAAGAAACAGGCCGCGTACACACCAGCTATAATCAAGCGGTAGCGATTACAGGCAGACTCGCCAGTTCAGACCCTAACTTACAAAACATTCCTGTGCGCACTGCAGAAGGTCGCCGTATCCGTGAAGCGTTTATTGCGCCTGAAGGTTCGCATATCGTCTCTGCCGATTACTCGCAAATTGAGCTACGTATCATGGCGCATTTATCCAAAGATGAGGGCATGCTAAAAGCCTTCGCCAATAACGAAGATATTCACCGTGCCACTGCCGCTGAAGTGTTTAGCGTAGAGAAGGATAAAGTAGAAAGCGAACAACGCCGCTTTGCCAAAGTCATTAACTTCGGCCTCATTTACGGTATGAGTGCCTTCGGCCTAGCACAAAACCTCAATATCGAACGTAGCGCCGCAGCGAGCTACATCGAACGATACTTCGCTCGCTATCCAGGAGTCCGCCAATACATGGATGACACACGTGAATCAGCAAAAGAAAATGGTTATGTAGAAACTTACTTTGGCCGCCGCTTATGGGTGCCAGAAATCAACAGCTCGAACGGTACACGTCGTGCAGGCGCAGAACGCGCCGCCATTAATGCACCTATGCAAGGTACGGCTGCTGATTTGATTAAACTCGCCATGATTGCCGTACAAAAGTGGTTGGATAATAAGGGCTTACAAACGAAACTGATTATGCAGGTACATGATGAATTGGTGTTGGAAGTGCCTGATGGGGAGTTGGAATTGGTTAAGCAGATGTTGCCTGAGTTCATGCAAAATGTGGCGACTTTAGACGTACCATTACTGGCTGAAGTTGGAGTTAGTAATAATTGGGAAGGTGCGCATTAGTCTACTGGCATATTGTAGAAAATAAAACATGGGGGATTACCTCACCACTAAGTTGCATTCTTTAACTGATTTGTAATAGCCTTTTTCGCAAATCCAATCATTACCGAGATAATTAAGTTGGCCGTTTTCTGGAGTCGAACGCCAACACTAAACATCACATTAAAAACATGTAACAGTTTATTTTTATTTAATTATTTTGATTCGACACATTTAGCGCCCCCCCCCAAAACCGTCTGTGCCTATTGTATACCTTTTTTTAATAAGACAATATCTTCCCCATCAATAGTGTTCTTCTATTACAATAAAAACTTAAATGTAGCATTTCTATATCAACTGTTAGGGCCCAATGAACAATAATTTCACTAACCACATTCCATTAGTTATTCCCTTTCTTTTCGGCTTATGGCTCGTAGGGAAGCCGAGTGGGTTTCAGGGCTTTCTGAACTTTCAGTTTGAACTCATGCGGAAATTAAAGATGGTTCCCAAAGGCTTTAATTCTCAAGTACGATTATCTCAAATAAAAGTATTTGGTTTTATTTGGATAGCAATTTGGACTTGGGTAATTGTAAGGCTTCTAACTGGCACACTACCTTGAGTAGCAATATACACTCTATCCCGTTGTTCAAGTGGAGTTCATAACGAGATTCAAACATTAGCACTATCCTAGGAACCAAAATATCACGATGAAACAAGCCATGAATGATATGACATTTATTGCTACAAAGACGCTAGAGCATTATAACGAGCGTGCTGACGAGTTTTGGGATGGTACGCGTGACCATGATGTGAAACAGAATATCACCGCACTTCTACGGCACATAAGTGGTGTTCCGCCGCTGTCTATTCTCGATTTCGGATGTGGTCCTGGGCGAGACTTGCTAACATTTCGAGCCTTAGGCCACGAGCCGATTGGTTTAGACGGCTCCTCTCCGTTCGTCACTATGGCTCGTGAGCATGGTGGTTGCGAGGTATGGGAGCAGGATTTTCTTGCACTGAATCTACCATCTTGCCGCTTCGATGGCATTTTCGCCAATGCTTCAATGTTCCACATACCATGCCAAGAACTCCCACGCGTATTGAGCGAACTGCATGCAGCACTTAAGCCCAATGGCGTTCTATTCACTTCAAACCCAAGGGGCAATAATGAAGAGGGCTGGAATCTAGGTCGATATGGGGCATATCATGACCTCAAATCATGGCGTACGTTTCTTGAAGCTGCAGCATTCTCTGAGTTGGAGTACTACTATCGTCCACTAGGGCTGCCACCTCCACAGCAGCACTGGCTTAGTAGTGTCTGGCAGAAATGCGGCGGGTCTAAAATCTCTAATACCGAATGACTGTTAAGGTTAGCATTAGTTAAGTCTTAGAAGTCGCCGGTCCACTTTGTCCCCAATGGAGATATCTAGTCTGTGTTTTATTCTTGATATTGCATATATTCACACACTGTTAACTGCTACACTAAATATACTTGTAACACCATTTTAGTTTTTTTGTTTGCTAGTTAGCTCTTGGATTTGTGTATAACAACTCATTATTAAATTTAAATTATTTTTTAATAATAGTTGGTTATAGGTCATATTGGATTGACGCCCACGCACGTTAAGCCTCGTCAGAGCGTGATAATTCTGTGATGTTAATCATTTCCATATTAATACTGTCTTTATTCAAAGAATATAAATTTTAGAGAGAATCATGCGCTTATTTAGCTTTGTACTAATTTGTGTTTTTGCAATCATTCTCAGTGCTTGTGGCCGTTCAGCGAAACTTTCAGTCACTGATGGCATGGGGCCTAAACCACTACTACCTCCACCCAAAGAATCTATTATTCCAACTGTTCATATCGCAACAGCAGTTGGTTGGCCAAGTGGAGTTAAGCCCCAAGTTACTGAAGGATTAACCATCAACCTTTATGCAGGCAACCTTCAACATCCTCGCTGGTTGTATGCTTTGCCAAATGGTGATGTATTGGTGGCGGAATCAAACGCACCGGCAAAGTCTAATAAAGAAAGTGGTTTTCGTAGTTGGATTACAAGTAAATTCATGGCAAAGGCAGGCGCTAGTGTTGCAAGTGCCAATCGCATCATATTATTGCGTGATCTGAATAAGGATGGTGTGGTCGACGAACAAAAAGTTTTTCTTCAAGACTTAAATTCACCAATTGGTATGTCGCTAATTGGTGATGATTTTTATGTTGCCAATACGGATGCGGTAATTCGATATGCATATAGTGCCGGTGAAACTAAAATCATTGGTAAAGGCACTAAAGTCCTTGATTTGCCTGCTGGATCGATTAATTATCATTGGACTAAAAATATGATTGCTAGCCAAGATGGCTCTAAGTTATACATAACCGTTGGCTCTAACAGTAATATTGGTGAGAAAGGCATGGATAATGAAGTTGGCAGAGCAGCTATATGGGAACTGGATATTGATTCAGGTAAGCATCGTGTTTTTGCATCAGGTCTACGCAACCCAAATGGCATGGCATGGGAGCCACTGACTAATTCGCTTTGGGTTGTTGTGAATGAGCGAGATCAGATCGGGAGCGACTTGGTGCCCGATTATTTAACATCAGTAAAGGACGGTGGTTTTTATGGCTGGCCGTACAGCTACTTTAGCCAGCATGTTGACCAACGTGTTAAGCCACAAAATCCAGAACTAGTGGCGCGTGCCATTCACCCAGATTATGCACTTGGGCCGCATACCGCATCATTAGGTTTAGCTTATTCTAATGAAGTTCATCTGAATGGGGTATTCAGAAACGGTATGTTTATAGGCCAACATGGTTCATGGAACAGAAAACCTTTTAGCGGTTATAAAGTTATTTTTGTTCCATTTAAAGAAGGCAAACCTTCTGGTTTGCCTTTAGACGTTTTAACAGGATTTTTAAATGATAAGGGTCAGGCGCAAGGCAGACCTGTTGGTGTATTGGTTGATCATAATGGTGGATTGCTTGTAGCCGATGATGTTGGTAACAAGATTTGGCGTGTAACACAGTCATCGGAACAGGCTAGCAACCACTAAACAACATACATCATTTGACTTATGGCTTGAATGCATGTGTTTAAAGCTCACTGTTTTACAAAACAGGCTGGGGTATATGATTCCTAAAGTAACGTTTGCACTTCGATGCCTATCCATTGTTTTACTTGCTTGTTCAATCATTGGCTGTGGCTTGGTAAAAAAATTCAACAATTCGCTTGAGGTTTTCACCTGGTGGTTGGATGATTATTTTGATTTTACAAATGATCAAAATACATTATTGAAAGTTGTATTAATTCGTATTCATGATTCGCATCGAAATCATTAATTACCAGAGGGTATTGCAACGCTACAAAGGATAAAGCTTGCTCTGAGCGAGAATAGTATTAGTTCTTCGCAACCGTGTGTGCAACAAGAGGAAATAGTTGGCTTACTAAAGAGCCATTAGAAGGTGGGCGCTTAATAAATGATATTGATGGATAAAGGACAGAAAAAAATTAACTTTTAAACAGTAGTTAACCTAACATTATTAATTGGTTAGTATCTAAAGAAGATTAATGGGTAAGTTATGTAAAGTTGAGCATATTCAATAGGTTGCGTATAATTAATATTAATATATTAGTTCCTAAAGAGTTTATACATAGGTGTGTGAGAGTGGCTCGTTAGAACAATATTTTAAAGTCAATATCTACTGTGTTTATTAATCGGGGACCCTCGTAAATGAAAATAAAAAAGACTAGAATTTAACGTTTATATATTTCTAATAATCACTAAAACTAATGAGAGAAGAGATAGCTCAAGCAGGTACTAAAAAAGTGGTAGTAAAACTTATTGAAGCAGTAGCTACCGAACCCATAAAAGAGGGACGACTGGAAGTCCCTTAGTTCAAATATTAAATCCAATAATAGGTTCAATTTTTTACAAAGAACATTCGAGCAATTCTTGTGAGTTTGATTTCAAACTAACGCCTGGTTAGGGTAAAGTTGCACTGGAAGCGGCGCGACAGGTCTGGTTGCGTCGCTCGCAGTTACTTAAGCTGGCCGCGGATTTCCCCGCCTTTATATGCATCGCTATGTACATTGACATACATACCGCCCTCCTTGAGGGTAGTAATTTGCTCAGCCGTTAATATAGTACCATCTGGCACAATCCATTCGCTGTCTCCTTGCATCGTGAGCGGGACGGCGACGAATCCATTAGTCCCCACAATGCCTGCATGAATGTGTGCCATGGTTGCTTTAATACCTTTTGTTATGACACTGCCCGAAAGAGACATGTCATCTTTCAAAATGAAATTTGCTGTGCCAGAAGCCATGGTTGTAACAGATGGCACTTCCTGTTTGCCGTCGAGGGTGACATTCATCTCGGCTGCCGAGACGCCGAATGACGCTGTCCCCATCATCACTGCGAAGAGGTGTGTACGAGAGTATTGAATTAATGCCTGAGTAACTGTATGCATGGTTAAACTCCTATTAAAAAAATTTATCGTAGTTCATCTTATTAATAAGCTGCCTTAATTTCAACATGTTAGTAAAACATATCGAAACGATTCTTCTGCACACATAAAGAAGAACTGAAAAACATCACCAGTGCTTAATTGAATCGACTGCTTCTAAACATGGAGTTTATTGAGGTGCTTTTGGGGGTAAGTATAAATAAAAGAAACATAAATCTATTTATTATGTTTAGACTGCAGATAGTTAGGCGTGTCTGATGCTACGCTTAAAAGCTTTTTCGACCATCAAGCTGGTCTCGGATTAAGCCCAGAAAGTCTATTTGGTGAAGCTGGCAGCAGTTTTATGCGCATACGTATTGCCGCACCAAAACAAGTGATTTCTGGAGCTTTACAGCGGGTTAATATTGCACTCTTAAACTCAGGTTAATTAAAATTAGTTGGTTGTATCGTAACTCCTAGTAACGAACTATCACTTCATTTCGTCGCCAAAAAGGCGG
Organism: Methylophilaceae bacterium; assembly: GCA_028823485.1. GTDB lineage: Bacteria > Pseudomonadota > Gammaproteobacteria > Burkholderiales > Methylophilaceae. The sequence continues at coordinate 31,698 of JAPKBG010000001.1, read as the reverse complement.
TGTCCATGGCGGATTGTAGCGCGCTAGCTCAGGGTTGCCTGTTGGGATAATATTTTTAGTTGCCAACCAAGCAATTAATTCAGCCGTTTTTTTAGTGACTCTCTCTTCACCAGTAAGCCAAGAAAATCGAATCACTGCATAATTTTCGCTTGGCAGTTCTCTTAAGGTCACAGCAGGGTTGTTTGGTTTTGGTAAGATTTCCATTGTATATTCGCGAGGCATAACAAAATGCATTCGCCACTTTCCTTCAGTCTCCTCCATTATTACAGGAGCTGTCATACTTATCTTCTCTGATCTTTGCTCCACCTCTGTTGTTACTGGCGCAGTTAAACTAATCTCTTGATTACCTAATGTAGCTGCCGTATTATTTCCAAAAATATAATCTGCAATTAGTCTAAAACCTGCCCTTGAAGCATCATTTAGGTTTCCAGAGATCCAAGTTTCTGCAATAATCCTTGGGTTATAAGCGCGCAACTCAAAGGACTCTGATTTTTCTAGTACAACATATTTTGGCTCTTCAACTGCCATTACGAATTCAGAAAAAAATACAATAATAATAATTAATGCAATGCGCTCCATTTAATTTCCTAGTGTATATAGATAAGATCTATATGGGCTTTATACATCTGAGGCTGCAGTATATTTAGCACCATATTTTATAAATTCTATGGTTGCTATAATTAATACCTGGAAGGTTAAGGTTAAATCACATAGCTAAACTGGAAACATTACTTGATTAAAAATAAGTAAATCAATAATCCAAAATATAACAATGCAAATATAGCTACTATCCAAAATACTTTCTGCATATTAGTGTTGATTTCACTCAGCTTCGCATTATTAGTCTCAAGTAGCTGCTGAACTTTTTCTTCATTTCCCAAACGTAGCTCCCAGTGCTTACTTATCTAGCTTATTAGATTTCTTAGTCATAAATTCTGCGACAATATTACGATGGCGCATACACTCACTGCTATTTTTATCTTCACAACGCTCACGCAGTTTACAAAAACATGTATTCGCTACCATTTGCTCTAGTGAGCTTAGTTCCGCATATCTTTTTAGCTTCATTGCCTTTTATTTTCCTTTTTATAGTAATTAGATTAATACAAGGCTTTAATGTGAATAACAACTACATCAGCCGCATCACTATCAAGTAATCGGATTGGCGCTTCTAATGATTCAAGTGCATTAATATCTTTTTGTGCATAAGCCACCCGAGTAAGGGCGACCATCGCATCCAGGTCACGTGCATTTAGCACAACGGCTTTACTTAAGTGTTTTTTAGCTTCTGTAAGGTTACCATTACCCTCTTCTGCAACCCCTAAATAATAAAATGCGTCTGCTGATGTTGGCTCATCTTGTACCCATTGTTTTGAAATAGCTTCAAGTGTACTCCAGTTTTTATTTTTATATGGAATCACTACGCGCATAAAGGCAGGCCTTTGTGCTAAAGGTAGCGCCCAAAATGGAATGACATTGGTGGCTAAACTATGAGTTTCCGGCGCATCCATCAACTCCTTAATCCATTCCGCAGGCAAGTGGTAGTAATATCCCTTCCCCGGGCTTTTAAATGTCGAAATTCCAATCAAATTGAGTTGTTCATCAAAAAGTGCGCCACCACTAGAGCCCAAGTTAAACGGAGCACTAGAGCGAACAATGAAGCTATCATCATAGGCGTATGTCGCCTTAATATTGCCATAAGAAGGTTGGGGAACATTTTGGCCGCCCGGGAAGCTTAAGCTAAAAACAGGCTCTTCATACTGCAATGTTGCGCTGTCGCGCAAGGAAACAGGCTTGAATGGTAAATCATCAAATTTAAGTAAGCATAAGTCTCGCTTCCAATCTGCTTTGATTGCGACAGGCTTATAGCCTTGACGAAACTTAGCAACATTAGCGCCGTCTGCATTTGCAATCACATGGCAGTTAGTCGCTACATACTCTTTGCTCACTACCACTCCAGACCCACGCCCATTACGCCCGTCTGGCAACTCTGTTGTAATCATCACCACAGAGTGGCTCAATGCCAATGTCTCAGCAAAAGTGGGCCTAGCCAAAATAATGGGTGCGTAAAGTAAACACCCTAATAACATCACAATACGATGATTCATATAAATAACTTCCCTTTAGACTTCTATTAATTGCAAAAATATTTAAATACGACAACCTCCAACCAGAAAGGTTTACCTATCAGGAGCAAATTAAGTAGTTATTGTCAACAGTAATGATATTATAAAAAAGCGATTTTCTTATTAAGATGATGTTAAGTATTTAAGTGGAAAATACCAGTTTGCAACTTTTCTGCATGCGATAACTCATAGTTTTTGACTCTAGTTTTTATAGAAAGCATTATCAAATGAATCTACTATTAATATTTACCCTATGGAATGCAGTATTTATTTTGCCTGCCAGTGCTCAAGAGATTGGTTTTGATCAATATATTAATGCGCCATATTCATCAGTAAGGGACAGTTTGATCAATGACGGCTGGAAAACAGTACCCAATCAACAAATTCAAGACACGAGCCTCTATGCGCAAGATATTTTCAACGAAAGGTACAAGGAGGTTGTAAACTGTATTTCAATGGAGAGAGATCAATGTCAGTTTGTATTAACAAAAAATGAAACAATTATTATTGTAACGACAAAAGAAAAAACTTTGAATGTTGAGTCGATAGTAGCGAAAAATAAATAACTATAGGGTTATTTATTTAAATTTTTTTGAGTTCCGCTTATGAGGTAACATTAATATCTTAAGTGTTTTATAAAAACATACCAATTAAGGTGTTTTAATAAAAGTACATAAGTAAGTAGAATTGCAGGTGAGTCGCCCAGCGAGCATCAACCCATTAGGTTTTCAGAAGGCCTAGCAAATTATAAATTATAGCTGTCATGGAGTGGGACTGAATTTAGAACCGCTTTTTGATCAAATTTGATACGAGGAATACATTCGTTATAACGTTAAACCTGCAATCCCCGGACGGACTACCGCTATTTTTATCTTAAAATTAATCATCCTGCACTTAAATCAATCAAAGGTTTTCGGCATCACTGATGTATAAACTAGCTTGATACCTTATTGCTTCTTTATCTTCGTCAGACATTTTCTCAAGCTGCATATTCACAATACCTAACCTTGGATTATTCGTTAACTTTTCTTTCTGTTTCTGAAAAAAATTCCAGTATAGGCTGTTGAATGGACAAGCGTTCTTGCCAACTCTAGTTTTAGATGAATAGCTACAGTCGCCACAATAATTACTCATTTTACTAATATAAGAAGCTGATGATACATAAGGCTTAGTTGCTAATAGCCCACCGTCTACATACTGGCTCATACTGAGGGTGTTCGGCATTTCTACCCATTCGAAGGCATCAATATAAATACCTAAGTACCACTGATGGACTGCATGCGGGTTAACACCCATTAATAAGGCGAAGTTACCAATCACCATTAAGCGTTGTATGTGATGCGCATACGCATGATCTAAAGACTGTTTTATGGAGTGCTTTAAACAATTCATTTTAGTATCACCATCCCAAAACCAGCTGGGCAATGGCTTATCCTGATCAAAGTAATTGGCTTCTCCCATTTCAGGCATATGCGACCAATAAAATCCTCGAACAAACTCACGCCACCCTAAAATTTGACGAATAAACCCTTCAACTGCGGGCAATGGATAACCTTTGTCAACATAGGCTTGCTCTGCTTTTGCAATCACCTCAGCAGGAGAAAGCATTTTAACGTTAAGTGAAAATGAAATTAGCGAGTGGAATAAACGAAAGTTACCCGTGTGCATAGCATCCTGATAAGCACCAAAATTAACGAGGTTATAATTAATAAAATAATCTAATACAGCTAATGACTCAGTCCGGTTAACTGGCCATCTAAATGCCTCGGCACTTGGGTTACCCATCGTACCAATATTTTGTGAGGTTATTTCAGACCATAACTCGCTATGGTCATGCAGTGGCCTGGTGTCTTCCTGTGCAGCTGGCTTGCCGCTCCATTTTTTTCGGTTTTCTTTATCGTAATTCCACTGGCCACCTACTGGCTTTTGTTTCTCATCCAATAGGATTTTATGTTTGGTTCTCATGTGTCGATAAAATCTCTCCATTACCCATTTCTTACCTGCAAAGAAATTACTAGCTTCATCTCGCTTAGTTAAAAAATGTTCTGTCGAAAACATTTCATGCGGAATATTAAGATTATTAACAAATGCACTCATTAACTCGTCTACCCGATACTCATCAGGTGCTTGGTATGCAAACCTTTCAACTTTATTTTGCTTAATAAGCTTGTTGAGGTTCTGCTCAAAATCATGGGTATTGCTAGGGTCAGCAATAGATAGGTAAATTACCTGATGGGCTTGTGCTAAAAGTGCATCTTTGAAAGCACGCATTGCAGCAAAGATAGCAATCAGTTTTTGCGCATGGTGTAAGACATAACACGTTTCTTGTTTAATTTCCATCATGACATACAGCGTATTGTCATCTACAGTATCAAACCAGGTATGGTCAGAATTTAACTGGTCACCTAATATCAACCTTAATTGCTTCATTTTATATTCGACTTTCTGACATGCCGGCAGGCATTAGAGCAATATTTGACTTCACCCCATACTGTCGCCCACTTTTTCCGCCAGTTAAATTCACGCTGGCAAGTAGCACATACCTTCACAGGAAAGTTCCTTTTTTTGATCATGCTAAGAGTATTAATTTAATTACGAAGTTTGTATTGCGTAGGGCTGAAAGGACGAGTGATGTTACCTTTCCTTAATGCCATGTGTTTACACGATATATTTCTAACGCGCTTGCGCCAAAGTTTATAGCTGCCAAAAGTTAACCAAGTTTTCATCAATTTCATTAAAGCATCTTCATTCAAACCATAAAGACGCTCAATATCGTCAAAAGTAGTTTTGTCTTCCCATGCCATTTCAATAATTCTAGATTGATCGCAATTAATGAGTACAGTATCTATTTCAACTGGACTTTTTACCCTAACTACCTTTTGATTGGTGGGTTTAATTCTAAATGATTTATCATCTATGATCTTTTGCTTCATATGGTCTTTTTAAGTAAGTATTAAAGGTTATTTAGTCTTCACACACCCACGCTGTTGATTTTTTTATGGCCTCAAAACCTTGGTTTGCTCCTGCTGCCATTGCGTAAGGGTTCTCTTCGTTTGACAGAATGTACTCCATTTGTCTGGCTGGGATTATTAAACTATATTTTTCTGCGATACAACCACACACTATAGTCGTTTTTTTAGTACTACAGTTGCTAACCACTTGGGCTGTCAATACTTCTGGCCATAGTGCAGCATTGGTCTGTGCCTCATCAACTGTTGAACGTTTTTGAGTGATGAAAGAATACATAAGCTCAACACTTGCTCTTAACTTACCTAGCGGTGCTGTTTGTAAAATATCCGCATTCGGAACGGCTAAGGTAGATGCATTCACTGTAAAGTCGGCCTCGTTATGAGCGTTTTGTGGTAATTGGTATCCTTGAGCACCGAGCATAATTTTTTTGTCGGGCTGTGCGTCTAGTACGACATTAGCTTCATTAATATCTGCCTGCGGTAAGGTTAGTACTAATTTTGCAAGGCAGCCCTGACCCTCGGCAATTTCAATCCTAACCTTAGCCACTTTATCAGCTAGCGCGTGCTTAAAGGCTGGGGGAATTTTTTTGCTCAAGTAACTTATTTCTTTATTTGTTAGTTGCATTAACTGATTTTCTGACAAACATCCAGCAAATACAGCATTAACATTAAACAATATTAATAAAATAATACTAATTCTCATTATTTAATACTTTCTATAAATTTAAGATATGACAAAACGACACATAAAACGTTCCAACATTGATGATGGTTAAGCACCTGAGTAATATTGAAGCACTGTAATCATTGTTTTCCACGTTCCCTGCTGAACTTTGCCATTTATTGTTCATCTAGATATATAGTTTATATCTCTATTTCTAGGCATCCGCATTTGTTAAATATTATTTTGGTACACGATGAAATGCTGAATAGTAAGCATTCACTTGTGAAGTTGCCATATGTAATAATCTTTATTGTTAATTTTGATTACCATCAAGGTTGGGCCATTAATAGGCTCCGATTTATTGCTGACTGTTTAGCTGAGATGCCTAATGTTAAGGTTTGGGAGGAGGGTCATAAGAAGTGTTTTCGCACTTAAAAATAATAAATGTCATCTCACAGAAGACTCCTCATTTCGCAAAAACACCCATTCGTCATATGTTGATTGCAACTCACTAAACTGATAACCATTAGCATCAAAAGCTTTAATCTGTTCAGGCTGTTCAATTTGATGGTCAATGATGTAACGGCTCATTAATCCACGGGTTTTTTTGGCGTAGAAGCTAATAATTTTATATTGACCATTTTTTTCATCTTTAAACACTGGCGTAATAATGCGTGCGTCCAGTTGTTTAGCTTTAACCGCTTTAAAATATTCATTAGACGCCAAGTTAATCAGTACTTTATCGGCTAATGCAGGCTCCTCTTCTAATGAAACTTTGAGCTGCTCGCCCCAAAAATCATATAAATTGCCACCGCTAGCATTCGCTAACCTTGTGCCCATTTCCAATCGATAAGGCTGTATATAATCAAGTGGCTTCAATAAACCATATAAACCAGACAAAATACGCAAATGTTTTTGCGCAAAGTCAAAACCAGCTTTATCTAACGTAGCCGCATCAAGCCCTGTATAAACATCACCATTAAAAGCCAAAATAGCTTGCTTGGCATTTTCTGCATCAAAAGGTGGTGACCATGATTGAAAACGGTTTAAATTGAGTCCCGCCAACTTATCACTAAGCTTCATTAAACTTGCAACATCTTGCACAGAGAACGCTTGCAACTGCTGTACTAAGAGGGCAGATTGTGCTAAATAACGTGGCTGACTCGCAGACTGCGTGACAGATGGTGTTTCAAAGTCTAAGTTTTTAGCAGGTGAAATAACGAGCAACATAAAGTTTGGCTTTCCTAGCTTAGGGAATAATCAGCAGCATCATCATTGACATCATACTTCAGCTCATGATGCCTTAAAAAAAGAGGTTACTCAAGCCTAAAGAATAAGACAACCCCACTATTCAATATCAGCATCTTTTTGCATACTTTCATCGTATATATTGGCCCTGTTGCAGACAGATTTTTTAGCATGATACATGGCAATATCAGCATGCTTGAGTAGCTCTTGTTGCGTGCTACCATGCAAGCCGAACAGTACAATGCCAATACTTGCCGTACGCTTATAATCAACGTCTACTAAATGATACAGTTCATTAAGGTTCGCCAGTATTAGCTTGGTGATTTTATCTACCGCCTCTAAAGCCTCTTGAGTATTTTTATTCGAGTTTTCAGTACAATCACAAACGCATCTCGACCGAACCTTGATACGGCATCACTTATACGTATGCTTTTCTGTAGCCGTTCAGCAACTTGAATGAGCAAAACACTCGCCTGCACATAAGCAAGTAACATTACTAAAATAAATTATAAATTGTGGTCTTTGTATTAAAAGCAAGGAGTTGTGCCAATTGCTCTTCTTGCACGGCCATTTGGTCTTTATTCTCTGCGATAACACTTACACTCAATCATCAGGTGATTTATATTTATGTTGTAAAAATCAACATAAGGGTGCACATGGTGCTCGCTCGACTATAATAGTCGTACTCTTTAGTTGGATTAGTTGATACTTAACAAAATGCAAAGCTTTGGCCTCTATATAATCGGTGATGAAATTCTCTCAGGCAAGCGCAAAGATGCGCATTTATGCAAAGTGATTGAGTTGCTTGCGGCGCGTGGCTTACAGTTGAATTGGGCGCATTTCTTAGGTGATACCCCTGAACAAATCACTAGCTTACTGAAAACCAGTATGGCTCGTGGTGATATTGTATTTAGCTTTGGTGGTATTGGTGCCACACCTGATGACTTCACGCGACAATGTGCTGCTGATGCAGCAGTTCTGCCGATTGAGCGCCATGGTGGTGCGGTGGCAGAAATTGAAGCGCAATATGGTGAAAGGGCTTACCCCAAGCGGGTATTGATGGCTGACTTTCCACAAAGTGCTGATTTAATTCCTAACCCAGTGAATCGCGTGGCAGGCTTTAGTATTAAAGAGCATTACTTTGTACCCGGCTTTCCTGAAATGGGCCACCCGATGGTGGAATGGGTGTTAGAAACGTATTACATGCATTTATTTCATCAAACTGATTATATTGAATCTTCTATTTTAGTCACTGAAGCAGGTGAAAGTGATTTGATTGATTTAATGAATGCGATGTTAATCCAATATCCAGCGCTTAAAATATTTAGTCTGCCAAAGTCTAATCAGCATCGCACGACTGAGCTAGGGATGAAAGGCGAAAGTGAGCCAGTGCAAGCCGCGATGAAAATGCTTAAAAAGGAAGTCTCCGCTTTAGGCTTTCCTTGGATAGATATCGCTAACTAAGCAATTAAGTATGTGCTGTTTCACGCATCACAAACACCGCAAGAACACTAATTGCCGCCATAGCTGATACGTAATAACCCACCCACGACAAGCCACCTGTGATGGCTAACCATTGTGAAACACTCGGCGCAAAGGATGCACCAAGTATGCCGCCAAGTTGATAAGCTAAACCAGCGCCGGTATAACGCACCGCAACCGGAAATTGCTCTGGCAAATAAGCGCCCATCGGCGCGAATGTTGCACCCATTAGGAATAAGGCCAATGAAAGAAATACAGTAACCGTCACAATAGAGGTGCTGCCCATTAATGGACTCATAGCAAAACCTAGCATCACGGCCAATAAACCACTGATGAGTAAAACAGGGCGACGTCCATATCGATCTGACAGCCATGCGGATATCGGTGTTGCTACCGCCATAAATACGACTGCGACACAAAGCATAAGCAATAAATCTTGCCTTGCCATACCCAGCTGTTTAGTGCCGTAGCTTAAGCAAAAAACGGCGGCGGTATAAAATAAGTTGTAACACACCACCATTGCCATTGCGCCTAATAACACAGGTTTTAAGTGTGTTTTTAAGAGCGCCTTAACAGGCATAACATGGATTGCTTGATTTGCTAATGCTTTTGCGAAAGCAGGAGTTTCTGTCAATTTAAAGCGTACATACAAACCAACACCGACTAACAACGCACTCAGGATAAAAGGCAAGCGCCAACCCCATGATTTGAATTGCACATCACTTAAGAAGAAACTTAAGCCGAGAAAACTAAGTGTTGCTAATAGGAAGCCGACTGATGGGCCGAGTTGTGGAAACATACCATACCATCCTCGCTTGCCCTCCGGTGCATGCTCGGTCGCCAATAAAGCAGCGCCGCCCCACTCACCACCTAAGCCTATGCCTTGCCCAAAACGCAACACACAGAGTAATAATGGCGCCCAAAACCCTAAGGTGTCATAACCTGGTAATAAGCCGATGAGTAGGGTAGAAATACCCATCACCAGCAAAGAAGCTGCAAGGGTTGTTTTACGTCCAACCTTATCGCCAAAATGACCAAACAAGATGGCACCGAATGGCCTTGCGATAAAGGCAAGACCAAAGGTGAGAAAGGCATTTAAAGTTTGAACAGCTGGGTCACTAGCAGGAAAGAAGACTTGCCCAATGACTAGGGCAGACGCCATCGCGTAGATATAAAAATCATAAAACTCAATGGCTGTGCCGATAAAGCTGGCGAAGGCGATCTGACTAGTCGATGCTTTTTTCATCCTCTAATGATAAAAGCGTATCGGACATTTTTAAAGGTTTATTTAATGCAGACTCGGCATCCTTGACTGCCTTTTTAGGTTGCCAGCCACCGCCTAACGCTTTGAATAAATCCACTGATGCATTCAGTGTATTCTGACGATTTTGCACAAAAGCTTGTGATGCTTGAATATGGCTGCGTTTTGCATCCAATACATCTAAGTATGCAGAATAGCCCGCTTTATAACGGTTTTGTGTGATATCAAGCATCGATTGTGTCGTTGCTTTTTTAGAAGCTGCAACCGTTTCAATCGCTTTATATTGTCGTAAATTAACCAAGGCATCATTCACTTCTCTAAACGCTTTTGCTACCGCACTGATATAAGCCTGTAAAGCTTGCTTTTGTTTGGCTGTCGCTTGATCCACTTTAGCATCTAGCCGTCCTGCGTTAAAAATCGGCAAGTCCAAACTCAAGCCAAGAGACCAAACACGTGAAGCTTTTTTCAACAGATCACCCAGCTCTAAACTTTCACCTCCATAGTTACCTGTTAGTGAAATGCTAGGATACAAAGCGGCTTTTGCTGAGCCAATATTAGCATTAGCCGCAATCAAATCTTGTTCAGCTTGCATGATATCTGGTCGTCGTTCTAATAAAGCAGATGGCAAACCCACAGGTGGCATCGGTGGCAAAGGCAAATGCATTAAATCATCTTCAGCAACGGTTAAGTCTTCTAGCGTCAAGATAATGAGCACATGTTCAGCCAACCTTCTTTGCCGTTTAAACTCTTGTGTCTGTATCAACAAATCATCTCTGACGAGTGCTGATTGGTGCACATCTAACATAGACATAATGCCACCTTTCTCACGACGCTTAGCAAGCGCAAGTGCATCTTCAGCAACAGTCAAATTTTTGGCGGTGTGTTTGATTTGCGAATCGATACTGCGAATCTGCAAGTAGCTGCTCACAACCAGACTTTCAATGGTGAGCTCAACGGTTTCTTTTGCATAGACTGTCGATAGATAGTTGGCACGTGCACTTTCTTTTGCACGTGATAATTTACCCCAAAAATCTAACTCAATCGATGAGCGCAGGCTTAAATCAAAAGAGTCACGTGGGTTTTGGCCAAATGCTGGAAATGCACCTGCCTCTGTTACTCGGTTACGTTGTCCATTACCGCCCAAATCGACTATTGGAAATAAGTAAGATCCTACCTCCCGCATTTGCGCATCAGCCTCTTCAACCCGCGCCACCGCCGTTTTAATATCGGTATTACTTTTGTAAGCTTTTTCAACCAACATGTTTAATGTTGGGTCTTGATACAACGTCCACCATTGAGTAGGAATCTCTTTTATTGATGACAATGCAACATCACCAAATATTTCTGGTAATGGGATTGATGGGCGGAAGTAATCCAAACCCAAAGTCGTGCAACCTGGTAACACCGTCAATGCTAGGATGATGCCAAGCTTACTGATTGCTTGATTCATTTTACATCCTCTATTTCAGCTTCTACATGCCCATGATGTCTCACTTGGTTTTCATTCGTTAACCAAGTAAAGAATAATGGAATAAATATGGTGGCAACAAAGGTGGCTAAAATCATACCGCCAAAGACCCCCGTCCCCATTGATTGCCTAGCTGCTGCGCCAGCACCAGTCGCAATCACTAATGGTACAACGCCTAAAACAAAGGCCATTGATGTCATGATAATCGGTCTAAACCGCAGCCTTGCCGCTTCTAATGCAGCTTGCGCGACAGGCATGCCTTCTTCCATTTTCTGGCTAGCAAATTCCACAATCAAAATGGCATTCTTTGTCGCCAAGCCAATCAAGGTAATCAAGCCAATTTGGAAGTAAATATCATTCGGCATGCCGCGGAATAGCACGGCTAATAGCGCACCCGTTAATGCAAATGGCACGGCCATAATCACAGCCAGTGGTAATGCCCACGTTTCAAATTGCGCGGCCAAAATCAAGAATACCATAATAATGGCAAAGCCAAAGGCGAGCATCGCTGCATTGCCTGTGCGTTTCTCTTGGTAGGCTTGCCCTGTCCATGCAATTTTATAGCCATCTGGCAAACTGGCTTTCGCAAGTCGCTCTACCGTATTAATGGCATCACCAGAACTCACGCCAGGGGCGCCACTACCGAATATTTTGGCTGACAATAAACCGTTATAGCGTTCCAGCTGCTCTGCACCAATAACATTGTGAACCTTACTAATCGCTGACAATGGAATCATATTTCCTTTGGGGTTCGCTTCAGTTGGTTGGCTACGCACATAGACTTTACCTAAGTCTTTAGGCTGCATTCTAAAGCCTGCTTCAGCTTGCAATTGCACGCGATAAGTGCGGCCATTTTTATTGAAATCATTAACATAATATTGCCCCATAGTGCTTTGTAATGTTGCGTAAATATCAGCAATATTCACATTAAGCGAAATTGCTTTTGCTTCATCCACTTCTATTTTCAACTGCGGTACCGTTGGACGGAAAAAGCTATTCAACCCAGTTAAGCTTGGTTCTGCACGCATCGCGCCCATCAAATTGTTCATCACTTGTGCGAGTTTAATGGGATCGGAGTCACGCTGACTTTGCACATACACTTCAAAGCCACCTGCTGAACCCAGACCTCGAATGGCAGGCGGATTCACCGCAAAGCCCAAACCATCTGGCTGCATCATCCCGATACCAGTTAATTTACCCACCATGTCATCTGCAGTTTTGCTTCTTTCATCCCAGTCAGTTAACCTGACAAACATGGTGGCCGCATTGGTTTTATTACTACCAGTGAACAACTCAAATCCGTTAATCACAAATTGAGCTGCCGCAGCTTCATCTTGTGCAATCGCAGCACGAATGTTTTCAGTGGTTTTACTTGTTCTACTTAAAGTCGCATTATCTGGCATCACAATGGCCGAGATAATATAGCCTTGGTCTTCTGCTGGCACAAGACTGCCTGGCACCGCGCGAAAAAGCACTAACATCGCGATAATAAAGCCACCAAATACAACACCACCAATGATTTTATGGTGCAAGGTTAAGTTGACCGTATTGGTGTATAAATGAGATAACCATTTAAAGCCGCTATTGAATTTTCTAAAAAAAGCATTTTCTTTTCCATGCGTATTTTTTAGAATCATGGCACACAATGCAGGGGTTAATGTCAATGCCACTACACCTGAAATCACCACCGCAATCGCGACTGTAATTGCAAATTGCCGATAGAGCTGTCCTGCGATACCACCTTGAAAAGCAACTGGTACAAATACCGCGCAGACCACTAAGGTCATCGCAATCACAGCCCCAGATACTTGGCTGATTGATTTGGCGGCTGCTTGAAATGGGTTCAACCCCTCTTCCGCCATTAATCTTTCAGTATTTTCTAGCACCACAATCGCATCATCGACCACAATGCCGACAGCCAGAATCATGGCGAATAATGTCAATAAGTTGATTGAGAAGCCAAAAATATAAAGTCCAGAAAATGTACCGATGAGTGAAATAGGCACCGCAATAACGGGGATAAGTGTTGCGCGCCAATTCTGCAAGAATAGGAATACCACTAAGACAACCAATACTAAGGCTTCAACAAACGTATGTAATACCTCACCAATCGTCGAAGCAACGAAATCACTGGTGTCATAAGGAATAGCATAGGTCATGCCTTCAGGAAAGTCTTCTTGCAATTCGGCTAGTTTCGTTTTAATTGCGCCAGCCGTATCCAATGCGTTAGCACCACTTTGCAAGAACACGAGAATCGCCACACCCGTCTCACCGTTTAAGGTTGATGAGGTGTTATAACTTTGCGCACCCAGCTCAATACGGGCAACATCTTTCAGATACAAAATGCCATTGGGGCCGTCAGCTCGCACAATGATATTGCCGAATTCTTCTGGCTCTAACAAACGACCTTTTGCCGTCACGGTATAGATTAATTGTTGGCTATCTGGTGCAGGATTTGCACCAATTTTACCTGCCGCATACTGGTTATTTTGTGCACTAATCGCATTAGCGACATCTGTTGTGCTAATGCCTAATTGCGCCATGCGGTCTGGTCGCAACCAAACCCGCATTGAATAATCTTGCCCACCGACAATGGTCGCATCACCCACGCCTTTGGTGCGTTTCATCTCATCCAATACATTTAGCGTAGCGTAGTTACTTAGGTATAAACGATTATGTTTTTCATTGGTCGATGTCAACATCGCCGCCATTAAAATATCATTCGATTTTTTCTGTACGATTAAACCATTTCGACGTACTTCAGCTGGTAGTCGCGGCGTTGCAATATTCACACGGTTACTGACATTAAAGGTCGCTTGATCAACATCCGTACCAATATCAAACGTAGCCGTCATCACTAAGACGCCACTAGAATCTGCGCTAGAACTAAAGTACAGTAGATTATCAACGCCGCTCAATTGCTCTTCAATCGGCGCAGCCACGGTTTTAGAAAGCGTATCGGCACTTGCACCAGGATAGCTGGCAGTAATTTGAACCGTCGGCGGTGCGATTTCAGGATATTGTGCAATCGGCAACTGAAAAGCAGCAGCTAAACCTGATAGTACAATAATGATGGACAATACTGAGGCAAATATCGGCCTAGTAATAAAAAACTTGGTCATAATCTATTTACCTATTCTTTACATTACTTTTTATCGTCAGGATTTTTTGGTGCATCAGCCGTATTATTGATTGGTGGTGCGGGCTGCTTAGGTGCTACAGGTGCGCCAGGTCGAACTTTAATCAAGTTATCAACAATCACTTTATCGCCTTGTTTTAAACCGCCTAATATCACCCAGTCTTGACCACTCCAACTACCCGCTTGTACTGGCCTAACAGCAGCAACAGTATTCCCTTTATCATCGGTTTCTGCGACGAATACAAATTTACCTTGCTCACTAGAGAGCACAGCCGCTTGCGGCACTAAGAACACACCTTCATTACTTCCTGTCGTCACACGGATGCGAACAAACTGACCAGGAATCAATTTTTTATCTGCATTTTTAAACTCTGCGCGTAACTGCTGTGTGCCTAATGCAGGGTCGATACTGCTGGCTGAAAAGTTTAATTTACCTGTCTCTGGATATTGAGTGCCGTCAGGTAAGATTAAATCAATACCTTCTACTGACTCACTTGTCAGCATGCCGCCTAATTGTGTTAATTCAGAATCAGACAAGCTAAAGCGCACCCAGATTGGTGAGGTTTGCACAATCGTCGTTAACAAACTCGTATTGGCATTTACCAGCGCACCTTCTGAATACTGAAAACGACCCGCCATACCGCTCTCAGGCGCTTTTACTGTTGCATAAGACAAATTCAATTCAGCCTCATGCAACATGGCTCTAAACTCTTGAACGCTGGCATCTGCCATCGCATGGTCAGATACAGCATTATCATATTCCCGTTGACTAATCGACTTGGTATCTAAAAGTGTTTTTAATCGTTCAGCTTCTCGCTTAGTTTGTTGCACACGTGCATTTTTCTGTGCAAGATGCGCACGCGCTTGCGTCGCTTTCATTTTATACGGCACAGGGTCAATTAAGAACATCGGCTGCCCTGCTTTAATCTCAGCACCTTCTTCAAATAACTTCTTCAATATAATGCCACCGACACGCGGTCTTATTTCAACTTCTTTAGCACCCTCTGTTTGCGCAACAGCTTCTGCTTGAATCGGTACAGTCGCTGGTTGAACTTCTAGCACGCTGACTGGCATTGCCGGCATTGCAGCTGGTTGCTGCGAATCTGGGCCTTGTTGCCCACATGCCACCAATAAAAGTGTAGCGCCAATAGCAAGCATCGCGTGATGTGTTTTATGAGTAAGGTTAACCATTGCAGCCTCTATATTAATATTGTTCAAATAACGTTAAACTTGCAAACATACAAGATTGAATGTATATTATATACAAACATGAATGTATGTAAATAGTTTTTATGGCAAGATTCTGAAAGCTTCATAAAAGGTTCACGGAAAATATGGTTCGTAAGACAAAAGAAGATGCAGAGATTACGCGTCAGCGCATTATTAAGGCGGCTCGTGAGCTATTCTCACAGAACGGGGTTAGCAAAACTAGTTTAGAAAAAATCGCCAAACATGCCGGCGTCACGCGCGGTGCAGTGTATTGGCACTTTGAGAATAAAACAGCGTTATTTCACATTATGCGTGAACAAGTATTCCTCCCCTTCATTGACCGCATTGATGACACGCTATTGGCTAGCACCAGTGAGAAAAATCCGTTAAAGCGCATCGAAAACTTCTTGTTAGCCACCATACACACCCTTAACGAAGACCAAGCCACACGTCAAACATACGAAGTACTCATGATTAAATGTGAGTATGTTGATGAGCTTGCCGACGTATTACAACAAATTCTGATCAACTGCTCTGACATTGTCGAAAAGATTGAACAAGTCTATCAAGATGCGCACCGCCAACACCTCATTAACTCCAATCATTCCCCAGCAGACCTTGCAATGGATACTCATTTATTTTTTGGCGGTCTCTTGCATATGTGGGTAAAAGACATCGAAGGAAAACGATTTAGAAACCATGCAGAAGCACTGGTTAAGACACACATTAATTTGCGTCAGAGATGAATGAACAAGTATCGTCATTCTCCACAGCTTTAACCTACAACTCTCAGCAGAAATATTCACTAAAAATCATCAAGGTTTTGGTTCCCTATAAGCCAAATTGCGTATAAAATAGTCAACCTTTTCGTTGCACACTATTAACTATGCAAATTGGTCACATTACGCTAAAAAACAATTTGGTCGTCGCCCCTATGGCTGGCGTCACGGATAGACCTTTTCGCCAATTGTGTAAAAAAATGGGTGCTGGCCTTGCTGTTTCTGAAATGGTGACATCAAATTCATTACTTTATGGTAGTGAAAAAACGCGACGTCGTGCCAACCACGAAGGCGAAGTTGATCCTATTTCCGTACAAATTGCTGGTGCAGATCCGGCGATGATGGCTGAAGCTGCGAAACATAATGTAGATAATGGCGCGCAAATCATTGATATCAATATGGGTTGTCCAGCGAAGAAAATCTGTAATGTCATGGCAGGTTCTGCATTACTCAAAGATGAGCCGCTTGTTTCACAAATTTTAAAAGCCGTGGTTAATGCAGTGAATGTGCCTGTTACTCTCAAGATTCGTACTGGCTGGGATAAAGACAATCGCAATGCGATAGCCATTGCCAAAATGGCAGAAGACATTGGCGTACAAGCACTTGCCATGCATGGCCGCACGCGCGCTTGTGCTTATAAAGGTGATGCGGAATACGATACGATTGCGGCAGTTAAAGACTCGATTAATATTCCACTAATTGCCAATGGTGATATCACCACGCCAGAAAAAGCCAAATATGTTTTAGATTACACGGGTGCAGATGCTGTGATGATTGGTCGCGCTGCACAAGGGCGGCCTTGGATTTTCCGTGAAATACAACATTTCTTAGAAACAGGCACACACCTACTACCACCAACGGTAGAAGAAATTCATACGGTCATGCTAGAACATCTGCATGATTTATATGCATTTTATGGTGAGTTATCTGGCATGCGAGTTGCACGTAAGCATATTTCTTGGTACACAAAAGGTTTAGTTGGTTCAGCCGCCTTCCGTCACCATATGAACACCTTGCAAACAACAGAACTACAATTGCAATCTATTAGTGATTTCTTCTCGGAGCTACAATCACGAAGTGAGCGACTTGTCTACGAAGACGCTGACACCAAAACAACCAAAGAACCGAAAGCGGCATAATGGGCGGGTCATCCAAGCTAGGCGAAAGCGTTAAAGAATCACTAGAGGATTACTTCACGTACTTAGAAGGCGAACAGCCTCATGCAATTTACGATATGGTGCTAGCTTGCGTTGAAAAGCCGATGTTGGAATATATCCTAAATAAAGTCGGAGGCAACCAAAGTAAAGCCGCTGAAATATTAGGCATCAACCGAAACACATTACGAAAAAAAATGGCGACGCACAATATAGATTAAGCTTTTAACTAATAACAATCTGCCGTCAATAATCACAAATAAGGCAGTCAGTTATGCAGCCTCACTGCTTAACACTCGCCAACCATATTCATTAAATTACAACTATTTAAAGCAAAGCTATTTAAAGTAAAACTATGGCAAACATCAGAAGAGCACTCATCAGCGTTTCAGACAAAAAAGGTGTTGTTGAACTGGCGCAAAGTCTACATGCACTAGGCATCGAAATTCTTTCAACTGGCGGCACCGCCAAACTATTCCGTGAAAACGACATTCCTGTGATTGAAGTCAGTGACTATACTGGGTTCCCTGAAATGTTAGATGGTCGCGTCAAAACGTTGCACCCTAAAGTGCATGGTGGTTTGTTAGGCCGTCGCGATTTGCCGGCTCATGTAAAAATCATGCAAGAATCAGACATTCCAAACATCGACATGTTAGTGGTTAACCTCTACCCATTCGAAGCAACAGTAGCGAAGCCTGATTGCAAACTAGAAGACGCGATTGAGAATATTGATATTGGCGGCCCAGCTATGTTACGTTCAGCGGCAAAAAATTGGAAAGACGTTGCCGTGATGACCGATGCAGGCCAATACACAGCAGTGATTGCTGAACTCAATGCAAACAATAGCCAACTGGCTGAGAAAACAACATTCGCACTATCAGTAGCGGCATTCAACCGTGTCAGCAACTACGACGGTGCGATTAGTGATTACCTGTCTAGCTTTAACGAAGACGGCACACGCAATGCCTATCCAGGCCAAATGAATACGCGCTTTACGAAAGTGCAAGAACTACGGTATGGTGAAAACCCACATCAAAGTGCGGCATACTACCAAGACCAATGCCCTGCACCAGGTACATTGGTGACAGCAGAGCAATTGCAAGGTAAAGAGCTCAGTTTTAACAACATCAATGATGCCGATGCAGCATGGGAAGCGGTCAAATCTTTCGACAGCAATGCCTGTGTGATTGTGAAGCATGCGAACCCATGTGGTGTAGCATTAGCAGATACTGCATTAGAGGCTTATAGCAAAGCATTGAAAACAGATTCAACCAGTGCATTTGGTGGTATCCTCGCTTTCAATATGCCAGTGGACAAAGCCGCCGCCGATGCAATTTCACAGCAGTTCTTAGAAGTGTTAATTGCGCCAGAATATACCGAAGAAGCATTAGCAATCTTCAGCGCTAAAAAGAATGTGCGTGTATTAAAAATTGCTTTGCCAACTGGTGGTGACACACCTTGGGAACAAGGTCACAATTCACACGATACAAAACGCGTTGGTTCAGGCCTATTGGTACAAACATCGGACATCCACGAGTTAACAATGACTGACTTAACAGTCGTAACTAAAAAACAGCCGACACCAGCACAAATGAAAGATTGTTTGTTCGCATGGAATGTGGCGAAATACGTTAAATCAAATGCTATCGTATTCTGTGGTGATGGCATGACACTAGGCGTAGGTGCTGGCCAAATGAGCCGCGTTGATAGTACAAAAATTGCTGCGATTAAAGCAGAGCATGCAGGTTTGAGCTTGGAAGGTTCTGTCGTCGCTTCTGATGCATTCTTCCCATTCCGTGATGGTGTCGATGTACTAGCAGACGCAGGGGCGATTTGTGTGATTCAACCAGGTGGAAGCATGCGTGATGACGAAGTCATTGCAGCAGCTGATGAACGTGGCTTAGCCATGATCATGACTGGCGTTCGTCACTTTAGACATTAATCAACAGCAACAAGGAAGTAATCGGATGAAAGTTTTGGTCATTGGTTCTGGTGGGCGTGAACATGCGCTTGCTTGGAAAATCACAGAAAATAAAGAAGTCAGCCGCATCTACGTAGCGCCAGGTAATGCTGGCACTGCAACTAGCCCAAACATGACCAATGTCGCTATTACTGATATTGATGGACTGGTACAGTTTGCTAAAGATGAAAATATAGACGTAACCATCGTTGGTCCAGAAGCACCGCTTAGCCAAGGCGTAGTAGATAAATTTCAAGCAGCTGGCCTGAAAATATTTGGTCCAACACAAGCAGCAGCACAACTAGAGTCGTCTAAAGATTTTTCTAAAGCCTTTATGATTCGCTACCACATTCCGACTGCAGCCTATGAAACGTTTTCTGACGCTAAGCCTGCTCACGAGTATATTGACCAGCAAGGCGCACCCATTGTTATTAAAGCTGATGGTTTAGCCGCAGGTAAAGGCGTTGTCGTGGCAATAACCAATCAAGAAGCCCATGACGCTGTTGACATGATGCTAGGTGGCAATAAATTTGGTGGTGCAGGTGCGCGCGTTGTGATTGAAGAATTTTTAACCGGTGAAGAAGCCAGTTTTATGGTGATGGTCGATGGCACGAACATTCTGCCGCTAGCCACCAGCCAAGACCATAAACGCTTATTAGATGGCGACCAAGGGCCTAATACTGGCGGCATGGGCGCTTACTCCCCTGCGCCAGTTGTCACACCAGAAATTCACGCAAAAGCCATGCGCGAAATCATCAGACCAACCGTCGAAGGTATGGCGAAAGATGGTATTCCGTTCACAGGCTTCTTATACGCAGGTTTGATGATTAGCCCTGATGGCGATATCAAAACATTAGAATTCAACTGCCGAATGGGCGACCCAGAAACACAGCCGATTTTTATGCGCTTAAAGTCCGACCTATTAACGTTAGTGCTACATGCGGTGAATGGCACATTAAACCAAGCAGAAACAGAGTGGGATAGGCGATTTGCCCTAGGCGTAGTGATGGCCAGTGCCAACTATCCAGCCACACCAAAGCTTGGCGACGAAATCACAGGTTTAGACAAGCAGTTAGAAGGCGCTTATGTCTTCCACGCGGGAACTAAATTAGTTAATGGCAAAGTGGTCACCAGTGGCGGCCGTGTACTCTGCGTCACCGCTTTAGGTGAAACAGTTAAGTTTGCACAACAACAAGCGTATAAAACGCTAGCAGATATTGAGTTTGTTGGTGCACAGCATCGCACCGATATTGGCTACCGTGCAGTCAAAGGTTAATCCGATGAGCTCAATTAATTCACAAGCCGTCTATGATTATTTACAAGGGCTTCAAGCCCGCATTATCGACTCAGTCGAACTCGTCGACGGCAAAACATTCCTACACGATGGCTGGCAACGACCTGAAGGTGGTGGCGGCAACTCTTGCATGTTGGAAGAAGGCAATGTCTTTGAACGTGCAGGTATTGGCTTCTCCCACGTATTAGGCAACAAACTGCCGCCTGCTGCCAGTGTTGCGCATCCAGAAGCGGCTGGCCGCACTTGGGAAGCCATGGGCGTATCACTCGTGTTTCATCCGCGCAATCCAATGCTGCCGACTGTGCATATGAATGTCCGCTTCTTTGTAGCGAAAGCATCAAACGAAACCGAACAAGATATTTGGTGGTTTGGTGGCGGTATGGATTTAACACCTTACTATGGCTTTGAAGAAGATTGTGCACACTTCCATCGCACCAACAAAGAGGCCTTAGCGTCGTTTGGTGAGGATTTATATCCACGCTTCAAGAAAGACTGTGACGAATACTTTTATTTAAAACACCGTCAAGAACCACGCGGCATTGGTGGCGTGTTCTTTGATGACTTTAACGAGCTGGGGTTTGAACAAAGCTTCGCCATGCTGCGTGCTGTGGGTGATGCATTCACCCAAGCTTACTTACCGATTGTACAACGTCGCAAAGACACCACCTATGGTGAACATGAGCGTGACTTCCAAGCTTATCGCCGTGGACGTTATGTCGAGTTTAACTTGGTGTTTGATCGCGGCACGCTATTTGGCTTGCAATCGAACGGGCGAACTGAGTCCATCCTGCTTTCCATGCCGCCGATTGTGAAATGGCGCTATGACTGGAAACCAAAAACGGGCAGCCCAGAAGCGAAGCTGTATACTGACTTTTTAATCGATAAAAACTGGATTTAATCGCACCTATGACAACCGTAGCGGCAAGCAAACAAGCACAAGATTTACTCGACTATATTGATGCTAGCCCTAGTCCATGGCATGCGGTTGACAGGTCGATTAAACAATTAGCAGAAAATGGCTTTGAGCCGCTGACTGAAAACCAACCATGGCAACTCAAGGAAAATGGTCGCTATTACGTCACCCGTGATGGCGCATCTATTATTGCGTTCACGTTAGGTTCAAAATCAATAGCAGAAGCTGGGTTCAGGATAGTAGGCGCTCATACTGACTCACCCGGTTTGCGTTTAAAACCAAAAGCAGTATATGCAAATAAGGGTGTTATACAACTTGGGGTTGAAGTGTATGGCGGCCCAATATTAGCTACCTTTACAGACCGAGATTTGAGTATTGCTGGTCGCGTCAATGTCCGCGATGGAGACTACTTCACTACGCACTTATTACATTTCACAGAGTCTATTGTGCGCTTACCTAACCTAGCCATCCATATGAACCGTGATGTAAACGAAAAAGGTTTATTACTCAACAAACAAACTCAATTACCGCTGATTTTTGGCTACGCCGCTGACAGTGCTGAAGCCAAAAAACAACTAGACCAAACCATTGCAGCACACTTAGCAATTAACCCAGCCGATATTGTCACTTGGGACTTAACCATTTACGACACACAAAAAGGCAGTCTATGGGGACAAGATCAAGCGTTTATTGCGGATAGTCAGCTAGACAACTTAGCCTCTTGCCATGCAGCATTACAAGCGCTGATTGCTGCAAAAAGCCCTGATGCAACTAGCATCTGTGCCTTCTTCGACCATGAAGAAGTCGGTAGCGAAAGTGCAACTGGCGCAGGTGGTAGCTTCATGAGCGACACCGTTCAACGCATCTGTGCTTTCTATAAAGCCAATGAAGAAGAGCGCTTACGCAGCTTTGCCAATAGCTTCTTTATCAGTGCAGACATGGCTCATGCTTATCATCCGAACCATCCAACCGCCTACGAGCCTGAGCACCATGCAACGATCAACCAAGGCCCAGTGATTAAAACCAACGCCAACCAGCGCTACAGCACTAATGCTGATACCGCTGCCCGTTTTATTCAGCTCTGTAAACAAGCTAAAGTCCCCTACCAAGAATACGCCCACCGCACCGACCTAGGCTGCGGCAGTACCATCGGGCCTATTATTTCAGCACAGCTAGGCATGCCAACTGTCGATGTCGGCAACCCTATGTGGGCCATGCATAGTATTCGTGAGAGTGCAGGCGTGTTAGATCACGGGTATATGATTTCTGTTCTAAAGCATCACTTCAACTCTTAAGCATCAATAGCCAGCCTAGCTTAAATCAGTCATTTTTCGCTATAATCATGATTAAAAGGGGAATTAAGTCACAATGCAAGCCATAGAAGAGCTAGTCGCAACGTTATCAGGCATCATATGGGGACCAATCATGCTCACTTTACTGGTCGGCACTGGTTTATATCTCAGCATATTGCTCAAAGGCATGCAGTTTAGAGTGTTACCGCATGCCATCCGCTTAATCTTCAGCAGCAATAAAGATGATGAAGGCGATATTAGCCAATTTGCCGCGTTGATGACGGCATTAGCCGCTACTGTAGGTATTGGTAACATCGTCGGCGTGGCTACAGCGATTACGTTTGGCGGGCCTGGCGCTGTATTCTGGATGTGGATCACTGGATTGGTCGGCATGGCCACTAAATATAGTGAGGCTGTGTTAGCCGTTAAATACCGTGAAAAAGGGGAGCATGGCATGCGCGGCGGCCCAATGTATTACTTAAGTAAGGGCGCTGGCTTACCTTGGTTAGGCACTTTATTTGCCATTTTTACTGCTTGTGCAGCCTTTGGTATTGGCAATATGACTCAGTCCAATGCCACCGCAAAAATATTTGAAACGACCTTCCAAATCCCCACAGAAATCACTGGCGTTGTACTGACCTTACTGACGGGCTTAGTGATTCTTGGTGGGATTAAAGCGATTGGAAAATTCACCTCCGTTCTCGTGCCATTGATGATTGTGTGCTATGTTGGCTGTTCCTTATGGGTGCTTGCCTTACACATCAATGAAATCCCAGCGGCATTTGGTTTAATTTTCCACCACGCCTTCAATCCCTCTGCGGCAAGTGGTGGCTTTATCGGCGCTACCATTGCTGCGGCGATGCGCTACGGTATTGCACGCGGTGTCTTTTCTAACGAATCTGGCCTAGGATCTGCCCCCATTGCTGCCGCGGCCGCTCGAACCAATGACCCAGTTAAACAGGCATTAGTGAGCATGACACAAACCTTTATTGACACTTTACTCGTTTGCACGATGACTGCTTTAGTGATTTTAACAGCTAGCAGCTGGACGCAAGGGGTTAGTGCTGGTGAACTGACTAGCGCAAGTATTGCAGAAACGCTTGGTGTTCCTGGCAGTATTTTCGTTGCTGTTGCCACGGCATTCTTTGCATTCTCTACACTCATTGGCTGGAGTTATTACGGTGAAAAATCCATCGAGTTCTTGTTTGGTGGAAAAGCCATTAAAGTTTACCGCGTATTTTTCACTGCTGCTGTCATGGTCGGCGCGATAACAAGCCTAGAATTTGTTTGGCACTTCTCGGACTTAATGAATGGACTGATGGCAATCCCCAACTTAATTGGCTTACTATTACTCTCTAAAATCATTAAACAAGAAACAGACCGTTACTTTACTGGGCTTAAAAAGTAAATAGGAAAAGAAAAGATGATTAACAAGACAGGTCGGGGCACATGGGCAAACCGTTGGACATTTATTTTGGCTACAACGGGTTCCGCCATTGGCTTAGGTAATATTTGGAAATTACCTTACATGATCGGAGTGAATGGTGGGAGCGCCTTTGTCTTGATTTATATACTCAGCATTCTATTGGTTGGCATTCCCTTACTAATGACAGAGGTCATGCTAGGTAGACGGATGCAAAAAAATCCGATGGATGCAATGCGCGATTTAGCAAAAGAATCTAATACATCCCCTGCTTGGCGCTATATTGGCGCAATGGGCATGCTGACCGGCGTACTGATTTTATGCTTTTATAGTGTCGTTGGTGGATGGGTGTTGAGTTATGTTAGCCAAGCAGCACAAAGCAGCTTCACCAATATCACAGGGACTGAGTCTAGCTCTCACTTTGATGCGCTGTTAGCCTCACCACTCACTTTACTTTTTTGGCATACTATTTTTATCATGATCACAATGACTATCGTCGCTAGAGGTGTGACTGCTGGTTTAGAAAAAGCGAATAATTTTTTAATCCCTTCTCTGTTTGCCATTTTATTGGTATTACTTGGGTATAGTATGTCAGTCGGAGATATGGCAGCATCAGCAACCTTTATGTTCACCCCTGACTTCTCAAAAATCACAGCCACTGCGGCTTTAAATGCGCTAGGCCATGCCTTTTTCTCACTGAGTATCGGCATGGGTTCCATTATGGTTTATGGATCTTACTTACAGCGTGATGCCTCTATTGCCCGCACGTCTATTTATATCGCAATCGCTGACAGCTTATTAGGTTTATTTGCTGGATTAGCCATCTACGCATTGGTGTTTGCCAACCAACTAGAGCCGGGGGCGGGTCCTGGCCTTATCTTCCAAACATTGCCTATCGCATTTGGTCATATGCCTTGGGGTAACTTCTTTGGCACCTTATTCTTTATTCTAGTGGCATTTGCAGCGGCTACATCCGCCATGTCTTTAGTCGAGCCAACCATTGCTTGGGTTGTTGAAAATACCAAGGTTAGCCGCAAACTGGCTGCTACAGGGCTAGGTCTATTAATATGGGTCGTTGGTGTTGCAGTGCTGCTCTCATTTAACATATGGCAAGATGTGAAAGTGGCATTTGGTTTAGGTATATTCGATACACTGGACAAACTCACCAGCACAATCATGTTGCCACTTGGTGGATTACTGATGGCTATATTTGCAGGACACTTTATGCAGAAGCAGTATTCACAGCAAGAACTCAACCTTAAAAAAAGCAGTTATCAATTATGGCGGCTTGCTAATAGCTTCATCGCGCCAATTGCTATCATTGCTGTCTTCATATTGCTGTTAACTAGTTAACAGCAATAAATACTAGACATAAAAAAGCCAGCTATAAGCTGACTTTTTATTCAAATCACTTAAGTTACAATGATAATACCCACATAACGATAGATTTAATATCTGCGTCTTTAATTTGTGGACTGTTTGCTGGCATTGGGATAGGGCCCCAAACACCACTGCCACCTGCTTTAACTTT
Source organism: Methylophilaceae bacterium (assembly GCA_028823485.1). Taxonomy (GTDB): domain Bacteria; phylum Pseudomonadota; class Gammaproteobacteria; order Burkholderiales; family Methylophilaceae. Next base: position 5,786 of record JAPKBG010000001.1, on the reverse strand, counting down.
AGCAACTAGCTTTGCTTCAGCTGAAGCATCACCTTTATATTTTGCTGCAACATCCTTAAGACCAGGACCTAATACTTTTTTATCCACACCATGACAAGCTAAACATCCGCTTTTCTTTGCCAGTGCTTCACTTGCTGATGCTTGCCCTGCCATCATTAAAGCGCCAGTTGCTAGTACTACTAGTAAAAATGCTTTCATTTCACCTCCTTAAGTATTTGAAAGAATCACGAACCTAAAGATTCTATGATAACTATAGTTAAAAATTATCAACAATGTACATCTGTAATAAATAGTGTAACGCCGCATCGTATTAAAAAGTTGACTAACATCAATCTTTTTTAATTACATGTCTCTAATTACATCGTTTCAACAGAATACTCAGCACTTAACACATGCTTACGGCCAGGATTGATAACCACCATATTATCTAAAGCATTCGTGGTTTCTACACAAATGCTTTTACGCCATTCATCCCCTGTGCCCATATCACTCATTTGTGCCACTTTTTCTTCACCTGGATTCCAAACAACCGTCGTGGAACTACCTGATTTTGAAACATGAATAATACGATTGTAGCCTTCATCATGAATGGCGCAATCGCTACTATGGTCAATATACACTCGATCATACTCGCCACCATCAAACGTGAGCGCATTGTGTTCTACATTGCGCTCATACTTCAGCCGTTTATCTGCGTACACATAATCTTGCAAACCTGTAATTTCAATATTACCAATATCACTCACATTAAAGTAAGTATGTAAGGCCTCACTAATCACAAATGGATGTTCTGCATGGTTAGTCGTCGCCAACTCAACCCGAAAACGGCGTCCGATGGTAATCACCAAGCTAAGCTCGTAAGGATAAGACAGTTGACGCTTAGCCTCATCAGTCACCTGCATGATTAGCGTAATCCGTGTTGCACCGGTTGGAGTGGCATCAACATCCATTACACGCCATGGAATCACGCGCGCAAAACCATGTGGACAAAAAGTACTATCGGTTGGATGGTTACCAAACCAAGGCCAACAAATAGGTACACCGCCACGGATAGAGCGGCCTTTGGTAAACCTTGCATTACTAGACGTCCACAACACTGGTGCTGACAAAAATTTCGGCTGCCAAGCGATAACGTGCGCACCTTGCAACGCAATTTTAGCCGTCGCTAATGGGTTATCAATTTCTAAGTACTGTAGACCAGAGTCGTCTTGCGCCTGGTTAACATACGGATGTAATTTGAGTCGTTTTTTTGTAACTGGCATATTGTCTAACATTGCTAGCTCTGTATTCATCCTTATCCTTTTTCAATTTGCGAGACATCACGTACTGCACCAAAGGCAGCACTTGTACTCATCGCCGCATAAGCACGCAAAGCAGGTGAAACCTGACGGTCTCGATCAACTGGCTTCCATGCATTCTTTCCTTTTGCCTCCATTTCAGTGCGTCGTGTTGCTAAATCAGCATCGCTTATTTTCAAATTAATCGACCTGTTAGGGATGTCAATTTCAATCGTATCGCCTTCTTCCACAAGCCCAATGGCACCGCCCGCTTTTTCAATTTGACGCGCTACTAATTGGGCCATGTCTTTTAAATGTACGTGACCCGGAACAAATTGTGTAAATGAGTTTGAAATAGCGATAACTGGCTTATCAAAATCACCGTCTTTCATGCCAGTAGCACGCCATAATGCACGTGCGCCAGCCATATTACGTCCATGAGTAGTGTTACGAGAACGATATTGAGGCATAGCTAAATCCAACTAAACTGAATAAAGTGTTATTCTAACTGATGAAGACTTTAGCGGGCTAGCTTCTTACTAGATTAAACCAATATAGCGGCCACACCACCAGCTAATATCTTCCAATACAAACAGGCAGGCATCATCGCTATGTTCACGATAGCGAGTAGCACGTATAATCAGCTTGAACGATAAGGAAGACCATGATTTTCACGCACCCTCAATTTGACCCCATAGCAGTACACCTTGGGTCATTTGGCATCCACTGGTATGGCTTAATGTATTTAACTGGATTTTTAGGTTTTTTATTACTAGGCAGACACCAAATCAAACATAAGCTATGGTTCAGCTGGACTGAAGCCATGCTTGATGATGCTTTGTTTTATGGTGCTATGGGCGTTATTTTGGGCGGCCGATTAGGTTACGTCGTGTTTTACCAAGCCAGTCACTTTATTCACAATCCACTTGAGATATTGGCCGTTTGGCAAGGTGGTATGAGCTTTCATGGTGGCTTCTTGGGCGTGCTGGTTGCCATGTTCTTATTTAATAAGAAATATCCGCAACCTTGGTTAAAAACCATGGATTTTGTTGCGCCATTAGTGCCTATTGGTCTAGGTGCTGGGCGCATGGGTAACTTTATTAATGGTGAGTTATGGGGACGTGTAACCGACAGTCCTTTGGGGATGATTTTCCCACAAGCAGCAGACAACCTTGTTCGCCACCCATCACAGCTTTATGAATTTTCTTTAGAAGGTGTTGTTTTGTTTATCCTATTGTGGTGGTTCTCAAACAAACAAAGACCAACTGGTGCGATTTCTGCATTGTTTTTGATTGGTTATGGAAGCTTCAGGTATTTGGTTGAATTCACCCGCCAGCCCGACGACTTTTTAGGTTTATTAGAACTAGGCTTATCCATGGGGCAATGGTTAAGCTTGCCTATGGTGCTGATTGGCATTTGGGTGCTACGCGCTGCTTATCAACAGCGCTTTAAGCATTAACTAACAACAGCCACTCAGCAGCAACGGTTAATACCCGTCCACTTCTTATCCTGCCACAGCTTAAAGAAGGCTTTGCGTGATAATGGTTCTGGCGCATCAACCATGGTCGCGTGAAATTGCGCATGGTGGGTTAAGTATCGCTCATAGGCATCGTCGCCAGAAAGGCGACGTATAACGCGCCATATATGTTTAATCTTGTTAAACATCAACTACTCCAATGCCGTTTTCACATATGGTTCTTCGCTAGAAGCTAGCACTTTTTTTCCTTGCAAATAACGGCGTGAAATATTAATCATATCAATCACGACAATCCATAATACGAACACAAAGAACATCGTAAGATAAGCATCTAAATGTTGATTGAATATCAATCGTGGTGCAACAGCCGCCTTCTCAACACTTAATACCCCTGATAACAATTGTGCACTCAGATGATTAGCCGCTGCAAAGAAGCCAACACGAATATCATCGCTAAAGATTTTTTCATAAGCTGCTGTGCTGGTAATAACAACTAACCACGTAAGCGGTAGCCCAGTGACCCAAGCATATCGGGCTTTACCTGATTTAACGATGATACTAGTGGCCACACACAAAGCAATCGCCGCTAACATTTGATTTGCAATACCAAACAATGGCCACAAGATATTAACGCCTCCATTCGGGTCAATCACGCCGATATATAAAAAGTAACCCCAGCCTGCGACAACTAAACCACTAGTTAAAATAACAGAGGGCATATAAGAAGTTTCACCAAGTTTTTGATTAAAGTTGCCCAAAATATCTTGCAACATAAAGCGCCCAACGCGTGTACCAGCATCAAGTGTGGTCAAGATGAACAGCGCCTCAAACATAATCGCAAAGTGGTACCACAGCGCTAACAAGCTCTTACCAAAAGCACTGGCAAAAATACTAGCCATACCAACAGCCAAACTAGGCGCGCCACCTGTGCGTGCAAATAAACTGGACTCACCCATGTCTTTTGCTAATTGTTCCATTTGCTCAACTGTCACGGGAAAGCCCCAACTATTAATAGTCGCAACGGCCTCGACAGCTGTTTGACCAACCACACCTGCTGGACTATTGATCGCAAAGAATACCCCAGGCTCCAATACTGTAGCTGCGATCATTGCCATCATGGCAACAAAACTTTCTAGCAACATGCCACCATAACCAATCATGCGGATATCACGCTCGTTAGTGATGAGTTTTGGTGTAGTGCCAGAAGCAATTAGGGCATGAAAACCAGATACTGCACCACAAGCAATGGTGATAAAAACAAACGGAAATAGCTTGCCACCAAAGATAGGGCCTGTGCCATCAATAAACTGAGTGACAGCTGGCATGTGTATTTCTGGTTGCAAGACCACAATCGCGATGGCTAATAAGAATATCGTACCTAACTTCATGAACGTTGACAGGTAATCTCGTGGTGCTAGTAATAACCACACTGGCAACACTGCCGCGGCAAAACCATACAGAATAATCGCATAGGCTAACGGCAAACCTTCGTGGTCGAATAGAACTCGCAAAGTGGCACTATGATCAATCCATCCGCCTGCCAGTACCGAAAGTAGCAATAAGGCGACACCAATCGCCGAAGCTTCCAACACACGGCCAGGGCGAATATGACGCATATAAAGTCCAACAATCATGGCTATAGGAATGGTTGCAGCAATCGTTGATGTTGCCCAAGGGCTATGTTTCATGGCGTTAACAACCACCAGTCCCAACACAGCAATCAGAATAATCATTATCATAAAAGTGCCGATTAGTGCAGCAGTACCGCCAATCGAACCAATTTCATCACGCGCCATTTGCCCCAAACTACGTCCATTACGACGTGTAGAGAAGAACAAGGTCACCATATCTTGTACCGCGCCACCTAATACTACACCAATGAGTATCCATAAGGTGCCTGGCAAGTAACCAAACTGTGCGGCTAGTGTTGGCCCAATCAAAGGCCCGGGGCCAGAGATAGCTGCAAAGTGGTGCCCAAACACAATCCATTTATTGGTTGGCAAAAAGTCTCTGCCATTATCTAACCGCTCAGCTGGTGTCGCTCTCGTTTCATCGACAGTTAGTACTTTTGCGGCAAGCCATGCGGCATAAAAGCGATAGGCGATGGCATAAATACAAACAGCAGCAGTGACCATCCAAATGGCATTAATACTCTCACCACGGCTGAGTGCAATACCAGAAAGTGCATAAGCACCTAGCATGGCGACAGCAAACCAAACAATTGACTTTAAAAATTTCGGCATAATATTATTGCATTCTACTCATTAAATAATCGATGTAGCCCCGAACAGAAGGCCTCTTAAAACAGACCTATTCTAGACTGAATATTTACAATAAACCAGCCTCGACAAAAGGCAATGTTTCATTGCCCCCCACGATAAAGTGACCTAACACGCGGACATCAACCAATGCCAATGCTTTCTTCAACTCTTGTGTAATCATTTCATCAGCACGGCTTTGATTGGCGATACCTGAAGGGTAATTATGTGCAAACATCACAGCAGCGGCATTAAACTACAAAGCACGCCTCACCACTTCATGAGAATAAACACTGGTTTGCGTTAATGTCCCTGCAAACACCTCCTTTGTCGCCACCAAGCGATTTTGTGCATCTAAAAAAATGACAAAAACTTCTTTTAGCTGGTTAAAAAGTTTAGGCTTTAGATAGTCTCGCACTTGTTGTGGCGGACTTAATATATCTCGTTCTTGTATTTGCTCACTCAATGCCCGCTGACTCATTTCAAAACAGCCTGTAGCTGCACATACTTACTCGCGCCAATACCATGCACCAAGCTAATTTCTTTTTCACTAGCCGCATACACGCCATTCAGACTCCCGACCTGTAACAATAAATCGCGGGCTAAATCAACTGCACTTTTGCCTACCACTCCAAAGCGTAAAAATATCGCTAACAACTCCGCGTGTGATAGCGCTTGAGCGCCGCACGCTGTTAACCACTCTCGCGGCCGCTCACTTGCAGGCCAATCTGTAATCGCCACTTTTATTCTTCTTTTTTATTCTTCTTTTTTATT